>CAZBQA010000001.1:0-131101 GCA_964493905.1 uncultured Prevotella sp.
AGACAATAGGTAATTTAACTTCCACCATCACGCCAATGGAAATCATTATTCTAGGATCTATATGTGCCCGTTGCCAGAAGACTTTCGACAAGGTGAGCCAAGTAGTGACCGAATCAGGTCGGGATGCTACGTTAAGGTTTGAAACAGATGTCGTGAAGATTTTCGATTACAACATCCTGTCTTTACCTGCCATCGTTGTGGACGGTGTAGTAAAGATGAACGGCAAAGTACCCACCGAATCAGAAGTGCGCAAGATGTTGAACCTCTCAAAAACAGAGTAGCCACCGACAACAAATCTTCGTCCTTGCCGGTCTGACTCATCAAAATAGTTATCAACAATATTAATTATAGAATATGAAGACCATAGAAATTTTCGACCCAGCCATGTGCTGCTCCACAGGCGTCTGCGGTCCCAGCGTAAACAAAGAACTACTGAGAATCGCAACCATCATAGAAGCTTTGAAAAAGATGGGCATCCATGTTACGAGACACAACCTAAGCTCTGAGCCACAAGCGTTCATCCAAAACACGACGGTTAACCAGCTCTTGCGCGCCGAGGGTGCCGACGTGTTGCCTGTCACTCTTGTCGATGGTGAGGTAGCCGTAAAAGGAGGCTATCCCACTACGGCACAGATGAGTGAATGGACCGGCAGAGACCTAAGGTACATTCCCCTACCCACTCAGCAACCTTGTTGTGACACGTCTGGTGACAGCAACTGCAGTAGCAAGGAGCTATCCGATAGCGACAACAAAGGCGAAACCTCGACATCATGCTGCTGCGGGCCAGACCGTTTGCAGGGCGACTGCTGTTAACTACAGTTTTCTATGAAGAACTATAGTATAACAAACATTGCCGGACAGAAGTATATCTTCTTTACCGGCAAAGGTGGGGTGGGCAAAACCAGCATCGCCAGTGCCACAGCCATTGCTTTGGCCCACACCGGCAAAACCGTGCTACTGATTTCCACCGACCCAGCCAGCAATCTACAAGATGTATTCCAACGTGACATCTCGCAACATGGCACCACCATTACCGAGGTTCCCGGGCTCACCGTAGTAAACCTCGACCCCATCAAGGCCGCAGAGGAATATAAGGAGAGCGTAGTAGGCCCTTACAGGGGACTGTTGCCAGCCTCAGCCATTGAGAATATGGAGGAACAACTTTCGGGTTCGTGTACTGTCGAGATTGCAGCCTTCAACCAGTTTTCCGACTTCCTCTCCGGACAAAGCGTCTACGACAAATACGATTATATCATCTTCGATACTGCTCCCACCGGGCACACACTCCGTATGCTACAACTGCCAACAGCATGGAACAGTTTCATCAAGACCAGCAAGCACGGGGCCTCATGCCTAGGACAATTGTCGGGTCTGGAACAGCGTAAGGACATCTACCGTCAGGCTGTTGAGACATTGGCCGACCCACAGAAGACCGTACTGGTGCTCGTCTCCCGCCCAGACCAGTCGCCGCTGCGAGAAGCCGCCCGCTCGTCGCATGAGCTCCAGCAACTTGGAATCAGTAACCAAGCCTTGGTAGTCAATGGCATCATCGAGCAGAAAGACGAGTGCGACCCACTGGCCTCCGAGATGTACGAACTCCAGCAAGAGGCCCTCCGTCGCCTTCCACACGAATTGTCAGCCCTGCCCACCTACGCCGTGCCGCTTCGTCCTTATCACATTGATAACCTTAACAACCTCAAAAAACTGTTGACCTACAGCGGTGGCACTAGCATCGAAGCACCTACTTCTCTGCCCCCCTACACCACCCTCGAAGAACTGATTGACCAACTCTACCAACAGGGCAAACGCGTCATTTTCACCATGGGCAAGGGTGGTGTCGGCAAAACCACACTGGCCACCGACATTGCGATAGGCCTAAAGAAACGAGGCGCTGACGTGCTGCTCACCACCACCGACCCTGCCAACCACCTAGACTATCGTCTTGCCGGCCTTGAAGGCATCACAACGGCCCATATCGACGAGCAGCAGGTTCTGGAGGAATATCAAGCCGAGGTGAGGCGCAAGGCCATCGAGGCCGGCGTTGCCGACCTCTCCTATATCGATGAAGACCTGCGGTCGCCATGCACACAAGAGATTGCTGTCTTCAGGGCTTTTGCCGACATCGTGGCCCGCGCCGACAGCCAGACCATCGTCATCGACACAGCTCCCACAGGCCATGCCCTGCTCTTGCTCGACTCCACCCAGAGTTACGACAAGCAAATCGAGCACTCTGCAGGTGACACCCCACAGTCGGTGAGACAGCTACTCCCTCGCCTGCGAGACAGTCGGCAAACCGAAGTCATCATTGTGACATTGCCCGAGCCCACTCCCCTGTATGAGGCAGAACGCTTGCAGGGCGACCTCCGTAGGGCCGGTATTCAGCAGAAATGGTGGGTAGTAAACCAATGTCTGTCGCTTAACGACACGCAAAACAGTCTTCTCCTGGCCCGCCGTCAAGATGAATCACATTGGATTGAGGCCGCAAATCATATCTCCGACGGAAACCTAGTGCTTCTCGGATGGAAAGGAAAATAAAGGATGGAAAAGAAAAAAATAAGTTTTTTTGACCGGTATCTCACCTTATGGGTACTCCTATGTATCGCTGCTGGCATTGCCATCGGCAAACTGATACCTCATGTGCCTCAAGGCTTGAGTCAATTGGAATTTGAACATGTCAGCATACCAGTGGCTTCTCTCATCTGGCTGATGATCTACCCCATGATGATGAAGGTAGACTTCCACAGCATTCGTCAGGTAGCCCGCCATCCCAAAGGATTAATTGTAACCTGTGTCACCAACTGGCTCATCAAGCCGTTTACCATGTTTGGAATAGCATGGGTATTTCTCATGGTTGTATTCGAGCCGTTCATCCCAGAAACACTTGCCCACGAATATCTTGCAGGCACTGTGTTTTTGGGTGCCGCCCCATGCACGGCAATGGTATTCGTCTGGAGTTATCTATCCAATGGCAACGCCTCTTACACCCTGGTACAGGTGGCAGTAAACGACTTAATTATCCTTGTAGCCTTCGCACCTATTGTAGCGTTTCTTCTTGGTATCGGTGGTGTAGAAATCCCATATTTCACACTATTGCTATCTGTAGTGCTGTTCGTCGTCCTACCCTTATTGGCAGGCATTGTCACACGTCGGTCGGTCATTGCAAGGAAGGGACAGGAATATTTCGAGCGTGTCTTCATTCACAAGTTTGACAAACTCACCACCATCGGCCTATTGCTCACCTTGATCATCTTATTTTCTTTCCAAGGCCAGACCATTCTCAACAATCCCCTTCATATTATTCTTATTGCCGTGCCCCTCACCCTGCAAACATTCATCATCTTTGCATTTGCCTACGGATGGTCTTTCCTATGGCGTTTACCCCATGAAGTGGCAGCTCCTGCAGGTATGATCGGTGCTAGCAATTTCTTTGAGTTGGCGGTAGCAGTTGCCATAAGTCTTTTTGGTTTACAGAGTGGTGCCGCACTAGCTACTACTGTTGGCGTACTCACCGAAGTGCCCATCATGCTTACCCTTGTAAGAATCGCAAATTCTACCCGCCTCCGATTCATGGACCATTATCAAAAGTAAACTTTTCACTTTGCATCAGAAAACAACAATACGAAATTGATCTCAAGCATACACCAGCTCCTTTGCCGGGTTGTCTGAAACCACAAAAGTGGGTTCTATTGATTACCGCCGAAATCTGAAAGTGCTAATTAACAGAACCCTCCTAAAACCAACAAAACGATATGACACTCAAACGCAAACTACTTTTTTTGACCACAGCCTTGATGCTGTCGTCAACCATCCATGCACAATCCGCTGCCCTTGCGCCCGTCAGCCCTGGCGTCCCCACATGGCCCCACCCATGGTATGGTGCCAGGGTTGCCTATCTCGGCGACTCGCTGACCGACCCTAGAAACAGTGGCTCCAAGAAAAAATACTGGGGATTCCTGGAAAGCTATCTCCACATCACACCATTTGTATATGGCATCAGCGGACGTCAGTGGAATGACATCCCCAACCAGGCACAGAAGCTGAAACTCGAGCATGGCAACAACTTCGATGCCATCATCATTCTGGTAGGCACCAACGATTACAACCACGGTGTAAGGATAGGACAATGGTATGAGGAACGCGACACCATGGTATATGCTGCCGTTGGCAAGCCCAAGAAGCTCGTAAGTCGGAGATATCGTACCATAAGCCTCGACCCTGCCACCTATCGCGGACGCATCAACATCGCCATGAAACTGTTGAAGGAGATGTTCACTGACAAACAGATTGTGCTGCTCACCCCACTCCACCGCGCGCTCTTTGATGCCAACGACAAAAATGTCCAGCCCGACGAACGTGTACAAAACCTCTGCGGCGAATATCTCGACGCATATGTGGAGAGCGTCAAAGAGGCCGGCAACATCTGGAGTGTGCCCGTTGTCGACCTCAATGCCACATCCGGCCTTTATCCACTGGTCAACGGCACCACCTATTTTCACACCGACAAAGACTTGCTTCACCCCAACGACGCGGGACATGAGCGAATGGCCCGCACACTGATGTATCAACTGCTGTCGCTACCCTGCAAGTTTGGTAACTAGTTATTCGATGACCACGGCCTTCACAATGCGCACATCATCAGTGGGTCGGTCGTGGTCGTCGGTAGCCACAAAATCGATGTCACGCACGACATCCATTCCTTTGACCACTTCGCCAAACACCGTATATTGCCCATCCAGATGGGGTGTCCCTCCACGTTCCATGTAATGCTGGCGAATCTCAGGAGTGAGTTGCACCTGCCCCCGGGTGGTCGAATCGAGCCGTGCCTGTACCTTGTCCAACCCCTTGGGCCCGAAGGTATAGCCATAGACAATGTAAAACTGTGCCGCCGACGACCTACGCTCTGGGTTGACCTTGTCGCCCTCACGTGCAGCGGCCAGCGCACCACGTTTGTGGAAATACTTGGGAAACACAATCTCCGGCGCCAAAGTATAGTCGAGGTCATAGTCACCCACCTCCCTTCCAGGCTTGGCATGCCGTGTGGTAGAGTCGCCGGTCTGGATCATGAAATCGGCAATGACCCTGTGCCACAGGATACCGTCATAATAGCCCGACTTCACCACTTTGATAAAATTATCACGATGCCGGGGCGTCTCATTATAAAGTTCTACGACGATGTCGCCCTTGGTCGTTTGTAAAAGAACCTGGGATCTACAATCCGAAGAGTCGGTCTTCACCCTCAACGAATCCGTCTGCCCGAAAACCGGCAGCTGCAACAGCCATGCAGCCATCACTATCAAACAATACTTCATTTGCATTCGCTTAAAAATATATATAGGTAAAGGTAAGCATTTTTAAAATAATAATGTTCTAATTTTCCTCAAAAATATTAATTTTTAATATAAAATAGGTTTGAGCGAATATTTTGTTTTGCCATTTAAGATAAATCATATAAATTTGCAAGGCATAAAGTTAATTGAATGGAATCAGTATCACTTGGCACTTAGCCAAGTATCGGTAAAGATGTGATCACTATGAACAAGAAACTTCTCATCCCCCTCATTTTGGTGATTCTCCTGTTGGCAGGAGGCATGACTTGGCTCTACATCAACCTGGATAGGCAGAAAAAAGCCAATCAAGACATGGTTCAACTGGCAGAGCTGGACAAGAAAGAAATGGAAAACGAATACCAGCAGTTTGCCAACCAGTACAGCGAGATGAAGACCCAGATCAATAACGACTCCATTGTGGCACAGCTCACCCAGGAGCAGGAGCGCACCCAACGCCTTTTGCAGGAACTGAAAGAGACCAAGAGCACCGATGCCCGCGAGATTGCCCGACTGAAAAAGGAACTGGCTACGGTGCGCGCCGTGTTGCGCAGCTATGTCATCGAAATCGACTCGCTGAACCGGCTGAACCAAAACCTCACGGCTGAAAACACACGCATCAAGGGACAATACGAAGAGGCGAGCAAACAGATAGAGGGACTGAACACCGAGAAGCAGAGCCTTTCTCAGAAAGTGGCTATTGCAGCCCAGCTCGATGCCATCAGCATCAATCTGTTGGCCTTGGACAAGCGTGGCAAGTCGACCACCAAGACCAAGAAAGCCAAGAACTTCCAACTCAATTTCTCACTCGCTAAGAATGTTACCGCACAGAGTGGCATGAAGACCGTCTACGTGCGTCTTAACACGCCTACAGGAGCCCTGCTTGGCAATGCCGGAACGTTTTCTTACGAGAACAAGAGTCTGGACTGCTCGATGAAGAAGGCTGTGGAATATGGCGGAAATGAGACTCCCCTGACCCTCTTCTGCCCCATCAACCAGGCCCTCCAGAGCGGCACCTACCGCGTGAGCATCTTTGCCGACGGCAATATGATTGGAAGCAAGAGTTTCACTTTTGAATAAGAATAACACCCCATCAGTATGAGAAAGGTAGTATGCTTTGTCTTGTTGCTGGGCGCTGTCACAGCCTGTCCAGCCCAGCGTGTGCTGACGCTCGACAGTTGCAGGGCATTGGCCTTACGCAACAACAAGCAGATTAATGTGGCCCGACTGAGCAAAGACGTGGCATTGAACGTCCGCAAGGCCGCCCGCACCAAATATCTGCCCAAGGTCGATGCCGTAGCCGGCTTCGAGCACATGAGCCGTGAAATCAGTCTCTTGAGCAACAGCCAGAAAGCAGCGTTGGGCAACCTTGGCACCAACGGTCTGCAACAGTTGGGCTCCGATTTGGGCACAGTGCTCAACAATCAGATCGGCAGCCTCGTCCAGCAAGGAGCCATCAGCGCCCAGCAGGCACAGCAAATCGGCTCGATGATGCAGCAGGTGGGCAGCGGCCCAATGGCCCAGTATATTGGCAATCTGGGCAACTCGCTTGGCGAAGAAATCGTCAAGGCCTTGCGTACCGACACCCGCAACATCTTCGGCGGTGCCGTAATGCTTCGCCAACCCATCTTCATGGGCGGTGCCATCCAGGCCGCCAACCGCATGGCCGATATCTTCGAGAACATGGCCGACAACGACGTCAGTCAGAAAACCCAGAACACCCTCTATTCCATCGACCAGGCCTATTGGACGGTGGTATCGCTCAAGCAAAAGCAACACTTGGCCAACAGCTATCGTGACCTTGTGAAAAAACTGGATGACGATGTGCAGAAGATGATCAGGGAGGGTGTGGCTACACGTGCCGACGGACTGAAAGTAGATGTAAAGGTCAACGAGGCCGAGATGCAGATCACCCAAGTAGAAGACGGACTGTCGCTGGCCAAGATGCTCCTATGCCAGCTTTGCGGCCTGCCTATGGACCAAGACATTGTGCTGGCCGACGAGGACAACAGTCAACTGGCCACCCCCTACACCGATGCCACCCAATACACTCCCGACTCCACATTATCACCGCGACCAGAGGTGCGCATGCTCCAGAATGCCGTCGGCATCAGCGAGCAAGCCACCAAAATCGTGCGCGCGGAATATCTGCCTCATGTAGCCCTGACCGGTGGTTACATGATCTCCAATCCCAATATGTTCAACGGCTTCCAGAAGAAATTCTCCGGCGTATGGAACGTTGGTGTGATGGTGCAGGTGCCTGTGTGGACTTGGTTTGAGGGCACCTACAAAGTGCGTGCTTCCAAAGCAGCGACAAGCATGGCGCAGATGGAGCTGGCTGACGCACGCGAGAAAATCAACCTGCAGATAGCCCAAGGTCGCTACAAGGTTCGCGAGGCCCACAAACGGCTTCTCATGGCCGAGAAGAACATCAAAAGTGCCGAAGAAAACCTGCGGTGCGCACAGGTAGGATTCCGCGAAGGCATATTCCAGACCACCGAGGTCATGGAGGCACAGACCGCTTGGCAGCAAGCCCAAAGCCAGAAAATCGATGCCGAGGTCGATGTAAGGCTCAGCCAGGTAAACCTGGAGAAGGCCCTCGGCATTCTCAAATAAAAGACATCAACAACAGTAACATTAAAACAACAGCTATATCATGTCAGCTAAAACACAACATAACAACATTCTGCTGGCCGTCCTGGGATTAGCCACCGCCATTGCCATCGTGGCCATCATCGGATTCTTCACACTGGGTAAGACTGACGAGACCATACAGGGCGAGGTTGAAGTTTCAGAGTTCCGCGTGAGTTGCAAGCTCCCGAGCAGGGTTGTAGAGATCAGGGTGAAGGAGGGCGACTATGTTCACGTGGGCGACACCCTGGCCATCCTCGAGATTCCCGAAGCCAACGCTCAGCAGCGTGTGGCCGAGGCCGCCGAAGGTGCCACACAGGCCATCAGCAGCCTCACCGAGGAAGGTGCACGCAAGGAGCAGATCCAGAGTGCCTACCAGATGCTGCAGCAGGCCAAGGCCGCAGCCGAGATTGCCAAGAAGAGCTACACCCGCATTCAGAACCTCTTTAATGAAGGGGTGATGAGCGCACAGAAGCGCGACGAGGCCTTTGCGTCCTATAAGGTGGCCGAAGCCCAGGTCGAGGTCATGCAGAGTCAGTACGACCTGGCCCGCAGCGGCGCCCGCAGCCAAGAGAAAGAGGCTGCCCGCAAAAATGCACAGGCCGCCCAGGGCGCGGTAGACGTGGTGAAGTCATTGCTCAAGGAAACCGTGCAAGTATCTGCCGTAGAGGGAGAAGTGAGTTCCATCTATCCCAAGGTGGGCGAGCTTGTGGGCATGGGCTCCCCCATCATGAGCATCTCCATCATGAGCGATATGTGGGGAACCTTCAACGTGCGCGAAGACCAACTGAATGGTCTGAAAGTAGGCGACACCTTCACAGCCTTCTCGCCGGCCTTCAACAAGAATGTGAAGATGAAGGTCTACTACATCAAGGACGAAGGAGCCTACGCCGTATGGAAAGCCACCAAGAGCATTGGGCAGTACGACCTCAAGACCTTCGAGGTGAAGGCTCGTTTTACCGACAAGTTTGATGGCTTGCGCCCAGGCATGTCATTGGTAGTCAAAGAATAGTCAGTCATCACGGTTTTGGACAAGGAAAAGAACACCAATAGCCTCAGAAGCCACAAGTCGGATATCACCGGTGTGGTTGTCAGCATCCTGCATATCTCTTTGCGGGAGCTGAGCATCATGCGCAAAAACCCCATCTATGGTTTTTGTACCATTGTTTTTCCCATTGTCATCACCCTCTTCTTCACCACGCTGATGAATGACGGTCAGCCTGTGGAGATGCCCGTTGGCGTTGTCGACCAAGACAACACCGCCACCACCCGCGCCATGGTGCGGAAGCTCGACGCCTTCCAGACCACCCATGTCGTTGCCCATTATCCCAACATGAACGCTGCGCGCGAGGCCATCCAGCGCAACGAGATTTATGCCTTCCTGCTCATTCCCAAAGAGACCACCAGTGGCCTGATGACTGGCAACCGACCCAAGATCTCATTTTATTACAGCAATGTGACACTCGTTGCCGGCTCCCTACTCTACCGCGACCTCAAGACCATTTCCTCTCTTGGCTCGGCCGCCGTGGGTGCCAACAAGCTCTCGGCCCTGGGCAAGACCCCCGATGAGATACGTACGTTCTTGCAGCCCATCACCATCGACCTGCACATGATCAACAACCCGTGGACCAACTACAACGTCTATCTGAGTACGGTGATGGTTCCCGGCGTGCTCATGATCTTCATCTTCCTGCTCACACCTTATTCTATAGGCACCGAACTGAAGTTCCGTCGATCCAGGCAGTGGATCAAGATGGCCGGCGGCAACATTCACATCGCCCTCATCGGCAAGTTGCTGCCCCTGACGCTCCTGTACCTGCTGATGATGTACAGCTACGAGTTCTACATCTTCTACCACCTCGGGTTCCCCCATCCGGGCGGGATGGTGCCTATGCTCTTGCTCGGTCTGCTCACAGTGCTGGCCTGTCAGGGCTTTGGTGTCTTTGCCTTTGGGCTGATGCCTTCGCTACGCATGTCGATGTCGGTCTGCTCTCTCTGGTCGGTGATAGGCTTCTCGGCCGGTGGTGCCACCTTCCCCGTGTTTGCCATGGACGGCATTCTCCAGGCCATCTCCCAACTGCTGCCCATGCGACATTATTATATGATTTATCAGATGGGCATCTTCAACGGCTATCCGCTGACCTACGCCTGGTTCAACATCATGGCATTGGTGATCTTCGCCCTCTTGCCCGCCTTTGTGACCACTAACATCAGAAGGGCCATGCTCGTCTATGTCTATATTCCCTAGCCATGCAAAAAGACAGTCTGTTATATCGCATCAAAGAGGGCATCTCCGACACCTGCTACATCTGGCTGAAGGAGACGCGCAGCACCGTGAAAGACGAGGGCGTGCTTATTTTCTGCATCCTCGTGCCTTTGCTCTATCCGCTGCTCTACTCGTGGATCTACAACAACGAGGTGGTGCGCGATGTGCCTGTGGCCATCGTAGACCACTCACACTCGGCTACCTCGCGCGAGTTTATCCGCCATTTCGATGCCTCTCCCAATGTGAAGGTGGCCTACTACTGCAGTTCCATCGACCAGGCCAAAGAGCTGACCGGCAAGCAGCAGGTACATGGTACACTTTATTTTCCAGAGGATTTCGAGTCTCGACTATTCCGTGGCGAACAGACTACCGTTGGCGTTTATACCGACATGAGTTTGATGCTGACCTATAAGGCCATCTACATGTCGGCCCAATCGGTCTCTTCAGAGATGAATGCGCATATCCAGATCCAGCGAAGCAACGGCTTCACCAACCGCGATGACGAGGTGACCACACAGCCTCTCGACTTCGACGAAGTGCCCATCTTCAACACCACCGGCGGTTATGGCAACGCCATCTTACCCGGGGTGCTGATGGTGATTCTGCAGCAGACCCTCCTGCTCGGCATCGGACTGGCAGCCGGCACGGCCCGCGAGAACAACCGCTACCAAGACCTAGTGCCCATATCCAAGCATTATAATGGCATCTTCCGTATCGTGCTGGGCAAGTCGATGTGCTACTTCATGCTCTATATGGTCATGGGCACCTATCTGGCACTTGTCGTACCCCACTTTTTCGGCTTCGTCTCGCTGGTCACAGCCCAGACGCTCATCGGCCTGCTGGTACCCTACATCCTGGCCTGCATCTTCTTCGGCATGACCCTCTCGTGCATGGTACGCTACCGTGAGAACGTCATGCTTCTCGTGGTCTTCACCTCCGTGCCCTTCCTCTTCATGACAGGTGTCAGCTGGCCCCAGTCCAATATCCCCGGCGTGTGGCAGAGCGTGTCGTATCTCGTACCCTCCACCTTTGGTGTGCGCGGTTTTCTTCGCATCTCGTCCATGGGTGCCACCTTGCCCGACATCCGTACAGAATACCAGGCACTCTGGATCCAGGTATTCGTCTATTTTATCCTCACTTGTCTGGTCTACCGCTATCAGATCAACTCTACCCGTCGCCGTGCCTTCGCCCACATGCAGATGCTGAAAGAGAAGGTGGAGGCAGCCAAGCAGCGTAAGCGAGACGCCATGCCCCCAAAGGCTGACCCGGCACCGGCAGAAGAGGCCGAGTAGACCGTCCCCATCCACAGACATAGCATGCGTTTCCAGCGTATCACGCCACTCCGCGGCATGGTACGCTGGAAACGCATGCTGGTATAGTGACATGACGGTGCATGGTACGCTGGAAACGCATTGAAGCACGGTGATGCAACGAGGCATACTACGTTTGACACAAGCAGGTATGCCTCACCCCGTGGCTAGAAAGGCTGACGCCAGTCGCAGCCCTCGCGCCAACGCGAGCACCCGAAAGCCGTCTTACCCTTGATGATATGTCCTTGTCCACACTTGGGACACACGTCTCCCACTTTAGGACCTGCCTCGACTACAGCGGCAACAGCCGTTGCCTCGGTCTTGGCAGCCGTCTTTGCCTTGGTGGCACGTGGCTTGCGCGGCTTCTTGGCCTTAGCGGCAGAATCGCCCTTGTCGGGGCCCGATGCCGTGGGCGCAGGTACAGGCTCGCCGCCATCAATATGCCGGTTGCTGCTGTCGTGCATCACATCCGACACGATTTTGGCTACCTGTTCCTTCAGCTCGCTGACAAACTGTGCCGGGTCGTATTTATGATGCTCAATGTCGCGCAGCTTCTTCTCCCAGATACCCGTCAGCTCACAGCTGGTGAGCAGACGTTCGTGTATGGTGTCGATGAGCTGCGTGCCCGTGGGCGTGGCCACCAGGTTCTTGCGCTCCCTGCGGATATAGTGACGCTTGAACAAGGTCTCGATGATACCGGCCCTTGACGAAGGGCGCCCAATGCCATTCTCCTTCATGGCCGCACGCAGCTCCTCATCGTCTACAAACTTGCCCGCCGTCTCCATGGCCCGCAACAGCGAGGCCTCGGTATAATGTTGGGGCGCCTGTGTCATTTTCTCGGTAAGGGTGGGCTTGTGGGGGCCCGACTCGCCTTTGACGAATGTCGGCAACGTGCGCTCCTCGTCGTCTTTGCGCGTCTCCTCTTCGTCGTCACGCTGCTCTTCCTTGATATATACGGCCCGCCACCCTGGATCCAGAATCTCTTTTCCTGTTACCTTGAACTCCACCTCGTCGACCTTGCCCATCACCGTGGTGGTCGAAAACTTACAATCGGGATAGAACGCCGCCACAAAACGGCGTGCTATGAGGTCGTAGACCTTGAGCTCAAAGTCGGTCAACCCACTCGGCGTCTGCCCCGTGGGGATAATGGCATGGTGGTCGGTGACCTTGGCACTGTCGAACACCCGTTTGGTCTTGGGCAACTTAGGACTCAGCGCTGCCAGGTCTTTGATGACCTGCAGGTAAGGCTTCTGTCCGGCTACCGTCATCTGGCTCACCCCATTGAGTATTCCCGGACACTTGGGGTAGATGTCGTCGGAGAGATATTGCGTGTCTACACGCGGGTAGGTGGTGAGTTTCTTCTCGTACAATCCCTGGATGAGATTAAGCGTCATGTCGGCCGAAAAGCCAAACTTACGGTTACAGTCCACCTGCAACGAGGTAAGGTCGTAGAGCGACTTGGGGGCCTCACGGCCTTGTTTCTTCTGCACGTCGGTCACCTCGAAGGGCTTGCCTTCGATGCGCGCGAAGTCATTCTCGCCCTCCTCTCTCGACATGTAGCGCCCCGAGGTCGCAGTGAAGAGCGTGTCGCGATAGATGGTCGACAGCACCCAGTAAGGCTCCGGCTTGAAGTTGTCAATCTCTTTGTCGCGGTTCACGATGAGGGCCAGGGTGGGAGTCTGCACCCTGCCGATGGAGAACACCTGTCCGTTCTGCTGCCGATAGCGCAGGGTATAGAGCCTCGTGCAGTTCATGCCGAGCAGCCAGTCGCCGATGGCCCGGCTCAGGCCCGCCATGTAAAGGCTCTCATAGTCTTTCTGGTCTTTGAGGTTCTGAAATCCCTCCTTGATGGCCTCGTCGGTCATCGACGAAATCCAGAGTCGCTTGACCGGACACTTGACCTGTGCCAGCTGCATCACCCAGCGTTGTATGAGCTCACCCTCCTGTCCGGCATCACCACAGTTGATGATCTCGTCGGCTTCGCGGTACAGGCGCGCAATGGTGTTGAACTGCCGCTCGATGCCCTGGTCAGGAATAAGTCGGATGCCGAAGCGGGCAGGCACCATAGGCAGTGCCGCCAGCGTCCAGAACTTCCAGTTCTGCTGGTAGTCGTTGGGTTCCTTCAGCTCACAGAGGTGCCCGAAGGTCCACGTCACCTGGTAGCCGTTGCCCTCCATATAGCCGTCTTTCTGTGTGTTGGCCCCCAGAATACGGGCTATGTCGCGGGCTACACTAGGCTTCTCAGCGATACATACTTTCATCTCATATCATTGTTTGGGTGCAAAGATACTAAAACAATCGTAAAAAGGTGCCCCCACTTGTCCGTTTTCTTGCCTTCCCACACCGCGGGCACGCCGCCCACGCCCGATGCTTCGAGTCGAAGCAGCGCTTGGTTCGACTCGAAGTAGCCTGTGGTTCTACTCGAAGCAGCCCCTGCTTCAACTCGAAGCATCGCCCCGGCTGTCTGTCTTCATAGCCCCACAAGGGCCATCAGCATGCATCAGAGCACTGTGCCGGCGTGCCGGCAGGCGGCTTGGGGATTTTAGAAAGATTAGGTTAAATATCTTCAAATGAACAACTATTTTAAAAAATATATATACTTTTGTGCTACACTTTGCAACAAACCATCGTGTGTACGTAACAAAACATTATGAATATAGGATTATTTATCCCCTGCTATGTCGATGCCCTCTATCCCGAAGTGGGCATTGCCACATACAAATTGCTTAAACACTTGAACTTCGATGTGGCCTATCCCGAGAAGCAAACTTGCTGCGGACAGCCCATGGCCAATGCGGGCTTTGAACAGATGTCTACCCCGCTGGCTGAGAAATACGACGACATGTTCAAGGATTTCGACTATGTAGTGGCCCCGTCGGCTTCATGCGCAGCCTTCGTCCGTGTGTTCCACCCACGCCTGCTCAAGGGCACCAACCACCCATGCCTGGCCTCGCCCAAGACGGTCGACATCGTGGAGTTTCTGCACGACGTTGTGAAGGTGCAGCACCTGCCGGGCAGTTTCCCCCATGTGGTGAGCGTTCACAACAGCTGTCACGGCGTGCGTGAGCTCGGCCTCTCCTCACCCTCTGAGCAACACCTTCCCGAGTTCAACAAGATCATCGACCTGCTGAAACTCAAGCAGGGCATCACCGTCAAGGAGCCTGAGCGCAAGGACGAGTGTTGCGGGTTCGGCGGAATGTTTGCCGTAGAGGAGCCCGATGTGTCCATCCGGATGGGACAGGACAAGATCGAGCGGCACATGGCCACGGGGGCAGAGTTTGTCACCGGCCCCGACTCGTCGTGCCTCATGCACATGGCGGGCATCGCCAAGAAAGAGGGCAAGCCCATCAAGTTTGTGCATGTGGCCGAGATCCTGGCTGAGGGACTGTGACGATACTTGAATTTAGAAATTTGAATATACAACATGAGCACTATACATTCAAAGAGAGCACACGAAGTGCTGAAAGACCGCGAGAAGGTGAGCCGCCACGACCAGACATTCTGGTCGGTGCGCAGCAAGCACGATATCGTAGACGAGCAACTGCCCGAATGGGAGGACCTGCGAGATCATGCCTCAGACATCAAGCGGCACACCATCACCCATCTGGCCGACTATCTGGAGCAGTTCTCCAGTCAGCTCGAAAGCCGAAGGGTCATCGTTCACTGGGCCAAAGATGCCAATGAGCTGAACGAGATTGTCTACGGCATCCTGGAGACTCACAAGGTGCGCAAGATGGTCAAGTCGAAATCGATGCTCACCGAGGAGTGTGGCCTCAACGACTACCTTCAGGAACGCGACATCGACGTGGTGGAGAGCGACCTGGGCGAGCGCATCCTGCAACTCATGCACAAGGCCCCGGCCCACATCGTGATGCCGGCCATACACATCACCCGCGAAGAGGTGGGTAAGATGTTCGAGGAGAAGGGCATCAGCGACGAGACCGGCAACTACGACCCCACCTACCTCACTTATTGTGCGCGCAAGAGCCTGCGCGACGAGTTTCTGCAGGCCGAGGCCGGACTGACGGGCTGCAACTTCGGCGTGGCCGAGACCGGCGACATCGTGGTGTGTACCAACGAGGGCAATGCCGACATGACAACCTCGATGCCCAAGCTGCACATCGTGACGATGGGCATCGAGAAGCTGGTGCCCGACTACCGCAGTCTGGCCGTCTTCCAGCGACTGCTGTGCCGTTGCGGCACGGGGCAGCCCACCACTACCTTCACCTCGCACTTCCGCCAGGCAAGACCGGGCGGCGAGATGCACGTGGTGCTGCTCGACAATGGGCGCAGCAACATCGTGGGTGACGAAGACCATTGGGAGACACTCAAATGTATCCGCTGTGGCGCCTGCATGAACACCTGTCCCGTGTACAGACGCTCCACCGGCGCCAGCTATACCTATTTCATCCCCGGCCCCATCGGCATCAACCTGGCCATGCTCAAAGACCCCGTGGCCTACAGCGACAATGTCTCGGCCTGTTCGTTGTGCCTGAGCTGCGACAAGGTGTGCCCCGCCGAGGTGAACCCGGGGTCGCAGGTTTACCTCTGGCGACAACAGCTCGACAGCATCGGCAAGGCCGACAAACTGAAGAAGATGATGTCGCAGGGCATGCAGATGCTGTTCAACAATCCCTCGCTCTACACCACGGCCCTGCGGTTTGCGCCGCTGGCCAACTATGTTCCCGAGGCGTTGACCCACTATAGCCGCCTCAACCCATGGGGCATAGGGCACAGCAAACCCACATTCGCCAAACAGTCGTTCCATCAGTGGTGGAAAGCACAAAACAACAAATAAAAGGTTAGGCAGAGCATTATGAAAAAAGAAGACTTATTCGAAAAGTTACGCAAGAACACCAAAGCGCAGTTTGACATGCCTGACATGAATATCCAGGGCATCACCTATGAGGACACTGTGGCACAGTTTATCAAGATGACCGAGACTGTAGGCGGAAAGGTGCTGGAAGTGAGGAAGACCGACGACCTGAACCAATTCATCCGCAACCTCTATCCCGAGGCCAGGGTGTTTGCCTCTAACCTGCCCTTCATCAATATAGCACAGAAAAATCCCGACACGGTGAGTGCAGCCGACGAACTCAACGGAACGGATGTCGGCATCGTGCAGGGAACGGTGGGTGTGGCCGAAAATGCGTGTGTATGGATTCCGCAGACCATGAAGGAGAAGGCGGTTTGCTTTATCTCTGAGTATCTGGTCATCGTTCTCGACCGCCAGAATATCGTCGACAACATGCACCAGGCATATTCGCGCATCAAGATGGACCCGGCCTACAACTTCGGCACATTCATCAGCGGGCCCTCCAAGACGGCCGACATCGAGCAGGCGCTGGTCATGGGTGCCCAGGCCGCCCGCGGCGTCACGGTGTTGATTTTAAGCTAACCCTATCTATAAATGAATGTCGGGATGAAGATACCATTTGGCCCTTCATCCCGCTTTTTTCTGGCCCCACATAAGGTGGCACTGGCAGCCTATCTCATCAGAAAGCCGTTGAGGGCCCGGCACACTGCCTCCACCTCGTTGTCGGTCATGACCGGGTTGCAGGGTATGCTGAGTTCCTCACGATGGATATGCTCGGTAACGGGGAGCGACAGCTCGTTCCATTCCCGGTAGCAAGCCTGCTTGTGCGGAGGGATGGGGTAATGGATCATGGTGCCGATACCCTTGTCGTGCAGGTATTGCCGTAGGGCATCGCGGTGGCGGCAGAGCACCGGGAAGATGTGGTAGTTGCACTCGAGGTCGTTGCCTCCCGACAGTTGCCATGCCGTTTTGCCCGGCAGAAAAAGCTCCGGATTGGTAACATGCTGATAGTAATAACCGGCTATCTGCCGCCTGCGTGCATTGTCTGCATCGAGATATTTCAGCTTGACACCCAGCACGGCCGCCTGTATCTCGTCCAACCGGCTGTTCCTGCCTTGGTACGGAAAGACGTATTTCTCGCTAGAGCCATAGTTGCCCAGCGCCCTCACTACGCTTGCCAGCTCGTCGTCGTCGGTGGTCACCGCTCCGCCGTCGCCCAGCGCGCCCAAGTTCTTGCCAGGGTAGAACGAGTGGGCGGCAGCGTGGCCCAGCGAGCCCGTCATGGCGTAGCCGTGAGGCACCACCGGCGTTGCTTCCACGTAGCGCCGGTGATATTGCAGGGCCCTTACGCCCTGCGCTTGCGCGTTGTCCTCCACCAGGCGCAGGTGCCAACGGTCGCAAAGCTCCTGTATCCCGGGTGTCCAGGCGTTGCGGCCATAGAGGTGTACCAAGAGCAGTGCCCTTGTCTTCTCTGTAATGGCCTGCTCGATCAGCGTCTCGTTGAGCTCGAGCGTACTCGCCCATGGCTCCACGAGCACGGGCACCAGCCCATTCTCGGTAATCGAGAGGATGGAGGCTATATAGGTGTTGGCCGGCACAATGACCTCATCGCCTTCGGTCAGCACACCCATCTCCTTATATGCACGGAATATCAGCGTGAGGGCATCCAGCCCGTTGCCACAGCCCACGCAGTGGCGTGTACCGATGTAAGCGGCATAGTCGGCCTCGAAACGGCGGGTGGCCTCGCCTTGCAGGTACCAGCCGCTGTCAATGACACTGGCCACGGCATCGTGGATTTCGGCGCGGTGCATGGCCGTCACTTGTTGCAGGTTGAGATAGTCGATCATGGGATAATGAGATGATATGCGGAGTGTCACAAGTTATATTCATACCAATCGTAGCACACTGCCCGCCCGCCAAAGCCTTCTTTCTGGAAAATGAGACTGTGGTTCAGGTCGTGCCCATCGCCATTGGTCGACTTGCCAAAATCGAAATAGGGCACGTGGGCATAGCGGTGGTTGATGAGATGGTCGAACAACATGTCCAATGCCCCGCAGGCCTTGCCCTCGGCCGATGCCGAGATATACTGGGTATGCACCACTTGCGGTGTCTCGAAGACGACACTCCCACCCAGTGTTTTCTCTCCCCGGATGGCCAGAAACAGACGGATAACATTTGGAAAACGCGACTTGAGCAGACGCATCTCCTCCAGCGTATGCACCGGGTAAACACCATACCGCTGCTGTAGGTTAGCCTCCAGAATCTGCCAGAAAGCAGCATAATCGTCACTCTCTACAACTTCCACTCCTGCCCTCACGGCCTTGCGCAGCCCACTTTTTCTCGATTCCCCGAAGCCCAGTCGGCTACTGGTCAGGATGGTAGATACATGCCGTGCCACGATGCGGGCACCACAGGTATTGACCAGTGCGTAGAGGTCTTCGTCGGCCGGAACACGGTGATAGATCCATGGAACGGCCTTATACACCACCCTGCTGAAATGATCGGCCCTAAGCGCGTCGTTGATGGCAGCGAACACCTCACCCACCTCGGCCACCGTGGCCCTGTGGTCAGTGAGCAGTCCGCCGTATGTGAGCCCCTGGTGTGTCCAGAGGGTGTCGCCTTCTGCATTGGCAGGAAGCAAGGCATAGAGGCGACCCTTGCGGTAAACCATCAGCGAGTGATCGGTGAAGCGGTCGCCGTGATAATCCATGAATCCACGGTCGAAGAGGAAGGTTCCCTGCTTCGACTGTGCCACAAAGTCGTTCCAAGCCTGCTTGTCGGCTTGGGTGTATCGCTGGATATCAAACATTTTCAGAGGGGTTGGAGGTAGGACTGCCGATATTTTTGTTCTTATAGCGCAGAAAGTCATTATAGTCGTAGATATAGTCGCTCTCGTCGAATGGGTCCTCGGCCAAGACAAGACACACCGCCCCAGAAGAGAAATTCTCCAAAGTGCGCCAAATACCGGTATCGACCAGCAAGCCCTCGTAGGGCTTGGAGAGCAAATACTGCTGCCTTTGGCTGCCATCGTCGAGGGTGACGGTAAAAGCCCCACTGACCGATACGATCAGCTCACGGCAGTGGATGTGGGCATGCCCTCCCCGCTCTGCGTCGGTGGGAATGTCGTAGGTCCAGTACACACGGCTTACGTTGAACGGTATGTCTTTGCATTGCTCCACCACCGTGAGGTTGCCGCGCGGGTCGGCTATCTTCTGAAACGATATGATCTTTCCTAATGGTTCCATGTCTTTCTAACGCCCGTCCTATTGGTTTTATTTTGATGACACCTCAATAAGATTGGACAATCGTGCTGCCGCGACATGATAACCATAGAAAAGCCACAGTGAGATGGCGACGAAGCGTTATCAAGCCCAAAAACGGTTCTTATTCCTTTTGATAATCAAACTAAATAGAGTAGAGTTGCAACCATAATGGTCCAAGCGCATGATTGAAGCGGAAATAAATGACCGGTGACCTTGCGCAGAAACGCAAAGCCAACCGGCCAATACTGTTTTTCTAATCTATATCCGTCATGACAAACGGCGCTACAGAGGGTGCCGCGCGCGCATCTTCCAGGGAAATTGCGCCGGCACGTGCCTACCAAAACATCCGTTAGCCTGTACCAAGTCGCGCGGAACAGTGCAGGCAAATGCGCCGAACTTTGCAGGTAAACACGCTGTTTATTGCGCGTAAACGCATGGTTTATTGTACATAAACACATGGTTTATTGTACATAAACGCATGGTTTGTTGTACGTAAACGCATGGTTTTGTTGGGCGTAAACACACTGTTCATTGCAAGTATAATGCGCAGACGTTACTTCTTCATATACGGATCGGTGCCGAGTACGGTCGTGGCCAGTCGCTTGGCCTTGTCGCGCAGGGCATCCATATCGCTGCCGAGGGCGTCGTAACAGAGCACCACACCCATGCGCCGACCCACGTGGGCCTCGGGTTTGCCAAAGATGCGCACACAGGCACGGTCTTCGCGGCAGACGTCCATGAGGTTGTAGTCGAGCGGCTTTGCCGACTCTACCGGTGAGAGCACTACCGCCGAGACACCATAGTGCTCCAGATGGATGGCAGGAATGGGCAGGCCCATCATGGCCCGGAAATGCAACTCAAACTCGCTGAGGTTGGTGCAATGGCTCAGCGTCACCATGCCCGTATCGTGCGGACGCGGACTGAGCTCCGAGAAGATGACCTCTCCCTGTCGAGTGAGGAAGAACTCCACGCCCCACAGTCCGGCACCCGTCAAGGCCCGGGTCACCTCGGCAGCAATATGCTGGGCTGCCTGGAGGGCTTCTTCTGAAAGCTGGCAAGGCATCCAACTCTCGCGGTAGTCGCCGCCTTTCTGCACGTGACCGATAGGCGGACAGAACAGTGTGGGGCCGTCTTTCTGGGTGACGGTGAGCAGGGTAAATTCGGCGGCAAAGTCGATAAACTCCTCGATAATCACCTCTTTCACGTCACCACGTCCTTCCTGCATGGCTTCGCGAAAGGCTTCCTGCAGTTCTGCCTCGTTGTGAACGTAGGTCTGTCCGTGTCCTGATGATGACATCAACGGCTTGACCACACAAGGGAAACCAATTGCTTCTGCCGCCATTTTAAACTCATCGAAGGTCTTGGCATAGAAATACTTGGCCGTGCGCAGTCCCAGTTCCTGAGCCGCCAGGTCGCGAATGGCCCTCCGGTTCATGGTGAAGTTGACGGCCCTCGCCGACGGGGTGACTTGGATGCCCTGCTGCTCGAAGTCGAACAAACGCTCGGTGCGTATGGCTTCTATCTCCGGGACAATGACATCCGGCTGATGCTTGTCGATGACGGCGGTGAGCGCATCACCGTCAAGCATGGCAAAAACTTCACTTTCATCGGCTACCTGCATGGCCGGGGCATCATCATAGCGGTCACAAGCAATGACATATTGTCCGGCACGCTTGGCTGCAATCGCAAACTCACGGCCCAGTTCACCTGAGCCCAATAACAGTATTTTCTTCATACGTTTAGAGTACTATCCGTTGTTTATTATCCTACACCAGCCCTACCCTTTTCTTGACCAAGGGCTGCAACTGCTGAACCATCATCTGCCATTCGGGCGTGATGGTGATCTTGCGCAGGTCTTTCTCGATGATTTCATTCATCACCTCTGGGCTTACACCATGCTTTTGCGCCAATGCTTCGGTAGAGGCCTTGGCAACACCGAAGAGTCCGTAAGTGGCGCACACGATTTGTTTGTCGAGCTCACCCAGCATGGTGACCAGCACATCAATGTTGGCCTTATCAACCTCGGTCACGAGGAACGAACCGCTCCCCATGAGTTCCAGGAAGCGGTGCAATGGTTCAACGAGTTTCATCATAATCCAGTATTTCTTGCATCACCGAACGATTGCCGAGCACCACCACTTCGCAATCGGTGAACTTGTTGCCTTCAAGTGTCAGCCTGACGATGGTGCGGTCTTTCTGCCAACCGCTCAATCCCGCCGCCCCCGGATTGACATGCAACAATCCCAATTGCTTGTCGGGCATGACCCGCAGGATGTGCGAATGGCCAGAGACAAAAAGCTGGGGCGGGTTACCCGTGACGGACTGGCGGATAGAAGGATCGTAATGTCCAGGATAACCGCCGATATGCTTCATCAACACCTCTGCGTCTTCTACCTTGAAACGCAGTACCTCACGGTAACGGGCGCGGATGTCGGGGCCGTCTATGTTGCCATAAACAGCGCGGAATCTAGGCTTCATGGCTTCGAACCGGTCGGCCACCTCCATGCTGCCAATGTCGCCAGCGTGCCATATCTCATCACAGCCACTGAGATAATGCTCGTATTTCTCATCCCAGTATCCATGCGTGTCACTGATGATTCCAATCTTCATAGGCTTCAGTTATTTAGTGTGATCGTTGATACCAAACCTGCAACGCACAAAGCGGGCTATGAAACGTTCGGTCTCTTCAATTCCCAGCAGACTGGAGTTGATACAGAGGTCATAGCTCTCGGCATGCCCCCAGCGCTTGCCGGTATAGTAGTTGTAATAAGAGGCGCGCTCATCCTCATGGCCCTTGATGAATTTTCTGGCCGCAGCCCTGTCTAAGTCAAACCGCTTGCACACACGCTGGATGCGCTGGTCCATATTGGCCGTGATGAAGATATTGATGGTGTTCTTGTAGTCGCGAAGCACATAGTCGGCCGTGCGCCCCACAAACACACAGCTGCCCTCATTGGCCGCCTTGCGGATGGCGTCGCTCTGAAACTGGTACAGACTCTCTTGCGAGAAACCGTTGTTGTAATAGTTGTGTTCTCCAGCCAACGGCACATAGACATGGAATAGCGACTTGAGAAATCCCTTCTGCTCATCGTTCTGTTCAAAAAACTTCTCACAAAACCCACTCTCCTTTGCAGCCAGATTGAGTAATTCGCGGTCGTAGAACTTGAATCCAAAGTCTTCGGCAAGCTGCCAGGCAATCTGCCTGCCCCCTGAGCCTATCTGCCTGCCTATGTTGATGATAATCTTCTGTTCCTCCATAACCCTATGATTTTAATTGCTTTCTGAACATTTTCACATACCTCCCCATCACCACCGCAGCCACCAGGGCAGCTGTCAGGTCTGAAGCAGGCAGCGAATACCATACGCCGTCCACACCGAAATAATTGGGCAGGATGGCCAATAGAGGCAGCAAGAAGAGCAGCTGCCGCGACAGAGACAGGAAAATGCTGATCTTGACCTTACCGATACACTGAAAGAAATTGGTGACCACCATCTGGAACCCGATGATGGGATAGAGCATCATGTCAATCCTAATGCCCTTGATGGCCATGGCTATCAAGGTGGGATCGGTGGTGAACATCCTCGCACAATAGTAGGGTATCACCATGGCAATAACCCATCCTGTGGTCATAATGGCGGTAGCGGCTATGATCGACAGGTTCAGCACCTTCATCAATCGGTCGATTTGCTGGCTTCCATAGTTATAACCTGCAATGGGCTGCATGCCTTGGTTCAAGCCCATGATAAACATCAGGAACACCGTACCAATGGCATTGGCAACGCCGAAAGCCCCCACGGCCAGGTCGCCGCCGAAACGCACGAACTGGTTGTTCATGAAGATGACGATGATACATGCGCACACATTCATGAGAAACGGCGAAATACCTACGCCGATGATATTCTTGACCAGTGATGCTTTCAGACGATAGATACCACGCTTCAGATGCAGCAGTTCGTGCTTGTTGGTGAACAGGCGCATCTGGTAGACCAATGCCAACACCTGTGAGATGACCGTCGCCAAAGCCGCTCCGCGGATGCCCCACCCCAGCCAGAGGATGAACACCACGTCGAGAAGAATGTTCATCACCACTGTGAAGACGGTGGCATACATGGCCTGCCGTGGCTTGCTGGCAGCCCGAAGTACGGCATTCATACCAAAATACATATGCGTCACCATATTACCCAAGAGGATGATCTGCATGAAATCACGGGCATAGGGGATGGTGTCGTCGCTGGCCCCGAAAAACCTGAGAATAGGATCGAGGAAGAGCAGGCAGATCACCGTAAAAAAGAAACCAATGATCAGGTTGAGCGTCACGGTGTTGCCCAGCAGCTCCTCGGCCGTCTTGTAGTCGCGCTGCCCCAGTTTCACCGAGATAGCCGTTGAGGAACCTACTCCCACGGCAGCACCGAAAGCACCGGAGAGATTCATGAAGGGAAAGGTGATGGCCAGCCCGGAGATGGCCAAAGGGCCCACCACCTGACCAATGAAGATACGGTCGATGATATTGTACAAAGAGGCGGCGGTCATCGCAATGATGGCCGGCATGGCATACTGCAGCAACAAATGGCCGACAGGCTTGGTGCCAAGTTCAAGCGTAGCTTTCTTGTTATCGTGATCCATTGTTGTTGCAAAAGTAGTAAAAAGATTTGGAGATTCGCCCTTTTCACGTTAATTTTGCATGTTATAACTGAGAAAATATAGATGAAAAAAATCCTACTCTTACTCTTCTTATCGGTCGGATGCCAGTATTTGTCTGTAAACGCCGCCGACAAGAAACCTTACCCGGGAGGCAAATATAGCATTTATCGCCTCACCCTAAAAGACAAGAAAGGCACCACATACTCCTTGGCGCACCCAGAGGCATTTCTCTCTGCCAAGGCCTTACAACGACGCAACAAACAGCATATCACCGTCGATTCTACCGACTTGCCCGTCTCGGCCAGATATCTTGAGCGTATCAAGACGGAGAAAGGCGAGGTCATCGGCCAAAGCAAATGGAACAATACCGTGCTCGTAAAGGTCAGCGACTCAACCTCGCTCAAGCACCTCACGGCACTACCGTTTGTGGTCAAGGCCACCAAGGTGTTCACCACACCCGACTCTATTGCCACCCTGACACCCGACAGCGTGGAAAAAGATACCATCGCCACCAAGGCCCCACGCACCAGCCGTTACGGAAAGGGGCAGAAACAGATAGCCATGCTTAGCGGAGAGAAGCTGCATGAGGCTGGCTTCCAAGGCCAGGGCATGACCATCGCCATTGTTGATGGAGGCTATATGAACGTCGATAAGATAGGTTATCTCAAAGGCGTAAACATCGCCGGTCTCAAAGACTTTGTCTATCCCTATGACGCCAACCTCTACCACTTGCTCGACCATGGCACCATGGTGCTCTCGTGTATGGCGGCCAACACCGACAGCCTGTTGGTGGGCACTGCCCCTCGCGCCACCTACCTGCTGCTGAGGAGCGAGGACGGACGAACAGAGAACCTTGTTGAGGAAGACTACTGGGCCCAAGCCGTGGAATATGCCGACTCTATCGGTGCCGACATCGTCAACTCATCATTGGGTTACAACAAGTTCGATGACCCAAAGGCCTCGCACCTCTACCGCGAGCAGGACGGCAAGACGGCCTTGATCTCGCGCACGGCATCGATGATAGCACCCAAGGGTATGATCCTTGTCAACAGTGCGGGCAACTCGGGTGCCGGCACCTGGAAGCGTATCGGCTTTCCAGGCGACGCCCGCGACGTACTCACCGTGGCGGCCCTGAGCGCCGACAGCATCAATGCCACCTTCAGTTCGGTGGGACCCACCTACGACGGCAGGGTGAAACCCGATGTGGCAGCACGCGGTGTGGCCGCAGCCCTCATCGATGGCCGGGGCATCATCACCAAGGCCAACGGCACCTCCTTTGCCACCCCCATCACCTGTGGTATGGTGGCCTGCCTGTGGCAGGCACTGCCCCAGAAGACAGCCTCGCAGATTATGGACCTGGTGCGTCGCTCGGCCGACCGCCACGACCATCCCGACAACATCTACGGCTACGGCATACCCAATTTCTGGAAGGCATACCAGATGGGACTAAGGGAGTGAAGCCTCGACACCGGCTGACGTGATACTCTGAATGTACAGATACATACCACAGAATTATCAAGATATATAGCCATGGACTACATGATGAACCACCGAGCTATGACCCTATACGAGTTGAACAGCCTCGTCAGCGAGGTCATCAGCACCACGTTCGACAGGGCCTATTGGGTGGAGGCAGAGCTCTCTGAGGCGCGCGAGGTGAGGGGCCATTGCTATATGGAACTCATACAAAAAGACCTCTACTCACCCACCCCCGTGGCCCGTGCGTCTGCCAAGTGCTGGAAGTCGACCTGGATGAATCTGCGTCCCAAGTTTGAGCAAATGACCGGCCAACCGTTACATGCCGGCATGAAAGTGATGCTACTTGTCAAGGCCCAGTTTCACGAGGCCTACGGCTTTTCGTGGATTGTACAGGACATCGACCCCACCTACACCATGGGAGACATGGCCCGCAAGCGCATGGAAATCATCAGACAACTGCAGGATGAAGGCATCTTCGACCTGCAGCGTGAACTCTCGTTGCCGCCTTTCGCACAGCGCATCGCAGTTATCTCCAGCGAGAACGCGGCCGGCTATGGCGATTTCTGCAACCAACTAGACAACAACAGCTACGGATTCTGCTTTGCCACCCAGCTATTTCCTGCCATCATGCAAGGCGACCAGGTGGAGCCCACCATCATCGCCGCCTTGAACAACATCCATCGCCGCATCGACGATTTCGATGTGGTGGTCATCATCCGTGGTGGCGGTGCCACCGCCGACATGAGTGGCTTCGACACCCTGCTGCTGGCCGAGAACGTAGCCAACTTCCCCATCCCCATCATCACCGGCATCGGCCATGAGCGTGACGAGAGCGTGCTCGACATGGTCTCCCACACCCGTGTGAAGACACCCACGGCGGCGGCCACCCTGCTCATCGACCACCTGAGCGCCACCTGGAACCATATCGTCGACGTGCAGGAGCGTATCATCAGTCGGGTGCAGCAACGTATGGAACGTGAGCACACCCGCCTTGACAGGTGCTCCGGCCGCATCCCTATTCTCTTTTCACTGGTCAAGACGCGGCAGGAGGCAAGCCTCGACAGGCTCTCTGTCCAAATCCAGAACCTTATGGGCAACCGACTGGCACAAGACACCCACCATCTGGAGTCGCTGACTGGCAAGGTGAGCCAGTTGGCCGAGCGTCAGCTAACCCGAAGACAGCATCAACTGGAACAACTCTCACTGCGCCTGCAAACGGTTGACCCACAGGTATTATTGAAACGCGGCTACAGCATCACTTACCGCCAAGGGAAAGTGGTAAGAGACGCATCGCAACTAGCAAGCGGTGAAGAGATTGAGACCAGACTGGCAAAGGGAAGCGTCCATTCTATTGTAAAATAAAACCCATTCAACATACCTTTATGGCAAAAGAAACCAAATACGAAGATGCCATCCGACAGCTGGAAGACATCGTTGAGAAACTGGAGAACAACGAACTCGAGATGGATGAGATGCCGGCACAGCTGAAGAAAGCACAGCAACTCATCAAATTCTGCAAAGACAAACTCACCAAGACCGATGCCGAGATCAAGAAGATAGCGGCCAATGGTAACGACTGACCTCACAGGCCATGTGCAAACAATGCGCTTTGACCTAACTTTTCAAGAGATATTAATCTAAAAAGTTGCAATTGATAATTATATTTCGTACTTTTGCAACTATCAAGTAGGCAAGACTTTTTAAATATTAGCAAATATGAAAGATTTGGATTGGTCTAATTTGTCTTTCGGTTACATCAAGACCGACTACAATGTACGCTGCTATTATCGCGACGGAAAATGGGGTGAGATTGAGGTCTGCTCAGACGAGTACCTGAAACTACACATGGCAGCCACCTGCCTGCACTATGGCCAGGAGGCCTTCGAAGGCCTGAAGGCCTATCGCTGCCCCGACGGCAAGGTGCGCGTCTTCCGTATGGACGAGAATGCCGCCCGTCTGCAGAGCACATGCCGTGGCATCCTGATGCCCGAGCTCCCTACAGAGATTTTCGAAGAGATGGTGAAGAAGGTCGTGCGCCTCAACCAAGAGTGGATACCCACCTACGAGAGCGGTGCAACGCTCTACATCCGTCCGCTGCTCATCGGCACCAGCGCCCAGGTGGGTGTGCATCCGGCCAACGAGTATTGCTTCCTCATCTTCGTCACCCCCGTCGGCCCTTATTTCAAGGGAGGCTTTGCCACCAATCCCTATGTCATCATCCGCGACTACGACCGCTCTGCCCCCCTGGGCACAGGTATATATAAGGTGGGCGGCAACTATGCGGCCTCGCTCAAAGCCAATGCCATTGCCCACGAGAAAGGATATGCCAGCGAGTTTTACTTGGATGCCCGCGAGAAGAAATATGTGGACGAGTGCGGTGCCGCCAACTTCTTCGGCATCAAGAACAACACCTACGTGACCCCGAAGTCTACGTCTATCTTACCCTCTATCACCAACAAGAGTCTGATGCAGATTGCCGAAGACCTGGGCATGAAGGTGGAGCGCCGTCCCATTCCCGAGGAAGAGCTGGGCACCTTTGAAGAGGCAGGCGCCTGCGGCACGGCAGCCGTGATCTCACCCATCTCGCATCTCGACGACCTCGACACCGGGGCACGCTACGACTATGGTGAGCAGCCTGGTCCTTGGTCGAAGAAACTCTACGAGACCATCCGCGGCATACAGTATGGCACCGTTGAGGACAAGCACGGTTGGACTACCGTGGTCATTGAATAAAACGAAATTTTTCTTTAGCTTATAGTTGTCCGGTCAACCCGCACCGATGACGCAACTTTCAGGCTGCCCTGCTTCAGGGCAGCCTGTTTAGATATTAGCCAGAAACCCAGTTGGGATAGTTACGAAATAGGATAGCCCAGCATATCGTAACTATACCATTTAGCTCGACCTTACAGATTGCTCCGGTTCTAACAATGTGTCACTCATGGCATATATGAGCACAACGCCTCTGTTGCCAAGAGCATGGAAAGCCACTTTCGCTGTCTCACCGCTATTACAGACATTATTAAGGAGGTATGGTATCTTGCCTAAAGGTATATTCCCTACTTGTCGAAAGCCTATCTATACCCCTGTAACAGGAGGCCCTGCTTTTTTTGCAATAAAGTTGGAATCACGGTCTTTTCCTATGAGATTATTGGCAACAGGAACTGATGTTGTTGTATAGGAAGATATGGCTCTGACGAGATGGAGGGCCTGAGTCGAATAACCATGATGTCCCAGAATCGGAAATAGAACTGCATTCTCTGACAGCATCTTAGCTAACTGTCGGGCGCAATGGACTATCGCTTGCAGATTATTCTCTTTCAACTTATGGCATAGCCAGTTGCCAATGCGTCATAATAAAGACCATGAGAGATAAACCGTAACCAATCGATCACAAGGATAGACCTGGGAGTTCTTGATTTGAATTGCAGGTCGGCCGAAATTGGGGTTACAGTTCTCCTGCCTCCGGAGCACCGTGATGCCACACAGGGATGCCCGTCGGGCTGTCGTGCTTCGAGTCGAACCACAGTCAGCTTCAAGTCAAACCACAGTTCGGGAAGCATGCACAGCATGCACGTCAGCGACGGTGCCATGGCATGAAACACATTGAACGCTAGTTGTGGCAGATGCCAAATGTTTTTCGGTAAACAGTTGCTCCAACCCTAGCTGTTAATCACGATGATATCACAAGGAAAGCGATTGAAAAGATGAGGTACGGATATTGCCATTATAGACTATGCAGGTTTCGTCACCTGGTCTTACATTTTGACAATAAGAAAGAGACAAATGCCTGTTCAACAAGCACTTGTCTCTCATTCTACAAATTATTTACCTTTGGACGATCAATCTTCTAAGGCTGCCTGCGCGGCCGCAAGTCTGGCGATAGGCACACGGAAGGGCGAACAACTCACATAGTTTAGTCCTGCATGATGACAGAACTTCACAGAATTCGGCTCACCACCATGTTCGCCACAGATACCACACTTGAGGTCAGGACGAACCGAGCGCCCCTTCTCGACAGCCATCTGCACCAACTGCCCTACACCATTCTGGTCGAGCACCTGGAATGGGTCAACATCCAGTATCTTCTTCTCAAGATACGTGGGCAGGAAACTAGCAATATCATCACGGCTATAACCAAAAGTCATCTGTGTCAGGTCATTAGTACCGAAGCTGAAATATTCTGCCTTTGCTGCAATCTTATCGGCGGTGAGGGCAGCGCGTGGCACCTCAATCATAGTACCGACCTTAAATGGAATCTCAACGCCTTCCTCTGCAAATAACTTCTGGGCGGTGGCTCTAATCACCTTCTCCTGTGCGTCCAATTCATTAACGATTCCCACGAGTGGAACCATGATCTCGGGTCTGGGATCATAGCCGTCTTTCTTCAACTGAACGGCAGCACCTAAGATGGCACGTGTCTGCATGGCCGTGATCTCGGGGAAAGTGTTGCCTAAGCGACATCCACGCAATCCGAGCATAGGATTGCTCTCGCTCAAACTCTGTACACGTTCTTGAATCGCCTTTACACTGACACCCATTTCTTCAGCCATCGTTTCCTGTCCTTTTGCATCGTGAGGAACAAACTCATGCAAAGGTGGATCGAGTAGCCGGATATTCACAGGCTTACCATCCATGCACTTCAAAATGCCATAGAAGTCTTGCTTCTGATAAGGCAACAGCTTCTCCAATGCGCGCTCACGCTCCTCTGTGCTGTCAGCCAAAATCATCTCACGCATAGCTTTGATTTTGACATTTTCAAAGAACATGTGCTCTGTACGACATAGTCCAATACCCACAGCACCAAAATTGCTAGCCACCTCTGCATCGTGTGGCGTGTCGGCATTGGTACGTACCACTAGCTTAGCGTACTTGTTACAAAGCGTCATCAGATTGGCAAAGTCGCCGGTCACCTTGGCTGGACTAGTTTTTATCTCACCGAGAAAGACCTCACCAGTGGAACCATTGAGCGAGATGTAATCTCCCTCCTTGAGTACCTTTCCGTCAATCTCCAGCGTGCGATTTTTGTAGTCGACATTGATAGCCCCTGCACCACTGACACAACATTTACCCATACCACGTGCTACTACCGCTGCATGCGATGTCATACCGCCGCGAGCTGTTAGGATGCCTTCGGCGGCACTCATGCCAGCCAGGTCCTCGGGTGAGGTCTCGATACGGACGAGCACCACCTGATGGCCATCGGCATGCCACTCTTCAGCATCATCGGCGAAGAACACTATCTGTCCACAAGCTGCACCTGGGGATGCAGGAAGACCTCTAGTAAGTACACGCGCGGCAGCCTGTGACTCCTTGTCAAAAACGGGGTGCAACAACTCGTCAAGCTTGTTGGGTTCGCAGCGTAGAAGAGCCGTCTTCTCATCAATCTGTCCTTCACGCAACAAGTCCATGGCTATTTTCACCATAGCTGCACCAGTACGTTTGCCATTACGTGTTTGCAGGAACCAAAGTTTACCCTCCTGTACAGTAAATTCCATGTCCTGCATATCATGGTAATGGTTCTCTAGTTTTTGCTGAATATCATTGAGCAGTGCAAAGATTTCGGGCATGGCTTCTTCCATCGAGGCATACTTTGTTCTTCTGATTTCCTCATCGATTCCTTGCAGCTTGGCCCATCTGAGCGAGCCTTCCTTCGTAATCTGCTGGGGGGTGCGTATTCCAGCCACCACATCCTCACCCTGGGCATTGACAAGGTATTCGCCGTTAAAACGATTCTCACCAGTAGCAGCATCACGACTGAAACATACGCCAGTGGCTGAGGTGTTGCCCATATTGCCGAATACCATGGCCATGACGTTGACTGCTGTTCCCCACTCCGCAGGAATGCCTTCCATCTTACGGTAGAGAATGGCACGGTCGTTCATCCAACTGTCGAACACAGCACAGATGGCACCCCATAGTTGTTCCATGGGATCATCAGGGAAGTTACGACCAGTCTGCTCCTTAATGGCTTCCTTGAAGAGTGTCACCAAACTCTTGAGTTCATCGACGGTCATCTCATTGTCGAGACGGATATTGCGTCGAGCCTTCACTTGCTGGATAATGGCCTCAAAGGGATCAATGTCTTCCTTATTCACCGGCTTCATGCCCATGACCACATCGCCATACATCTGTACAAACCTGCGATAGCTATCGTATGCGAAGCGCTCATTGCCGGTCTTCTTTGCAAGTCCTTCCACCACTTCGTCATTCAGACCCAGATTCAAGATGGTATCCATCATGCCAGGCATTGATGCCCGAGCTCCTGAACGAACGCTGACGAGAAGTGGATTGCTCACATCACCAAATCTCAGCCCCATGAGTTGCTCAACATGCCTCACACCGTTGACCACCTCATCGCGCAACAAAGCAACAACCTCGTCCTTGCCTTTCTCAAAATATTCATTACATACATTTGTAGTAATCGTAAAGCCCGGGGGAACAGGCACGCCGATTAGATTCATTTCAGCAAGGTTGGCTCCTTTTCCGCCAAGCAGATTCTTCATATCTGCTTTTCCTTCGGCTTGTCCATTACCGAAGAGATATACTCTTTTCTCACTCATAGTTTTTGATTAGGTATTCTAATGAAGTTTTGCATATAATATTTTTATATTTGCAAAGATACCTAATTTTATCAGATATCCAAACTTTTCCTTGAAAAAATGTCATGTATACATTGCAATATTAGCTGTTGACGCAAACACCCATTGATGGAGAGTCAAGGCTTATCCCATGAATGTCTGAAGAATGTCCTAAATCGAGACTTTCTCACCTAATTATTATTTACACACTGCGCAAAGTTCTCAAGATAAATCCGTAACTTTGCACGAAAATTCAAGCATGATGAGCAGAAAACGCAAAGCACTCCCCCTACTCGAGAACATCACCATCGAGGCTGTTGCCGCTGAAGGCAAATGCCTGTTCCACCACAACGACTGCGTGGTGTTTGTACCCTTCTGTGTGCCTGGCGACATCGTGGATGTGCAGGTCACCAAGAAGAAACACCGGTATATGGAAGGCCGTGTGGCCCGGTTTGTGGAACTGAGCCCTGTGCGAGCCACCCCTGCCTGCCAGCATTTCGGCATCTGCGGCGGATGCAAGTGGCAGAACCTGCCCTACGCTGAACAGTTGAAAGCCAAGCAACAGCAGGTGCACGACCAGCTTACGCGCATCGGCAAAGTGGAATTGCCCGAATTCAATCCCATCATGGGCTCTGCGGAGACCCTGCGCTACCGCAACAAGCTGGAGTTTGGTTGTTGCAACAAGCGATGGTTTACACCAGAGGAACTGCAGAATCCTGACCTTGACCTGAACGGACAAAACCATGCCGCCATCGGCTTCCATATCACGGGTGCCTTCGACAAAATCTATCCCATCACCCAATGCTGGCTCATGGACGATCTGCACAACAAGGTGCGCAATGAGATTGAACGCTTTGCAAAGGAGATGGGCATGAGCTTTTATGATGTCAAAGAACAGCATGGTCTGCTCCGCAACCTGATGTTCAGGAACTCCAATACCGGTGAGTGGATGCTGCTCATTCAATTCCACTACGATGAGCCGGGTGATGAAGAAAAGGCTCAACAGTTGCTGGCACATGTTGCCGAGACATTCCCGCAGATCACCTCCCTAATCTATGTTGACAACCAGAAAGGCAACGACACCATCGGCGATCTCGAACTCATCACCTTCAAAGGCACCGACTTCATCTATGAGACGATGGAGGACCTGAAGTTCAAGGTGGGCCCAAAGAGTTTCTACCAGACCAACACCGAGCAGGCATACCATTTGTACCGCGTAGCACGCGAATTCTGTTTCATGCCTCTTCCCGACTGTCCTGCCGACAACCAAGACAATAACACAGCCCCGCTGATCTACGATCTCTATACCGGGACGGGTACCATTGCCAACTTTGTGGCTCACCGTGCCAGTAAGGTCATCGGAATTGAGTATGTCCCAGAGGCCATCGAAGATGCAAAAGTGAACAGCCAGATCAATAACATCACCAATACCTCGTTCTTTGCAGGAGACATGAAGGACATCCTTACCGAGGATTTCATCAGCGAACATGGTCGCCCAGACATCATTATCACCGACCCTCCCCGCGCTGGCATGCACCAAGACGTGGTCAACGTTATCCTTGGTGCCGCTCCACGACGAATCGTCTATGTCAGCTGCAACCCTGCCACTCAGGCACGCGACTTGTCCCTAATCGACCAAGACTATCGAGTGATTAGCGTGCAACCTGTAGACATGTTCCCCCACACGCCGCATGTAGAGAACGTTGTGCTGCTCGCACGCAGAAGCTGACTAACACCTCCAACAAACCCACAAAACATCCCACCAGCACAATTAAGGCCGCGACACAATGTTCGCGGCCTTAATTGTTGTTCATCAATAAGGACTTATTTAAGGTGGGTTCTATTAATTACCACCGAAACAAAAATATTAAATCATGGGGTACGTTTTGCCATCTTTCGGACTATCTTCGGCTCAAATTGCCAGTTATCCTGCGGCTGAAGTTCGGCTGCGCTCGGTCAAACGAGCAAGCTCGATGACACTCGCTGGCACGAACATTCACTCAGTCGTTATGCCCGCATAACTTCTTCGTTCACTTGCAATTTGACCTCGAAGATAGTCTCGAAATCTGACAAAGCTAATTAATAGAACCCACCTTAAAAACCAAGAGGTACGTAAAATGAAAGTAGGAGATAAACACCCTGATTGATGTTTATCCCCTACTCTATTTAATAAGTATGATATCTTACTTCTTGAAGAAGTCCTTCACGTCACCGTTGGGGACCATCTGCTCATCGAAGACGTAGGCACCCGTCTTGGGGCTCTTCACCATCTTGATTACCTTTGAATATGCGCGTCCATCCGTAGAACCTTCATGGAGGGTAGCGACTGCTTTCTTTGCCATAGTCTAAAAAACTTTATAACGTTTTACTATCATCCAAAATTACTTGATCTCCTTGTGGACGGTCATCTTTTTAAGGATAGGATTGTACTTCTTGAGCTCCAGACGCTCAGCAGTATTCTTGCGGTTCTTGGTGGTGATGTAGCGGCTTGTGCCGGGAAGGCCCGAGTTCTTCATCTCGGTGCACTCCAGGATCACCTGAACCCTGTTGCCTTTAGCTTTCTTTGCCATGTGATTAATCTCCTATAACTTTAATGTCCTTCCAGTCGCAATACCCTTTGGCAACTGCCTGCTTCAGAGCTGCGTCAAGACCGATTTTGTTGATGAGACGAAGACCAGCAGCACTGATCTTGAGTGAAATCCAGCAATTCTCCTCCACGTAGTAGAACTTCTTGCTGAAGAGGTTAACATCAAAGCTGCGCTTTGTGCGATGCTTTGAGTGAGACACATTGCAACCAATCTGTGCCTTCTTTCCTGTGATCTGACAAATCTTAGACATTGCTATTCTTTGTTTTTGATTTCGATATTGATACTTATTCCAAACAGGGTGCAAAATTACAATTATTTTCTTGACTTACAAAATAATTCTTAAAAGAATCTCCGTTTTTAAGCATTTTTTTATTTTAGTTGCCAGTCGGCATAGATAGCGCTGCTAAAATACTGCAATTCCTTTGGCTGTATCATGGCTTTTAAGTATCTTTGCAACACGAATATTCAAACCCAATCAATGAAAATGAACGACGTAAAAGTAATGAACCTTGCCGCGGACAATATTCGTATCCTTGCAGCAAGCATGGTTGAAAAAGCCAATTCCGGTCACCCTGGCGGTGCCATGGGCGGAGCCGATTTCATCAATGTACTCTTTTCCGAGTACCTCGTCTACAACCCAGATGATCCTACTTGGAGCGGCCGCGACCGCTTTTTTCTTGATCCCGGTCACATGAGTCCGATGCTCTACAGTGCGCTGGCCCTGCAAGGTAAGTTTACTCTTTCTGAGATTGAACAGTTCCGTCAATGGGAGTCGCCTTGCCCTGGTCACCCCGAGCTCGACGTGATGCGTGGCATTGAGAACTCCTCGGGTCCGCTTGGCCAAGGTCACGCCATCGCTGCTGGTGCCGCCATCGCTGAGAAGTTTCTTGAGGCGCGACTTGGTTCTACCATGATGCAACATAAGGTGTACGCCTACGTGTCTGATGGAGCAATCGAGGAGGAAATCTCACAAGGTGTGGGCCGCATTGCCGGTACACTTGGTCTGAACAATCTCATCATGTTCTACGACTCCAATGATATACAGCTCTCTACAGAGACAGATGCCGTAATGCTTGAAGACACTGCTGCCAAATACAAGGCATGGAACTGGAACGTTATCGAAATCAACGGCAATGACGTGGCACAGATTCGTCACGCCCTCGACGCTGCCGGCGAAGAGAAGGAGCGTCCCACACTCATCATCGGTAAGACCATCATGGGCAAGGGGGCTATCAAGGAAGACGGAAGCAGCTACGAGGCCAACGTCAAAACACATGGTGCCCCCCTCGGTGGAGAGGCTTACGTCAACACCATCAAGAACTTGGGCGGTGACCCCACCAATCCGTTTGTTATTTTCGACGAGGTGAAAGACCTCTATGCCCGCCGAAAGGAAGAGCTCAAGAAGATTGTGGCTGAGCGTAAGGCTGCCGAGGAGGCTTGGGCCAAGGAGAATCCTGAGCAGAAGGTCCTCATGGACGAGTGGTTCTCGGGCAAGGCCCCCCAGGTAGACTGGAGCCAGGTAGAGCAAAAAGCAGGATCGGCCACACGAGCCGCCTCAGCAGCCTGTCTCAGCGCTCTCGCCCAGCAGGTGCCCAACATGATATGTGCCTCTGCCGACCTCTCCAATTCTGACAAAACAGATGGATTCCTCAAACACACCCACTCATTCAAGAAAGGTGACTTTAGTGGCGCCTTCTTCCAGGCTGGTGTGGCAGAGCTTACCATGGCCGACATGTGCATCGGCATGATGCTCCACGGCGGTGTCATCGCTGCATGCGGAACATTCTTTGTATTCTCCGACTATATGAAACCTGCCGTTCGTCTGGCAGCTCTCATGGGTGTGCCCGTGAAGTTTATATGGACGCACGATGCCTTCCGTGTGGGCGAAGATGGTCCCACCCATGAGCCCGTGGAGCAAGAGGCACAGATCCGTTTGATGGAGAAACTGCAGAACCACAAGGGCCAGGACAGCGTTCGTGTGTTCCGCCCTGCCGATGCCGAAGAGACCACAGTGTGCTGGGCCATGGCCATGGAAAACACTGACACCCCCACGGCACTCATCTTCTCACGCCAAGGCATCGCCAACCTGCCCCAGGGCAACGACTACGAGCAAGCACGCAAGGGTGCATATATCGTGGCCGGATCAGACGAGAACCCCGACGTCATTCTTGTGGCCAGCGGCTCTGAGGTGTCGACGCTCGAGGCCGGCACAGAAGCCCTGCGTAAGGAAGGTATCAAGGTGCGCGTGGTAAGTGCGCCCTCAGAGGGGCTATTCCGTCGCCAGTCACAGGAATATCAAGAAGCCGTGCTACCCTACTGTGCTAAGAAGTTTGGCATGACAGCTGGACTGCCCGTCACCTTACAGGGGCTCGTGGGCATCGGGCCCGACAGCTGTGTCTTCGGCATGAAGAGTTTCGGATTCTCGGCACCCTACAAGGTGCTCGACGAGAAACTCGGTTATACTGGAGAGAACGTGTACCGACAGGTGAAGGCTTTCCTTGGCAAATAAAAAATAGCAACAATGAAAATCAAAACTGTAGGTTTGGCCAGCGATCACGCTGGCTTCGCCTTGAAAAAGTTTGTGAAGCAATACCTCGAAGAGAAAGGCATCCCCTACAAGGACTATGGCACCGACTCCGAACAAAGCACCGACTATCCTGACTTTGGCCATGCGCTGGCCAACGGCATTGAGTCAGGCGAGGTTTATCCCGGCATAGGTATATGCGGGTCGGGCGAAGGCATCAGCATGACACTCAACAAGCATCAGGGAATCCGCGCCGGGCTTGCATGGATGCCAGAAATTGCACATCTGACCCGCCAGCATAACGATGCTAACGTACTGGTGTTGCCAGGCCGATTTCTCGACGAAGAGACAGCCCGTAAAATTATGGACGAGTTTTTCAGCACTGATTTCGAAGGCGGGCGCCATCAAAAGCGCATCGACAAAATTCCATTGCAGCCAGAGAAGTAGCGTCTACTCTTCCTAACCAGCTATACCATCATTCAAAGAGGATGAGCCCCAATAATAGGCTCACCCTCTTTTTTTGCAAAGTACAACAAAAAAGAGGCCATGCCTAGCGCACAGCCTCCTACTTGGAATCAGGGAATATCTTAAAAGTTCACACCAAAGCTGACATTGAAGTTACCCGTATGGGCAGAGGCATTGTCGAGCTTTGAGATGTTGGTCACACCCAGTTGGTAGCCCACCTCGAGATAAAGGTTGCTATAGTCTAAGCCACAACCCACCTTAAAGCCCATGTCGCCATGCTTATACCGCTCATCACGGAACGAGCTGCTACCATCCTTGTACTCTCCACCGATGGCATAAGAGAAGTAAGGACCGAGAAACGGGATGACAGAAACAGGTGAACCCGTAGAAATGCCGTACTTGACGAGCACGGGAATCTCGAGATAGTTCAGGCTGCGCTTCACGCCCTCCTTCTTACCTCCACGCTCAGAATAATAGAGGCCACTCTCGAGATACACCGGGGTCTGGTCGCTCAGACGGAAACCCACGACGCCACCAAGATTCATGCCAGCCTTGCTACCGTCGCATTTCATCAATTCGTCGCCTGTAATCGTCGAAACATTCAAACCGAAGCGCACACCATAATATACGCTCTCCTCACTGAGGTGAAATCCCCCACTACTTGTCTGGGCAAACGAAGGTGCAGAAAGCACAAGTGCCAGCAATGCCATAAATAATTTTCTCATCATTGTTGATTTTTTAAACTTTCTAATTTAGATGCAAAGTAACATCTTTTTTTTAGAATATCAAAACATTTTTAAATAAACTTTGCATTTTGGGTAGAATCATCAACTCCATCGTTTGTCAATTTTGCCACACAAATGCATTTCTGACTCTCATCCTCCCATCACCCTACGATGGTAAACTTGGCAAACTTAAGCAACAATTGCTTCTGTCCAGACTGTTCGAAGTTGACCGTAGCTTTGCGGTTCTCTCCATTACCTTCCAGCTTGACTACTGTGCCTTTACCAAAACGCTGATGTTCGATGACCGAACCTTCGGCCAGCTGTCCGCCCTGCCCAGCCCCTGCCGAAGCCTGTACTTCCGAGGGTGTCTGAGCCCTTCCTCCGCTCGTTAGAGCCTTCGACACATTCTTCCAGCGACCGCCTTCTCTGAGCTTCCGCTCAAACGAGGGAGTGAATGGGTTGACAGCCACCTCAGCCTTTCTCGGTGCGGTGACTTTGGGTTTGGCATCAGCCATAAACTGGCCAGCAACCGGTCTAGAGTTCTGCATCCTGTCGCTTCTGCGTGGATATTCGCTCCCCCACGCCCTGTAGCCCGTATAGGGCTTATCAGACTCATAATCGTCCCAAGGACGTCTGACAAGAGCATCATCGTCACCCCAGAGCAGCTGACGTGACCCAGTAGAGCGTCCACCCTCCACCCTTACAGATGTAAACTGGGGATCAATATCGTTGATAAATCTGCTCGGATTGACAAAACTGTCCATCTTACCATATTGCCAACGGCTATGAGCCCACGAGAGGAAGCAATGTTTCTCAGCCCGGGTAATGGCCACATAGAGCAGTCTGCGCTCTTCCTCGAGCTCACGCGGGGTGCCCACCGACATAAGACTGGGGAATATATTCTCTTCGAGGCCCACCACAAATACTGTAGGAAACTCCAGTCCTTTTGCCGAGTGAATGGTCATCAGCGTCACCTTGTCGTCAGAACCGTCGTCAGAGTCGGCATCAGTCATGAGCGACACCGTCGACAGGTAGTCGTCCAGTCCCACATGGTCGCCCAGGTCGTCCTCACGCTGCGATTGAACAAAGTCACCCATACCCGAGATAAGTCCATCGAGGTTCTGTCGCCGACTGTCACCTTCGGCCGTCTTGTCAGAGGCCAGGTCGGCCTTGATGCCCGACCGCTCGATGATGTTGTTGCCCAGGGTGAGGGCATCTTCGTTTGACAACTGCCCCCTGAACGTCTCTATCATGCCCCGGAAGGCCTCCAGTTTGGTCTGTGTCCCCCGGTTTACGTCGAGCCCGCAAGCCACCGGATCGCTGATAACGTGCCAGAGGCTCACCTGCTGACGCTGTGCCGCTGCAATGATCTTCTGCACGGTAGTGTCGCCGATGCCTCGGGAGGGATAATTGATGATTCTCCTGAAAGCCTCCTCATCGTCAGGGTTGACCACCAGTCTGAAATAAGCAATGACATCCTTGATTTCTTTACGTTGATAGAAACTCACGCCGCCGTAGATACGGTAGCACTGACCCATCCCCACCTCGGGTTTTCGCATCTCCTCCTCAAAGATACGGCTCTGTGCATTGGTACGGTAGAGGATGGCAAAGTCGCTCCATCGACCGTTCTCCTGACTCTTGATACGCTTGATCTCGCGACACACCATGGCCGCCTCTCGCTTGTCGGATATGGTCTCCAGTATGGTTACCTTCTCGCCCTCGTCGTTACGGCTGAACACCTCTTTGGGAATCTGCCGTTCATTGTGCTTCATCAGCGAGTTGGCTGCCGCCACGATCGACTGGGTGGAACGATAGTTCTGTTCCAGTTTGTAGAGCCTGGAGTCGGCATATATATTCTTGAAATTCAATATATTCTCGATATTGGCTCCACGAAAGGCATAGATACTCTGGTAGTCGTCGCCCACCACACAGATACGCCTGTTGTCTCGAGTGAGGAGCCATACGATTTGCTGTTGCACATAGTTGGTATCTTGATACTCGTCGACAAGCACATACTGAAAACGCTCCACATATTTCCGACAGATATCAGCATGGTCTCTAAACAGCTGGTACGTGATGACAAGCAGGTCGTCGAAATCCATGGCGTTGGCTTGACGCAGCCGTAGCTGGTAAGCCATATAGATCTTGTAGGTTTCAGGCATGTTGCGATGCCGGTCGCGCTCCAGATAGTCGGGCGTGTCAGCATATTGGTCGGGCAAGATAAGTCTGTTCTTAGCCATCGATATGGCTCCGTGCACCGCAGCAGGCTTATAGGTCTTATCGTCGAGCCCCATCTGCTTGACAATGTTCTTGATGAGCGAACGCGAGTCGGCCTCATCATAAATGGTGAAGTCGGCATTATAGCCCACCGATGCCGCCTCTACTCTGAGAATGTGCGAGAATACCGAATGGAAAGTACCCATCTGCAGATAGCGTGCGCGTTCGTTGCCCACCAGTTGCCCAATACGAGCTTTCATCTCGTTGGCAGCCTTGTTGGTAAAGGTAAGTGCCAGGATATTCCATGGCTTGAGGTCGTAATGTGCCAGCAGCCACGCAATCTTGTAGGTCAGCACACGGGTCTTCCCCGAACCGGCCCCAGCAATCACCAGTTGTGGACCGTCACAATAGGTCACAGCTTCACGCTGGTTATCGTTGAGCTGGTCGAGAAGCTCTTGTTCTGTTTGCATCATTTTCTTTATTTATTCAAAAAGCAGAGGAAAAGGTGGTCTTCTCTTTTCCTCTGCGTCATCAACGTTATTTATAGGTTCCTCCCACAGCAGTACGAGGGTCGTAGTCTTCGCCTTCTTTCGGAAACGAGGGGATGAACCTCATGTTGGCTTGTATCTGTCGCTGTCTGAGACGCATATATCCGCTCGGACTCTTCGATGAGAACCTACGCGGATTGGGCAGCGTAGCGGCGATGAGGGCGCAGTCGCCCCTTGTCAGGTCGGCCGCAGTCTTGCCGAAGTTGTATTTGGCACAGGCATCCACACCATAGATGCCGTCGCCCATCTCGATGGAGTTGAGATACACCTCCATAATGCGCTGCTTGCTCCAGCAAATCTCGATAAGTGCGGTGAAATATACCTCAAAGCCTTTGCGTACCCACGATCGTCCGGGCCACAGAAACACGTTCTTGGCCGTTTGCTGCGATATGGTGCTGGCTCCGTATTTCTTTCCTCCCTTTCCCTTGATGTTCCGCTTGGCCGCATTTCCTATAGCATCAAAGTCGAAGCCATGATGCAATAGAAACCTGGAGTCTTCGCTGGCCATCACCGCCACAGGCATGTGGCGCGAGATGTCCTCGATCGGTACCCAATGGTGGTGCATGGTGAGGCTACCATTCTCAATGCACCTGATGACCATCAACGGAGTGATATAGACTGGTACGAAACGCAAGAAGACAACGGCCAGGATAGTTGAGGCAAAGAAGATGCTCACTACCCATCTGATGGTTTTCCTAATGATTTTCATGCCAAAAGGAGGATGCAAGCTCTTTTATAGAGCCTGCATCCCCGTTCCTGATTTTCTAAATATCGTTATGCTTACTTCAAGGTGCCTGCGTTGGCAGCGTCTACCATAGCCTGCGAGGCATAGAGGAACACCTCCACACGGCGGTTGGCCTGCGACACCGTCTTGTTCTCTATCTCATCCTGGCTGCCCTTGCCCACGACATTCTGCAGCTGTGAACCGCTCACGCCACACGAGGTGAGGTAGTCGGCCACGCTCTGGGCACGCTTCTGGCTCAGGGGGATATTGATGCCGTCGCCACCCGAACGATCGGTATAGCCATAGATGTCTACATGGCAGTCGCTGTTGTTTTTGAGCACCGTAGAGAACTTGGCCAGGTCGGCTTTGCTACTGGCGTTGAGCGACGACTTGTTGGTGGCAAAGAGAATGCCTGAGTCGAAAGTCACCTTCACAGCCTTCAGGCCGTTGGCATCGGTCACTTCTTCCACCTTGGCGTTCTGCACCTGTGCAGCCTCGGCAGCCACCTTGTCCATGTGACGACCGATGATGGCACCCGTGCCAGCGCCTACGGCACCACCGATGGCAGCACCCACAGCCGTATTGCCGGCAATCTTACCCACAATGGCACCCAGGGCTGCTCCGGCACCTGTTCCGATGAGTGCACCCGTGCCCTGCTTGGTGGCACAACCTACAAAAGAACCTGACAACGTGAGGAAGCAGAGTCCCACGGTAGCAACTTTAAAATTTTTCATCTTTCTACTATTTATTTGAATCATTTAAACTATTGCAAAGATAACTTTTTTTTTAAGAAGGATAAGAACTTATCCAACTTTTTTTTAGTAACTTTGCGACAAATTTACAGAATCCTGCGGCATTGCCCAAGGGGAAAGACCTATACCAGAATAGGAAATTCCCTATAGTGCCGGCATTCAAAAGAAAAACGAATAAGAATAAATAAGAATAAGACATCAGATGGCTAAAGAACTGAAAGACTTAACCAAGCGTGCTGACAATTACAGCCAGTGGTACAACGACTTGGTGATGAAAGCCGACCTCGCGGAGACCTCTCCCGTGCGCGGTTGTATGATTATCAAACCCTATGGCTATGCCATCTGGGAAAAGATGCAGGCCGTGCTCGACCGGATGTTTAAGGCAACGGGCGTGCAGAACGCCTACTTCCCCCTGCTCATCCCCAAGAGCTTCTTTGCCAAAGAAGCCGAGCATGTGGCAGGCTTTGCCAAAGAGAGTGCTGTGGTGACCCACTATCGCCTCAAGGCCACGCCCGACGGAAAGGGTATCATGGTAGACCCAGATGCCAAACTCGAAGAGGAGCTCATCATCCGCCCCACTTCAGAGACCATGATCTGGAATACCTATAAAAACTGGATCCACTCCTACCGCGACCTGCCCATCCTCTGCAACCAGTGGTGCAATGTGATGCGCTGGGAGATGCGCACCCGTCCGTTCCTCCGCACCTCGGAGTTCCTGTGGCAGGAAGGACACACCGCCCACGCCACCGAGCAAGAGGCACAGGAAGAGGCCCGCAAGATGCTTGGCGTGTATGCCGACTTCGTAGAAAACTGGATGGGCGTGCCTGTGGTGCAGGGCGTGAAGAGCGAGACCGAGCGCTTTGCCGGCGCCCTCGACACCTACACCATCGAGGCCATGATGCAGGACGGCAAGGCCCTGCAGAGCGGTACCAGCCACTTCCTAGGCCAGAACTTCGCCAAAAGCTTCGATGTGACTTTCCTCAACAAGGAAAACAAACCCGAATATGTATGGGCCACCAGTTGGGGCGTATCTACCCGACTCATGGGTGCCCTCATCATGGTACATTCTGACGACAACGGACTCGTGCTGCCCCCGAAGCTCGCACCCATCCAGGTGGTCATCATCCCTATCAACAAAAACGACGAACAGCTGGCTGCCATCAGCGCCAAGATGAAACCTGTCATCGATAGGTTCAACGAACTCGGCATCAGCGTGAAGTATGATAATTCCGATAACAAACGTCCGGGATTCAAATTTGCCGACTATGAGCTCAAGGGCGTGCCCGTGAGACTGGTGATGGGTGGACGCGACCTGGAGAACAACACCATTGAGGTGATGCGCCGCGACACGCTGGAGAAAGAAAATGTGTCGTTCGAAGGCATTGTAGAGCGCGTGCAGCACATGCTCGAGGATATTCAGAAGAATATCTTTGAGAAAGCCCGCAAATATCGCGACGAGCATATCTTCGAATGTGACAACTACGAGGAGTTCAAGGAGCGCATCAAGGACGGCGGATTCTATCTCTGCCACTGGGACGGCACTGCCGAGACCGAGGCCAAGATCAAGGAAGACACACAGGCTACCATACGCTGCGTGCCCTTCAACTGCGAGCAGACGCCGGGTGTAGATATGGTCAGCGGAAAGCCGGCAAAATACCGGGTCATCATCGCGCGCTCATACTAAGAAGAGCCTGTTGTCTGAACAAAACATACGATCCGAAAATCACCAGTTGAAAGTGCAGTCGCATGGATTTTTCTGGGTGAGGATTCGACAATAACCGGAATCCCGGGGGAGTGGCCATCCACTCCTCAGGGATTTTGTGTGTTGGTACGAGTCGAAAAAAAGGATGTGTCATTAATGTTTTAACATACCATCATGAAGAAAGAACTCAACAAGAGGTATCTCATTCCCGCAGCTATCTGTCTGATACTGCTGGCCGGAATAGGTTATTATTACTTCTTTACATCGTTTACCGGTAAGAACGAGACCAGCTACGTCTATATCGACGACAACGACAACTACGACTCGCTGATCACCAAGCTGCGCCCCATGGCCAACACGCACAGCTTCCACGCCTTTTGCGTGCTGGCCCGTCATAGCAACCTCACCAAGCGCGTGCATACGGGCCGATATGCCATCGCGCCTTCCACGGGGGCCTTCGTGCTGTTCCGACATATCAAGGGCGGCATTCAGACACCGGTCAACCTGACTGTGCCCAGTGTGCGAACCATGCAAGACATGGCCCAGGCGCTCAGCACCAAGCTCATGCTCGATAGTGCCACGCTGGCCAAAACCTTCACCGACCCTACGCTCTGCCGCAAATACGGTTACGACACCACCACCATTGCAGCACTATTCATTCCCAACACCTACGATGTCTACTGGAATGTGTCACCCGAGGCGCTGATGGAGCGTATGAAAAAAGAGAATGGCAAGTTTTGGGACGATGACCGCAAGGCCAAGGCCCAGCAACTCAAGCTCACACCTGTGCAGGTCACCACCCTGGCCAGCATCGTCGACGAGGAGACTGCCAACGACGGCGAGAAACCAATGATTGCGGGCATGTACTACAACAGGCTGATGCTGCGCGATGCGGAGTATCCGCAAGGCATGCCCCTGCAGGCCGACCCCACCATCAAGTTTGCATGGAAACAGTTTGCCCTGAAGCGCATCTACAACAATCTGCTGCATATCAACAGTCCCTACAACACCTACCGGTTCCCGGGACTGCCGCCGGGCCCCATCCGCGTGCCGTCTATAGCTGGCATCGATGCTGTGCTCAATATGGTGCACCACAACTACCTCTACATGTGTGCCAAGGAGGACTTCAGCGGTACCCACAATTTTGCCGTCACCTACGAAGAACACATGGCCAACGCCCGCCGCTATGCCGCTGCATTGAATCAACGAGGTATCAAGTAAACCACAAAGATACTACAAACCATACCGCAACAACCCATGAAGGTGCTTTTCACAAGCTGCCTTCATGGGTTGTCGCGTTGTGCAAAACCTACATCACACCTGCAAAACCGAAGGCCGTCAACCCACCCCGCAAACTTATCATTACAGCCTGAAGCACATTTTTACTTCAGACAGACAAACAGCCAGGCATCTGCCATACACGCTCCGAACACCCATTCCGCAGCATCCAGTCTTGAACTGAATAACTACCGAGAGACGAGACCAGGCATGAGCACATACAATTGGGCCCTACACATACTGTGATTCGACTGGAAGCAGACTGTGATTCGACTGGAAGCAGACTGTGATTCGACTGGAAACAGACCGTGATTCGACTGGAAACAGACCGTGATTCGACTGGAAGTAAGCTACTGTTTAACTGGAAGCAATCTGCTAATTGGCAGGAAACGCAAGATGACAGGAGCACTATCACAATACCATCGAACACAATTCTCTGCTCGTTCTCACAATACAGGCTCCGTCATACTGCGCAAAAAGTAAACCCATAAAAAAATGGCACCTGCTTCGCAGCTGATGCCATTCACTCTCAATAGGTATTAGTCTTTCTCTAAGGTAAAAAGATTGTATTCAGGATAACAGTTGCAAAGGTAATAGATTTAAATGATACATCCAAATATTTTTTAAGATTTGTGAATACAAAAATTGCAGAATGACATGAGTAATTAGCAGAAATTGCTTAACTTTGCAATCAATATTTATAAAGAGGTATAACAGATTTAAAATTATGGACAATAAGGAGAATAACGTAAGCGAGGAGAAACGCAGCCTGAGTTTTGTAGAACAGTTCGTGGAGGAAGACCTCGCCGAAGGCAAAAACAACGGACGCATCCAGACGCGTTTCCCGCCGGAGCCGAACGGTTATCTTCATATCGGACATGCCAAAGCCATCTGCATGGACTTTGGTGTAGCAGAAAATTACAACGGGGTGTGTAACCTCCGTTTTGACGATACCAACCCCTCCAAGGAGAACACAGAGTATGTTGACAACATCCTCAACGACATCAAGTGGCTCGGATTCAACTGGGGCAACATCTACTATGCCTCCGACTATTTCGAGAAGCTCTGGGACTTTGCCGTGTGGATGATCAAGAATGGGCATGCCTACGTGGACAAGCAGTCGTCGGAGCAGATCGCACAGCAGAAGGGTACGCCCACCACACCGGGTGTGGCCAGTCCGTATCGCGACCGCCCTGTGGAAGAGAGCCTGCGCCTGTTTGAGCAAATGAACACTCCAGAGGCCGTTGAAGGCTCGATGGTGCTGCGTGCCAAGCTCGACATGGCCAATGCCAACATGCACTTCCGCGACCCCATCATGTACCGCATCATCCACACGCCCCACCATCGCACCGGCACGAAGTGGAACGCATATCCCATGTACGACTTTGCCCACGGCCAGAGCGACTACTTTGAGGGTGTCACCCATTCTATCTGCACACTGGAGTTTGTGCCCCACCGCCCGCTGTACGACCTTTTCATCGACTACCTGAAGGAGTTTGACGGCACGGCCAGCCAGGGGCTTCACGACTTCCGTCCCCGACAGATTGAGTTCAACCGTCTGAACCTCACCTACACCGTGATGTCGAAACGCAAGCTGCACACCCTCGTCGACGAGCACCTCGTCAACGGCTGGGACGACCCTCGCATGCCTACGCTCTGTGGCATGAGGCGCCGCGGCTACTCGCCTGAGTCGATCAAAAACTTCATCAAGTCGATTGGCTACACCAAGTTCGATGCCCTTAACGACGTTGCCCTGCTCGAGGCCGCCGTTCGCGATGACCTCAACAAGAAGGCCACCCGCGTGTCGGCTGTGCTCGACCCCGTGAAGCTCGTCATCACCAACTATCCCGAAGGCACGAGCGAAGAGATGGAGGCCATCAACAATCCCGAGGACGAGAACGCAGGATCGCACACCATCACCTTTACGCGCAACCTCTGGATTGAGCGTGCCGACTTCATGGAAGACGCTCCCAAAAAGTTCTTCCGCATGACGCCGGGCAAGGAGGTGAGACTCAAGAACGCTTATATCATCACCTGCACAGGATGCACCAAGGATGCCGAAGGCAACATCACCGAGATACAGGCCGAGTACGACCCCGAGAGCAAGAGCGGTATGCCCGGTGCCGACCGCAAGGTGAAGGGCACCCTGCACTGGGTCAGCGCCGACCATTGTGTGAAGGCAGAGGTGCGCGAATACGACCGCCTCTTTTTCGTGGAGAATCCCTCGGCTGATGAGCGCGACTTCCATGAGCTACTCAACCCCGAATCATTGGAGGTGAAAACCAACTGTTATGTGGAGGCTTATGCCGCTTCGCGCAAGCCGGGAGAGTATCTCCAATTCCAGCGCACAGGTTATTTCATGGCCGACCCCGACACTTCTGACGATGCACCGGTGTTCAACAAGACAGTTGGACTGAAAGATACCTGGGCCAAGCAGAGTAAGGCATGATATGACATGACTACCCACCTTTCATCCAGACTTATTCATCTGAATATCAAGCATCACATTGGACGACAATATTTATCAAAGCAAGGAGTTCAAAGACTATCTACATAAATATGAAGCTGCCTGTTCATCAGGCAGCTCCGTTTATTTAGAGCCTGACGAACTGACCAACATTGCTGAATACTATCACCTGCATGGTCATCACGAGGATGCACTCAAGGCGGTGGACCTCGCCATACAGATGTTTCCGGGTGCCACCCAGCCGCTAGCTTTCCGCGCCCGGTATGCCATCCTCATGAAGAACGACACTGAGGAGGCGATGCGCTATGCCGACATGATTGAAGACAAGCACGACCTCGACTACTACTACATGATAGCCGAGATCATGATTGCCGACAACCGTGAGCAGGAGGCCGACACTTACTTGAAGGACAAGGAAGAGGTGATTGACGATGAGAACATCGACGACTTTGTGCTCGACGTGGCCACGCTATTTGCCGACTACGACAAAATAGACTTGGCACAGAAGTGGCTCGCCAAAAGCAACGATACCGATGAACCCGATTACAAGGAGCTGCAGGGCATCATCGCCATGAGCAAGGGCAACTATGATGAAAGCGAGCGAATCTTCAACAACCTCATCGACGACAATCCCTACTCGGTGCCATACTGGAACCAGCTTGCCTCCTCGCAATATCTGCGCAACGACCCCGCTGCCAGTGTAGAGAGCAGCGGCTTCTCACTTGCCATCGACCCCGAAGACCCCGATGCCGTCATCAACAAGGCCAATGGGCTGCTGATGCTTGGCAACCAAGAGGAGGCCCTGAAGTACTACCAGCTCTTCAAGCGCCTGCAGCCCCAGAGTGAGATTGGTGACATGGGTATAGGAGCCATCATGACATCGCAGAACCGTATGCAGGAGGCCTTGATCCATTATGAGAGGGCAGAAAGCATTTGTTCGAGCAAGTCGACAAACTTGACAGAGATCTACCGACAGGAATTTCTTATCAATGCCGCATTGTCGAGGTTTGACAAGGCGGTGGCTTATATCGAGAAGCTGAGGAACCAGCCCAACATCAGCGAGTCGGAGCTGGCCATCCTGCAAGGATACATCGACCTGCTGAGAGACGATACCGAGTCGGCCAAGGCATGGTTTGACAAAGCGGTTGAGACTGCAGGCTCGGATACCGCAAAGGCCCGCCTGCTCATTGCCTATTCGGCATACGACTGCAACTATGTCAACATTTCGCATGATATCATCTACCAAATGATGGTGGTAGAGGGCATCAGTGAGTTTGCAGAGGGATGGGCCTTCCTAACCCTGTGCGACTTTGACCTCGGCCTTCGCCACGATTTCCTCGAGCATCTCCACCATGCCATCGACTTCAACATCGAGGAGGCAGGTAGAATGTTATCGTTCATCTTCCCCGAAGACATCAACGTCAACCAATATTATTCGTATGCCCTCGCCCACCCCGACCTCGGCACACTACCCAAGGAAAACATGAAGGGTTGACGCAGGGACTACACCCGTCATTCATCAATTATATTTATCAAGACATGAACATTTTCTCAACATTACTCAACAATCTCAACTACGGAACCATCTGGTTCCTGATGCTCTTGGAGAGCACGGTCATCCCCGTTCCCTCCGAGTTGGTGGTGTCGCCAGCAGCCTATCATGCCGCCGGTGGAAACCTGAATATATGGCTGGTCATTCTCTTCGCCACCATGGGTGCCGATTGCGGAGCCACAATCAACTATTTTGCCGGCTATTACCTGGGCCGTCCCATCATCTACCGCTTTGCCAACAGTAAGCTGGGACACCTCTGTCTGCTTAACCAGCAGAAGGTAGAGCATAGCGAGAAATACTTTAACGACCATGGCATGGCAGCCACGCTCACGGGTAGGCTCATCCCTGGCGTGCGCCATCTCATCTCCATCCCTGCGGGCCTTTCAAAGATGAACTACTGGCACTTCCTGCTGTTCACTACGATAGGTGCAGGTGTATGGAACTGCATCCTCGCCGCCCTAGGCTGGTATCTCCACACCATCGTACCCGAGGACCAGCTCTACGATAAGATTATGGAATATAGTGAGTATATCAAGATTGTCATCATTGCTCTCGTTGCTGTGGCCGTGGTGTATTTCTTGGCGAGATGGATCATCAAGAAAAACAAGAAGGTCAACACAGCAGACTAAGCCTGTGGACCTTCCAAACGAAGAGGGTAAACTGTAAAGACAAATCGTAAGACATTTCGCATCACGATTCACAGATTATCAGGCCATTGAGATGGGTCTGTAGACAAAAGCATAAGGCAAATTCTTTTTAGAATTTGCCTTATGCTTTTGCCGCTCTTACGCGGCTCAACGTCTCGGGTGTCATTTGCAGATAGCTGGCGATGTAAACCAACGGCGCACGAAGCACCACCTGGGGCTTTAGTTTGCACAGCCGTTGGTAACGATTCTGCGCCGACTCAAAGCGCACCAAGTCTGCATGCACCTGTGAGATGATGAGACTCTCCTCGAGAATCTTACGGTAGAGAATCTGGATGTTCACATTGTGCAAGGCCACTTGCTCCAGCTTGTGCATTGGCAGACAATACACCATGGTTGCCTCTAGGGCTTCTACCTGCAGGTGGGTGGGCTCCTCCTTGAACAAACTCTCGATGCACATGAATATCTCGCCATCAGAACCGATGTGCTCGGTCAGTTCCTTGTCGTTCTTGTAGTAAAACTGGCGGATAAGTCCTTTCTCGATGTACGAGATGTCGCGGCACACCTCACCCTCCCTGAGAATCATTTCGCCCTTAGCATACTTTTTGGGCACCAAGATGCTCTCTAGAATGTCCAGTTCATCGTGCGTCATGGTGCTGTACTTTCGTGCCAGCTCACGAGCAATGTCCCGTGTTGTGTTTTGTAACTCCTTCATTTCTCTAAAAAGATTATACTGATATTAAAGGTTGTAGTAGATTCTAATCCTGAATATCCTAGTCTAACTTGAGGACGGCGAGGAAGGCTTTCTGCGGCACCTGCACATTGCCAATTTGCTTCATGCGCTTCTTTCCCTTCTTCTGTTTCTCAAGCAGCTTGCGCTTACGACTCACATCACCACCATAACATTTTGCCAACACATCCTTACGCACCTGCTTAACCGTCTCACGTGCCACAATCTTAGCACCAATGGCGGCTTGGATGGCGATATCGAACTGCTGCCTTGGAATGAGCTCCTTGAGCTTTTCGCACATCTGGCGGCCAAGCGTCACAGCGTTGTCTTGATGGGTAAGCGTTGACAAGGCATCTACAGGCTCTCCATTGAGCAGGATATCGAGTTTGGCTAGCTTAGACAGTCGGAAACCATCGATATGATAGTCGAAAGAGGCATAGCCCTTGGAAATCGACTTAAGCCTGTCATAGAAATCTATCACGATCTCACCCAGTGGCAACATGAAATGCAGTTCCACACGGTTGCCTGAGACATATTGCTGGTCGATGAGCTCACCCCGCTTGTCGAGACAAAGCGTCATGATGGGGCCAATGTAATCGGCCGAGGTAATGATAGTTGCACGGATGTAAGGCTCTTCAATGTGGTCGATACTGGTCTGGTCGGGCAGTCCGCTGGGGTTGTGTACCTCAAGCTCGTTGCCCTGCTTGTCATACACCATATACGACACGTTGGGCACAGTGGTGATCACCTCCATGTCAAACTCGCGGTCGAGCCGCTCTTGTACAATCTCCATGTGGAGCAGCCCCAAGAACCCGCAACGAAATCCGAAGCCCAACGCCTGTGAAGACTCGGGCATAAAGGTCAAAGAGGCATCGTTGAGCTGTAGCTTCTCCAAAGAGGCCCTCAGGTTCTCATATTCAGATGGGTCGATGGGATAAACGCCGGCAAACACCATGGGTTTCACTTCTTGGAATCCGGTGATGGCCTTGTCGCACGGGTTGTCGACATGAGTGATGGTATCGCCCACCTTCACCTCGGTGGCATTCTTGATGCCTGAGATGATATAGCCCACCTCGCCTGTAGACAACTGCTTGCGTGGCTCCATGTCGAGCTTGAGCACGCCCACCTCGTCGGCATCATACTCCATACCAGTCTGCACGAACTTTACTTTATCGCCCTGTCGCACAATACCATTCTCCACCTTGCAGAGCACAATGATACCCCGGAAAGAATTGAAGATGGAGTCGAAGATGAGGGCCTGCAACGGTTGGGTAGCATCACCTTTGGGCGAAGGGATACGGTCGACAACGGCCTTCAGAATGTCTTCCACACCTTCTCCTGTCTTGCCGCTGGCCCTGATGATATCTTCTGGGTCGCAACCAATAAGATCGACTATCTCGTCTTCCACCTCCTCAGGCATGGCATTGGGCATATCAATCTTATTGATCACCGGAATTATCTCCAAGTCGTGGTCAATGGCCATATAGAGATTTGAGATGGTCTGCGCCTGTATGCCTTGCGTGGCATCCACTACCAACAACGCGCCCTCGCAGGCAGCGATGCTTCTCGATACTTCATAGCTGAAGTCAACATGTCCGGGAGTGTCGATGAGATTAAGCAGATAGTGCTTACCATCCTGCTCATAGTCCATCTGGATGGCATGACTCTTGATGGTAATGCCACGTTCACGCTCCAGATCCATGTTGTCAAGCATCTGGTTCTCTGTGATTTTTATCGTCTTGGTGTACTCGAGCATGCGGTCGGCCAACGTCGATTTACCATGATCGATGTGGGCAATGATGCAGAAGTTTCTAATATTTTCCATTCAACTTTCTCTGACTTTAGTGGCAAAGATACGAAAAAGATAGCAGAAACCATAAGTGGATAGCAGAATTTTGTTAACTTTGCGATAAATTAAGTTGATTGCCAAATGAGCCATAAATTGTTATCTACGACTTGTGCCTGCCTTCTCTTGGCTGGCATCTCTGCTTGCCAGCATGATTCGCTGGAAGACCGTGCAGAAAAAGAAACCAGGGAATATACCCAACGCTATTGCCCCACCCCTGTACAAAACATGCAGATGACCGATAGTGTATCGTTCACACGCGCCACAAAAACATTCAATTATTATTACAAGCTATGTGGTGAGGCTGACAATGAACAGGTAATCCGCACAAATAAGGGAAAGCTCTACAAGTTACTCCTCGACCAACTCAGACAGGACACTAAAGTCAAGGCCTATAAAGATGCAGGCTACCGGTTCCATTATATTTACCGTTCACAGACATCCAATGAGATTGTGCTGGAGACAACATATAGCCAGAAAGACTATCGCTGAGCCTGAAAAGTGGCATTGAGTCTGAAAAAAGTCGGCCAAAGGGCATCTCCAAAGGGTGTAATCAAGACTAATCAAAGCAAAGAGGATGCGTTCCAAATATTGTAGCATCCTCTTTGCATATAGGTTTACGGTGGTTGCTATTAATTAGCACCGAAACAAAATCCTTTAAATCATGGGTTACGTTTTGCTTTCGTCCTGGCTCTCTTCGTCTCATATAGCTTAACCTGCGGCTGAAGGTCTGCTGCGCACAGGTAAACGGGCAAGCTCGATAACACTCGCTGGCACGAACATTCGCTCAGTCGTGATGCCCGGATAACTCCGTCGTTCAACTGTTACTTATCCCCAAAGATAGTCTTGATTTCTGGCAAAGCTAATGAATAGAACCCATCTTAAAAGTTTACGGACACCTATTCGGGCTTCATATTAGTGTAAACGTTCTGCACATCGTCAAAGTCTTCCAGCTTCTCCACCATCTTGTCGATGGTCTCACGCTCTTCGGGAGTTACTTCCTTCAGGTCGTTGGGAATACGGGTAAACTCGGCGCTGGTAATCTCAAAACCATTCTCCTCCAGATATTTCTGAATCTCACCAAAGCTGGTGGGCGCACCATAGATGGTAACCTCTCCCTCTTCAGTATCGACATCAAATTCGTCATCCACTCCGAAGTCAATAAGTTCCAAGATAAGATCATCCATCTCTACCCCATCCTTTGGCTTGAATGTGAATACACACTTGTGGTCGAAAAGGAAACTGAGTGACCCCTGGTTGCCTAGGTTACCATTGAACTTATTAAACACTGAGCGCACATCGCCTACAGTACGGGTGGTGTTATCTGTCAGCGTGTCTACGTAAACGGCAATGCCGTGGGGGCCATAGCCCTCGTATGTAATCTCCTTATAGTCACTGGTATCCTTGCCCATCGCATTCTTGATGGCGCGCTCGATATTGTCCTTGGGCATGTTCTCGCGCTTACAGGTCGCGATAAGTGCGCGAAGTGTCGGGTTGTTTTCCGGCTCAGGCCCACCAGCCTTCACCGCAATAGCAATCTGTTTACCTAATTTTGTAAAAACACGGGCCATGTGACCCCATCTTTTCAACTTCGTAGCTTTACGATATTCAAATGCTCTTCCCATTGGAAAAAAAATTACTTGTTATTGTTTCTTATTGTATAATCTGGTCATCTCCACAGGCAAGGTCAGCGCAGTTCGGCTCCCAGCTTAGTGGTGAGGTTTTTGATGAGTTTTTGCATGATGGCATCAATCTGCTTATCGTTCAAAGTCTTCTCCTCATCCTCTAGGATGAAGTTTACAGCGTAGCTCTTCTTACCGGCCGGGAGGTTCTTGCCTTGATATACATCGAAGAGCTCAACCCTCTTCAGTAGTTTCTTCTCGCTCTGGCGTGCAATGTCCTCAATCTGCGCAAACTCTACATGCTCGTCGAGCAGAAGGGCCAGGTCTCGGCTAACGGCAGGGAACTTGTTGAGTTCCCTAAACTCCACCTTATTCTTTCGAATGGCTTTCATCAGAGCAGTCCAGCTGAACTCGGCGTAATAGACCTCACGGTCGATATCCATCTCGTGCAGCACTTTCTTGGCAAGCTTACCATACTCTACAAGGGTCTGCCCACCTCGCGTCTTAAGTGTCACGCCATAAGCAAAGATATTGTTTTCGGTCTTGCCAGCCACGGCTGCTGAATCGGCCAAGCCCACACGGCGGAGAATATTCTCTACGTATGCCTTTAACTCATAAAAAGAGCTATCCTCGTCGGGATGAGTCCATGACCCTTCCACACGTTTACCGGTAACCCACAGCGCTAGATGATAGTCTTGGGTGTAAGCCTTGATCGAGACATCGTGGTCGTCTTTCTCTGGGGCATAGTGATAGACGTTACCCACCTCAAAGAATTTCAGATTGGTACGCTTACGGTTGATGTTACGGGCCAGCGACTCCAAGCCTCCAAAGAGCAATGTGTGGCGCATCACGCCCAAGTCGGTGCTCAGAGGATTCATGACCTTCACCACTTGGGCCCAAGGACTGGCGTTGAGTTCGTCTTTCTCATAATACGACGCCTTCGTAAGTGAGTTGTTGAGGATTTCGTTGAAACCGAATCCCACCAGTTGCTCGCCCACCACATTCTCAATATGATACTGCTTGTCTTGCTCGTCGGCCACGGTGAGTGACGACTTCAGTTGGGTGGGAATCTCAACATTATTGTAGCCGTAGATACGAAGGATATCCTCCACCACGTCGCAGGGTCGCTGTACGTCCACACGGAAGGCAGGAACCGTGAGCTGAAGGCCTTCGGCGTCCTCGGCATCAACGACCATACCCAGACTCTGGGTAATGCTCTTGATGGTATCAGCACCTAACTTCTTGCCTATCAACCTGTCGCAATACTCATACTTCAAGTTTACCTTGAAGTCAGGCAGCGGGTTGGGATAGACATCCTTAATCTGCATCGACACCTTACCACCAGCCAATTCCTTACACAAAATGGCAGCCTGCTGCAAAGCGTAAATGGTGCCGTTGGGATCGATGCCACGCTCGAACCTGAAGCTGGCATCGGTGCTCAGACCATGCCTGCGCGCACTCTTTCTGATCCATGTAGGATGGAAATAGGCACTCTCGAGCACTACATTACGGGTGTTCTCATAGGTGCCAGAACCCTTGCCACCAAAGATTCCGGCTATACACATGGGCTCCTCTGCGTTACAGATACTCAAGTCGTGTTCGCCCAAAATATGCTCTTGCCCATCAAGGGTCATGAACTTGGTGCCTTCTGGCTGCGTCCTGACAACAATCTTATGACCTGTCACCATGTCTGCATCAAAGCAATGCATGGGCTGACCGTAGGCCATCATGATATAGTTGGTAATATCTACTATGTTGTTGATGGGGCGTAAACCTATCACGGTAAGTTTATCTTTTAACCATTGTGGACTCTTCTTCACCTCACAGTCAGTAATGCTCAGACATGCATACCGCTTGCAGGCCTCTTGGTTCTCAATCACAACGTCGATGGGAAGGTCTTCATTGTCGACGACAAAGGCTTGCGAGTCAGGGCGATGAAGACTGGTAGAAAATCCACGCTGTATGAGCCAGGCATAGAGGTCTCGGGCCACACCATAGTGGCTAAGCGCATCTGCACGGTTAGCCGTGATATCAATCTCTATCACCCAGTCGCTCTGCAGATTGTAGTATTCTGCGGCAGGAGTACCCACAACCGCATCGTCGGGTAAAACGATAATGCCATTATGGTCCGTACCCACGCCTATCTCATCCTCTGCACAAATCATGCCCAGGCTCTCGACGCCACGCAGTTTCGATTTCTTGATGGTAAACTCTTTGTCACCATCATAAAGCACGCATCCCAAATCGGCCACGATAACTTTTTGACCTGCAGCCACGTTGGGAGCTCCACAAACAATCTGCTGAGGCTCAGCCTTGCCGAGGTCAACCGTGGTCACATGCAGATGATCGCTGTTGGGGTGCATCTCACAGGTCAGCACTTTGCCCACGTAAAGGCCCTTGAGGCCGCCTTTGATAGCCTGTACTTCGCTCACGGAACCCACTTCAAGACCTGTAGAAGTCAGCGCGTCCGCTACCTCCTGTGGTGACAGGTCGAAATCAACATATTCCTTGAGCCACTGATATGAAATCTTCATTATATAATGATTTTTGTTGTTCTGTCCTGCTTGTTGAAAACGTCGCAAAATTACTAATTTTTTGCGACTTGTCAAAGAGAGTGCCTTTTTTTCTACACCTGTCGTTCTACATTTAGCAAGCCACTAACCCTGGCCTTACTCCTCACCTCTCAGCACCGGCAGAGAGATATGATACTTGAGGGCCAGGAATCGCAGCGTGACGATGACCACAAAGGTCGCAATGACCGATACTCCCACGTTTACACCCAAGTACATCAATAGCCAATAAAGTAATCCGCCTGCGATGCTTGCCATGGCATATATTTCTTTTTGGAAGATTACCGGAGTACGATTGAGCAGCAAGTCGCGCAGCACACCACCTGCCGCACCCGTTATGCAGCCCATGATGATGGCCACCCAGAAGGGATGGTCACAAGCCAAGGTCTTCTGGATGCCGGCAATGGTAAACAAGGCCAGTCCCAACGTATCGAAAGCCAGCCAAGCATTATCGAGCCGTTTGAGCGAACGGGCAAAGGCAATGACCAGCACCTGCGCCAAGAGTGTGCAAATGATATAAAGCGGCGAAGTCATCCAGAATGGGGTTACCCCGAGCATGACATCGCGCAAGGTACCGCCGCCGATGGCCACTGCTATACCACACACAAAGCCGCCAAACCAATCATAATGTTTAGCGGCGGCATGACGGATACCCGAGATGGCAAAAGCCAGAGTACCCAGTATCTCAATCACCTCCTGCACCAGATGCAGGAGGTTTGGGTCGGCATAAATCATGAATTCACTACGTTTTGCGGATGTCCTTTAATGAATGCTTGTACGTTGGCCACACAGATGTCCATCAGACGCTCGCGAGCCTCACGAGTGGCCCAGGCGATATGTGGGGTGAGATAAGCATGGGGCTCTTTGAGCAGCGGATTATAAGGTGCAGGCGGCTCACTGGCCAGCACATCAGCACCATAACCCACCAGACGACCGTCGGCCAAGGCATCGGCCACAGCGGCATCGTCGACCAGCGGCCCTCGGCCGGTGTTTATGAGTATGGCGCCCGGTCGCATCAATTTCAAACGCTGAGCATTAATAAGATGAAGTGTTGACTCGGTCAGGGGACAATGCAGGGTTAGGATGTCCGACACAGCTAGCAATCCTTCGAGTGTAGTCTTCTGAATGCCCTGCGGCAATTCGGCCGACCCCTTGGAGGTCACAGCAAAGACGTCCATACCGAAGTCGCGGGCAATCTTGGCCACACGCATGCCAATATGCCCCAATCCAACGATACCGAGGGTCTTGCCTGCCAGTTCGGTGAGCGGCGTATTCCAGTAGCAGAAGTCAGAGTTGGCACTCCAGCGGCCCTGACGTACCTCTTCGGCATAGTGGCCTACCTGGTTGGTGATATTGAGAATATGGGCAAAGGTCATTTGTGCCACACTATCAGTGCTATAAGCGGGAATGTTAGTCACCACAATACCGCGTTGATGGGCCGCTTGCACATCCACTACGTTATATCCAGTAGCCAGCACACCGATGTATTTCAGCTTAGGCAACTGGGCAATAGTATCTTCGTCTATCTTCACCTTGTTGGTCAGGATCATGTCGGCCTCTTTAGCACGGTCGAGTACTTGTTCGGGGGCGGTGCGTTCAAACACCTCTAAAGTCCCTAACGCTTTCAATGGCTCCCAAGAAAGGTCGCCGGGATTGGCTGCATAGCCATCCAAAACTACAATTTTCGTCATTTCTTCTTTCTTTAATTCGTCTTCTTTGTTACATCTTCCTCCATTCATTCATCGGTATGCTCCGTTCACTCCTTGTAGCGGTCGTTCCAACACTTGAGCATATACTGATAGAGTTTCTCCTCAGCAGGCGAGTGGTGGGCATGCCAGAACCTCTTGCCGGTAAGCTCGTCGGGCAGATACTGCTGAGGGGTGAATGCCTCTAGATAGTCATGTGGATACTTGTACCCGTCATGATATCCTAAGTCGGCCATCAACTTGGTAGGAGCATTGCGTATGGGCAAGGGCACAGGTTGGTTGCCGCTGCGGCGCACTTCGTCCTGTGCAGCCTTAATGGCCAAATAACTAGAATTGCTCTTTGGACTTGTGGCCAGATAAACCGTGGCCTCAGCCAAAGGAATGCGCCCCTCGGGCCATCCTATCTTCATCACGGCATCAAACGCTGCATTGGCCAGCAACAACGCATTAGGATTGGCCAGACCGATGTCTTCGGCCGCGCTGATGACCAGTCGGCGAGCAATAAACTGCGGGTCTTCGCCTCCCTCTATCATGCGGGCCATCCAGTAGAGCGCAGCATCTGGATCGGAGCCACGGATACTCTTGATAAATGCCGAAATGATGTCGTAGTGCATCTCACCGTCCTTATCATAAGCCAGTGGGGTCTGCTGCAGCCGATCTTCCACCACTTGGTTGTTGATCACCACTTGGTCGCCATCGGTAGCCTCTACCACCAGTTCCAGGATGTTGAGCAATTTTCGCGCGTCGCCGCCACTGAACCTGAATAGTGCCCCCGTCTCCTCTACGGTGAAGTGTTTGTTCTTCAGCTCCAAGTCCTCAGTGATAGCACGGTTGAGGATCTTCATGAGGCCATCCGAGTCGAGTGGCTTCAACACGTAGAGCTGGCAACGAGAAAGCAAGGGTCTGATAACCTCGAAGGAAGGATTCTCTGTGGTGGCACCAATGAGCGTCACAACCCCACGCTCCACAGCCCCCAGCAGCGAGTCTTGCTGCGACTTGGAGAACCTGTGAATCTCATCGATGAAGAGAATGGGCGACTCAGCGTTGAAGAACCGTCCTTGCCGCGCCTTATCGATGACCTCGCGCACATCCTTAACGCCACTGGTCACTGCACTCAGCGTGAAAAATGGTACCTTCAGCATTCCTGCAATAATCTGGGCCAGCGTTGTTTTTCCAACTCCAGGCGGTCCCCAGAGGATGAATGACGAAATATGCCCCGACTCAATCATCCTTCTCAGCACAGCCCCCTGCCCCACAAGGTGTTCCTGTCCTACATAATCATCAAGCGTCCGAGGACGCATACGTTCTGCCAATGGTTCACTCATATCATGCAAATTTACTAAATATTGACAAAAAGAATGGCCCACGCGAGTTAAAAAGTGTATATTTCTAAGTAATGGGAGAAGAGGGAAGAATCGAAGAATGCAGAAAGAAGTGAAAGGAGAAAAGAATGAGAGAGAGAAGAAAAGAAGCGAGTGGAAAACTCGGATGAGGCAAGCAAGATAACAACGGCTTGTCTCAAATCATTATCTACAAGAGGGAATGATTGACTCAGTAGGGAAACCCGACGCGAGCCGTCGCTTGCCACACCAGCCGCTCCGGCAGCCTGTACCGGCAGTAACCAATATCTCTCACCCGCGCTGTACTGACCCACCAACGGCTTGACGACCGGGTGGATCCTATGGAGGGTGACCGGGCTATGTGGCCTGTTTTTCTTGCCATTCGGCCTTCAGGCAAGCCCGTTCGATATGTTTCGTGCCACGGCACCATTGCCGACGTACACACAGCGCATGCTTCCCGAAGTGTCGTTCGACTCGAAGCAGAGTTTGATTCGACTCGAAACAGACCGTGCTTCAACTCGAAACAGACCGTGGTTCGACTCGAAGCTTGACAGCCCATAGGCCATTCCTTTGTGGCATCGCGGTGCTCTGGAGGCAGGTGAACTGCCGTGCGGCTGCCTGAAAACGGCCGAATCACATGCCAGAGCTGCCCATTTTCGGCAACTATACCAACTAAGTTTTCTGACTGATCGAATGATTCTGACTATCCACTCAATCGACAAAGGTGGAGCACGAAGGAAATCACCTTCGTTTCTCCACCTCTGCCCAGTAGAATATCTCTTCGTCTACTATAATTATATGGGGGATTTTAATTAGCTTTGTCAGAGCCAACACCCACGCATACAGCCAATCGAAATCACCGTTTATTTGAAAATAAAGTTGATGATAAACAAGATAGACAATACCACCAATGTGGCATTGAGGGCCTTCCACTGTGCCGTGCAAATCTTGATAATGACAAAGCTCAGAATGCCCAGACAGATACCGTCGGCTATGGAATAGCACAGCACCATAGTAATCATCGTGATGAATGCAGGGAAAGCCTCGCTGACATCGGCCAAGTCAATCTTTTTCACCGATTCCAGCATCAGCACACCCACTAGCACCAGTGCACCACTGGTTGCCGCACTAGGGATTAACAAGAAGATAGGCGACAACAGCAGAGACACGAGGAAGAGTGAGCCGGTGACAAATGAGGTCATACCTGAACGTCCGCCCTCGGCAATGCCCGATGCACTTTCAACATAAGTGGTGATGGTGCTGCTACCGAGCATGGCCCCGCAAGTAGTGCCGATGGCATCACTCATCATAGCCTCTTTTACATGGGGAATCGTGCCATCAGCCTTCACGATACCCGTCTTTTCAGAAAGCCCCACCAGCGTACCCACAGTATCGAAAATGTTGACCATGAGCAGTGAGAAAAGCACCAGGATAGTCTGCAGGGTAAAGAAGTCTTTAAAGTCGAACTGACAAAAGATGGGCGACAGCGAATGAGGTGCCGACACCGGGAACCAACCCTTTGGAAACACTGTGACTCCCAATGGTATGCCAGCCAGCGTGGCGATGATGATACCATAGAACAAGGCTCCCTTCACCTTACGAGCAACGAGCACACCGCTCAGCACGATAGCAATGACACCCAAAATGGCGGTAGGTGTGAAGGTACCGAGTGACACGAAAGTGGCAGGGTTGGCCACAATAATGCCCGAGTTCTTCAGTCCGATAAACGCAATGAACATGCCGATTCCTGCAGAGATGGCAAAGCGCAAATTCTGCGGGATGCTGTTGAGGATGAGTTCACGCACATTGAAGAAAGTGATGGCAATAAAAAGCACACCCTCAATGAGCATAATGGCCAGCGATTGCTGCCAACTATATCCCATGGCCTGACAAAGGGTGTAGGCAAAAAAGGCATTGAGACCCATCGAGGGTGCTTGAGCAAAAGGCAGCTTGGCCATGAACGCCAGCAGTAATGTGGCAATGGCCGAGGCGATGGCAGTTGCCGTGAAGAGTGCTCCTTTGTCCATACCTGTAGATGACAGGATGGAAGGGTTCACAGCAAGGATATAACTCATCGTCAGAAAAGTGGTAGCACCGGCAATAACCTCGGTGCGCATCTTCATCGTAGAAGGGTCGAAGCCCAGTAGTCGTTTTAACATATTGATTGATGTGTAATATTACTAGATTATCCAAAACATTAGAACGTCCATTTGGCGGCAAGTGTCGGGATAGCGTAAAACTTATTGTGCTGTCCCTTGTCGTTCCACACAAAGTTGTTAGACAGCTCCACCTCCGTGCCAAGACTCAGGTTTATCCCCTCCATGCCTTTGAGGGCGTTGATGTTCACCCACAACTGCGGCTCAGACAATAAGATAAGATTGCCCTTGACATTGGGATCGTACCACAAATCACAGAAACCACTGAAGGTAAATAGGTTATTAGCCATTTGCAAGCCCCATACCTCCGTAATCTGAAAACCATTGAAGGGATGGGCACCATAGTGACGATTCTTGAAGTAATACTTATACATAACCTGTAGAGAGAAGGTCTTAGAGAAATCGCCGCTGTGCCAGTTCCACGCACCACCAGCTAAGAAGGCATGCTGGAAACGTGTGGCATTCCAGGTCTCCTCGTTCGAAGTCAAACCGCCATTATACTCTATATGCGCCGCCCACTGCTTGTTGTGGGTGAGATTGAACTCGCGGGCAAGTTCCCAGTATGCTCCGGCAACGCCGTCGCGCTGGTAGTCGATGTCGGTAAAAGTGAATGTACTCCCCCACTTGTCGGGCTTGAACATCTCGAAAGTTGTGGTCACACTTGGTCGAGAAGTGAGGTCATCATAGAGCGAATGACCAAGATCGTAGTGCAACTGTAGATTCTGCGCATGGCCAGTAACGACATAGGCGATTACAAACATGCAGGACAAAAAGATTCTTTTCATCGTAATTATTTCTGGAACTAATGGTTTGTTGGTTTGTTAGTTGTTGGCTGATGGATGTCAACGATTGTCGTCCTTCGCACACTTGGTCTGGGGCAGTAGCAGGTTAAGCACCACGCCAACGATGGCCGACAAGCCAATGCCCGACAAGGCAAAACTACCGGCCGACAACACAGCTCCACCGATGCCCATGGTAAGAGTAACCGATATGATGATGACATTCCGTGTGTCGTTCATATCCACCTTATACTGAATGAGGTTCTGCACACCCACGCTGGCAATGGTACCAAAAAGCAGGAGCATGATTCCTCCCAGCACGGCCTGTGGGATCGACTGCAGCAGGGCACTCAGCTTACCGATGACCGAGAAAACCAGTGCCGTGGCTGCAGAGATACGGATCACGGCGGGACTGGTGACCTTGGTGATCGACATGGCACCCGTTACTTCTGAATAGGTGGTCTCGGGAGGACCACCAAGGAAGGCAGATGCCAGGCAGGCTAGTCCATCGCCCAGCATCGTGCGATGCAAACCTGGGTTGCTCACAAAGTCCTTGTCGGCAACGGCACTCACCACATATACGTCGCCAATATGTTCTATGACGGGCGCTATTGCCACAGGGATCATATATAAGAAAGGAGCCCATTCAAAGTGAGTAATGGTAGACAAGGATACTGGATTAGTAATCCAAGGTGCGGCCTGCACCGCCGAAAAGTCTACTAAACCCATCAAGGTGGCTGCAATATAACCTACGATGATGCCACAAATCACGGGTACGAGTTTCAGGAGCCCGCGGGCAAAAGTCAGCACCAAGATGGCGGTCACCAAGGAGATGAATGCCAGCGCCCAGTTGGTCTTGGCCATGTTCACTGCACTGCCCGACAATGACAACCCAATGAGGATGATCACTGGGCCAATGACGACGGGCGGAAACACACGGTCCAACAAGTGCCTACCCTGCCATTTTACCAAGGCACTCATCACAAAATACACAAGCGACACGCTGGTCAGACCTGCCAACGTGCCCGGTAGCCCCCATTGTTCTGTAGCAGAGATGATAGGGGCAATGAAAGCAAACGAGCTCCCCAAGAAGATGGGAACCTTGCCCTTGGTCACAAAATGGAAGATGAATGTGCCGAGTCCGGCGGTGAAGAGTGCTGTCGATGGATTGATACCGACAAGTAATGGCACAAGAACCGTTGCCCCGAAAGCAACGAAAAGAAACTGTACGCCAACAATAGTTTTCTTTGTACTTGATAGGGTTTCCATTTTCATTTCTGTATGGAGTCGTAAGGTGGTTTGAAAAACAGTTGCGTAAAAAACGCTACAAAAGTACAAAGAAATGTTGAAATATGATTAAAATACGTAAAAATAATATGACTTACCTTGCAACATACAACAAAGAAGCCCGGCATGCCAAAGCAAACCGGGCGATCTCTTTTATCTGTACAGCACACATTGACGTGTTGCTTACTTGCTCGCGGGCGAAAACTCCCCGTCAATGATAATGGTTACATCGTTGCCAATAATCTCTGGCAGGTATTTCGGACCAAAATTGAAGTCCGACCGCTTGATCTTTCCTTTCAGACGGAACCCGGCCGTGAGTACTTTCGACATCGGACTCACCTTCTTGGCGATGAGTGTGGCGTCAAGCACCACTGGCTTGGTGACATCCCTGATGGTCAACGTGCCATAAATCTTGCCAGTGTTCTTTGTCTTGGCCGATATACGGGTGCTCTTGAACACCATCGTAGGATAGTTGTCCACTTCAAAGAAGTCTGCAGTCTTGAGGTGGTTGTCACGTGCTTCTATTCCGGTCTTCACGCTATTGGTCTTGATTGTGGCCACAATCTTAGTATCGAGCAGATTCTTGCCGGCAGCATCTACGTCGATGTCGAAGTCTGTAAAACGACCACTCACGAGAGACAGTCCGGCATGTGAGATCTCAAATCCGATGCGTGTATGGGCGGCATCGTTCACCCATTTTCCAGTCTGTGCCTGGATTCCCCATGCTGACATCAGCATCATCAGGGCTAAAACTATTTTTTTCATAATCTATGTTCTTTTTCTAATAAATGATATTGTGTGTCCTCTCATCTTGACCTGGTCCTCAGGCCTTGTCTGCCTCACCAATCAACTGAACACGTCGTTGCGTGTGATGGCATATTTACCACCACCCGTAAAGCACAGTGCAGCAGCACCGAGCAGGTAGAGCATTGGCAGTTCTATTGCCCAACCGCCAGTCATCGGGTCCAGCGAAAAAATATGTCCAAGATGTGCCATGAGTATGGCTACGATCATGTTGCCCACCATCACGGCAGCTGCGGCGCGGGTCCACACACCCACAACAATCATCAGCGAAGCTACCACCTCAGCAAACAAAGCACCATAGGCGATAAAAGAAGGGAGGCCTATCTGGGCCAGCATGTCGCCAATCATGCCCACACCACCTACTAACTTATGCACACCGTGGAAAAGCATTAATCCACCAACGCTCAGTCTTAGCAACACCAATCCCAAGTCAGGATTTCTCAAGAAGTCTTTCTCTAATTTCATGATCAATTCTCCTATTCTTTAATTATACATTTTAACTTGATTCTATCATATCACGACGTTTGCCGTAATGCCCCACATCCTTATGAGTAGGGACTTCATGGAAATAAATATCCAAACATTGTGCCATGACCCTCTATCTTTATAGAAAAAGAGGCACATCTACGTTTGTAAATATTTCAAACTCTTATTGCAAAGTTAAGTGAATTTATCGAATCCGACAAGAGGTTACAAGGATAAAACATAGTTACAAAAAAGTAGAAATTGGCCTGCAACGACATTTTGCGCAACGCCTTTAACTCTAATTAACGCGGTATCTTTTAGAAATCTACTATCTATCTTATAACTTTGCACCATATTAATACTTTTGGTAATGGCAGCATCTTCGACAAATACAGAATATAAGACTTGTCCCATACGACAAGTTGTCAACCAGTTTGGTGACAAATGGTCATTTATTCTTCTTTATACGATTTATTCCAATGGTGGCCGAGCCCTCAGATACACTGAGATAAAGAATGCCGTTCAAGACTGCTCGCCCAAAATGTTGTCGGCCACACTGCGCAACTTGGAACGTCTGGACTTAATTTCCCGGAAGATTTATCCGGAAGTGCCGCCTCGTGTGGAATATTCGCTCACCGAACGTGGGCTTACGCTTATACCTTATATAATAGGTCTGACAGAATGGGCCAAGAAAAACATCCAACCCATGGAAAAATGATAAATCCTCGTCTGGCCTAGGGTAGCTTGGTCATACATCTCCTAGCCAGCAACACGAGAAAACGCTGCCCATTCTCAATGTACCTTCGGATTCAACCGCTGTAGGCGGTCTTCTTTCATGGCATTCTTATATTCGAGTACCTGGCCGTCATAGTCTGAGCCCTCATTCATGGTTGCGCCATGGTTACCTTGCAATAGACTTGGAGAATAATACTCAGCCTCATAGTCGAACTCACTATATACCACCCCACTCGCTTGTTTACGATTGTTCAACATGACGAGGACAAACACAAGTCCCCAGAGGATAAGCGTTAATTTTCCGAAAGTTTTTACCATGGGTAGTTTTTTGATAAGTTGATAGCAGCCTTCGCCTATAAGGTGAAAATAGTGAATGATTTTCTGCAAAGTTAAGCCATTTTGACGACATTCACAAATTATAATAATCTATTTTTGAATGTCCTATCATTTTTCTCCCCACACGGCACCCAACATCGCTGCACCTCCGAATCCTATCTGGCGCAGCCACTTAACCTTGTCTGGAGTCACTCCGCCCAAAGCCACCACTTTTTCGTCTATAATGTTGTGCGCAGCTGCCTGTTGCAACACCTCCAGCGTGAAGGCCGAATGATAGCCCGACTTGGAGATACTGTCAAAGATTGGACTCAGAAACACATAGTCCATCTCGGGTTTCCATTGACTCACCTCCGCCAGCGTGTGACACGAGCACGACCGCTGCCCCGCATAGCCTGGAGGCAATGCGGGGTTGCGGCGGTTGAGGTGAATGCCCATCAACGGATAGTCGTGGATGAGGTCAAAGTGGTCGTTGACCACAATGCGCCGCACACACGACTCCGGCAATCGGTCGAGCAGCCGCACACAGTCGGCCCGCGAGGCTCCGGGCTTGCGCAGGTGCACAGCCCAGAATCCCTCACACTCCAACAACCTCTCGATGCGCTCAGCCTCATGCTCTATAAAGTGGGGTGAGGTCACAGCAATGAGCTTCATCATTTGCCCAGTCTGTCAATGATGAGCCGAGCCACCTTTTGTCCGGAGAGCAACATGCCGCCAAAGATCGGTCCCATGCGGGGAGTGCCGCTCACTGCCGACGAGGCCATGCCGCAGACATAGAGGCCGGGATAGATTTCCTTAGTTCCTTCCACCACCTGGTGCTCACCTTCGATGACGTCGAGCGACCGCTCGCCCACCACGCCACCAGTGGCCGTGTCCAGCCGCACGCCATTCTTGCGTGCCACCACCTTGCAGATCTCGCTGTCGTGGCCTGTGCCGTCGATGACACATTTGGCCATGATGTTGAGCGGGTCTACATGCATGCCCTCGCGCAGCACGGGTGTCCAGTTGACCACGATGCCGGCCACAGCGTTGTTCTTATACACCACATCCTCCACCGAGTAGCAGTTGAACAGCGTGGCACCGGCATGCACCGCGTGATAGAGCAGCGACGAGGTGCTCTCCACCGAGTCTACCGTGTAAAGGCCATCCTCAAAGGCCTCGGCACCAATGCCAAACTCATTGATGATGGGCATGGCTTCGTCTTGCACCACCACCTGGTTGAACATCATGGCGCCACCCCACATGCCTCCGCCGGGCGAGAGCTTGCGGTCGAACAGGGCCACCTTCAGGCCAGCCTTAGCCAGATAATAGGCAGCCACGATGCCCGAAGGACCGCCACCCACGATGGCCACGTCGAGGTCGAGGTTACGCTGCAGTTTGTCGAAATAGGTCTTGATAATTCCTTTAGATACTTGTGTCTCAATCATTTTGGTTGTTATTATAGGGTTTGACATGTCGTTTCTTCTTCTGGCACCTGCCCAAGTGTCTGCGAGATTCTCATGGCACAGAAGTGGGGGCCACACATGGTGCAATACTTTCCCCCCACCTCGTTCGAGGTCTTGTAGTATTCCATCGCCCGCTCGGGATCGAGCGAGAGGTTGAACTGGTCTTTCCATCTGAACTCGTAGCGCGCCTTCGACAGGGCGTTGTCGCGCAGCATGGCACCGGGATGGCCTTTGGCAATGTCGGCGGCATGGGCGGCCAGCTTGTAGGTCACCACCCCTGTGCGCACATCCTCCCGGTCGGGCAGGGCCAAGTGTTCCTTCGGCGTGACATAGCAGATCATGGCCGTACCCATCCAACTGATCATCGCTGCCCCGATGGCGCTGGTGATATGGTCGTAGCCCGGTGCCACGTCGGTGACGAGCGGCCCGAGGGTGTAGAACGGTGCGCCGTGGCATTTCTCAATCTGTCGGTCCATATTGGCCCGAATCTTGTGCATGGGTACATGCCCGGGGCCTTCGATGAATGCCTGCACACCCTTGGCCCATGCCCGCTGCACCAGTTCGCCCATAGTGTCGAGTTCTGCAAACTGCGCTTCGTCGTTGGCATCATAGATGCTTCCCGGCCGCAGACCGTCGCCCAGCGACAGAGCGGCGTCATAGCGGTGGCAGATGTCGCAGATGTCATCGAAATGGGTATAAAGAAAACTCTCCTGCTGGTGTATCTGGCACCACTTAAAAATGATGCTGCCGCCCCGGCTTACCATGCCCGTGAGCCGCCCCACGGCCAGGTGTACATTATGCAGTCTGATGCCACAATGGATGGTGAAATAGTCGACACCCTGCTCACATTGTTCAATAAGGGTGTCTCTGAATATATCCCAGGTCAGGTCCTCCACCTTGCCGTTCACTTTCTCGAAGGCCTGGTACATCGGCACCGTACCAACCGGCACCGGACTATTTCGCAGGATCCACTCCCGCGTCTGATGGATGTCGGGTCCTGTCGAGAGATCCATGATGGTGTCCCCACCCCATTTGCAGCTCCATACGGCTTTCTCCACCTCCTCGTCGATGCCTGAAGACAGTGCCGAATTGCCGATATTGGCATTAATCTTGACTGAGAAGCGGGTGCCGATAATCATCGGCTCGGCCTCGGGATGGTTGATATTAGCCGGTATCACGGCGCGACCCTCTGCAATCTCTTGCCTCACAAACTCTGGTGTGATGTGGGTCTCGATGCCATGGGTGGCGCAGTCCATGTTCTCGCGAATGGCCACATATTCCATTTCCTGGGTGATGACGCCTCGGCGGGCACATTCCATGAGTGTGCCTTGGCGTCCATCGGTCCACGGGCGGCGCAGGGCGGGCAGCCCCCCTCCGGGCTGTATATCGAAATCGGGGTCGCTGTAGGGGCCACTGGTGTCGTAGACCATCACCGGTGCGTTCTCCTCAGCCACTTTCTTACCGTCGACCACGGTCACAGTGGGAGTAAGGTTCACTTGTCGCATACCTACCCGCAGATCAGGGTAGAGTTGCCCGCGCATGTAGACCTTCTGCGAAGATGGATAACTGATCTTAAAGTTCTTGTCCATAAATAATAGATAACTTATTGATTGGTAGTTATTTATATTCCTTATCCCAAAACTCGTTCAAGCTCCATCATCAGCCTGCGCATGGCCTCGACAGGATCGGCGGCACCTGTCACCGCACCACTCACCGCGATGCTTTGCACCCCGGTAGCCAGAATGGCAGCGATATCATCCAGACGAATACCTCCTATGGCCACCACAGGAATGTCCACCCCTTGGTTGCGCAGTCCCGATAGGATGCGGCGATAGCCCTCCAAGCCGAGCAGTGGTGCCAGCTTTTCTTTCGTTGTGGTAAACCTGAACGGACCACACCCTAAGTAGTCGGCTCCGGCTGCCACAGCGGCGAGGGCCTGGTCAAGTGTGTTGGCCGTGGCGCCGATGATGTGGTGTCTGCCGAGTAAGCGACGGGCCTCGCCAACAGGCATATCGGCAAGACCCAGGTGCACGCCGTCGGCACCAACCCTCTTCACCAGGTGGACACGGTCGTCGAGTATCAGTCGGGCACCATACTGCCGGCACAGTGCCATTGCTTCCTGAGCCGTGCGGCAGAACGTCGCATCGTCTGTGTTTTTCATGCGAAGTTGTATCCACCGGCAACCACCTTCCAGGGCCGCGGCAATGCCGTCGAGCTGTGAAAGATGGGCGATGGCGTGGCTAATATAGTATATCGTCTTCATTTGATGATCAGTCTTTCGGGATTAAACAAATGGTTCACCGGTCCATGCCCATGTCCTACGACAATCTCGGCACCGGCCTCAAGCGCCTGCTGCAGGTAGTGGCGGGCGGCTCCCACCGCCTCCTCGAGCCTGAGTCCTCGTGCCAGATAAGCCGTGATGGCTGCCGACAGGGTACACCCTGTGCCGTGGGTGTTACGGGTGTCTACCGTCTGCCCGGTATATACCACCACGTCGTGTCCCGGCACATAGAGTCGGTCGGTCTTGTATGCCCCAGCCCGATGACCGCCTTTGATGAGCAGGGCCTGGCAACCCATGGCCAGGATGCGGCGTGCAGCTTCGTCAGCATCGGCATTGTCGGCGATGGTCATGCCGGCCAGAGCCTCCGCCTCGGGCAGGTTGGGCGTGAGCAGGGTAGCCCGTGGCACCAATGAGTGGCGCATGGCCTCCAGGGCATCGACCTGCAACAGTCGGTCGCCCGAGGTAGCCACCATCACGGGGTCGACCACAATGGGGAAGTGGGCACCATCCAGGGCTTCGGCAATAGCCTTCACCATAGGGCCGTCGACCGCCATCCCCACCTTCGCCGCCTGGGGGTGCAGGTCGTCCATCACGGCCTTCACCTGCGCAGCAACCACAGCCGGCGCAACAGCGTGGACAGACTCTACGCCACGCGTGTCCTGCACCGTGACAGCGGTGATAGCCGATGCCGCATAGCATCCCAAGGCCGATAAGGTCCTGATGTCGGCCTGAATGCCAGCGCCTCCGCTGCAGTCAGACCCAGCAATAGTCAAAGTAATCATATAATTCATGCCTCACTCAAATACAAAATGATTTAAGAGAGGCACATCAATCGACAGAACGATAAACGCTACTTTTGTCAAGCGCAATTCCTACGGCAGCATTACCTGCATCAGGTCATACGGGTATGATCTCAGCTTACTTCTTTCGTTTCGGCACCCCTCTTCCGGATTTCTCCCCGGAGTTTATCGATGGCAAAGTTATAAATATTTTCTTTACTCCCAAAGGAAATAAGATAAATTTTCGGCTACACACAGAAACTTCCATGCCTCTATTATGCACTTTTGTTGACCTGAAACTTAAATTTCTTTTCATTTTTGCAGCCTACATAAGTTGTATGGCTACATAACCTGCCGTTTCATTGCACGAGCAGAGTTTTTGTTGTACCTTTGCACCCACTTCTCGAAAAGTGTCGGGACACAGGCCCGAAACCGCATCGAAAAGGAAAACAAAACATGATATGGGTAAAGGAAAATTAGCTAAGTTTGCAGAAATGAAGACCATGAAAAACGTCTTCGAGTATCCGTTCTCTGTGGTCGACAATGTGCCGTTCACCATGAAAGGCCACTGGCGCGAGGAGTATTTCCACAACGCCAACCCCATCATCCTGGAGCTGGGCTGTGGCAAAGGCGAATACACGGTAGGACTGGCCAAACTGTTTCCCAATATCAACTTTATCGGTGTGGACATCAAAGGCTCGCGCATGTGGACGGGTGCCAAGCTCGCCTTGGAGCAAGACTTGCCCAACGTGGCTTTCCTGCGCACGAGCATAGAGATCATCGACCGCTTCTTCGCCGAGGACGAGGTACAGGAAATCTGGCTCACCTTCTCTGACCCACAGATGAAGAACCCCCACAAGCGTCTCACCTCCACATTCTTCATGGAGCGCTACCGCCGGTTCCTGGTAGACGGAGGACTGATACATCTGAAGACCGACTCCAATTTCCTCTTCACCTACACCCTGTATATGGTTGGTCACAACCACCTGCCCGTGGAGGTGAGCACCGACGACCTGTACCATCATACCCCAGCTGTGCTCACCGGCTCACCCCTCCTGACCATCCAGACCTACTACGAGTCGATGTGGATCGAACGGGGCCTGAACATCCGCTACCTGCGTTTCCACCTGCCCAAGGCAGGCGAGTTGTCAGAACCCGACGTAGAGATTCCCCTCGACGAGTATCGCAGTTATCACCGCAGCAAGCGAAGCAGCAAAGACACTGCCAAATAAGAGCGCAGCCCTCAGTGGCTTGGTACCGCATCAGGCTGCTGAGACCCTCTTACCAAGCGTGTGTCACAACGAGTGGCTTGAGCAAACGTCGGGCGGGAGATACCCATCCCCCTTACTGTAGTAAAGAAGGGTGGCCAACACGCCCCCACTCCCCCCCCTACTCTCACGTACCATCTTTTTCAAGCCGCGAACAAATAGCTGACATCTCGCGACGACATCCCCCAGACTTCCCCATATTGCCGGATACAAGTGCTGCTTCAAGTGGATGCAGCAACTGCTTCGACTCGAAACAGAATGTACTTCAAGTCGAAGTAGGACGTGCTTCGACTCGAAGCAGAATGTGCTTGAAGCCGAAGCACTTTCTCTATCTTGGCTTCAAGCTAAAGGATAAAGGGGTTATGGGAGTTTAGGAGCTATGTATAGGCACCCGCATCGTTGTGCCTTCATCGTATGGCAGCGCCATCGCATCTACAAACCAATTCGCCAACCCTCCAACAAGCCAACCCACCAACAAACTAATATGCAGCCTTCACCGGAAACATATAGAACATGCGGTCGGTGTCATAGTCGATCATCCATTGGTCTGCGATGATGTTGTCGTCGAGGGCCGTAATGACGAGCGTGTGGCTGCCGGCCGACAGTCTGATATTCTCAGACCGCAAGGCCTGTCCGCGCATGACGTTTGTCTTCCAACGCTCCGACCTGTATTCTTCCTTGAGCGAATAGACCACCGGCTCCTGTCCGTCAATGCTGACCGAATAGCGCAGGTCGCCCCCGTCGAGTGGCTGGGTGGGTATCATGGCCGTTCGCAGCACCGCATTTCCATCCCCGGCATAGAAGTTATAGGTCAGACTGCCACCCTTGGGCAGCGCCACGGCCTTCATCGAGTGGCCCAGCATATCCACGAGGGTTGCTCCGTCGCTGGCACGGGCAAAGTCGCAGGCATTGTTCACCACACATCCGTCGGTCTCCAGCTTCGATGGCAAGGGCTTGTAGGTATTGTATTTCTTGATTTCCTCGGCTGTAAGCTGGTCGGGCAACACCGGTGCCTGAAACACCGGCAGGTTGCGCGGCGACATATCCATCAGTCCTTTCCACTTGCCTCCGGCCAGCCGGTTGTTGTATTCGTCGGTGAGCCGGATGATTTCCTGATAAGCGTTCCAGCTCCTCACGGCCGACTCCAGCGCATCCTCATCGCGGTGGAACTTCTCTTTTCGCCCGATATGACGGGCCTCTTGCGCCTGCAGCTGTTTGACGGCCATCGCCGCCGAGGCATACACCGGATATTTGATTGCGGCAAAGAACGCATCTTTCAGCTCAGGTCTCAGGTCACGCTCCACGGCATCAACCTCACGCTTCACCTGCTCATAATCAGCCAGATAGCGTTCCAACTCGTTACCAAACTCATCGGCGCTAAACTCCGTATCCTGCACAGGCGACAGTCCGCGCTCAAAGTGCTTCTTGTCGAGTTCTACCTGGCTCCATGCCATAAACTCTGGTCTGCGCACACCTGTCAACCGGTAGAATGCCGTCATAGGTTTGAGTAGCCGCTGCCCCGCCCGAGAGCCAAACTGTTGCACCAGCCATGCTTCCAGGTGTCGGCTGACGGCCTCGGGGCGCACGCTGCTGATGTTCCAGGCCATATCCATGAAAAGGCTGAGCTGATAGGCGGCCACCTTGGGGTCGTGGACATTGACGACCCACACCCTGCGGTCGTGGTGGGCCCAGGCCTGCTGCATCTGCTGGCATACCAGGCCTGGCTGCGTGGTGGTCAGCCAGAGGTAGTCGTGCGGCCTGCCCCAGTAGCTCAGGTGGTAATACACACCTCCGCCGCCGATCCGCCGTTGTTCGGCCTCATTGGAGAGGCGCGTCAGATAACCATAGTTGTCGTCACACCACATCAACGCCACATCATCAGGAACATTGAGCCCCGACTCATACACCTCCAGCACCTCTTTATAGGGAATGAACACCTGCGGCACCTGCCTGATATTCCTGCCCAGTTCCTTGGCCAGCATGGCACGCTGCGACTTGATGACGCTCTGCAGGCCATTCAGCTTCTCGCCAGCCGTCTTCACCCCCAGCATATTGCCGTCGTGAATGCCGCGCATGCCCAGGGTGTAAAGGGCATCCATACCCACCGTCTCGCGCACACGAGTCCTCCAGTAGTCTTCCACGCGCGTGCGGTTGGCTATAAAATTAAACGCGCCGTCTTTCTTCTCATCCCACTCGCTCACGTTATTCCTGAGCATCGGCTCACAATGCGACGACCCCACCACGATGGCAAACGAGTCGGCCACCTCGCGGTTGCCCTTCACGCTGAAGAAGGGTGCCGTGCCTTCGTGCATGGCAGGCCACAGCATGTTGGCACGCAGACGCAGCATCAGCTCGAAGAGGCGGTGGTAGTAGCCCGGTCCCATCTGTCCGGCCTTGAGCCGGCGGTCTGCCGTATTGTGGCTCCAAGGCCTGCTCGACCAGTCTTCATCGTTGATAAATATGCCGCGGTATTCCACCGACGGGCTTTGCAGGGTCTCGAAGCGGTCGTCGATGGTGAGGCGCTGCTTGCGCTCGGGCTGCACATCCCCCCACCATATCCACGGCGACACCCCTGCCATACGCGACAGTTCAAGAATGCCATACGCCGTACCGCGGGCATCGCTGCCCACCACAATGAGTTTGCCACGACGCACACCCATCCAGAAGGCCTCCTTGCGGGTGATGAACTTGCCGTAGGGCACGCCATAGCCGTCCAAGGCCTTCATCTCTTTGTTGTTGGTCATATCGAGCTGATAGATCTCAACCTTGGCATCGGCCTTGCTATAGGCGGCCTTGCCCGTCACGGCCTGCATGTCGGCCTCAAACATATCCAGGGCCTTGGCCACCACGGGGGCATAGCTCTTCTGCACCGCATAGCTCACATGTCCTCCCGCATACCAAGCCATCTCCTTGGCGCCGGCCGCCAGCGGCAAGGCCAGCAGCGTCACGATCAATATCTTTTTTATCATCATTTGTTTGGGTTTCGCAGGATAACCCGGTCTAGGCCATCCCATCGTTGTCTACAAAGTTAGCAAAAAGGCGATGGAAACTGAAATTATTTAGTTTTTATTTGTAATTTAGACAGATAATAGGTATTTTTGCAGTCTATCATCAATGATATAAACATCCTTTTATTATGACAATATATCCAAAAATGATCACTGACGCCTTGGCGACGGTGACGTATGCAGGAACAAAGAAAAACCTGATAGAGAGTGAGATGCTGGCCGATACACCCAGCATCAACGGCATGGCCGTGAAAATCGTGCTGCTGTTTCCGCGCGAGACAGACCCCTTCCTCAAGTCTACCGTCAAGGCGGCCGAGGCAGCTATCCACTACCATGTGGGCAAAGAGGTGGAGGTGACCATCGAGACCGAGTTTAAGTCGGCACCGCGCCCCAAGGTGGGCAAGCTGCTGCCGCAGGTCAAGAACATCATTGCCGTGAGCTCGGGCAAGGGCGGCGTGGGCAAGAGCACCGTGTCGGCCAACCTGGCCATCGCCCTGGCCAAGCTGGGCTATAAGGTGGGACTGCTCGACACCGACATCTTCGGTCCCTCCATGCCCAAGATGTTTGGCGTGGAGAGCGAACGCCCCTACTCGGTCGAGGTAGACGGCCGCACGCTCATTGAGCCCATCGAGAAATATGGTGTCAAGCTGCTGAGCATCGGTTTCTTCGTCGATCCCGACACGGCCACCGTATGGCGAGGCGGCATGGCCACCTCGGCTCTCAAGCAGCTCATCACCGATGCCAACTGGGGCGAGCTCGACTATTTCATCCTCGACACCCCTCCCGGCACCTCCGACATCCACCTCACCCTGCTTCAGACGCTCTCCATCACGGGTGCGGTGATCGTCTCCACACCGCAGAAGGTGGCGCTCGCCGACGCGCGCAAGGGCATAGACATGTATCGCAACGACAAGGTCAACGTGCCCATCCTCGGATTGGTGGAGAACATGGCATGGTTCACACCGGCCGAACTGCCTGAGAACAAATACTATATCTTCGGCAAAGACGGCTGCAAGCTACTGGCCGAGGAAATGGGATGCCCCCTGCTGGCCCAGATTCCCATTGTGCAGAGCATCTGCGAGAACAGCGACAAAGGCACACCTGCAGCCACGCAAGTAGATACGGTGACCGGACAGGCCTTTATCAATTTGGCACAGTCGGTGGTCACCGTCACCAACCTGCGCAACAAAAACCTGCCCAAGACGAAGATCATTCAGGTGAACAACCAATAAACAATTCAACTGCAAAAAAGTAAAGATGCCCAGCCCTCCACCGGTGCTGGGCATTTCTGTTATGTTAATGAGAAGGCTGTTATAACCATTCATTTACATAATATTTTGTTCACAAGTTCGTTTATCCCATGATGAACAGGTATCTACGAAACACAATGATATGGGCCCTTGTGGCCATGACAACATGGCTTGCCACAGGCTGCGGAGCCGACCGCAACATGAAGCGGGGTGAGAAATATCTCGCCCTGGGCGAGTATTATGACGCGGCGAACGAGTTCAAGCAGGCTTACCAGAAGACACCACCCAAGGAGCGCGACAAGCGCGGAAAGATCGCTGCTAAAATGGCATGGTGCTACAACCGTAGCCTGCAAGCACAGAAAGGTATTGCGGCTTACCGCAACGCCATCAGATATAACCAGGCCGACAATAGCATGCACTTGGCATTGGCACAGTTGCTGATGAAGGACGGAAGCTACAAGGAGGCGGCACAGGAGTTTCAGAACGTGCTCGACTCGTTTCCCGACAATGCCCTGGCGCAGACAGGCCTCCAGGCAGCCCGTGAAGCCGCGGGCATCAAGGAACAAGGCAGTCGTTACACGGTGAAGCGCATGGACGTGTTCAACTCACGTCGCGCCGAATACTCGCCCATGCTCTTTGGCGACACCTACAGCCAGCTCTATTTCACTTCCAGCCGCAACGAGGCGCAGGGCGACGGGCTCAGCGGCATCACAGGCACCAAACCTGGCGATATCTTCATGTCAGAGAAAGACGATAAGGGCAAGTGGAGCCGCCCCGAGGCCGTGACAGGAGGCCTGAACACAGCCTACGACGAGGGCGTGTGCAGTTTCTCGCCCGACGGGCGCGAGATGTATCTCACGCAGTGTGTCACCGACCCCTCCTACCCCCGCTACGCCCAAATCGTGAAGTCGACGCGTGCCGATGCCGCCTGGGGCAAGGCCACAGAGGTGAAGCTCACCAACGACACGCTGTCGAGCTACGCCCACCCCGCGCTGTCGCCCGATGGCGAATGGCTTTATTTCACCTCCGACATGCCCGGCGGCAAGGGCGGTCTCGACATCTGGCGCGTGCGCATCACGGCAACCGGCTTCGGCGGTGTGGAAAACCTCGGGGAGCCCATCAACACCGAGGGCGACGAGGCGTTCCCGACGTTCAGGCCCAACGGCGACCTCTATTTCTCGAGCAATGGGCATCCAGGCCTCGGTGGCCTCGACATTTTTATTGCCAAGGTGGGCAAAGATGGACGCTACCACCTCACCCACCCCGGCTACCCACTCAACTCGCAGGGCGACGACTTCGGCATGACGTTTGAGGGGCCCTATAACCGAGGCTTCTTCTCGAGCAACCGGGGCGACGGGCGCGGATGGGACCATATCTATGCCTTCGAGAATCCGGAGATCGTCCAGACGATGAAAGGCTGGGTCTACGAGATGGAGGGCTATGAACTGCCCGCAGCACAAGTGTATGTGGTGGGAGATGATGGCACCAACGAGCGACTGAGCGTTCGCAGCGACGGGTCGTTCACCAAGGTGCTGGATGAGGGCGTGAGCTATCTGTTCCTGGCGGCCTGCAAGGGCTATCTGAACCATACGGAAGAGGTGAGGGCTAAGGTTAATCCCAAGGAGTCGAGCGATACGACCCTGCAGTTTGCCTTGGCCAACATATCGGCCCCGACACTGATCGACAATATCTTCTACGACTTTGACAAGGCCACCCTGCGCGACAGCTCGAAGACGGCACTCGACAAACTGGTGACCTTGTTAAACGAAAACCCGCATGTAACCATTGAACTGAGTGCCCATACCGACTATAAAGGCTCGAAGGAATATAACCAGCGACTGTCGCAACGACGTGCCGAGGCGGTGGTCAACTATCTCATTGCCCACGGCATTGCCGCCGACCGCCTCACACCCAGGGGCTATGGCAAAGAGAGGCCCAAGACCATCAAGCGTAAGTTGACCGAGAAATACCCCTGGCTGAAGGAGGGAAATGTGCTGACCGAAGAGTTTGTCAGGACTATGGATGAGAAACGCCAGGAGATATGCAACCAGCTGAACCGACGCACAGAGTTCACCGTGCTGCGCACCACCTATGGCATGTTTGACGAGCAGGGTAAACTGAAAAATCCTCCCCAGCCCAAGACCAAGGAGGATGACTCGCAAAAGAACGGTGACGACGGTGTGGACATCATCATCGAGTAGGCAGCAGGTTGGACAGGAATACGCTGAGCAGCACGATGAAAGCCACCACAATCATCACAACGGACAACGCGCTGATATCGAATGATGCGACATAACCCACGGCATCACCCACAAACCGCGAGCCCACGACACGCAACTGGTCGACACCATCGAACAGCAAGAAGAGGGCTGCAGCCAGCAGGGCACAGATGCCCGACCATATCCTATTCATCCTTCGGGCACGCTGCGGCAACTGTCGCATGACCCGCTCTGAGAAACCGTTGTCCTGGGGTTGCGACATGTGGGCCGAGAAGAACTGTGACAGCAGTTCATCGTCGCTCATTTGGTTTTTGTTGTCTGTATCCATTGTCTTTCTTATATTAATCGGTAAGATGGTCTTTAACATTTTTCGGGGAGGACGTTTACCTGTAGCCGTTGGCCCGGAGGAAATCGGCCATCTTTTTCTTGCCCCTCGACAGGTGGCTCTTGACGGTGTTGAGTGGCATGTCAGTAATCTCGGCAATCTTGTCGATGGCCTGTCCCTCCATGAGCTGTAAGGTCACGCAGGTGCGTTCGGGTGGCGTGAGCAGCTGCAAGGCATCATAGAGGTCGAGCTTGAGGTTGCTGTCGACAGTTGGCGAGCCTGTGGTGCGAACCGTAGGAGAATCGATGTCGGCGGTGGGACGATGACTGCGCGTATAGTCGTAGTACACATTGTAGGCGATGCGATAGAGCCAGGTGAGGAACGACGACTTGCCTTGAAACTGGCCGATGCGGGTGTAGGCCTTGACGAAGGTGTCTTGGGCGAGGTCGTCGCTGAGCTGCGTGTCGCCAAAGGTCTGGCTGAGGAAGAAACGCCTGACAGGTGCCTGATATTCCTTTACCAGCTTGCCGAAAGCCCGCCGATTGTGGAATACAGCCACCTGTGTGACCAAGCTGATATCTTCTAACCTATCCACCCTACTTAGATGTCTTGCCTATGATTATCTGTCCGATGCCATAACAGGCCACCAGGGCGCCGATGCCCATGAGCAGACCCGAGTCCCAGATCCAGAACATGATGAACAAGCCCACACCGATGGCGGTGTTTTTGATGCCCTTCTGGCGATAGAACTCGGCAGAACCGGTGTCTACAGGCTTGAGGTTATCGGGAATGGGTTGCCCCGTCTCCATGGCTTTCTCAGCGAGTGTCACCCGGTTGTTGTGACGGTTGATGAGATAGCGCAGCAGGAAGATGAGCACGATGAACGGAGCGAGGACACAGAGGAAGATGGCCAAGACTACTACTACTGCGATGAGCGTGCCCCCCACACCAATGGTTCCACCGAGTATTTTCCGCAATAGAGGATGGGTGTCGAAGTCGATACTGGTGCTGGAATCATCGGGACTAGACTGATATACCGAGTCTACGCTACCTGCCACCGCGGCAGAGGTGGTGTCTGAATAAGCCTCGATACCCTCGGTATCGCTACTGTCAACAGCCGATGCTAACGCCGAGGGTTGCTTTGTCTGCGCAGGATCTACCTGTTCTGTGGGTGGGTGGTGGCGATGACGAGGTTGTACACCTGCGGCGCCTGCGTTGAGGGCAAGCGTCAATGCCAATGCTATGAGATACTGTTTCATACGTCTTCTTTCTTATTGAATTTCTGCGTGTTTGACGAAACAGGATTGTTTTTAGTTGCAAAGTAACAAAAAATATTCTACTTTTGCAATCTAAATACACATTACTTATGACACTCCCCGAAAATTTTGAGTCGTACACCCGACAACTGATGGGCGAGGCCCTGTTTGGCACGCTGGAGCGGGCACTGGGCCAGGAGCCTCTCACGAGCATCCGCCTGAACCCCTTCAAGGCAGGAAGCACGGCTGTCCCTATATGCCCCAAGGGTGGGCGACAGGTGGCATGGTGCCCGGAGGGCTGGTATCTGCCCGCGCGGCCTAATTTTACCTTCGACCCGTTGTTTCATGCCGGACTGTATTATGTGCAGGAGGCCTCGTCGATGTTTATCAGCCATATCGTGCGCCAACTGGTCGAGAAACCGGTGATGATGCTCGACCTCTGTGCGGCTCCTGGCGGAAAAACAACGACAGCACGTGCGGTGCTGCCTGAAGGTAGCCTACTTTTCAGTAACGAACCGATGAAGTTGCGAGCCAGTATCTTGGCCGAGAACGTACAGAAGTTTGGACATCCCGACGTGGTGGTCACCAATAATTACGCGGCCGACTACCAGCGGTCGGGTCTGGTGTTCGATGTCATCCTGGCCGATGTGCCCTGCTCGGGCGAGGGCATGTTCAGGAAAGATGAGGGGGCTATAGGAGAATGGAGCAAGGAGAATGTGGAGAAATGCTGGCAGCTGCAGCAGTCGATTGTAGAAGATGTGTGGCCATGCCTAAGACCCGGTGGATTGCTGATCTATGCCACCTGCACCTTCAACGCCCATGAAGACGAGGAGAATGTGAATTGGATCGCAGAGACACTGGGGGCCGAGCTTGTGGAGATTGAGACCCGAGCCGAATGGAACATCACAGGCTCGCTCATCGACAGTCATCCGGTCTACCGCTTCATCCCCGGAAAGACCGAAGGCGAAGGGTTGTTTGTAGCTGTGCTGAGGAAGTTGGGAAACAGTGAGAGGGTGCTGTCGCTGACAAATGACAAGACAGACAAAAAGAAAAAAAGGCATGGCGACAAGCGGTCAGGTGGACATCTGGCCGAGAGCTGGCCAAAGGCGACAGACTGGCTGGAGGGTAGCTATAGCATAGCAAAGCGCGGTGATTTGTTGGTCGCTATTCCCCAATGGTGGCACGACCGTTATCTGCAAGCGTGTGAGCAACTGCATGTTATCCACGCTGGTGTGACGCTGGGCACTACAAAAGGCAAGGATATGGTGCCGCACGAGTCGCTGGCCCACTCCATCCGACTAAAACAAGGACTACCGGAAAGCATGGAGCTCGACTATGCACAAGCCATCGCCTACCTACGCAAAGAAACCATCACACTTCCACCAAGTGCCCCACGTGGCATTGTATTGCTTACCTATAAAGGACAGCCGCTGGGATTCGGAAAGAATATTGGCAACCGAGTAAACAACCTCTATCCACAGGAATGGAAGATCAAGAGCAGCTATCTTCCTGACGCACCGGTGGAAACCATCAGCGCCTGCATACCATGATCGACCATGACCTCACTTCATATCTTGATATGGGCCGCTTCGACAACCTTAGCCTAGTGGTGGCCATGGCAGAGAACCGCGCCATCGGATATCAAAACCGCTTGCCTTGGCACATCCCCGAAGACCTTCAGCGCTTCAAGCAACTGACTATGGGGCATACCATCATCATGGGACGCAAGACGTTTGAATCGCTGCCCAACGGTCCCTTGCCCCACCGCACTAATGTGATTATCACTCGGAGCCCCAGAGCCATCTCCGGTTGTGAGGTGTATGGCTCACTCGATGAGGCCCTCTGGGCGCATCAAGGCGAAGTAGAGGTGTTTGTCATTGGTGGTGCATCAATCTACGCGCAGGCATTGCCAAAGGCCAACCGACTCTATCTGACGCTGGTGGACGACACCCCCACCCGGGCTGACAGCTTCTTTCCGGAGATAGACCTTAGCCGCTGGACACCAATAAAAAAGGAAAAGCACCAGGGCTTTTCCTTCATCGAATATATCGCTAAATAACCTTCAACACACTTTAGTCGAGGACATCCTCATCATCGTCGTCATCGTCACCGTCTACTTCTTCGTCGAGGATGGGCAGCTGTCGGTTGATGACAGCATTGAAGCTGACAATGGTCTCGCTGCGCGATAGTCCCAGCGGCTGCAGCTTGTCGTGGATGATGTTGAGCAAGTGGTGGTTGTTCTTGGCGTAAATCTTGATGAACATATCGTAGCCACCTGTGGTGTAGTGACACTCTGTGACTTCTGGAATCTTGCGCAGCTTCTCCACCACAAGGTCGAAGGATTCGGGATCTTTCAGATAGAGTCCTACATAAGCACAGGTCTCATAACCTATCTTCTCAGGATCGATAATAAATTCTGAGCCCTTCAGGATACCGAGTGTTGTGAGTTTCTGAATGCGTTGGTGAATAGCAGCGCCACTGACGTTGCATGCACGTGCCACTTCCAAAAAAGGAATGCGAGCGTCTTCGGCAATGAGTTTCAAAATCTTCCTGTCGAGAGCATCTAATGTATGATGTGCCATATTTATTTGTTGTTTATTTTGATGCAAAGTTAATAATTAGCGTTCAAAACCACAATATTTCTATTGGTTTTTATAATAAATTGACACAATAATTGGGAATAACGTGTGAATATAGTGCCACAAAAGTAGAGTGTCAAAATACCTTGAGAAGTTAGACTTATGGTTTATGTTCCACCGCCGAATAGCTGATGCGGTAGGCCTTGGCCTGTCGCAATGCCTGTTTCACATCGTTGATCAGACCCATCTTGGTGTCTCTGTCGGCCTTGATTGACACCGTCATCTGTTGTTGGTCTTCGGGCGACATACGGTCTTGTTCAGCCGATACATAGTCGATGATGTCGGAGGCCGAGGCAAACTTATCGTTCAATTGGATGCGTGAGCCCTCGCCCACTGCCCGACTCATGCCTTTCGTGGGCTTGCCGATATAGATATAGGTGACGGCCGACTTCTTGGTCAGCCGAGTGAGCTCGGTTCCCTGAGGCACACGATACTGCACCTTTACGGCCACTTTTTGCATGTGTGTGACAATCATGAAGAAAAAGAGGACTGTAAAGATAAGGTCGGGCAGAGAGGCGGTGTTGAGTCCCGGCACAGCATGAGAATGATGACGATACAAGCTCATTGCACACCTCCTTCCTGCTGTGCTGTGGACTGCTGTTCCGGCGTTGCAGCATATTGCTCAGCGATGCGCTGCGGACAAGCCTCCTTCACCCGGTCACGCTGCTCCTGCGACAAATCGTTATAGGGATGCTTGAACATCCTCAGCGCCGTCTCGTTACGCATGGCAGTATAGGCGGCAACCAGTTCGTTCTGAAGTTGGAAATAGGTGTTGTAGCTGGCCTGCGCATCCACCTCCACCTTGATTAGGTGCCTGTTACCCAAGCGACGCACGAAGGCCTCCACCCTGTCACGCACCTGCGCCATGGGCAATGGGTGGTCGTCAACCCAAAGATGATTGTCTGCGGTGATTTTCAAGGTCATCAACGTGCCCTTCTGCACATACGACTGCTGCTCTTGCTTCTCTGCCGGGGGCAACTGTCGCGACAGTCCCTTGTCTACATCCATGTTGGTAGTGACAAGGAAAAAGATCAACAACATGAATGAGATATCAGCTGTTGATGTGGTGTTGAGTTCCGGCACACTATGTCGACGACGGTAAAATCTCATTTCCGATGGTTATATTTGGTTGCACCATATACCACGGCGGCAACGGCCAGCAGAAGCATGACCAGAGATGTATTGATAAACATGTCGGACACCTTCAGCCAGAGCCAGTCGTTATACTTCACACCATTGATGGTCAGAGGCTGGGCAGAGCCCGCCAGAAACGTGAGGACCAGCAACACAATGGCACCTACAAAGATGATATACCCGATGGCTTTCACAGGTATATTGTTGTCCTTGGCATCAGTCTTGCCTCGCAGCTTCAAACCGCGTACTATCGACCACAATCCGACGGCAAGTGTAAGAAGCATCAAAAGATAAGACAAAATGAGGATGGCATCGGTAAACAGCGGCGCATTGAAATTGGGGTTAGCATCAAACGGACGGTCGAAGCCCACAAACCAGAACGTTGCGAACACCACAACAGCCAAGGCCACCAATGGGTAGAAAACGCTCATCGAGCGTTTCTCTGTTGACCAATGTTTCCAGTTTTGCAAATCCAGCTTCATCAGCGCGTCAGCTTATATTTCATAATCGAGTCGAGTAGCGTGATGGCCGACTCCTCCATCTGCGAGGTGAGATGCTCGATTTTCGAGAGGATATAGTTGTAGAAAACCTGCAGGATAAGAGCCACTATGATACCAAAGATAGTGGTAATAAGCGCCACTTTCATGCCCGCAGCCACGATAGTGGGACTGATATCACCGGCACTCTCAATCTGCTCGAAGGCCATCACCATACCGATCACCGTTCCCAGGAACCCCAGCGAGGGCGCCATGGCAATGAACAGCGTGATCCATGAGCATCCCTTTTCGAGGTTGGCACTCTGTACGGCACCATAGCTGGCCACCGAGCGCTCTACGTTGTCGATGCTCTCGTCAATCCGTTCCAGTCCCTGATAGCAGATCGAGGCCACCGGCCCGCGGGTCTCACGGCATTGGTTCTTGGCCCCGTCGATATCGCCCGCTATAATCTTCGCATCCAGGTCTTTCATGAATTTCTTGGCATTGATTTCCGAAAGACTGAGGTAGATGATGCGTTCAATGCAGAAAGCCAGTCCCAGCACCAAAGCCAGAGCCACGAACGACATGAACCCGGCGTCGCCTTCGATAAACTTTGTCTTGAGCGTCTTGTGCAACCCCTGGCTCTCCACGGGAGCTACCGAGTCGATACTGGCTGCAAGACCCTCGTCGAGCATCTGCTCGGCCGAAGCACTATCGAGTTCAGCTCCTTCAGCCATACTGTCAAGGGCGGCTTTATGCACCGCAGGAGCAGCTGGCTTTGGCGTTGCCACATTTTGTGCGACGAGCGACGAGCAACTAAGAACAAGTAAGGAGAGTATGGTGAGACGGGTAATCAGATGTTTCATCTCTGCTAGCTTTAAAACAAATAAATATACACAAACTGCGGAAAGAGGGGGATTCGAACCCCCGATACCCTTTAGGGGTATACACGCTTTCCAGGCGTGCCTCTTCAACCACTCGAGCATCTTTCCCTTTGCGTTTGCGCCTGCAATTTTCATTGCGAGTGCAAAAGTATTACTTTTCGGGCAATATCGAATGAAATCAAAATTATTTTATAATTCTTTAAAGGTTACCGATCCGCCCCAGCAATGGGTGACACACCGAAGACGCGAGCCACGTTCTCGTTGGTGGTCTGAGCCACGGCCTCGACGGCAACACCATAGCTCGCGGACAGGGTCTGAAGCACCATGTGGGCAAAGGCACTCTCGTTGCGCTTGCCGCGATGGGGCACGGGGGCCATATAGGGACTGTCGGTCTCGATGACGATGCGGCTCAGGGGCACGGCGGCAGGCAGGTCTTCGCGCAGATGGCTGCTCTTGAACGTCGACACCCCACCGATGCCCAGACAAAACCTGTCGAATTGCAAAAAGGCTTCGGCCTCCTTCCGGTTGCCTGTGAAACAATGGAACACCCCGCCGGGCAACACCTTGGCATAGGGCTTCATGAGCTGCACCATCTCGTTCTGTGCCTTGCGACAATGAATCATCAGCGGCAGCCCCAGTTCCACCGACCACTGCACCTGCTGCTCGAAGGCCTTCAGCTGCTCTTGCTCGAACTCGCGACTCCAATAGAAATCGAGCCCACACTCTCCGATGGCAATGTATCGCAACGGGTCGCTGGCGGGCAGATGCATGTTGGCGTCAAGCTCCTTGCGCATCGCGGCGAGCACCTCTCGCCAGTCGGTCCTCACTTCTTCGGGCTGCAAGCCGATCATGGGATAGCAATAGCCTGGGTATTCACGGCACACCTTCATCACGGTTGACACCGAACCAAGGTCGATGCCCGGCACCATGACAGCCCCCACCCCAGCTTCCCGGGCGCGGGCCACCACCTCGGGCAGGTCGTCACGAAACTCCTCGCCGTCGAGGTGGGCATGGGTATCAATAAAACTATACATCTTTACAAGACCCTTCTAATACTTACGTTTCATCATCCGCTCAGCGTATGCGCGAAGCTCACACTTGCGCTCCTCCGGCACGTTCACGGCCGCAATATACTTCTGGCTCTCTTCAAAATAGTGGGCTATCTTCTGTTGAGCCAGTTGGTCGATACCTATATTATTATATAATGTGGTGACGGCCTGGATCTTCTCATTGCGGTCGAAGGTTTCGGCCGCGAGCCACTTATCCAGTTCCGCCCGCTGCGCGGCATCGGCGCGGTTGTAGGCGTTGATGAGCATATAGGTCTTCTTGTTCGACACAATGTCGCCACCGATGGCCTTGCCAAAGACCTTGGCATCGCCATAGACGTCAAGATAATCGTCTTGCAACTGGAACGCGAGGCCAATCTTCTCGCCAAACTTATACAGGTTCTCGGCATCGTCGGCAGAGGCCCCGGCCAAGATGGCCCCCATCTTCAGGGCACATGCCAGCAGCACGCTGGTCTTCAGCCTTATCATCTCGATGTACTCATCCTCACTCACATTGTTGCGTGTCTCGAAGTCGATGTCGAACTGCTGTCCCTCGCCTATCTCCAGTGCCGTCTCGGTAAAGAGTTCAAGAACGGCCTTTATCTTGTCTTCCGGACAATCGATGATATGCTTATAGGCCAACACCAGCATCGAGTCGCCGGAAAGGATGGCCTGATTGGCGTTCCATTTCTTGTGAACCGTCTCATGGCCACGACGCAAGTCGGCATTATCCATCAAATCGTCGTGCAGCAACGTATAGTTGTGGTAGGTCTCCAGACCTGCGGCTTGCATGAGGATAGTCTCCGGGTCGTCCTTGAAGAGGTTATAGGCCAGCAGCATGAGCGTGGGACGAATGCGCTTGCCACCCAGCGAGAGCACATAGTTGATGGGGTCGTAGAGGTTGTCGGGCTTACGGTCGCAATGCAGGCGCGTCAGGGCGTCGTTAACTTTCTCAAGAATTTTGTCGGCTGGATATATCATCTTCTCATGTTTTTATTATGGTTTGTTGTATGTTGCAAGTGGATTATCCGCAACCGCTGAGTAAGACAATGCAGATGCATACCTCTTGCAACAGCGCATATTATATTCTGAAATTGACGGGTATGGCGAACATCGTGCGGCAAGGCTTGCCGTCCATAATCCCGGGAGTCCATTTCGGCATCATCTTCACCACCCGCAGTGCCTCGCTGTCGAGCAGGGGGTGGGCCGACTTCTCGACCTTGGGGCTGGAGATCGACCCGTCTTTGTTGACAATGAACGACACCACGACCTTCCCCTGAATCTTCTGCGACAAGGCGAGGTTGGGATAGTTGAGGTTGCGCTTGAGCCATTTCATGAATTGCACGATGCCCCCGGGAAATTCCGGCAGCTGTTCCACAGTGCGCAGCACGGTGGAGTCGGCGTCTACAGGGGTCTGTGGCAGCGCTTCGGTCACCTCGGCGCCCTTGGCCACCGCCTCGCCATCGCCCACGAGCAGCTTGCTGGTGGCGGCCGCCAGCTCGCCATCGTCGGCGTAGGTCACCTTGGCCGCATGGGTGGCATAGTCCATGGCATACGGCAGACTCACCACCGCACCGCCGGCCGGCACCTCGCGCTCCACGGCCTTGGATGCCGGCGCGGGCGCCGCCGAGATCATGTCTTTCATATCCATGGCAGGCGCGAGGGCCATGTCTTCGGCCATATCGTCGAGCATCGACTCATCGTTGCTCGATGCTGCCGGGCGACTGGTGTACTCGAAGGCCACAAAGAGCAGGGCCATCGCAAGAATCAAACCCAGCAGGAAACTTTCTCCGCGACGCTTGTCCAGATTGGCCTTGTCACTCTTCTTGATATCCATGATTGCAATATTCTACCCCTGTATTCGTTATTCATACGAATTCGCTTTGCAAATTTAATGCAAATATTGAAAAAAGCGGTATCTTTGTCCCATAATTAGAATAAATAAATGAAAAAATCCGTTTTCGCTTTGCTCTTGATGCTTTTTTCCATGGCAGCCCATGCACAGGAAGAGAGCCGGACGGAATACAACTTTCTCAGGCTTCCGGTCAGCGCCCATGCCGCTGCGCTGGGCGGAGACAACATCACGCTCGTGGAAGACGACGAGGCGCTGATTTTTCATAACCCGGCCCTGCTCTCATCGGTCAACGACAAGATGCTGAGCCTCAACTACATGAACTATATGTCGGGCGCCAACACGGCCAGCGCTGCCTTCAACCGCGTGGTGAAGGAGCGCGCCTCGTGGGCCCTCTCGGGACAATACATCGACTACGGAACCATGAAGGAGGTCGACGAGAACAACGTGCAGACGGGTGAGTTCTCGGCACGCGACATCTCCGTCGCCGGCTATTTCGCCTACCTCCTCACCGACAGACTGTCGGGTGGCATCGCCGCGAAGTTCATCACGTCGTACATCAGCAGCTACAACTCTATCGGTTTCGCCGTTGACCTGGGCCTCAACTATTACAACCCCGACAACGAATGGTCGCTCTCGCTGGTGCTCAAGAATCTGGGCGGACAGCTCAAAGCCTATAACGAGGACTTCGAGAAGATGCCCTTCGACATTCAGGCCGGTGTCACCAAACGTTTTATAAACAGTCCTTTCAGGCTGTCGGCCACGCTGGTCGACCTCAACCATCTCGACTATAAGTTCATCAACCACATGGTCGTGGGTGCTGACATCCTGCTCTCCGAGAGTTTCTGGATAGGCGGAGGCTATAACTTCCGCCGCGCCGACGAGATGAAAATACAGTCGGCCGACAAGGAAAGCAGTCACGGCGCAGGGCTGTCGCTGGGCGCAGGACTCAACCTGGAGCGATTCAAACTCAACGTGGCCTACGGCAAGTACCACATCTCTAGCTCGAGCATCGTGCTCAATGTGGGCTATGCCCTGTAGACCGCACCATCACACAAGGATATGACCAAGAAAATAACTATAGCAATCGACGGGTTCTCTTCCTGCGGAAAGAGTACCATGGCCAAGGACCTGGCCAGAAAAATAGGGTATGTGTATGTCGACACCGGTGCCATGTACCGGGCGGTAACGCTCTTTGCCCTGCGTCACAACCTCTTCAACGAAGACGGCAGCGTAAAGGTGGAAGACCTGGAAAGCCTAATGGATGACATTCACATCACATTCAAGTTCAACGCCAGCGCAGGGCGTCCCGACACCTACCTCAACGGCGAACTGGTGGAGAACGACATCCGAGGCATGGAGGTCAGCAACAGGGTAAGCCCCATCGCTGCCATCGCCTTCGTCAGACAGGCCATGGTGGCCCAGCAGCAACAGATGGGCAAAGACAAGGGGCTCGTCATGGACGGCCGCGACATCGGCACGAGCGTCTTTCCCGACGCCGAGCTCAAGATCTTTGTCACGGCCTCGGCTGAGGTGCGTGCCCGGCGGCGGTACGACGAACTGGTGGGCAAAGGCATGGAGGCCGACTACGAGGCCATTCTGAAGAACGTGCAGGAGCGCGACTATATAGACATGCACCGTGAGGTGTCGCCCTTGCGCAAGGCTGACGATGCACTCGAACTCGACAACAGCCACCTCACCATCGATGAGCAGAACGAATGGCTCTTGGACAAATATCAGCGGGCCGTCGACAACAAGGCTTGATAAGATTGGCTGAAGAAAACGGCCCATTGGCTGAATATTGTTGCAGCCTTCATCGGGAGTGCCTATCTTTGCACTAAGTTTTTTATACAACATGCTCATTAGGTATTCATACGATAGGATAATGAAGTCAATAGATTTTATATTTTGAGTTAATTACTGTTTTTGCAAGGAACGGCCCGTGATGGGTCGTTCTTGTTTTATTTTCATGCGTTATAGTCCACCAACCCATCAACAATGGATCTGTCTGCCCCCCGGTTGGTATAGTTGCCGAAAATGGACTGTCCTGGCGACATATTCGCCCGCTTTCAGTGAGCCACACGACTGTTGTCCTGCCTCCGGAGCGCTGGGATGCTACGCTGAGATTACCGTCGGGCTGGCATACTTCTAATCGAAACATGGTCTGCTTCGAGTCGAATCACGCTCTACTTCGAGTCGAACCTTTGTCTACTTCGAGTCGAACCACACTTCGGGAAGCATGCGCAGCATGTACGTCAGCAACGGCGCCGTGGCATGAAACATATCGAACCGGTTTGCCGGAAGACCGAATTGCCAAAAGAACAGGACACATAGCCCCAGGACGTCAAGTCGTTGGCGGCTCAGCTGAGCGGGGTGAAGAATATACGGTTCTGCCGGTACAGGCTGCAGGAGAGACTGGCGGTGGAAGCAGCTGCCGCCACCGGGTTTCCCGACTGAGGCCCATCAAACCAACAGACCAACAGACCAACAGACCAACAAACCAACTTTTTATGCGATTATAGTTGTCGGATTCTTATTTTTGTATTATATTTGCCGCGTAAACTTTAAAACCTTTAAGCTATGAACAATGAGCAACTTATGATGAACGCCAACATTTTGGTAGACCAACTCAAAAAATCGCCCTCTGCCTTTACGCGGGAGGACATCATCCAGTTTGTCAAGAACAACAATATCCGTCTCATCAACTTCATGTATCCCGGCGGAGACGGTCGGCTGAAGACGCTCAACTTCGTCGTCTCCGACCTGGCCTACCTGCGCTCCATCCTCACCTGCGGCGAGCGGGTCGACGGCTCCAGCCTCTTCGACTTCATCCAGGCCGGCAGCTCCGACCTCTATGTGGTGCCCCGCTACTCCACGGCCTTCCTCGACCCCTTCAGCGAGGCGCCCACGCTGTGCATGCTCTGCTCGTTCTTCGACAAGAACGGCAAGCCGCTGGCCTCGGCACCCGAGAACACGCTGGGCAAAGCCATACAAGCCTTCCACGAAGCCACCGGCCTCGACTTCGAGGCCATGGGCGAACTCGAATACTATGTCATCAAACCCTCCGAGGACGTGTTCCCCGCCCGCGACCAGCGCGGCTACCACGAGAGTGCGCCATACGCCAAGATGGGGGCCTTCAGGCAGAAGTGCATGAGCTACATTGCCCAGACCGGCGGACACATCAAATACGGACACACCGAGGTGGGATGCTTCGAGCAAAACGGACTGCTCTACGAACAAAACGAGATTGAGTTTCTGCCCGTGCCCGCGCTGAGGGCTGCCGACGAGCTGGTGATTGCCAAATGGGTCATCCGCAACCTGGCATGGCAAGAGGGCCTCAACGTGACCTTTGCGCCAAAGATCACCGCCGGCAAGGCCGGATCGGGCCTGCACATCCACATGCGGCTGACCAAGGACGGCAAGAATGTGCTCGTAGACCAAGGCACGCTCAGCCAAGCAGGCCGTAAGGCCATTGCCGGACTCATGCAGCTGGCTCCCAGCCTCACGGCCTTCGGCAACAAGATACCCACCTCCTATTTCCGCCTGGTGCCCCACCAGGAGGCTCCCACCAACGTGTGCTGGGGCATCAGCAACCGCAGCGTGCTCGTGCGCATACCGCTGGGATGGACCTCGGGCGTCGACATGAGCCAGAAGGCCAACCCCCTGGAGCAGGAGGTGGCTGCCGAGCAGCGCGGCAGCTCGAAGCAGACCTTCGAGATCCGCTCGGGCGACGGCTCGGCCGACGTGTATCAGTATCTCGCCGCGCTCTGCGTGGCTTGCCGACACGGTTTCGAGATGGCCGACGCCCTGCAGGTGGCCGACAACACCTATGCCGACGGCGATATCAACGATGCTGCCAATGCCGACCGACTGGCCGCGCTGGCGCAGTTGCCCGACAGCTGTGCGGCATCAGCCGACTGTCTGGAACAGCAACGCGACGTCTATGAACGGCAGGGCATCTTCGACCACGATATGATTGATGCCATCGTCAGACAACTCAGGTCCTTCGACGACCGCACCCTGAGAAAAGACATCGGGCAAGACGCGCAGAAGACCATGCTGCTGGTCAAGCGATTCTTCCATTGCGGATAAGCTGACCCACTAACGGCTTCATGCTACCTTTGGGGCACCTTCCTGCGAAGTTCACTATCCCGGCAAGGCACCCTCACAGCCGTCATCTCCGGCCACTGCCCCCTCCCATCCTTGAGGGCAGCCGTAGGAGATGACGGCTTCGTGTTTTGTGACAGACCAACCTTGTGCCGCAAAACTGCCTGCCCGCCCCCCCACTTCCCCTAAATCCTAGCCACGAATCAAAAATGCTGTATCGCAAACATCTGTCATTCAATGCCCTGTATCTTTTGGCGAAACTAAAGAATATTAAAGTAGGGTTTGGTGTGGTAAAAAAACGGAATTGGCACGCACTTCTCAATTTATTTTGCTTATCTTTGCATGAAAGATAACCCATTGCTGAAACTTATGAAGAAAATATCTTTCGTCTTAGCCCTACTGCTTATGCCCATGATGATGTTTGGCGACAGCTATACCTCGCTTTGGAAAAAAGTGTCTGAAGCCCAAGCCAAAGACTTGCCCCAAACCCAGATCAATGTTCTTTCGCAAATTATCGACAAGGCCACGTGGGACAAGGAGTACGGCCATCTGCTCAAGGCCCAGCTCATGAAGGCTGCTGCTCAGACCCAGATCTCGCCCGACTCGCTCGACACGGAAATCCTCCGCCTCGAAGGAGAGGAGCAGGCCACGGGCGACCAGGTGTTGAGGTCGGTCTATCAAGCCGTGCTCGGCACCATCTATGCCGACCGCAACGACATCGACGGCAAATACAAGGCGATGAGCAAGAAGTGGTTTGAGAAGGCCATGGAGAAGCCCGAGCTGTTGGCACAGCATAAGTGTGCCGAATACAAACCGGCAATGGTCGAAGGCATCGACAGCAAGGTCTTCAACGACGACCTGCTGCACGTCATCGGCATCATGGCCGGCGACTACAAGACCATGTATCACTACTATGTGGGCAAAGGCTACAGGGCCGCAGCCTGCATGAGTGCCATACAATGGCTGCGACAAAACTGCAGCGACAACTGCCGCATGGCCAAGAAGTCGAGATACCTGCTGCAGGTCGACTCGCTCATGCAGACCTACGGCGACCTGCCCGAAGCCGGTGAGCTGGCCATCGCCCGCTACCAGTATCTCTCTACAGCCACCGACGTGAGCGCCGAAGACCGCGTCAACTACATCAACTACGCCCTGGCACACTGGGGGGCATGGCCCAGGATGAATATCCTGCGCAACGCCCTGAGCGACCTGCAGCAGCCATCGTTCACCATCAGCGTGGGCGACTATATGCTCCTGCCCGACAAGCCACGTAAGCTCTACATCAACGCCATACGCAACATCACCACACTCAATATCAACGTCTACCGCTTGAACTTGGACGGCAGCACCAGGCTCGACCCCTCTGTCAAGGACGACTACGCCCGGCTGCAGCGCGTGATGGCACCTGCCCCCGTGCAGACCATCACCAAGCGCTACGTGGGCATGCCCGCCTGGAAGGAGACCGGCGACTCTGCATTCATCGACCCGCTGCCCGTAGGTGTCTACCTCATCGAGGCCTCGACCGACAACAGCAACATCGAGCCCCGCAGGGCTCTGCTCCGCGTGAGCAACCTCTACATCATGTACGAGACCCTGCCCGACAGCCACCTGCGCGTGGCCGTGGTCAATGCCACCACGGGCAAGGCCGTACCCGGGGCCAATGTCAAGCTCACATCGGTCAACTACCAAGACCGCGACAAGCGTACCACCACCCAACTGGTGACCGACAAGAACGGCGAGGTGGACTATAAGTTCCAGCGCAACGCCCCACAGTTTGTCTATGCCTATACCCAGGACGACAAGTCGTGTGGCGAGTTTGAGACCGTCAACGCCTACTACAACTACTGGGAGCCCAGGCAACAGTCGGAGAAGCTGCATCTGTTTACCGACCGCTCGCTCTACCGACCCGGACAGGTGGTCCACGCCGCCGCCATCCTCTTCCACGCAGACAACGAGCAGACCAAGTCGAAGCCGCTCGACAACCAGAGTGTCGTGCTCGTACTCAACGATGCCAACGGCAAGACCGTAGCCCAGCAGACGCTGACGACCGACGGCTTCGGCAAGGTTTCTGCCGACTTCACCCTGCCGCAGAACGGCCTCACCGGCAACTTCATGCTGCTGGCCAAATACAAGGGCGCCTACGCTTACGCCTCGCTCAACGTGGAGCAATACAAACGCCCCACCTTCCAGGTGGAGTTTGACAAATATGACAAGAAATTCCAGATAGGCGACACGGTGCAGCTCAGGGGCGTGGCCAAGAGCTATGCCGGGGTGCCCGTGCGCGGGGCCAAGGTGGCCCTCACCGTGGAGCGTAGGCAGAGCCTGTGGTGGCGGTGGAATGCCAACGCAGAGCCCACGGTGGTGCTCATCGACTCGGTGCAGACCGGCGACAACGGCTCTTTTGTGGCCAAGGTACCCATGCTCTACCCCGAGAACGTGGATATCGACCACCCCTTCTACTATGCCATGCACGTCAACGCGCTGGTGACCGACATCGCCGGCGAGAGCCATGAGGCTTCCACATCGCTGCCGCTGAGCAACCGCGCCTCGGTACTCACCAGCGACCTGCCCTCGCGCAGCCTGCGCGATGATCTGAAGACGCTCAGATTCACGCGCCAGAATGCGGGCGGCGAGCCCATCGACGGCATGGTGAGCTACCGCTTCGACCAGGAGGAATGGAAGACGGCCAAGGCCAACCAGAGCATTGAACTCGATAAGAAACTGGCCTCAGGCCTGCATCGCCTGGAGGCTATCTGCGAGCAAGACACGCTCAGGCAAGAGGTGGTGGTATTCAACCTCAACGACAAGCGACCGGCGGTGGAAACCAACGACTGGTATTATCTGTCGGCGCAGAGATTCTCTGACAGCAAGCCTGTCTACTTGCAATACGGTACCTCGGCCGAGGGTACGCAGGTCTACTATGCCATCTTCGCGGGCAACAAGGTCATCGAGCGCGGTACGAAGAACCTCGACAATGAGGTCGTCACCCGCAAGCTGCAATACAAGAAAGAATACGGCGACGGCATCACCGTCACGCTGGCCTGGGTCAGAAATGGCAAGCTCTACAGCCACACCAGCCCAATTGCACGCCCGCTGCCCGACCAGCAGCTGAAGCTGGAGTGGAAGACCTTCCGCAACATGCTCACCCCGGGACAGAAGGAGGAGTGGACACTCAGCATCCTCGACCCGCAGGGCAAGCCTGCCCATGCCCAACTGCTGGCCACGATGTATGACATGAGCCTCGACGCTATCTTGCCGCACAAATGGTCGTTCAATAACGGCTACTACGACGCCCTGGCCTTCACCCGATGGAACGGAGGCAGCAACGAGGCCCTGTCGCTGTATGGATTCCAGAACTATCGCAACCTGACAGAACGCGAACTCGACTTTGCGCACTTCGACCCATCCATGTTCACCTTCGCCTCGCCTGTGGTCTTCTATACAAGGGCTCGGGTGATGAAAAGCGAGGCCGTTGGCGCTGTTGCCGATGTCAATATCAGAGGGGCCCACAAGATGGTATTGACAGAGATGAATGCTGCGCTCGAAGCCCAAGATCAAACACAAGACTCCAACGACGCAGCACAGCCCATCCAAGCCAACCAAGTGCGTGAGAACCTCAACGAGACGGCATTCTTCTTCCCTGCCCTCACCACCGACAAAGACGGCAACGTGGCCATCCGGTTCACCCTGCCAGAGAGTGTCACCACATGGCGTTTCATGGGTGTGGCCCACGACCTGCAGGTCAACTACGGGCTCATCGAGGCTGAGGCCACGGCCAGGAAGACGGTCATGGTGCAGCCCAACCTGCCACGGTTCATGCGCATGGGCGACAAGGCGCAGGTTAACACGCGCATACACAACACTTCCGATAAGAGGGTCAGCGGCACGGCACGCCTGCAGCTGCTCACACCTGATGCCGAGACGGTGGTGGGTGAATGGACGAAGACATTCGTGGCCAACCCCGACCAGTCGGTGAATGTTTCGTTCGACGTCGATGCCGACCAGGTGGCTGCCCATGCCAAGGGCGAGAACCTGCTGGTGGCCCGCATTCTGGCCGAGGGCAAAGGCTACAGCGACGGCGAGCAGCATTATCTGGCCTTGCTGCCCAACCAGGAATATGTCACGGCCACTGTTCCGTTTACGCAGAACGGACCGGGCGTGAAGACAATCGACATCAGCCGCCTCTTCCCCACCACGCACGCCGGAAATAAGCTGACGGTGGAATATACCAACAACCCGGCATGGCTGATGATACAAGCTCTGCCCACGCTGGCCAGCCCCAACGACCGCAACGCCGTATCGCTGGCATCGGCCATCTATGCCAACAGCATCGGGCGGAGCATCATCAAGTCGTCACCGCTCATTGCACAGCCCCTCAAGGCATGGCAGCAGGAAACGGGAACAGAGACTTCGCTCATGAGCAACCTCAACAAAGACGAGGAACTCAAGACAATGGTGCTCAGCGAGACACCGTGGGTGGCCGAGGCTGACAACGAGACCGATCAGAAAGGAAAGCTCATCGGCTTCCTCGACGAGTCGACCATCGACTATCGCCTCAACACCTTTACCTCAAAGATCCGCGACTTGCAGAATACCGACGGCTCGTTCAGCTGGTGGCCGGGAATGCCGGGCAGCAGCTATATGACCATTTCGGTAGTCAAGATGTTCACGCGCCTCAACAGTATGCTGGGCACACAGGCTGAGACCGCCGACCTGCTCTCTCGTGCCTTCGCCTACCTCGACCGGACTATCGCCGACGAGGTGAAGGAACTCAAGAAGCTGGAGAAGAAAGGCACCAAGCACCTCACGCCGAGCGAACTGGCCTGCAATTATCTGTATGCCAACGCACTGGCTGGGCGCAAGGCCACCAGCGACATCAACTATCTGGTGGGCCTGCTCGAAGAGAAACCCTCCGAGCTCACCATCTATGGCAAGGCCGGCTCGGCCGTCATCCTCGCCCAGTATGGCAAGCAGAAGAAGGCCGAGGAGTATCTCCAGAGCATCATCGAGTACACCGTCTACAAGGAGGAGGTGGGCCGTTATTTCGACACCAAGCGCGCGGCATACAGCTGGTTCGACTATCGCATCCCCACGCAGGTGGCGGCCATCGAGGCCCTGAAAGCCCTAAAGCCCGGCGACAAGCAGACCATCGAGGAGATGCAGCGCTGGCTGCTGCAAGAGAAGCGCACGCAGGCCTGGGACACGCCACTCAACGCCACCGATGCGGTGTTTGCCTTCCTGGCCGATGCCCAGGGCAAGGCCGACCTCAGCAAGCTGGCAGGTCAGGCCCCGGCTACGCTGAAGATCGACGGCAAGGCACTCGAACTGCCAAAGGCCACGGCCGGCATAGGTTATGTCAAGACCATGGCACCCTCGACCAAGGGCTCGACATTCACCGCCGAGAAGACTAGCACCGGCACGTCATGGGGTGCGCTGTATGCGCAGTTCTGGCAGAAGGCAACCGATGTAGAGGATGCTTCGGCCGGACTGTCGGTCAAGCGCGAGATCGTGACATCCAAAGGCCCGGCCGACGGCAACACCCTCAAGGTGGGTAGCAAGGTCAAGGTGCGCATCACCATCACGGCCGATCGCGACTACGACTTCGTGCAGGTGCAAGACAAGCGCGCGGCATGCCTGGAGCCCGTAGGACAGCTCAGCGGATACCGCAGCGGCTATTACTGCGCACCTCAGAACAATGCCACCAACTATTATTTTGACCGTTTGGCCAAAGGCAAGCATATCATCGAGACCGACTATTACATCGACCGCGAGGGCGAATACACGAGCGGCATCTGCACGGCACAGTGTGCCTACAGTCCGTCGTTCTCAGCCCGGGAGGCAGCCAAGACACTCAAGGTGAACCCATAAGGATAACAAGAGAGGAGGATCACTTCTTTAACTGACAGATGAATAATAAAAAGATAATGGCAATGGCTCTGCTCGCCATGGGTTGCATGCAAGCAGGGGCACAGGAAATTGCAACAGAGAATAAAGAGATAGACTGCGGTCAGGTGCAGTTCAAACACCCCGTGACCGCCGAGTTTGAAATGAAGAACCAGGGCTCTGCCCCACTGGTCATCAGCCAGGTGCGCACCAGCTGCGGATGCACCCAGGTGAGCTACCCCAAGCAGCCCATCCCCCCAGGACAGACCTTCTTGGTGAGCACCACCTACGATGCCAAGCAGATGGGGCGTTTCAACAAGCAGGTGGGCATCTACAGCAATGGCTCCAAAGAGCCCATGATGCTCACCGTGCGTGGCGTGGTGGTGGGCGAGGTGGCCAACTTTGCAGGGCAGTATCCCTTCACGCTGGGCTACCTGCAGGCCGACCGCAACAACATCGAGTTTGACAATGTGAACCGAGGCGACCGACCCGTAGAGAAAATACATATCAAGAACACCACCAACGAGATCGCCGAGCCGGTGATCATGCACCTGCCCAACTACCTCAGGGCTGAGGTGTCGCCCACCAAGATCGCACCGGGCCACAGCGGCGTGGTGACCATCATGCTCGACTCCAACCGACTGCGCGACCTGGGCATGACCCAGACATCGGTGTTCCTCGGCATGTTCCCCGGCGACAAGGTGGCTGCCGACAAGGAGATCACCGTGACGGCCATCGCCCTACCCGACTTTGAGCACATGACCGATGCCCAACGGGCAAAGGCCCCCAAGATGCGACTGTCTGCTGCCAGTCTCGAACTGGGCAGCTTCGACGGCAAGGCCAAGAAGAAAGGTGACATCATCATCTCCAACCAGGGCAAGAGCAACCTCGTGATCCGATCGCTGCAGATGATTACGGCCGGACTGGAGGTGTCGCTCAACAAGACAACCATTGCTCCCGGCGAGTCAGCCAAACTGAAGATCACCGCCACAGCGCAAGGACTGCGCACGGCTCGCTCGCTGCCCCGCGTACTGATGATCACCAACGACCCGGAGAACACCAAGGTGGTGATCAATATCAATGTTAAATAAACCAACTTACAGACACACTCATGGATATTCAGATAGAAATAGATAGCGGCAGCGGATTCTGCTTCGGCGTCACCACGGCCATCAAGAAGGCCGAGGAGGAGCTTGCCGCCGGCAAGACACTTTATTGTCTGGGCGACATCGTCCACAACGGCATGGAGGTAGACCGCCTGCACTCGCATGGACTGGTCACCATCAATCACGATGACCTCAGGCAACTGCACGATGTGAAGGTGCTGCTTAGGGCCCACGGCGAGCCCCCCGAGACCTACGAGCTGGCCAAGAGAAACAATATCGAGATCATCGATGCTACCTGCCCCGTGGTGCTGGCCCTGCAACGCCGCATCAAGCGGCAATTTGACGACAACCCCGATGCGCAGATTGTCATCTTCGGCAAGAACGGCCACGCCGAGGTGTTGGGACTGGTGGGGCAGACCTTGTCGAGAGCCATCGTCGTCGAAGGCGTCGACGATGTGAAGCGGCTCGACTTCAACCGCGACATCTACCTCTACTCGCAAACCACCAAGAGCCTCGAAGAGTTCAACCGCATCATCGACTATATCCAGAGCCACATCGCCCCCGGCGCCACCTTCCGCAGCTTCGACACCATCTGCCGACAGGTGGCCAACCGTATGCCCAACATCGCCGAGTTTGCCACGCGCCACGACCTCATCCTCTTTGTCAGCGGACAGAAGAGCTCCAACGGTAAGGTGCTCTTCAAGGAGTGCAAGTCGGTGAACCCCAACAGCTACCAAATAGAAAGGGCCGAAGAGATCGACTTCAACTGGCTCAAGGGCGTGAAGACCATCGGCATCTGCGGAGCCACGAGTACGCCAAAATGGCTAATGGAAGAATGTAGGGATGCGATATTGAGGCATCCATAAACACACATTCGATAAAATTATAATAAAGCTGGACTTGCTATTGATGGTTAAGTTCAGCTTGTTTTATCGATTGCCTGTCAATTTATTCTATCTTAATCATGTTTGCTAACTGAAGAAAATAGGCATTTGACCAGATGTCCAATTCCTTAGGATTACGTACAAATGGCAATACATCAGCTTTTACTTGGTTGATGTCTGCTGAAGAGAAACGCTGAAGCCCATAGAAGATACGAAGACATGTACCTCCATAGAATGCTGCGGCATCAAAGAATCCGGCATGATAAAGTCCGGCAAGAACCACCTGCTGATTGACCTCGAAAGTTGCATTTCGCTTTTGTTGTTCTGTTGTCAGATCGTAAGCAGACAGCATCTGACTATATATTTCATTCATTGTTTCAGATAATTAATGAGTGTCAGAATAGACTTGGCCTTTTTGCCTACCTTGACGTATCGCTCGAAAACACGAATATCCATGTTGCGAAAATCCTCTATGTCCATACGGATATCTTCTTCCAGATAAGCTTCAACATCCTTAATATACCGCAGATTCACCTTGGGTGAATTGGCTATCAGGTCGCAAAGTGCTTTTTCTGGAGTTGCCATCAGAAAAGCATAGCTTTGCTTGTTGATGCTTGTTACTCCTATATGAAATGCCGCGCGATTCATGCATGTGTAATCAAAATGTCCGACAGGAGTATCGAAGCTCCGGGAATGCTTGATAGTCATGGATTGGGTGGTATAGACCGTTTCAGGTATCAGTCCATAATATCTTAGTGCAGAAGACATTGAAACGTAGGATGGTGCATAAATGTAGTTGGCAATCAATTCTGTAGAAAGAGCCATACGTGACACGGACGGATCAACTACATAAAGTCCTTTCTTGAGTCGGATGATCTTACCAGCCAATTCAAGATTACGTACCTTTTGATTTCCTGCCTTCACTTCCGAAAACAAAGAAGAGATAGCTGCTGTACTTACGGGAATATTGCCAATATGTTCAAGATCCATAATCATGACGCAATCATTTTCGCTAAATATTCTGCAAATATAGCTAAATATTGAACAGCAAACTAAAACTAATTTGCTTTTCTGTTCAATTTATGACTATTTTAACATTACACCCTCTATCCGGCTCACATACACGATGATAAATTGCAGCGAGATTTTTGATAAGCTGCATCGTGTATATAGAGAAACAAGAAACACTGCTGATTATCTGCAAGAAAGAAGTTTTCTATGACTTGATAGCCCAAGACATCGTTGACCGGCAAAAGGTGATCTTCAAGGAGTGTAAGTCGAACAGCCCCAACAGCTACCAAATCGAGAGGGCCGAAGAGATCGACTTCAACAGGCTCAAGGGCGTGAAGACCATCGGCATCTGCGGTGCTACGAGTACGCCAAAATGGCTGATGGAAGAATGTAGGGATGCGATATTGAGACATCCTTAAACCTCCACAACACTGTAATAGATAACAGCATAACCATCCTCTGCGATTCGGTTATGCTGTTTATATTTGTGCCATTATGTCATACAATGGGCTTATGGCACATCATTTGAGCCTCGCTGGATAGAAAATAAAAACAACAAACAAGAAAGGAGTCAATATGACATTCGACAAATTCACCATCAAGGCGCAGGAAGCCGTACAAGAAGCAGTCAACACCGCGCAGCACGCTGGCCAGCAGGTCATCGAGCCGGTGCATCTGCTCCAGGGCATCCTGCAGAAAGGCCGAGACGTAACCAACTTCGTCTTCCAGAAGCTGGGTGTCAACGCCACACAGATTGAGAATCTCGTGCAGCAGGAGCTGCAACACCTGCCCCGCGTGGCAGGTGGACAACCCTATTTCTCCAACGACAGCAACAAAGTGCTTGAGCAGGCCGTGCAAAACGCACAGCGCATGGGCGACGAGTTTGTGTCGGTGGAGCCTATGTTGCTGGCCTTGCTTCAGGTCAACACCACCGTCAGCCGTATTCTCAAGGATGCCGGCTGCAACGAGGCCGACATGCAGAAGGCCATCACCGAACTGCGCCAAGGCCAGAAGGTGCAGAGCCAGAGCGGCGACGAGAACTACCAGGCGCTGGCCAAATATGCCAAGAACCTGGTGGACGAAGCCCGCAAGGGTAAACTCGACCCCGTCATCGGCCGCGACGAGGAGATTCGCCGCGTGCTGCAGATCCTCTCTCGCCGCACCAAAAACAACCCTATATTAATAGGTGAGCCGGGAACGGGCAAGACCGCCATCGTGGAGGGACTGGCCGAGCGTATCGTGCGCGGCGACGTGCCCGAGAACCTGAAGAACAAACAGCTCTTCTCGCTCGACATGGGCGCGCTGGTGGCCGGTGCCAAATACAAGGGCGAGTTTGAGGAACGTCTCAAGAGCGTCATCAAGGAGGTGACCAACGCCGAGGGCAACATCATCCTCTTCATCGACGAGATCCACACCCTGGTGGGTGCTGGCGGCGGCGAGGGGGCCATGGATGCCGCCAACATCCTCAAGCCTGCCCTGGCCCGCGGTGAGCTGCGTGCCATCGGTGCCACCACGCTCAACGAATACCAGAAATACTTCGAGAAAGACAAGGCCCTGGAGCGCCGCTTCCAGACGGTGATGGTCGACGAGCCCGATGAGGTGGATGCCATCTCTATCCTTCGCGGACTGAAGGAGCGCTACGAGAACCACCACAAGGTGCGCATCCAGGATGATGCCTGCATCGCTGCCGTGCAACTGTCTGAGCGCTATATCTCCGACCGGTTCCTGCCCGACAAGGCCATCGACCTCATGGACGAGGCTGCCGCCAAGTTGCGCATGGAGCGCGACTCGGTGCCCGAAGACCTCGACGAGATTACCCGCCGACTGAAACAGCTCGAGATCGAGCGCGAAGCCATCAAGCGCGAGAACGACGAGGACAAGATCAAACAGCTCGACAAGGACATCGCCGAACTGAAGGACCAGGAGCGCCAATACCGGGCCAAATGGGAGACTGAGAAGGGGCTGGTAAACAAGATCCAGCAAGACAAGCAGGAGATGGAGAGCCTCAAGTTTGAGGCTGAGCGCGCCGAACGCGAGGGCAACTACGGACGCGTGGCGGAGATCCGCTACGGCAAGTTGCAGAGCCTGCAAGACGACATCGACAGCATCCAGCTGCAACTCAAGGCTACACAGGGTGGCACGGCAATGATACGCGAAGAGGTGACGGCCGACGACATCGCCGAGGTGGTGAGCCGCTGGACGGGTATCCCTGTGAGCCGCATGATGCAGAGCGAGCGCGAGAAACTGCTCCACCTCGAAGCGGAGTTGCACCAGCGCGTCATCGGGCAGGATGAGGCCATACAGGCCGTGGCCGACGCCGTGCGCCGCAGCCGCGCCGGACTGCAGGATCCCAAGAAGCCCATCGCCTCGTTCATCTTCCTCGGCACCACGGGTACTGGTAAGACGGAGCTGGCCAAGGCTCTGGCCGAGTATCTCTTCAACGACGAGAACATGATGACCCGTATCGACATGAGCGAGTATCAGGAGAAATATAGCGTGTCGCGACTCATCGGCGCACCCCCGGGATATGTGGGTTACGACGAGGGGGGACAGCTCACCGAGGCCGTCAGGCGCAAGCCCTACAGCGTGGTGCTCTTCGACGAGATAGAGAAAGCCCATCCGGATGTGTTCAACATCCTGCTACAGGTGCTCGACGACGGTCGACTGACCGACAACAAGGGTCGCACGGTGAACTTCAAGAACACCATCATCATCATGACCTCCAACCTCGGCAGTCAGTATATCCAGGAACGGTTTGCCGACCTCAACGACTACAACCGCAACGAGGTCATCGACGACACCCGCAAGAACGTGATGGAACTGCTCAAGAAGACCATCCGTCCCGAGTTCCTCAACCGCATCGACGACATCATCATGTTCCTGCCGCTCACTAAGCACGAGATAGCCAAAGTGGTGACCCTGCAGATGCAGCGCGTACAGAAGATGCTCGAGCCTCAGGGCTTCACCCTGCAATGGACTCCCGATGCCATCGACTGGTTGGCCGGTGTGGGCTACAACCCAGAGTTTGGTGCCCGTCCTGTGAAGCGTGCCATACAGGAGCATGTGCTCAACGCCTTGTCGCGCAAGTTGCTGGCCGAGGCCGTGCTGCGCAAGAAACCCATCATCGTGGATGCCGATGCACAGGGCCTGCTGTTCAAAAACTGAGGCCCGTGCAACTTCTCGGCATTGGGGTACGTCTAAGTTGATAATTCACCAAACGAACAGATTATGATACTATCCACCACTCCGACCATCGAAGGCCGGAACATTCTTGAGTACAAAGGCATTGTCACCGGAGAGACCATCATCGGTGCCAACATGTTCAAAGACCTCTTCGCCGGCATCCGCGACATCGTAGGCGGCCGGGCCGGCGCCTACGAGAAGGTGCTGCGCGAGGCCAAGGACACCTCGATGAACGAGATGATACAACGCGCCTCACAGCTCGGCGCCAACGCCATCGTGGGCATCGACATCGACTATGAGACCATCGGCCAGAGCAATTCTATGCTGATGGTGGCCGTGAGCGGTACCGCCGTGGTTATCTGACAGCTGCCTGTAGTTTGAGCCTGACCGGCCTTCGAGCCATGCCTCGAAGGACTCGGGCCAGCCAAAAGACGGCTGAAAGACACCGTCACAGCACCGCTACGACCAAATGCCTGAGCCGCAGACTCAGGCTGGTTCGACTCGAAGCACACGCTGTTTCAACTCGAAGCACATTCTCCTTCGACCCGAAGTACACTCTTGTTCGACCCGAAGCAGGCGATGGTTTTACCCAAACCACAGCCTGTTTCGGGCCGAACCGTTATATGCAAAAGGCTCTTTGAGACTTCCATCTGGCTGGCATGAAGGTGCGACAAAAGATTTCCTCAGCATGAAATAAGCTCATGCCTAACTCCAATGGCACTTGCCCTATAGGCTATTGAATCAAAAATGGCAAGACAAGAACTTCTTTCTTTAGAAAGTTCGATGATTTACCAATAAAATGATATATCTTTGCAAATATAAAAGACGAATAATGCAAGGGTGCTGACAATACAAGAGAAATTGTAACTTTACAAATCTATTCAATTGGTATCAAGGCATCATTTTCTCAACTCGAAGGCAAGTTTTGCTGTCAGTTAATCTTAATTGTAATAAAAATAATGAACAGTCTGTGCTCATATATATACTGGAATCCATCCGAAACAATTATACAAATAGGAAGTTTTGCTCCCCGTTGGTATGGACTATTTTGGATGGTGGGTCTGCTTTTAGGAGCGGCCTTCATGTTTCGTCTTTACAAGGCACAGGGCATCAAGGAAGATGAAGCACAACGATTGTTCATCTATGTTTTCCTGAGTGTGTTCATAGGAGCACGTCTGGGACATTGTATCTTCTATGAGGCCAATTATTATTTTTCCTCGTTTTCTCATTTTCTGGAAATCGTCTTGCCCATCCGTTTCTCGGAGGATGGCTCTTGGAAGTATATTGGATATCAAGGACTTGCATCACACGGTGGCGTGATAGGACTGATCATCGGTCTTGCTTTTTACCATCGCAAAACTAAGATCCCCATGTTGGTTGTGCTGGATAACATGGGGCTATGTGCATGTATAACAGCAGCCTTCATACGTCTGGGCAATTTAATGAATTCGGAAATCATAGGAAAACCCACGGATGTTCCATGGGCTTTTATTTTTGAGAAAGTAGATTCCCTTCCCCGTCATCCCGGACAACTCTATGAGGCCATCTTCTACTTGATATTCTTTTTAATCATATACTTAGTTTATCTAAAGAACAAAGAGAGAGTAGGATCGGGACTGTTTTTCGGTCTTTGTCTGAGCCTAGTATTCACACTAAGGTTTTTTATAGAATTTACCAAGGAGGTGCAAGTTCCTTTTGAGAATAATATGTACCTGAATATGGGACAGGTATTGTCAATCCCGTTCATATTAATCGGTCTGTATTTCGCTTTCATCAGGAGGAAACCAAGGTGACTAGGCCATTGGTAAAGTATAGAATCACAACAAAAAAATAAATCTATAGCACATGGACGAAAAAGAAAAAGAGGCAGTGCAACTGCCCGACAATGCGTTTAGAGAACTGAAACCGGGCGAACAATACGAGCCGGTGATGAGTCCAGCCAACACCTATCCCGAGGTCAACGGCTGGTCGGTATCCTGGGGTATCATCATGACCATGCTCTTCTCGGCTGCCGCCGCCTATCTGGGCCTGAAGGTAGGACAGGTCTTCGAGGCCGCCATCCCCATCGCCATCATCGCCGTGGGCGTGTCGACAGCCACCAAGCGCAGCAAGGCGCTGGGCGAGAATGTCATTATCCAGAGCATCGGCGCCTGTTCGGGTGCCGTGGTGGCCGGTGCCATCTTCACCCTGCCCGCCATTTACATCCTCCAGTCGAAATATCCGGAGATGACCACCTCGTTCTTCAACATGTTTCTGGCCTCGGCGCTGGGTGGCGTGTTGGGCATCTTGTTCCTTATCCCCTTCCGCAAGTATTTCGTGAGCGACATGCACGGCAAATACCCCTTCCCCGAGGCCACGGCCACCACGCAGGTGCTGGTGTCGGGTGCCAAGGGCGGCGACCAGGCCAAGCCCCTGCTGCTGGCCGGTATCATCGGCGGACTGTACGACTTCTTCGTCTCTTCGTTTGGTTGGTGGAACGAGAACTTCACCAGTCGCTTCATCGGTGCCGGACAGGTGCTGGCCGACAAGGCCAAGCTGGTGTTCAAGATCAACACCAGTGCTGCCGTGCTGGGTCTGGGCTATATCGTAGGCCTGCGCTACGCCTTGTTTATCTGTCTGGGCTCGCTGGCCGTATGGTGGCTCATCGTGCCGGGTATGGCCCTGCTCTTCCACGACCAGGTGCTCAACGCCTGGGACCCCACCATCACCGCTACCGTGGGTGAGATGAGTCCCGAGGCCATCTTCCGCGCCTACGCCCGCAGCATCGGCATCGGCGGCATCGCCATGGCCGGCGTCATTGGCATCATCAAGAGCTGGGGCATCATCCGCAGCGCGGTGAGTCTGGCTTCCAAGGAGTTGAAGGGCAAGGGAGCTGGCGTGGAAGAGGTGAAGCGCACACAGTGCGACATCTCGTTCAAGATCATCGCCATCGGCAGCATCCTCGTCATCCTGCTGACGTTTGTCTTCTTCTGGCTTGGCGTGATGCAGGGCAACCTGCTCTTTGCCGTGGTGGGCATCCTGCTGGTGGCCGTCATCGCCTTCCTCTTCACCACCGTGGCCGCCAATGCCATCGCCATCGTGGGCAGCAACCCGGTGTCGGGCATGACGCTCATGACGCTCATCCTCGCCAGTGCGGTGATGGTGGGCGTGGGCCTCAAAGGCACCGGCGGCATGGTGGCGGCCTTGGTCATGGGCGGCGTGGTGTGCACGGCTTTGTCGATGGCCGGCAGCTTTATCACCGACCTCAAGATTGGCTACTGGCTGGGCACCACACCGGCCAAGCAGGAGACCTGGAAATTCTTGGGCACCATCGTCAGTGCCGCCACCGTCGTGGGGGTAATGATCGTGCTCAACCAGACCTACGGCTTTGCCAGCGGCGCACTGGCTGCTCCGCAAGCCAATGCTATGGCCGCCGTCATCGACCCGCTGATGAATGGTGTGGGAGCGCCCTGGATGCTCTATGCCATCGGTGCCGTGATCGCCATCGTGCTCGACCGTCTGCATATCTCAGCGCTGGCCTTCGCCCTGGGTATGTTCATCCCCTTGGAACTCAACGTGCCCCTGGTGGTGGGCGGTGCCGTCAACTGGTTTGTCACCACCCGTTCGAAGGATGCTGAGGTCAACAAGGCCCGCGGCGAGAAGGGCACCCTCATTGCCAGCGGCTTCATCGCCGGCGGTGCCCTGATGGGCGTGGTGAGCGCCCTGCTCAAGTTTGGCGGACTGGAACTGTCGATTGCCGACAGCTGGTGGACCAACCCCCTCTCCGAGATCTGCTCGTTGCTGGCTTATATCTGCCTGACGGCCTATTTCATCAGGGCCACCCGCGTGAAGAAGGCATAAGGCTGGGCATCTAACAATAGCCCGCTTCAATCAATGGGGGGCTCAGACTTGGTCTGGTCCCTGCACCCAAACACACCGGCCCCGATGCTTCGAATATGAGCATCGGGGCCGCTGCGTTGCATATAGTCGATCATAGATACAAAAGACTACATGTAGTTCTCACCAAGAATTATGGTTGCCAAACATGATGTCTTGCAAAGATAACCTTATTATCAACATTATACTACAACACCATAATATCTTTAACCTTTCACAAAATCATGCCTATGAAGAATCATGTATGCTTAGTAAGACAGACAGAAAAGACCCATGAACGCAGGTGAAGTTGCGCTGTCTATTCGACAAACAGATGCCGGACATGTTCCATGAATCTCGACAAACGCTGGGGCTTGGTGTCGCGCCCCACCTGCTTCTGGCGGCTGTACGAGATGAAGAGCCGTTTCTTGGCACGCGTCATGGCCACATAGAGCTTGCGGGCGTCCTCGGATAGCTGTGCCGGATTGCCCTCGCTGTAATAGTTGGGCAGACGTCCGTCCACAACGTCGAAGACAATCACGTTGTCAAACTCCAGCCCCTTGGCCTTATGGATGGTGGTGACAAATATACGGTCTTCGATGGTGGAGGCGCCGCAGAGGTCGGCCTCCTTAAAGGTGTTCATCTCTATGATGTGACGGTCGAGCTGCTCGCGGAGCGATGGCTCGGTATCCACCCGAATGACATCATCGCGCAAGAACCTCAGGATGTAATCGAGCTTAGGCAGTTCGCCCATCCAACCGTTGGCACGAAGTATCTCATAGATACGTCTCATCTCACTTACCACGGCAGGCTCTTGGGTGGCAGGAAGGCGCAGGTCCAGCCGTTCGCACCCAGCGACATAGAGCTCGCGGTAGTGGCTCACCAACCGCTCCACCTGTATCTTCACACCCTTGCGCCCCAGCAGCTCTTGCTGCGCGGGCCTGACGTCCTGTCCACGGGTGTAGCAATAGTTCACCAACTGCACGGTGGCATGCACATCGTCGTCGGCCAGGTGCGAGTTCTCGCCAGCGAGTCCGATCTCTCCAAGCAAGTATGCCAGCTTATAGGCCTTGAGGTCGGAGCGCAGCAACCGGATGAGCTTCAGCGAGTCGAGGCACAGGGGATGCTCTTGCTCCCAGTCCACCTCGGGCACATAACGCCGCAGGTTATGCATCATGATACGATAGTCGTAAGAAGCATTATGGCCCAGAAGAATGTCGTTGCCCACAAAGTCGAGAAACATCCGAAGTGCCTCGGCATGCCCGCGGAGCGGCTGGTGCCGCCGCTCTTCGATGATGGGGTTGGGCACATCGCCGAGCATGAGCGGAATCTCTCGGTCGGTCTGTATATGCACCACAAAGCGGTCGACGGTCTGCCCCTGTCTGATCCGCTCGGCGGCAATCTGTATGATATCGTCCTCAAAGACATCGAGCCCTGTGGTCTCGGTATCAAACACCACGAGGTCGCGCTGGTCGTAGATGTCGAGAAACCGCTGCACATAGGGCTTGCCGTCGCCCACGAGGAAGTCGGAGGGTGTGAGGGCACAGGTCTCCAGCCGGTGCACAAACTGCCGGGCCGAGGCATTGGTCTCGCAGACCATCAGTCCGCGCATCAGGCGCGACCAAGCCAGGAAGTTGTGCTCATTGGCCAAGACGCTGAGGTGGGCCAGCAGCAACTTCACCTCGACTGTAGCGAAGACGTCCTGTCCCGACACCTTGAAATGCGACTTGCCCAGATTGCTCAGCACGCTACTCACGTCATCGGCATCACGGTTGGAGCTGACCACCACCGCTGTCGTCTCCTCGGGGTGGCTCTCACTCAGGGTGGCAGCCAGTCGGGCCACGTCGGTGAACTCTTCCTCAAGGCTTTCGCTACTCACCAGCTGCAGCTCACGTCCCTCGGCCTGACGGTCGTTCCCCGGTGTGGGCAGCAGGTCGGGGTCGGAGCCCAGTTCGTGAATGGCATAGGTGTTGAAGAGCTCGACGAGATAGCCGGGCGAGCGGTGGTTGACACCCAGGTGGTGTATGTGGCCCTTGCAGCGCTCCTTGAGGGCTTCGAGTGTGCTGAGCTTGGCACCCATGAACGAGAAGATGGCCTGCTGCTCATCGCCCAGATACATCATGGTGGCCTCTCTCTGGTCACGCTGTGCCACCGACAAGGTCTCGTTGTGCCCTGAGAGTCGGTCGATGATGGCCAGCTGCAAGAGGTTGAGGTCCTGCACCTCATCGACCTGAATCCAGGGATAGCGGCGGTAGGACTTGCCAGCAGTAAGTGCGGTATAGGTAAGCAACAGCAGGTCTTCAAAGTCGAGCAGGTTGTTCTGTTGCTTGTAGGCCGTATAGCCATGGGCGAAGCGCATCTTGGCCAGCGTGCGCTCTCCCCATTGACGCAGCGAAGGCTCGAAGGCCTGCGATCGCACCAGGTCGAGGTAAAAGTCGGTGTGGTCGTAGATGTCGGTCATGGCCTCGGCGGTGAAGGAACGGTTTTGCACCTGGCAGATGGCCCGCATCACAGCCACATCTGCGCTGGTAACACACTCGGGGTGCAGGCGCAACGACTTGGGAATATTGTGGGCCACCTCGTACATGAGGTGTGAGAAAAACATAATTTCGCTATAATAGCGCCGGCGTTGGTTATTGCTGAGCACCGCTTCCTCGGTCTCATTCAGATACATGGCCAGTATGCTCACCACGGTATCGTCGTCGATGATGGCACTCTCTGCGGGTACGATATGGTTGTCGAAGAGAAAGCGAGAGCAGTAGCGGTGTACGTTGCCCACAAAGACGTCGACCGTAGAACGGTCATCGATATTGCTGTTGATGCGTTCGCGCATCCCTCGGGCCGCGCGGTTGGTGAAGGTGAGACAGAGCATGTCGGCATAGCTTACACCCTGCTCGTGGGCCCTGCGGATGCGTTCGGCCAAGATCTGCGTTTTGCCACATCCCGGCGGGGCCAGCACCAGGTGAGTGCCTCCAAGGATGTCGATAATCTGTTGCTGTGTGGCATCGGGCTGCCAGTTGGTGATAGATGGCTGTTTCATGGACTGTGAGTTGTAACTGCAAACTTACGGTTTTTTGGCGATATGACATCCAGAATAAGCTGAAAATTTCTTGAAAAACAGGAACTATGTGGTGGGGACATGACCAAAGTAGATGTTCCGCCAATAAGCCATCTTTTTCTCTGAAGCAGCTCTAATCAATCCCTAATTTGCCCCAAATGCTGGTCTAATCATTGGGTCAACCGATATTTGATATTTGATATTGTAGCCATCACGACATGGGTGTAGCACGCCCGGAAGATGGTACATGAAGGAGAGTTGCGGATGCTTACAAGCCCGTCAGGGAGTTGATGCCCCCACCCTTTTCCCTTAACGGCACCAGCCATACAGTCGTTAAAAGGCCTGTCACGCAACGCGCGACAGGCCTCCTGTAGGATGAACGCTTCTAAGCTTACTGCAGCTTCAGGTCGTAGTTCATGTCTTTGTTGACAGACTCTTCCAACTCGCTGCTCACCAGCCTCAGGGTAGAGTCGTTGACCACGAGGAAGTTGTAGGCATGCTTCTCAGTCTGCGTATTGAGCTGATAATAGTGCTTACCCTCCTTGCTGGTAAACTTGTCCAGCTTACCTTGGTAGTTCAGCAGCGTGTCAACCTCCGTGTCCGACTTCATATAAGCCTCTTCCAGGCTGTAGCCATTGGTAGAATCGTTGGCCACAGCCAGACGATAACGGATGCCGGCACCATCGGCCGACGGCACCAGACCCGAATAGACTGCTGAATCGGCTGCCACTGAGTCGGTTGCTGGTGCTACACTTGCGTTCTTTCCATCCTTGCAGGCTGCGAACATAGCGCAGACAGCTGCAAACAAAATCACTTTTTTCATAGATTAACGAATTAAATGAATAAATATAATAAATCAGTTATCAAACTGTTACATTGAAATGCGCCAGTGGCAGGCTGTGCCTGCCTATGACTGAGCGCAGAGCCTCAGAGCTGCAGTGGCACCACAACCTTCACACCGATGTTGCGTCCCATGTTGTAGATGCCACGTCGGCCGGTAGCCATATTGACGTCGGCATACTTCAACCGGCTCAGGTGGCTCTGATAAGCCTTGTCGGTGAGGTTCTCGCCCGTAAGCACCAGCGACAACACCTTACGTCCCTTGACGAGCACATCGGCGCCTACGGCTGCGTTGAGCAGCGCGTAAGCCGGAGTTGCCGTCTCGGTGTCGTCAGCGGCGTAAAAATGGTTCTGCCGGAAGTTGACATCCAGCCCTACCATGGCAAAGAGATTATTGAGCCGCTTGCCATGACGGATGAAATCGCATTTCAGGTCACTGGTCCAACGTGGCGCCGGTGTAAGGGGTAGGTACTTACTCTCGCGAGGCTGGTTGTCTTGCACCGCGTTAACCCAGGAGAACGCATTCTCGAAGTGAAGGGTCTCCACAGGGTGGATGTCGATGCTCACCTCGCCGCCCAGCAGTCTGGCATTACCCTGAGTGTACTGGTAAACGGGCAGATTCTCTTCTGTCACTCCAGCCAGACGATGAGCGTAGACATAGTTATCGATAAAGCTGGCAAAGACCGACACCTGCGTGGTCACCCATGCCGAGGTATAGTCCCATCCCGCATCCAGCTGCCAGCTGTGCTCGGGCTTGAGGCGGCTGTTGCCCCGTTCGTAGCGGAAGGTACCCTCGTGCTCGCCGTTCGATCCCAGTTCGCTAAGGTTGGGTGCGCGGAATCCACGTGCCGCATTGAGTCGGATATTCATGCTGGGACTAATGGCATAAACGGCACCCACACTACCTGTGAGCGCGTTGAAATGGCGGGTAAAGTCATCAAACCGTTCCTCCAGGGCATGGCTGTGCAAGTAGCGGGTGTCGAAACGCAGTCCACCGCTCAGGTTCCACTTCCCCGTCTGGTAGCCGGTCGTTACGAAGACGCCAAAGTCGAACAACGAATAGGCAGGGATGAGCACCTCCTCGCCCTTGTTGAGCGAGCGCTGGAACATACCACCAACACCGACAGTGGTCTTCCAGCCTTTGGCTATCTCCTTATTATAGTTGAGATCGTAGTTGACGGTATGCAACATGAAATCGAGTCCGGGTGTGGATGGCGTTGCCAGTTCCTCAAACTCCTGACGCCTGTTCTGCTGGTAGCCCACGATAGCCTTGAGCGTACCGCCACCGAGGTATATCGAGTTGTCGAGCACCGCCTTGTAGTGGTGTATCTGCTGATAGGGCATGCCTTTGCCATAACGTTTGAGCATATCGTCGTCGGCAATGGCCTTCTGCTCCTCACCACCAACAAGGGCGGGATAGACAAACCGCCCTGTGGCCTCATCGCGCTCACCCTCTACCATGCTGGGTGTGAGGTGATAATAGCTGAGTTTGAGGTGACTGAATCCCCAGCTGCGGTTCAGTCCCAGTCGGGCGTTGAAGGCTCGTTCATGAAACTGAGAGTTGAGCACATAACCGTCGTAGGCGTTTTTGTAGGCGTGGGCCCACTTGTCAGAATAGCGCACGCCCCATACCCATCCGTCTTGGTTGCCACCAAGGTGCAGCGAATAGTCGAACAGCCCGTTGTTGGTCTGGTATTCGCTTGAGACATCGGCCCGCACCGTGCCCCGCGGCAGCGTGGGAATATCGTGGAAGATGATCACGCCAGCCATGGCATCCGAGCCATAGCGCAGCGAGGCAGGACCTTTGAGAATCTCAATGTGGTCGACGGTCTGCGGGTCGACCTCAATGCCATGCTCGTCGCCCCATTGCTGTCCCTCCTGCCGCACGCCGTCGTCGACGGTGACGATGCGGTTGTAGCCCAGGCCACGGATCACCGGTTTAGAGATGCCGCTTCCGGTGGTCACCTGCGCGATGCCGGGATTGCGCGCAATGGCATCGATAATATTTGTGGATGAGGTCTGCAGGAGGTCATTATGTGTGACGACGCTGACCGGCGTGGGCGACTCCTTCATCAGGGCCGTTCCCGACAGGCCAGTGACCACCACCTCGTTGAGCAGGGCATTCGACTCGGCCATCACAAAGTCGGCCGTAGTCTCGCTGGTGAGGTCTACCGACTTGATAATGGTCTGGTGTCCCACATAGCTCACCTGGAGTGTGATGGACTTGGCCGGAAGGTCTTTGAGCAGGTAACGACCGTCTACATCGGTCGTTGTCCCCTCTGACAGTTCGGGAATATATATGGAGACACCCACCAAGGGTGAATGGTCGAGGGCATCGGTCACGCGACCGCTTAACGAAGTGGTCTTGACGACCGGTTCGGCACTGGCAACGACGACAAGCATCGCGCACAGCCAAAACATGAATATCTTTTTCATTTACGGGTTTGTTCTGTGATAATTACTGCTCTACCTCTGCCACCAATGACAGGGGATGGAATTGAGCATACTTGGAAGCATCCACAATGACTGTCTGCAAATCATAGCAATACAAGGATGTCCGATAATATATATATACCAATTGGGGGAGATGCCTTTTACATCCACTACCCAACGATAACACCCCTTATGGGGCAAAAGAGAATCACAGAACGGGAGGAGCCCGCAGACTGACGACTGCCCCACGATGCTGACGATAGCCCACCGCCAGAAACAAGATAAGGGCAGAAATAAACAGTGTGACCAGTGCCTGGAAAACCAGAATACTGGCCTTGTCGAAACTAAGGAAAGAAAACTGGCAGATGGGACAGCTAGCCGCATCGTGCGCCGGAGTCTGGAAGATAACCGTTTGAGAGGAACAAATCGGCATCGCCGAACATGAATGACAAACGTGCAACGTCCTCACTACCAATGGCATCAGAAATACCATCAGCAGCATCCAAGCCAGCAAAGCCCGTCGAAGAATGTCGCGTTTTTCCTTCATCACTATACGTTTTCTATGCAAAAGTAGAATGTTTATTTACAACAAAACTTATCCGGTATGATTATTTAAGATTTTTTTTAGGGAGCGGGTGCCCCAGTTAACAACTGCCGGTCACCCACCTCCTATTATTATTTAAGACAAAGTATGAGGCTCGAAAAGATAAATATATTAACTTTGCAACGTCATGAAGATTATTCGCAACCGCATATTGCCACCCAAGAACTACGATGCCATCAACATCCTGGGCATCCTGTTCTGCCACAAAGGCACCACGCTCACCGACGACCTCATCAGGCACGAGCAAATCCACACGCGGCAGATGGTGGAGATGTTGTTTGTCGGTTTCTACCTCTGGTATGTCATTGAGTGGACCATCCGACTATTCATGAAAGGCAACGCCTACAAGCACATCAGCCTGGAGCGCGAGGCCTACGACCACATGGACGAGCGCAATTATTTGGCTCGCCGCCGCCCCTACGCCTGGCTGGGATACCTGAAGACCAGGCGCTAAACCAGCATACCAACAAACCAACCCACCAACAGACTAGTCTACCAACACCATGCCACCCATGGGCTGCAAGGTCACTCGGGCCTTGCCATTGCGGTCGACCTTGAGCGTGCGGAGCGCAGGCTGCGTGCCACCGGCACCTTTCTTGGCAGGAGTGTCAACATAATATCTGACAGTTTTTCCTGCTAGCATAGGCAGCTGCAAGGTCAGCGTCATGGGCTGCTGGGTACCATTGAGCCCACCCACATACCACTTGTCGGCCATGCGGCGCGCAATGACCGCATAGCGAGTGGGATAACCATCGATGAAACGTGTCTCGTCCCACGTCGTGGGGATGTCTTTGAGATAATCGGTCACCAGTTGTGGCAAGCCATCGACCACATTGGGCGTGAGTGCCACACAGTTGACGCTACATTGGTTGGTGATGGCCGTAGCCATCTCGAAGACTGTGGTAGTGTACCTACGGTGCCGGCTGCGGTTGTCCTTGCTCATCCAGTCGTTCATGATGACACCGCCCCAGTCGAAGCTGGCCACGGCATTGCGGCCGAAAGGATGCATCGTCATGTCGTAGCCCTCACGGCGCGACGCCTCCTCAGTGAAGAACACATTCTCAGAAGCCAACGCAGCCTCAGAGCCGACAAAGTTGGGGTACATACGCTCCCAGCCACGCGGCAAGGTGCATCCGTGGAAGATGACCTGCAGCCCGTAGTCGTTGGCATCACTCAAGATGTCCTCATAGAGCTGCATAGTCTGCTGCTTGTCGCCGGCAAAGAAGTCGACCTTGATGCCCTTAACGCCGATCTCCTTGAGCCACGCCATCTCGCGCTTGCGGTTGATGGCCCTGTTCATGATGCCGCGCGGCGTCTGCGGAGCGTCGTTCTCAAAACCGTTGGAGTTGTACCACAACATCAGGCTCACCCCTTTATTCTGGGCGTAGCGCGACAGCTGTGCCATCTTCTCGCGGCCGATGCGCGTGTCCCACCAGTTGTCTACCAGCACATATTCGTAGCCCATGCGTGCGGCCAGGTCGATGAACTGCACCTGGTCGTCGTAGTTGATGCTGCCGTCCTGCCAGACGAGCCAGCTCCACGTATAACGTCCCGGACGGCTCTCTGCCGTTGCTGCATATTGCGGTTCCACCACGTCGAAGGGGATGGTGGTCTCGACGATGGGTGCCAAGGTCTTGCCCACGGTGATGGTGCGCCACGGTGTCTTGCCCGGTAGGGCGATGGCAGCGTGGGAGGTGCCGTTGCCGTTCATCTCACCCTCCTGCGGGTAGGCTATGGCATAGCCCTGGCCAGGATGGTATTCGCCGAGGCGCGAGCCAACATATTCGCCCGTTACACCCGTCTCGGAGACGAGCACCCAGCCATCATTGCCCACGCGGAAGAGGCAGGGGAACGTATAGCCCACCCCATACTGCGAAGGCTGCGTCATGGTAGCGTCTGAGGAGAACACCTCCTCATAGCTCGGTTTGGTGCGTTTCCATCCTGTCATGGGCGTGATCTGCGGAGAGAGGAAGGTAGTGGTCTGCTGGGGAAAGTTGAAAGAGCTGAGCTCCTGACTGACCACCGCACACTTGGGGTTGTCCTTGGCCGGCCGAGGGAGGTCGTAGCGGAAGGCCACATCGTTGTTGGCGACATAAAACTCTACGCCCATCTCCAACTTATCCTTATTGGTGAAGGTCAGCTCCACCCGGCGAGCCGGATGGTCTACCTCCGACACCTTTGAGCGCGTCAGCGTATAACGTGTGTGCTCATCGCGCTCACCCTTGACGGTCATCGTAAGCCCTCGTGTGAAATCAGCGTAGTCGGTCTTCAGTCCCAGAGCCGAGCGTTGCAGCATCGCCTTGCCATCGTAGGTCACCTCATAACTAGGCTTACCGCCCTCATCAGACACAACGACCACCAGCCGTCCGTCGGGCGAACTGATGGTCTTTTGGGTAGCCGCCGCTGTGAGTACAGCCATGAAGGCCGCGGCGAACAATGTAAGTCTCTTCATCAAAGATTGTCTTTTTCGATGTCCTTGAAATAACGGTACGTTGCCACCTTGAGTTCATCGCAGGCCGCCTCATCGGCCACGATGATGCCATGCTCGTGCATCTGCAGGGCAGAGATGGTCCAGGCCTGCGTCACAGGTCCTTCGACCGCAGCCTGCAGGGCGCGCGCCTTATGGTGCCCGTTGCAGAGAATCATCACCTCGCGGGCATCCATCACAGTGCCCACACCCACGGTAAGGGCATAGTGAGGCACCTTGTTGATGTCGTTGTCGAAGAAACGGCTGTTGGCAATGATGGTATCGGTGGTGAGTGTCTTCTCGCGCGTGCGGCTTCTGAGACTGGATCCCGGCTCGTTGAAGGCAATATGTCCGTCGGGCCCGATGCCGCCGATGAAGAGGTCGATGCCGCCAGCCTCACGTATCATTTCCTCATAACGCGCACACTCGGCCTTGAGGTCCTTGGCATTGCCGTTAAGGATATGGATGTTTTCGCGGGGAATGTCAATATGGTCGAACAGGTTGCGCGCCATAAAACTATGGTAGCTCTCGGGATGCTCCTCGGGCAGCCCCACATACTCGTCCATGTTAAAGGTCTTGACAAACTTGAAGCTCACAAGGCCTTCCTTACAAGCCTTTACCAACTCAGCATACATACCCTCGGGAGAGCTGCCGGTGGGCAGTCCCAACACAAAAGGTCTCTCGGCTGTAGGCTTGAAGGCATTGATGCGTTCAACAACGTGGTTAGCAGCCCATTTGGCTAGGGCTTTGTAGTCTGGCTCGATGATTACTCTCATAATGATAAAGTGTGTTTAAAAATTGGTTGTAGTGATGCAAAGTTAGTAAATGTCAAGCAATCAAGCAAATCTTCCAGCCATTTAATTCGACAAAATATCCCCCCCGACGGCCCGTACCGGCATGACCGTATATGCCCCCCGCTAAGCGGGGTCGCCAACGGCTTGACGGCCTAGTGGAGAGCCACCAGGCGATGTGTCCTGCTCTTCTGGCGGTTCGGCCTTCAGGCAAGCCTATTCCATGCGTTACAAGCCATGGTACCGGTGCTTACCTACGCGCTGCGCATGCTTTCAAAAGTGTGATTCCACCCGAAGCAGGGTCTGTATCGACTCGAAGCAGGGTCTGTATCGACTCGAAGCAGACCGTGATTCGACTCGAAGCACGACAGCCCGACGACGGTCCCTGTGTGGCATCAGGGTGCTACGGAGGCAGGAAACCTATCGCGTGGGCCACCGATAGCAGGCAAATCATTTGGGCTCACATCATATTCTTGTGCTTTTAACATACTTATCTTGTACAGTTTTTTAGGCTCACCACCCGATAACAATCCCGCTGGCAAAATATCCTAAGGTAGGACTCGCTGGTGAGGCCCATGCCCATATTTTGCGATGAGCAAGCAACGTATGGCTTAAGGTGGGTTCTATTAATTACCACCGAAACAAAATAATGAAATCATGGGTTACGTTTTGCCATCTTTCGGCCTCTCTTCGGCTCAAATCGCAAGTACACTCAGTCGTTATGCCCGCATAACTCCTTCGTGTACTTGCAATTTGACCTCGAAGACAGTCTCGAAATCTGACAAAGCTAATTAATAGAACCCACCTTAATTCTCAGATATTCTGGGATTCGCCGAAGGCGATCGGAGCATTCATGCTCACCTCCAGAGCCCCAACCTATATGGAGCTTGCTTCCTTTGTTATCCTCCGCTTGTCTTCGGTGAATCTTAGAATATACTAGAATATTATTTCAGAGGATGCTCATCGCAGAATATCTTGTCAGACCCGCAGGCGGGTCTCATAGAAGAATATCATTTACCCATACAGAGTCAAGCAATTATTCGCCTGAAACTCATCGTTGAAAACACAAATATATTAACTGAGCCATCATTTGTCAAGGCTGCCCGACCCTCTGCTGATGTGAGAAAGGAAGGGATATGATGTGAGTCCATTTATACCGAAGCCAAAGAAAACGCAATGGCAAGACCAGATACTGACACATAGACGCGAAAATGCCCGAACATCGCGTCCGGGCATTTTCTACTTTTTGATGTTTCAGTAGTCTATGTCTTTAATGTAGTTATGATCTTAGAAATCAGTTCCTGAATCACATTTCTATTCGACAATGCAAAGATAGGAAGAAAATTGATTTAAATCAAAATACGCCCTTCTTTTTCCCTGAAAAGTTACGTAAACGTTTACGATTATTGGCATGAATTTAACATCTGTTATTCCAAAAAAAATGATGCTTCAAATATATTATCCAATCTTTTCAGTAACTTTGCATCTATATATAAACCAAGCAATGTATGAAAGAATTTGTGATTTCTGACGTCAAGACCGAGACTGCCGTGCTGGTGGGACTCATTACGCCCCAGCAAGACGAGGCCAAGACCCAGGAATATCTTGACGAACTGGAGTTTTTGGCCGACACCGCGGGTGCCGTCACCGTAAAGCGCTTTACCCAGCGGGTGACGGGACCGAGCATGGTGACCTACGTGGGAAAGGGCAAGCTCGACGAAATCAAGCAATACATCCATGAGGAGGAGGAGAACGACCGCGAGATCGGAATGGTGATCTTCGACGATGAGCTCACGGCCAAGCAGATCCGCAACATCGAGAACGAGCTGAAGGTGAAAATTCTCGACCGTACATCGCTCATCCTCGATATCTTTGCCATTCGCGCCCAGACGGCCAACGCCAAGACACAGGTGGAGCTGGCCCAGTATCGCTACATGCTGCCCCGACTGCAACGGCTGTGGACCCACCTTGAGCGCCAAGGCGGCGGATCGGGTTCGGGCGGCGGCAAGGGGTCAGTGGGTCTGCGCGGTCCGGGTGAGACGCAGCTTGAGATAGACCGCCGTATCATCTTACAGCGCATCACCCTGCTGAAGAAACGCATGGAGGAGATAGACAAGCAGAAGACCACCCAGCGCAAGAACCGTGGGCGGCTCATCCGCGTGGCCCTGGTAGGATATACCAACGTGGGCAAGTCGACCATCATGAACCTGCTGGCCAAGAGCGAGGTGTTTGCCGAAAACAAACTCTTTGCCACGCTCGACACCACGGTGCGCAAGATGACCATCGAGAACCTCCCGTTCTTGCTGGCCGACACCGTGGGCTTTATCCGCAAGCTGCCCACCGACTTGGTCGACTCGTTCAAATCGACGCTCGACGAGGTGCGCGAGGCCGACCTGCTGCTGCATGTGGTGGACATCTCTCATCCCGACTTCGAGGAACAGATCAACGTGGTGAACCAGACACTGGCCGACCTGGGATGTGCCGACAAGCCCTCGATGATCATATTCAACAAGATAGACAACTACCATTGGATAGAAAAGGAGCCCGACGACCTCACCCCTGAGACCAAAGAGAACATGACGCTTGACGAACTGAAGAAGACCTGGATGGCACGACTTCACGATAACTGCCTGTTTATCTCGGCCAGGGAAAAGGAGAATGTGGATGAGTTCCGTGACGTGCTCTACCGAAAGGTGCGCGAGCTACATGTGCAAAAATACCCTTACAACGACTTCCTTTATCCTGTGGAGGAGTGATTGGGGTGTTGGTTGGTGGGCTGGTTCGTTGGTTGTTTGACTAGTGAGTGAATACTTAAAATAAGCAATCATCACAAAGCCATAACAAGCAAACCAACCCACCAACCCACCAACAAACCAACCCACCAACAAACCAACCCACCAACCCACCAACCCACCAACAAACATGGAATACAGAAAACTCACCGATGAGGAAATCGGAATTTTGGAAGAACGCAACTGCTGGGCAGAAGACTGGAGCAATATCAACGTGACCGAAGACTTCAGGCCCAATTACATGCACCGTGTGATGCTCTACGGCGAGGTGAACATCGGTGCCTTCGATAAGAACATCGAGGTGTCGAAGGGATTCCTCAAGCACGCTGGCATCAACGACGCCACGCTGCGCAACGTCACCGTGGGCGACAACTGCCTCATCGAGAATATCGGCAACTACATCAACAATTATACCATCGGCGACGACTGTTATATTTCCAACATCTCGACCATCGAGACCACCGAGGGAGCCACCTTCGGCGAAGGCAACCTCATCTCGGTGCTCAACGAGGTGGGCGACGGCAATCTCATCATCTTCAGAGACCTGAACAGTCAGCTGGCGGCATTCATGGTGAAGAACTTCCGCGACCGCGAGCTGAAAGAGGTCATCCGCCGCCTCATCCGCGAGGACATCGAGGCCACCTCGCCCGACCGCGGCACCATCGGCAACGGCGTGAAGATTGTCAACACCAAGGAAATCAGCAATTCGGTTATCTACGACGGTTGCGAGATCAACGGCGCCGCACGCCTGAGCGACACCACCATTCTCTGCTCGCCCGATGCCAGCGTCTATATCGGCACAGGCGTCATCTGCGAGAACTCGATCATCGGCGATGGCTCATCGATCATCAACTCGGTGAAGATGCAAGACTGCTTCGTGGGCGAGGCCTGCCACATCAGCAACGGCTTCACGGCATCGGCCAGCGTCTTCTTCGCCAACAGCTACATGAGCAACGGCGAGGCCTGCGCCGCCTTCTGCGGTCCCTTCACGGCCAGCCACCACAAGAGCTCGCTGCTCATCGGCGCCCAGTTCAGCTTCTACAACGCCGGGTCGGCCACCAACTTCTCTAACCACGCCTATAAGATGGGGCCCATGCACTGGGGAACGCTGGAGCGAGGCACCAAGACGGCCAGCGGTGCCTACCTGCTCATGCCGGCCACCATCGGCACCTTCAGCGTGTGCTTCGGTAAGCTGATGCACCATCCCGACACCCGCAATCTGCCCTTCTCGTACCTCAGCGCCTACGGCGACAACATGTACCTCTCGCCAGGCCGCAACATCACCACCGTGGGCCTCTATCGCGACATACGCAAATGGCCCAAGCGCGACGTGCGCCCCGCCGGGTCGCAGAAGAGCATCGTCAACTTCGACTGGCTCTCGCCCTTCTCCGTGGGTGAGATCATCAAGGGCAAGAAAATACTGGAAGACCTGCGCGAGGCCTCGGGCGAGGATGTGTCGAGCTACAACTTCCACGAATATGTCATCAATGGCTCATCGCTCCACAAGGGCATCAAATACTACGATATCGCCCTGCGCATCTACATGGGGGCCGTGCTCAAACGTGTGCTCAAACGAGACCCCGAACTCAACCCACCCACCACCGAGACCGGCGTGGGCGACTGGAACGACCTCTCGGGCCTGCTGCTGCCAGCGTCAGAAGAGCAGCGCCTCATTGACGACATCAAGGATGGCACGCTCGACACCATCGACGCCATCGACGAGCGCTTCCGCGACATCGACCGACACTACCGCGAATACCAATGGGCGTGGACCTACCAGGTAATCCTCGACTATTATGGTCTCACAGAGCTCACCCTCGACGACGCAGCACGCATCAGGCAAGACTACATCACGGCGCGAAGGGCATGGATTGCCGAGATACGCAAGGATGCCGAGAAGGAGTTCAGCATGGGCGACGTGGAGCAAGATGTGTTCGACAACTTCATCAACAGCCTCGACCACGAGATTGACTTCGAGGACTGAACGACAAGCCGCTGAATCCTCACACCAACGACAAGTACAACCAAAAATCGAATAATATGAATATCAGAATCATGATAGCCGCTGTGGCGACCTTGTTTGCTGCCCAACTGTCGGCACAGACCTATCGCTATGAGAGTGTGGCCGGAGACCCCATGCAGAGCCGTATCTATACGCTGGACAACGGCCTCAAGGTGTATCTGTCGGTCAACAAAGAGAAACCCCGGCTGCAGACCTACATCGCCGTGCGCACCGGGTCGCGCAACGACCCTGCGGAGACAACCGGCCTGGCCCACTATCTTGAGCACATCATGTTCAAGGGCACCAACCATTTTGGCACGAGCAACTACGAGGCCGAGCGGCCGCTGCTCGACAGTATCGAGGCGCACTATGAGGCCTACCGTAGGCTCACCGACCCTGTGGCACGCCGCAAGGCCTACCACGAGATCGACTCTATCTCTCAGCTCGCCGCGCGCTACAACATCCCCAATGAGTACGACAAGCTCATGGCCAGCATCGGCTCTGAGGGCAGCAATGCCTACACTTCCAACGACGTGACATGCTACGTGGAGAATATCCCCTCGAACGAGATCGAGACTTGGGCCAAGATCCAGAGCGACCGATTCAGGAACATGGTGGTGCGCGGATTCCATACCGAGTTGGAATCGGTCTACGAGGAGTTCAACATCGGACTGACCAACGATGGCCGTAAGTCGTGGACGGCTCTCAACAAGCTGCTCTACCCCACCCACCCTTACGGCACACAGACCACCATCGGCACGCAGGAGCACCTGAAGAATCCGTCGATCGTCAACATCAAGAACTATTTCAAGCGCTACTATGTGCCCAATAACGTGGCCATCTGCATGGCCGGCGACTTCGACCCCGACCAGGTGATACGCATCATCGACAAATATTTCGGCGACTGGAAGAAGAGCACCACCCTCACGCGCCCCGAGTATGCGCCCGTGAAAGACTATACGCAGCCCGTCGACACGACAGTGGTAGGACAGGAGGCCGAATACCTCATGCTGGGCTGGAAGACGCAGGGAGCGGCCAGCCACGAGGCTGATACGCTGAACGTCATCGCCGACCTGCTCAGCAACGGCAAGGCCGGACTGATGGACATAGACCTCAACCTGCCCATGCGACTGCAGGAGGCTGGGGCATGGTATGACGGGCTGGCCGACTTCGGACAGCTGGTGATACAGGCGGTGCCCAAGCATGGCCAGACGCTCGAAGAGGCCAAGGCCTTGGTACTGGCCGAGGTTGAGAAGCTGAAGAAAGGCGACTTCGAGGAAAGCCTGCTCCCAGCCGTGGTCAACAACATGAAGCTGAGGTACTACAAGTCGCTGCTCAGCAACGAATCGAGGGCCGACCGCTTTGTCAACGCTTTCATCAACGGACAGAAGTGGGAGGACGAGGTGCAAACCCTCGACCGTATTGGCAAGATGACCAAGGCGCAGGTCGTAGACTTTGCCAACCGCCACCTGCTCGAAAACTACGTCATTGTCTACAAACGCCAAGGCACCGACACCACGGTGCAGAAAATAGAAAAGCCCAGCATCACACCCATCCCCACCAACAACGACAAGCAGAGCGCCTTTTTCCAGCAGGCCCTGAAGGTGGAGGCTGCACCCATACAGCCCCGTTTCATCGACTTTGCCAAGGACCTGGTGCGAAAAGACCTGGATGCCACGACCCGATTGCTCTATAAGCAGAATAACGACGACGATCTGTTCACCCTGGCCTTCGACTTCCCCGTGGGCCACGAGCAGCTTCGTAACCTCAGGGTGGCCAGCGACCTGATCGAGTATGCCGGCACCAAGACCATGACGGCCAACGACATCAAGAAGGCGTTCTACGGACTGGCCTGCGACTTCAATGTGCAGGTGTCGACCGACCACACCCGCTTCACCCTCAGCGGACTCGGCGAGAACATGCCCAAGGCCCTGAGCCTCTTTGCCACGCTGATGGAGAAGGCTGAGATCAGCAACGACGAGTACCACAAGGTGGTTGACCTCATACTCAAAGACCGCGACGACGACAAAAAGAACCAGCGCGCCAACTTCAACGCCCTGAGAAGCTATGGCATCGACGGTGCCTTCAACCCCATGCGCAACCTCATGACGGCCGAGGAGATGAAGTCTGCCGACGGCAACGACCTGCTGGCCAACCTCAGAAGCCTGCGCCATGTCTATCCTGTCACCATGATGTATTATGGTCCTGCCCAAGAGAAGGCGCTGGTGGATATGGTCAAAAAAGATTATCCGCGCCGCAAGACTGCCCTCAGGCCTGTCACGACCACGAAGGCCTATAAGGCCCAAGTCACTCGCAAGAATGAGGTGCTGCTGGCTCCCTACGATGCCAAGAACATCTACATGATGCAGTATCACAATGACGACAGAGACTGGACACCGGCCAACGCACCCATCAACGCGCTCTTCAACGAGTATTTCGGTGGTGGCATGAACACCATTGTCTTCCAAGAGCTACGCGAGGCCCGCGGACTGGCCTACTCGGCTGCCGCACGCTATGGTGAACCCTGGCGTAAGGCTGACAAAGAAGACTTTTATACCTATATCATCACCCAGAGCGACAAGATGATGGACTGCATCAACGAGTTCAACCAACTCCTCGACAGCATGCCCGTGCGGCCGGCTAGCTTCGACCTGGCCAAGCAAAGCCTCATCAAGACGCTCTCCACCAGTCGCACCACGCGCTTCGATGTGCTCAACGCCTACATGAACGCACAGGACCGGGGACTCGACCGCGACATCAACAAAGATATCTACGAGCAGCTGCCCAACTTACAGCTCAACGATCTGGTGAGATATGCCGCCGAGCGCATCGCCCACAAGCCCTACCGCTATCTCATCCTGGGCGATGAGAAGAGCCTCGACCTGAAGAGCCTGGAGAAGATCGCACCCATCAGACGCGTCTCAACCGAGGAGATCTTTGGCTATTAAACAAAAGCAAAGCCCATCACAGAGAATAACTAACAAGGTATTTCACATTATATAAAAACATTATCAACAATGGCAAAACCAGTAGAATTCAAGTATGCCCCCATGTTCCAGGTGGGCAAAGACGACACGGAGTATCGGTTGCTGTCCACCGAAGGCGTGAGCACGGCCGAGTTTGAAGGCAAGGAAATCCTGAAGGTATCGCCCGAGGCCCTCACCTTGCTGGCACAGCAGTCGTTCCACGACTGTGAGTTCCTGCTCCGCCGCAAACACAACGAGCAGGTGGCCGCCATCCTGAGCGACCCCGAGGCCTCTGAGAACGACAAATACGTGGCCTTGCAGTTCCTGCGCAACGCAGAGACTGCAGCCAAGGGTGTGCTGCCCTTCTGCCAGGACACCGGCACGGCCATCATCCACGGTGAGAAGGGCCAGCAGGTATGGACGGGCTTTGACGACGAGGAGGCTTTGGCCCGCGGTGTGTACAACACTTTCACACAAGAGAACCTACGCTACTCGCAGAACGCTCCGCTCAACATGTACGACGAGGTGAATACCAAGTGCAACCTGCCTGCCCAGATCGACATCGAGGCTACCGAGGGTGCAGAGTACAGATTCATCATGGTAGCCAAGGGTGGCGGTTCGGCCAACAAGACCTATTTCTACCCCATGACCAAGGCCACCATCCAGAACGAAGGCACCCTGCTGCCCTTCCTCGTGGAGAAGATGAAGAGCCTGGGCACGGCTGCCTGTCCGCCCTACCACATCGCTTTCGTCATCGGTGGCACCAGTGCCGAGAAGAACCTGCTGACGGTGAAGCTCGCCTCCATCAAATACTATGACAACCTGCCCACCACGGGCGACGAGACAGGCCGCGCCTTCCGCGACATCGACCTTGAGAACAAGTTGCTCGACGAGGCGCACAAGATCGGGCTCGGCGCACAGTTCGGCGGCAAATACCTGGCCCACGACATCCGCGTCATCCGCCTGCCGCGCCACGGCGCCAGCTGCCCCATCGGCATGGGCGTGAGCTGCTCGGCCGACCGCAACATCAAGGGTAAGATCAACCGCGACGGTATCTGGATCGAGAAGATGGACGAGAACCCCACCGAGCTCATCCCCGAGGAGTATCGCAAGCCAGGCGAGGGTGCCAAGGGCGTGGAAATCGACCTCGAGCAGGGCATCGACGCCGTGCGTGCAGAGCTCACCAAGTATCCCGTCTCGACACGTGTCAACCTCAAGGGCACCATCATTGTGGCCCGCGACATCGCCCACGCCAAACTCAAGGCTCGCCTCGATGCCGGTGAAGACCTGCCGCAGTATTTCAAAGATTATCCCGTGCTCTATGCCGGTCCGGCCAAGACACCCGAGGGCTATCCCTGCGGCTCGATGGGTCCCACCACGGCCAACCGTATGGACCCCTACGTGGATGAGTTCCAAGATCACGGTGCCTCGCTGGTGATGATTGCCAAGGGCAACCGCACACAAGCCGTTACCGACGCCTGCCAGAAGCATGGCGGATTCTATCTGGGCACCATCGGCGGCGTGGCCGCCGTGCTGTCGCAGTCGAGCATCAAGAGCATCGAGTGTGTGGAATATCCTGAGCTTGGCATGGAAGCCATCTGGAAAATTCAGGTAGAGGACTTCCCCGCCTTCATCCTCGTAGATGACAAGGGGCACGACTTCTTCAAGGAACTGAAGCCTTGGACGGGTTGCAGCATGGAGAAATAACGCTGCCTTGTGTCTCACCTTTTATGGCCTTAAGACTACCCTTCGTAGCCTTAAGGCCATTTTGTTGAGTCTCTGAGGGTTGCCCGTCATAGCTTTCAAACGCAACCATTCAGTTTACGCCGTCTTTTATCCTGCTCGAATACCAGGCGACGGAATGGCTCTGGCTGGTGGGTATTGTGGTACTGGCTCGTGCAAGTTGGTTCCACCGTCCCCATGGCTGACATAATGACCTGCGTGCTCTATTTTTATAAAGACATACGCTTCAAGACCTCACTCTCGGCCTGTATGTTGTCATCGCCGTCTTCGACAATCTCAGGTGGAGACGCATGATGCAGGCACAAATGCCAGCTGACCAAACTTCATGACTGGAGCCTGAAAAAAATGACGCACAGATGCAAGATTTCAACATTTTCTTCATTTACTATTGCGACAAGGGCATCCAAAAGCCTCACAAATGATTTCATTTTCAAGTTATATGTCATGAGAAAACTAGCATTGATGGTCATGCTGCTGCTCGCCTCAGCTGGCATGAAAGCACAAGAGAAGAAATGGGAACACCAAGTGTTTATCTCCTCTGGCATCCTGTTCAACCGCGATGACGGAAGTAGCGAAACAGGCCTGTCGGCCCAGTTGGGCTATGGCCTGAACCATTTTCTCAGCGAGAAGTTCTCGCTCATGCCAGGCATCGTCCTCCGCTATGCGTCAGACAACGGTTTCAAAAGATCACTGGAAGGTGCCGATGACGACAATTTCTTCTTCGCAGATATCCCGCTAATGGCCCTGTACCATGTCTCGGGACACGCAAACGGATGGGTGCTGGGCATAGGACCGGTGTTCTCGTTCGCCCTCGACAAAGACGACTACTATAATGATGCCAACCCCATCGACCCACTCAATGGGAAAAGTAAAATCAAGACCTTCGGACTGGGGCTGCAACCATCGGTCACCTACAAGCTGGGACGCTTCCGCTTGGGTGTCGAAGGACAAATCAGCCTGACGAATATGCTGGAGAAATACGACCGCGTCTCGGGCAGCAAGCATCTCCACCATCTCGTGGCCTCGCTCTACTATCGTTTCTGACACCTCATCTCCCCAGAAACTACTCCACCACGAAAACACGAAAAAGCGGCAATCAAAATGCTAGATTTACTGCCTGTCCGCATTTCATCGACTAAGAACCTGATAAACATTGACAACATGAAACAGAATCATTTTACCCTTTCCTTCGTCACAGGCCTTGTGATGCTAGTGTCTCTGGCCTCTTGTAGCAGCCATGAGAATGACAGCCCAGACAACGTGATGTACATGATGCCCGAGGCTAAGACCATGCAGCTGACTGTCCAGCAGAAAGCACTTGTGGCCGACAACAACGACTTCTCGTTCAATCTCTTCCGCACCATCAACAGCCAAGCCAAAGCTCCCGAGAGCCGCATCGTGTCGCCCATCAGCGTGACCTACCTGCTGGGAATGCTCAACAATGCCGCAACCGGAGAGACACAGGCAGAGATCACCAACACACTCGGCTTCAGCGGCAAGACGGCCAAGGAAATCAACGAGTTGTGCCAGACCATGATGACACAAGCACCCATGCTCGACAAGCAGGTGACCATCGAGACGGCCAATGCCATCTATACCAACAAGGGCTACAGCCTCAACAAGCAGTTTGCCCAGGACATGGCCGACTACTACAAGGCCAGCGCCAAGTCGCTTGACTTCAGCACGACCAAGGCGCTGAATGAGATCAACGACTGGGCCAAGAGCCAGACCCATGGTATGATTCCCCAGTTGCTGGACAAACTCTCGCCCCGTGCCGTAGCCTATCTGCTTAATGCCGTCTATTTCCAAGCCAAATGGACCCGGCAATTTGACGCGAAAGACACCCAGAAAGAAGAGTTCACCACAGAGGACGGAAGAAAGACGAAGGTGGCCATGATGCACAACAAGGCGAGAGCCGTCTGCACGGCCAACGACACCTACTCTACGCTCTGCCTGCCCTACGGCAGCGGTACCGTATGGAACATGATGGTGTTGTTACCCCACGAGGGCAAGACAGTGGATGATGTCATCGCCAGCCTGTCGTCAGAAAAATGGAGGGAGAATATCAGGCAGATGACTGCCAAGGAACTGGACATCAAGATGCCCAAGTTCAATACCGACACCACAACCGACCTCATTGAGATACTGAAGCAGATGGGTATCAAATCGGCCTTCGACAGCAACCATGCGCAGATGCCCAACCTATGCGACAATATCAATGTGTACATCAGCAACATGATGCAAAAGGCACGTATAGAGGTCAGCGAAGAGGGTACCAAGGCCACAGCGGTAACTGTAGCAGAGCTGACAAACACGTCTGTCGGTCCTGATCCCATCGACATAGAGAAAGGCGAGTTTCATGCCAATCGCCCGTTTGTGTATCTCATCACCGAGAACAACAGCGATGCCATCTTCTTCATCGGAGTCTACCAGGGGGAATAAATATCATTCCCCCACCAACTCACCGACCCGCCAACTCACCAACAAACCAACAAACCAACTCACCAACAAACCAACAAACCCTCACCAATAATTTGCAGTATCCAAGTTTTTGAGTATCTTTGCCAGCAATCTACTCATTAAACAAATAAACAATATGAAACGTACATGATCGGCTTTCGCCAAAGGGAATGAAAAGGGAATTTT
>CAZBQA010000002.1:0-130050 GCA_964493905.1 uncultured Prevotella sp.
AGCTGGTCAACGCCCGCAAGGTGGCCAACAAGATTGAGTGTGAGCGCGAGAAAGCTATCGCCTACCACGACACCGTGGAGCCGAAGATGGAAGAGATCAGATACCAGATCGACAAGCTGGAACTGATCGTAGCCGACGAAATGTGGACACTGCCCAAATATCGTGAGCTGCTGTTCATCAGATAAATACCCTACAACACCATTAGCAATCTATTTCTTTATTGGTTGTTAAGTTTGCTGCGAGGCGTGGTTGTGAAACCATGCCTCGCTATTTTTGGATGCAACAGGACCAATGCACAAGTCAGTCACTCTAGTTCTTATAAGCGAAGACCGGGAAAAAAACGATACCAACAACAAAACAGCCCACCAACCCGCCAAAAAGCCAACCCCCAAAAAGGGTGGGCCCCACGTATGGAACCCGCCCTTGAGTATGTTGTGACAGACACCTTTGGTGCCCACTCACGATGTTGTAAAACTAGCGACTGCTTAGTCGGCCGACAGACTGAAGCGCTTGTAAGCCTTGATGGTCAGACCCTTGGCCTGAGCCTCGAGCCACTGCGACACACTCTGCTTGTTGTCGTCGCCAAACTGGAACTCCTGGTCTACGAGGCAGTTCTCCTTGAAGAACTTGGCCATGCGACCCTTGGCAATATTCTGGATCATGTTGTCGTTGAGGTTGGCAACAGCGGCGGCAGAAGCCTCAGCCTTGATGGCCACAGCCTTGTCGGCATCCTCCTGAGAGAGCCAGCCTTTGGCCACGTTAGAAGCGATGTGGTCGTCAGAGTCGACGAGGTTGGCATTGATGCCAGCCTTCTTCAGCGCCACGTTCACCTGGCGCTCCACCTGCTCCTCCTTAGTCTTCTCGATGGCAATCTTCAGCTCGCTGTCCTTCACCTCCTGGGGCACAGAGCTCTCGTCAAGAGCCACCGGCTTCATGGCAGCCACCTGCATGGCCACCTTGTGACCAGCGTCCTCATTGGCAGCAGAGAGCTGCACGAGGGTACACAGGGTGTGACGACCCATGTGGTCGTAGGTGTAGATGTTGTCGCCCTCGAGCACCAGATAGCCGTCGAGCTCCATCTTCTCGCCTACCACGCCCGAACGACGGGTAATGGCCTCGGCCACCTTGAGACCTGGCTCAACCTCCAGCTCAGCCACCTCGTCGAGGGTCTGGGCCTTGGCAGCGATGGCAGCGTCGAGGATCTGCTCGGTGAGCTCTATGTAGTCAGCACCTTTGGCAACGAAATCGGTCTCGCACTTCAGGGCGATCATGGCAGCAAAGCCACCCACGTTCTTCACCAGTACGCAACCATTGGATGTGGTGCGGTCGGAACGCTTGGCAGCGATAGCCAGTCCACGCTCGCGCACGAGCTCCACAGCCTTGTCGATATCACCATCAGCCTCGGCGAGGGCCTTCTTACAGTCCTTCATACCTGCACCGGTCATGGCGCGCAGCTTCTTGATGTCTTCAATTGTAACAGCCATAATATTTTATATCCTTTATGATTAAAAATGTTGATGTTTCAAAAACAAAGGGCCTCGCAAGACCGCACGGTCGCTCATTGCTCATCAGCGCCCCTGCCCTCCTGCAAGACCCTTGGGTATGGTTTACTCAGCGGCGGGTGCCTCCTCGGCCTCAGCCTTGGGAGCCTCCTCTACCTGAGCCTCCTCGGCAACCTCTTCCTTGCGGGCGCGGTGAGCGCGGCGCTTGTTGTCGGCAACCTCTTCGGCCTGCTCGGCAGCAGCCTTCTCGTCAGCCTTCTCGGCCTTGCGCTCCTCCAGACCCTCGGCGATGGCACCGCACACTGCGTTGAGGATTACCTCGACAGAGTCCTTGGCGTCGTCGTTGGCGGGGATGACGTAGTCGATGTTCTTGGGATCAGAGTTGGTATCTACGATACCGAACACGGGGATGCCCAGACGGTTGGCTTCCTTCACGGCGATGTGCTCCTTCATCACGTCGATGACGAAAAGTGCTGAAGGCAGACGGGTGAGGTCGGCGATAGAACCGAGGTTCTTCTCCAGCTTGGCACGCTGACGGTTAATCTGCAGAATCTCGCGCTTAGAGAGATTAGAGAAGGTACCATCGCTCATGAGCTTGTCGATGTTCGTCATTTTCTTCACAGCCTTACGGATGGTGGGGAAGTTGGTGAGCATACCGCCCGGCCAACGCTCGTTCACGTAGGGCATGTTTACCGATGCAGCCTTCTCGGCTACGATTTCCTTGGCCTGTTTTTTAGTAGCGACGAACAGGATCTTCTTACCGCTCTTGGCGATACCCTTCAGAGCCTCAGCGGCCTCGTCGAGCATGACAACGGTCTTGTTGAGGTTGATGATGTGAATGCCATTGCGCTCCATGAAGATGTAAGGAGCCATGGCGGGGTTCCACTTGCGCTTGAGGTGGCCGAAGTGGCAACCTGCCTGCAGTAACTGGTCAAAATTTGTTCTTGACATTGTCTTTTCTTGTTTAAATGTGTTTACTTTCTTTTTGAATTCCAGCACACGGGAGTCGTGGCAGCCGCCTCATGGCGGTGCGCTCCCGGCACCATGGGATAGAATCAGCCAGAGAGTAATCAGACCTGTGCACAGCCTCGCTGCCCGCGGCGGCGTAGGCCCACACCCAGTGCTGAGTCCCTTCGGTTTAGATACTAAACGGTTCAGTGTCTCCGGGTGGAGATTAACGCTTACTGAACTGGAAGCGACGACGAGCCTTGGGCTGACCCGGCTTCTTACGCTCAACAGCACGGCTGTCGCGGGTAAGGAATCCGTGATCCTTGAGGTTCTTCTTATCCTCGGCGTTCACCTTCACCAGTGCACGGGCGATGGCGAGGCGCAGGGCCTGGCTCTGGCCAGTGTAACCGCCGCCGTCGAGGTTGGCCTTGATGTCATACTTCTCAGCAACTTCCAGAAGTTCCAGTGGCTGCTTAACCACGTACTGCAGGATGGCTGATGGGAAGAATTCCTTTAAATCTTTCTTATTGATAGTGATCTTACCGGTACCTTCTGTCAGGTAAACGCGAGCTACTGCGCTCTTGCGGCGACCAATTGCATTAACGACTTCCATCTTTACTCCTTAATTATTTATACTGGTTAATATCGATTGTCTTGGGCTTCTGAGCAGCCTTGTTGTGCTCGGCACCTTCGAATACATACAGGTTACTCAGCAGCGAGCGGCCCAGAGGACCCTTTGGCAGCATACCCTTGACAGCATGGCGAACTATCTTGTCAATACCGTTCTTGCGGGTGCGGAGCTCGGCGGGAGTGTTGAAGCGCTGGCCACCGGGATAGCCGGTGTAGCGGGTATAGACCTTGTCGGTCTCTTTCTTGCCCGTGAAACGCACCTTGTCGGCGTTGATGATGATTACGTTGTCACCGCAATCTACATGAGGAGTGAAGGTTGGCTTGTACTTTCCGCGAAGCAGCTTGGCTACCTTAGAGCAGAGACGACCTACAATCTGGTCGGTAGCATCCACTACGACCCACTCTTTCTGAGCTGTTTCCTTGTTGACGGAAATAGTCTTGTAACTTAAAGTGTCCATTTTAAATTTTGAAATTTACTACTAAAAAACGTTTTTATTACCTGTTATTGACAGAGACCTCACGGCGCCTCCAGTCTAAAAGAGACCATCCATGGCTTTCGCTCTGTTGCACGGCCGATTCACTAACCACGACGTCCGGCCAAAGGCGCCGCTATTAACACTGCTGTGCGTGGGGCTCTAAGCGTGCCCCGGAAATAATCGGTCCGCAAAATTACTCATTTTATTCGGCATAGAGAAGTACCCGATAAAGCAAGTATTATGGTTTTAAATATAATTAACTATATTATTAATTATTAACACACTCAAAATCCCATTTCATTCTTACTGGTTAGATACACTGCCATACACCTACCCTCATTCTGAATCGAAAGATAGGATCAACGGGGCATGGCTATACCGATCAATCTCCTCATCCGAGAGTTTTTTCTTCAACGTGGGATAATGGTAGTCAAGATATTCTTTGAGATGCGCCGGCACATTCACCGTGAGGGGCCCAAAGGGCCTGCGGTCTAGGTTCTCCAGTCGGATAGCCTTGATATGGTCTGCTGCAATCATCACATTATTATAATATGTGGTTTCCTGAGTGTTGTAATATGTAAGCACTCGATGTAACAACCGATAGATACACCTCTTGGGGACAACAGTCTTCACTATCCACGTCAGCAGGCAATTAAGAAACGTCTGACGTTGTGGGACATCTATCTCACATTTCCCAAACCACCGCCATAGCCACACCTCCTTGGCCACGAAGCATACATTGACCAGGTTGGCCAGCTTACGCTGCATTGCCTCTATCCTTCTGCTGTCTGGTATACGGTCAAAGGGGATGATGTCCACGAAGATTCCCTGATGCATGGGCACGTTTCTGACAGTGTCCTCCACATAACGCGTATGGTTTTTCCTCACCTTGGCAAAGTAATGCGTAGCGTGTGGCTCGGTCGCATAGCATTGCAGAAAATACGATGAACGAAGGAGCTTCGGGGCCTCGCACAGAAACCTCTCATAGTCGTCCCTTTTCATACCGATGTCGATATCATCGTCAAAAGGGATGATGCCATTCCAGAAATATACGCCAATAGCAGAGCCGCCAATCATGAAATAAGGTATTCCAATGATGTCGCAGACCCTGATGATCTCTTCTAATATCTCATATAAGACACCATGAAGTTGTGTCAGTTCCTCTTTCGTATAATGCCTTGCCATTGTTCGATTTCTGTCATGTGTCATACAGTATGTCTGCCATCAACCACATCGTAGATGACCTGAGCCACCTCTCGCGCGCAGGTCTTGTCGTTATACATCCTCTCGGCCAGCGCCCTCGCCCGATGACCCATCTGGCGGGCTTCGTCGGGATGGCTGCCGATGTAGCTTATGGCCTTCACCCACCCGTCCACATCGCCGTAGGGCACGCTGATGCCGCATTTCTCGCGGTCGACGTCGATGGGAAACTGGGGATTGCGGCTACAGATAATAGGCAGGCCGAGGGCCAGCGCCTCGACGAGCGTGGTGAGGCCCACGGTGTAACGCGTCTCCAGGCAGCAGATGACCACACAGGCCGCAGCATTGACCCTGCGGCTCAGCTCCACGGGCTGGAAGCCCTGCACGAAGTTGACCTTGACATTAGGTGCCACGGTCATCGCACCAAACATCTGCTCATAATCGTGCTCCAGATAGCGCGAGGCCACATAGATCTGCAGCGGCGCACCCGTAGCGTTGAAGGCTGCCACCAGCGTGCCCATGTCGCGCCGTTCCTTGCCCGTGGAGATAAATCCCTGGCGCTGCACCGGTGACTGCATCACCCGGTCGTAATAGTCGAGGTCGGCCCCCCAGTGCCCCACCACCATGCGGCAGCCCGCAGCCTTGGGTACCCCGAGTGAGTCGTCATAGAGTTTCTGCGAGAAGAAGAACATCGCATCGAAGCCCCGGTAGAAGAATCGCCCGAGGTGTTCGCGCCACCAGGCGTGCGACACGATGACGGGCTGGTGATGCCAGATGACGATGGGCTTGCGCAACAGCCGCAGGGCGCGCAGCAGCACCAGCAGTTCGATGCCGCGATAGTGGGTGGCATAGATGGCATCATAGCTGCCGAGGTGCCTGATGGCATCCCAGGCCGTGTGCAGCATCATGCGCCAGCGTGGCGCGTGGAGCAAGGGCTGGTGCCACATCACCTCGATGCCGTGGTCGGCCAGGTGGGTGGCGCCATAGAGCAGATGGCCGGGAAAGGCGCCCTGCGCCCATGCCTCACGCATCATCTGCACATCCTCGGTATGATAGAAGAATACTCTCATCGCTGTTTGTCGGTCAGTTGGGTATAAAGCTGTTCATAGCATTGCTGCATCCGGCCTATGGAGAAATGGGTACGGGCGAAGGCCTGCGCCTCCTTGCCCCATTGTGCCCGGTCGCCTTGGGGCAGCACGTCGCGAAAGAGGCGCACAAAGGCCTCGACGTCATTGCCGCTCACCTTCAGCGGCCACGTCGGGGGCAACGTGTCGCCCAGGCCGGGACAGTCATTGATGACGGCGGGCAGACCGGCCATGGCGGCCTCGATGGACATGAGGCTCAGCCCCTCGAACTCGGAGGGCATAAAGAGATAGTCGAACGAGGCCAGACACCCCGACAGTCCGTAGACCGTAGGGGTGAAGACCACCCGCGCATCGTGGCCGAGGGCCTCACGCATCATGGGCTCCATCGAGCCCCCGCCGATGAGATGGAACACATAGCGGTCGTCGCCGGCCAAGGCCTGGATGACACGCACGAGCACAGGGATGCCCTTCTGCGCCTCGAAGCGTCCGGCAAAGAGCACATTGACCTTCCCTGGCACCAGTCCCTCATAGATCTGCTGGGGCACCTCCCCCACCCCGTTGTAAATGATGGGTGGCAGCTGCCCGTAGCGGCGTTGGTAGCTGGCCTGCGTGGAGGCAGAGATGGCCACGTTGGTGGCATGGCGCTGCATGAATCGCTCGATGTGCGCGCCGAGGCGTGGCTGTCCGGTCCACAGCTGGTTGTTGTGGATGGTACGCACCAGTCGGCAGCGCCGCAGCAAGAAGGGGAACACCTTGAAGAACGCCCAGATGTCGAGGTCGGGCAGCTCGGTATGGGTATGGATGACCTGCGGCCGGTGGCGCAGATACAGCACCAGGAACCAAAAGGGGAAGACGAGACAGAAGAGCCGCTCGAAAAGGAAGTGGAACCGTATCTCGGGCACGGCAGCACGGTGATAGCGTATGCCCTGCGCCTTCATCTCGTCCATCATCGTGCGCGTGAAAGCGGTATGTGCCCGCTGGGCTTCGATGATATGATGCTCGAAGCCGGGGTTGCGCGACCGCGCAATGTTCATTGCCACGCGCTCTGCGCCCCCTAAGTCGAAATGCGATATGATGTGGAAGACGGTCTTCATCTCAACCACAAAAGTACGGCATTTATTTTGAAATTCAAATGAATTGTCTTATTTTTGTACGCAAAAGCGAACAAACAAATGGTTGACGATCTGAAAGAGAAGGCCACACGCGGTCTCTTCTGGGGGGCATTGAACAGCGGCACCACACAGGTGCTGCAACTGCTCATCGGTATCTTGCTGGGCAGGATCCTGTCGCCCGGCGAATACGGTATCCTGGTCTATGTGGCCATCTTCACGGCCATCGCCGGCAACCTGCAGAGCTCGGGCTTCTCGACCTACCTCATCAACATGAAAGCTCCCCGGCACGAAGACTATAACGCCGTGTTCTGGTTCAACGTGCTCACGAGCTTCGCGCTCTATGCCATCCTCTTTGCCTGTTCGCCGCTCATTGCCGACTTCTTCCACCAACCCATCCTCACCAAGGTATCGCACTATGTGTTCCTGACCTTTGTGCTGGCTTCCTTTGGCATCGTGCCCAACGCCTACATGGCCCGCAGGCTGATGATCAAGGAGGGCGCCATCATGAACACCGCGGCCCTGGTGGTGTCGGGGGCCACGGCCATCGCCATGGCCCTGGCAGGCTGTTCGTTCTGGAGCCTCATCGTGCAGCAGATCCTCTACATTCTCGTGCTCAACATCGGGCGTTATTACTACATCGACTGGCGGCCCACCATGCATATCGACCTGCGCCCCATCCGCAAGATGTTCGCCTTCAGCGTGAACATCCTCGTCACGATGATCATGAACACCGTGAGCACCAACATCATGTCGTTCATCCTCGGAAAGCTCTTCAACAAAGACATCCTGGGCAACTACGGACAGGCCTACAAATGGGACACCATGGCCTATTCGCTGGTGACCAACACCCTCAGCCAGGTGGCCCAGCCCGTGTTTGCCTCCATCGCCAACGAGCGCGAGCGCGAGCAGAAGGTCTTCCGCAAGATCTTGCGGTTTACGGCCTTCCTGTCGTTCCCGGCCATGTTCGGACTGGCCATGGTGGCCCGCGAGTTTATCCTGGTGACCATCGGCCCCAAGTGGATGGACAGCATCCTGATGCTCCAGATACTCTGCATCGGCGGCGCCTTCTTCCCCTTCTACTCCGTTTACCAGAACCTCGCCATCGGGCGCGGTCGTTCCGACATCAACATGTGGTGCAACATCCTGCAGATCGTCATCCAGATCGCCCTGCTCCTGCTGTGCTACCGCTGGGGCTTCATCGGCATGGTGGCGGTCTACTCGGCCTTCAACATCGTATGGCTGCTGGCCTGGCAGACCCAGATCCACCGACTCATCGGCCTGCGCCTGTGGGATGTGCTCAAAGACATCGTGCCCTTCATGATCATCGCCCTGGCCGTGATGGCCCTCACGGGCTGGCTCACCGCCGGCATCGCCAGCAACCTGGTGCTGCTGCTCACCCGTGTGGCGGTGGCCGGCGTGCTCTATGTGGGCATCATGAAGCTGGCCCGCGTGCAGATCCTCGACGAGTGCATCGCCTTTGTGATGAAGAAAATCAACAAACACTAAGCCTATGGAAGTATCGGTCATCATACCCGTCTACAATAAGAAGGACTATCTCACCGACTGTCTCCGCTCGGTGCTCTCCCAAGATTTCGACGACTTTGAGGTCATCGCCGTGAACGACGGCAGCCGCGACGGCTCGGGCCAGCTGTTGCAACAGCTGGCCCGCGAGCACGACCGCCTGCGCGTGTACCACACCGAGAACAAGGGGGTGACTTCTGCCCGGCGCTATGGCGTGGAGCGGTCGACAGGCAGATACATCATGTTTGTCGATGCCGACGACCGTCTGCTGCCCGGTGCCATCAGCCATCTGTATGCCCAGATCGAGCGCACCGGGGCCGACGAGGTCATCGCCCCGCACGTCGACCAGTACGGCCGCCTCAACGACTCTGGCCGCCGGGGCTGGCAGGAGCCCCTGCCCATGCTGCGCGAACTGCTCGCCGTGAAGTTCACCTTCTGCGTGCTGTGGAGCGTCATCTTCCGCCGGCAACTGCTCGAAGGCACCTTGGAGGCACCGCGCATCATCCGCAACGGCGAGGACATCCTCATGCAGATGGCCTGCCTGGCCAAACGGCCCAAGGTGTTTTTCACCGACAAGCCCGTGTACCTCTATTACAAGGGGTTGCCCAACGACCGTCTACTGAACCTCGACGAGGAGATGGCCTACGACCACATGCTCCGCAAGGTGCTGGCACCCGTATGGAAAGAGGTGAAGGACCATTACACCCTTCACCAACTGAAGATTTATGAGAATTTCATCGAGAACAGGCAGTTCTCTGCTTATCGCCAATATTACCACACCATCAAGCGCCAGATGACCCCCCGGCTGCCATTGCAAGACCGGCTGGTGTACTGGCTCCCGCCTCGCCTAGCCTACGCCGTGGTGCATCCCTACAAATGGTGGATGCGCCACCGCGGCTGACCTCACTACATCATCCACCGCCACATACGATGTGCTGCCGGGCCTTAGAGCAGATGCCCGAGCAGCACCCTGCCGTTGTGTATCAACAGGAACAGCGTCAGCACGCCAACCACCGCACGCAGCGCCATGAGCCGCCACCCCTGCTGCCCGCGAAACAGACAGGCCATAAAGATCGGGATGAGAAACGCCCAGTGGGCAGTCATGATATAGATCTCGGAGATGGCAAAGCCCAACACAAGGTGCATCAGCATGTCGAAGGCAAACCATGAAACACACAACTGCACCAGCCTGTCGCGCCGCCCTACGATCATGCCCCATACGAACATCACCAGCAAGAGTCCCACCGCCACATGGTCGGCCGCCGTTTCGTAGGTCACGAACACGGGGCGCCCGCGGTTGGCATCCTCCAGCACATGCTTCTCGTGAAACACCAGCGACTCGCCGAAGAGGTTGTCTACGACGGTGCGCGGGCGCGAGATGGCCATGTCGGTCCACACCAGCGTAGAGTTGTTGCCCATTGCATCCTTATGACGCTCGCGGGCCTCGGCCTCGTGTTTCCTGACCTGCTCCACAAACTTTGGGTCTTTCTTCATGCGCGCCTTGAAGTTGCGGTCCTGCCGCTCTTGCTCGGGTTTCTCGATGGTCTCGTAGACCACGGCGTAGCTCAGGCCAATGACCACGGCCGGCACCACGCACACCAGCAGCAGCGTCCTGAGCCTGAAGAAACGCCTGCGCCCCACGCAGAACAGATGTCCCAGCACCACCTTCACGCCGTTGGTCACCGTCACGCCCGTCACCACCACGGCAAACGCGGCGCTGACCCATGTGGGCATGTGCCACCGCCCACGGATAGACATGGCGCAGAGATAGAGAAAGCACACCAAGAGAAAGAAGGAGATCCCGAAGTGGTCGGGGGCTATCGACGTCAACATCATGTATGCGCAGGCAAACAGCAGCACGTCGAGCAACAGGGCGTCGGCATAGCGCAGCTGCATGGCGTCGCGCAGAATACGCAGCATGAAGACGAAGGCGTAGGTGAACAGCAGCGTGAGCACCGTGGCCACGATAAACACGGCACAGTTCATCCCCGTGACATCCATCAGCCAGTCGTTCAGCGCCGCAAAGGGATAGAGCATCACGGCCAGCAGCGGATGGCGCTCCAGCTCATACAGCTGGCGCCACTGCGAGAGCATGACGTAGGTCTGGGGGTCGAAGCCCGACAGCAGGAAGTGGCGGCTGAAGAGCGTCCAGTAGCCCAGTTTGCCACAGCGGGTGAAGGGCTCGAAGTTGTGGTGGATCCACAAGGCGTTGAGCCCGGCAAAATAGAGCAGCGACAACAGCGCCGGCAGACGTTCCTCACGCTTGAGTCTGAAGATGGCAAGAGGATTGTTGTTCATCGTCCGATTGTTTTTGTATGGCTTACCCAAAGAGGTGGGTGGCAAAGAGCACCATGTTCCAGCACATCATCACCAGGCCGAGCACCACCACCAGTGAGCGCAGCGCCCACAAGCGTGAGCGGCTCTCCGCACTGGCCTTGAACGCATAACCCATGGCCAGGGGCAACACAAAGAGCCAGTGGGCACCCATGATATACACCTCATTGATGCCGAAACCCAAGATGACATGCAGCAGCAGGTCGAAGCCGAAGAACGACAGGGCCAGCCACAGGAACCGCTGACGGCGGCCGCACCACACGCCCGCGGCAAAGAGCAGCACCACGAGCGCCTCGACCACATAGTTGAAGGGTGAGCGGTAATGGATGATGACGGGGCGGGCGCGCAGCGTGTCGCCCAGCAGATGGTCGCGGTGGAGCATCAGCGACTCGCCGAAGAGGTTTTCGACTACCGAAGCCAGGCGCGGCGTACTGATGTCGGTCCACTGCGAGAACGTGCCCTTGGCAATGGGCTTGCCCGCGTGCTTGAACCAGGGTTTGTTGTGGTCGCGATGGTATTTCTCGATCATCCGCTGCTTCACCAGCCGGTCGACGGCGGCCCTGACGGTGGCCGTGTCCTTGAGGGTGGTGGTGTCGCTGAATTGTTTGTAGAGGGCGGCATAGTCGCGGGCGGCCTTCTTTTTCTTGGCCTCCTGCCGCGCCACAAACTTGGGTTTCTCGTAGTGGTTCCACGTGGCCGTGGCCGCACCCCACATCAGCGCCGCGGGCAGCACCACAGCCAGCAGCAGGTTGGCCGGGCGCCAGAACCGCCGCCCGTTGACGAAGAGGTTGGCCAGAAATACCTTGATGCCGTTGTTGAGCGAGATGCCGGCCGTGAGCACGAAGAAGAGCACCGTCTGCCACAGGGTGAACGGTCGCCCGCCTACGAGCTTGCGCCCGGCCACATACAGCGTGAGGATGAGCATGAACATCGACAGGATGAAATGGTCGGGCACGCACGACGACAGCATGACATAGGCAAAGCTGAACGTCAGCGTGGCCAGCAGGGCCCCGTCGGTGCGACGCAGCCCGATGACCTCACGGAAGATGCGGTAGAGCAGCATGAAGCTGTAAAACGTGCAGAAGGCCAGCAGCACGCCCACCACCAGCTGCACGCAGTTGGTGCCGGTGAGGGCCATCAGCCCGCGGTTCAGCAGATAGGGCACGTACATGAAGTAGGCCAGCAGCGGATGGCGGTAGATGTTGTACTCGGTGTTCCACTCAGACACCACCGAGTAGGTCAGCGGGTCGAAGCCCGACACGCGGAAATGGTCGACAAACAGCTTGTGGTAGTTGTCGGTCAGGGCCATGAACTGGTCGGCATAGCAGCCGATGACCATGGCGTTGAGCACCACCACGTAGAGCAGCGCGCCGCAGGCGAGCCAGCGCTCCTCGCGCCTGATGCTGAAAATGCTGAGTATCTGCTTCATAGATATTGTTATGTCGTCGTCTTGGTTCTTGGTAAGCGCGCACCGTGGCGGCAACCACCTCCACGGCCCTTGCCACGCCCTGCTGGCTGGCATTGAGCACCATGTACTATCCGCAGCATGGCTTACCTGTTAAAAACGGTGGACGTTGGAGTTGCAAAATTACCAAAAAAAACTCCAGCAACCAATTTTTCACCGACTTTTAAATATCCCAGGCCATACCGGTACCGCCCGCCTTATCAGTAAGTGATTCGGTGCAAAGAGCTCATTCGGCAGGTTGGCAGAGTGTTCCCACACCCTATATCTTGTCGAGTTTCATCGTTTCCTGTCTCCCCGTTGCAGCTTCCCGGTCTACCCGCTGATGGCTTCACACAGCGCCGTGGCGGCCTTGTCGTGCCTCGTCCGCACGGTGGAGGAATGCTGCTTCGAGTCGAAACAGAATGTGATTCGAGTCGAAACAGAATGTGATTCGAGTCGAAGCAGAATGTGATTCGAGTCGAAACAGCGCAGGGTTGCAATGGCAAGGCGATGCCCAAGCGCCGTGGAGGAAGGTCGAAAAGCATGGTGTGGCGATGGCAAACGAATGGGTAGCCGATGCCGGGAGACAGGCCAACGATGCCGCCGGGCGATGGTCAGCGCTTGAGGAAGAAGCGCACCAGCAGGAAGTTGACGGGTACGCAGATGGCAAACATGGGTATGGGGGCCAGGCGCTCGGGCACACCCACCCACACAAAGAAATGTATGGTGGCCATCTGCAGCAGGTAGTTGACGGCATGGCTCAGCGCGAAGCCCGCGCCGCGCCGCGCGTTGGCCTTCACCCTGAAAGTGAAGCGGGTGCTGGCAAAGAAGTTGAACACGAAGCTCACGGCATAGCCTATGGTGTTGGCTACGCCGATGCCTGTCCACCTGAGCATCAGCAGGTAGATGCCATACTGTATGAGCGTGGCCACGCCGCCCACGATGGCAAAGCGCAGCACCTCGCCCAAGCGCTGGCGCAAGGGGTTATCTGAAGGGTTTGTAGTGTTGTCGGTCGGCATAGGCCAGCATCTCTTTGTCGCCCCGGCTGTCGCCGTAGGCCACGATGTCATACTGTGACCGCGGGGCGGTGAGCACCTCGCGTATGCGGTTCACTTTCTCGGAGCCGTAGCAGTTGCGCGTCAGAAAACGGCCTGTGAGCCGTCCGTCACGCACCTCGACCTGGGTGCCGAGCACCTGCAGCGGCTGTCGGCCGGCGGCATCGGCCTCCAGCCACGGGGCGAAGAACGGTGCCACCCAGTTGTCGATGCTGGCACTCACCACCAGCACGCGGTCGCCCCGGCGCAGCGCCTCGTCAAGGGCCTCGATACCACGGGGGCGCAGCAGGCCCCGGCTGTCGGCCGCAAACTGCCGGCAGAGCGCGTCGAAGCGCGTCAGCGTCATGCCCCGGAAATAATGGGCAAAGAGCTTCTGCTTGGCCCGGTAGTTGGGGTAGAGGCCCGCCTTCATGAGCACCAGCAGGGGCGCATACATGAGCAGGCCGGCCACCAGCGCCCCGCGCCCGCAGGCATGGGCGATGAAGGCCAGCAGCGTGTCGCGTGTGGTGAGCGTGCCGTCGAAGTCGAAGAGGTGTACCTTACAGGGCATAAATCATGATGATAAAGGTGAGGAGCCATACCAGCACGTCGAGCTGGATGAAGCGGTCGGAGAGCATCACCTTGGTGGGGTTGCCGCTCTTGCCCTGCACCACGGCTATCTGGATGTAGCGCAGCAGGCCCACCAGCACGAAGACACTGGTGAGGTAGAGGTAGTCGGTATGAAACTGGCTGACCACCTCGGGGCTCACCGTGTACATGATGTAGCACACCAGGGTGACGGCGGCGGTGATGGTGATGGCCTGGTTGATGAAGGTCATGTTGTAGCTGCTGGTGTTGCGGCGCGGGGCCTCGCCCGTCTGCTCCATGCGCAGCACGTCGTCGCGCCGCTTGGCAAAGCTCATGAAGAGGGTGAGGAGGAAAGTCATCAGCACAATCCACTTGCTCAGCACGATGCCCGTGACCAGTCCGCCGGCCAGCAGGCGCAGCACGAAGCCGAAGGCCACAATGCACACGTCGATGATGGCATACTGCTTGAGCTTGGCGCAATAGGCCAGGTTGAGCAGCCAATAGAACAAGATGACGCCGCCGGCCTTGAGCGCGGAGGGCAGCGGGGCAGCTTCACCCGAGACGACGGGGGCGGGCAGCAGCAACGCCATGCCGGCGCAGAGGGCCATCGACAGACCAAACATGAGCATCATCAGACCGTAGGCCTGGGGCACGCTGACGGCGCCCGAGGCGATGGGGCGGTGACACTTGGCCGAATGGCGACGGTCGTCGGCCACATCGTGTATGTCGTTGAAGCAATAGATGCTCGACGCTGCAAAACTAAAAGCAAAGAACGTGATGATGCCCATGGCCAGCGCCATGCCGTTGAACAAGGCACCGCCGAAGATGACGGGACCGAAGACAAACAGGTTCTTGACCCATTGGGCAGGGCGCATGAGGAGGAGGAGATTCTTCATAAGGGTAAGGCTTTGTCCAGTTGCCGGCTGATCCACCCTGCCACCTTATTGAGCACCCAGGCCAGCGGCAGGGTGACCAACAGGCAGCAGAAGAACGTGGGCCAGTAGCTCCACGACTTGGGGATATAGACCAACACGAAATGGATGTGGATGAGATAGCACTCCAGACTCAGCGCGCCCACCATTCTGAACCACCGGTTGAGACCGTCGGGGAGCCGCCTGAAGATGCGGTTGAGCAGCATCACCGACACCACCGTAAGGGGGATGTAGAGCATGCGCTCGATGAAGAGTGGAAACTCGCCGTGGCGCACCTGCTCCAGGAAGATGCTGGAGGCCAGGGCCATGACAAACATGAGGATGATCATCCAGATGCCTGCACCGTCGACGGTGTCTTTGCGGCGCACCATCTCGCCCATGTTGATGCCGATGAAGAAGATGGGCATGCGGCTCCAGAAGATCTCGATGTGTCCCACCGCGTGGTGGATGGGCGTGACCCACTGCACCAGAATGCACCACATCACCATCACCACCGGCAGCCAGCGATATACGGGGTGGCGCCTGATGAGTTCCATATAGGGCGGGGCAAAGAGGTAGAGCATCATGGCGGCAGGGATGTACCAGAACGTCAGCTCGTCGTGCAGCCAGAAGTCCCAGTTGATGGTGATGTCGCCCACCAGGTCGACCCATGCCATGACGTCGCCGCCCTTGAAGCGGGGGATGTAATAGAGGCACGCCATGATAATCCAGGCCGGATAGACGCGCAGCAGGCGGCGCTTGTAGAACAGTCGCCAGTCGGGTTTCTTCATCCACGAGAACCACAGGCCCACACCGCTGAGGAAGAAGAAGATGTCTACCCCGATGTTGCCCATGCGCCGCAGCCCGTAGAAGTAGTCCCAGCGCGCCAGGTCTACGTGGAAGAGGATGATGAACAGCATGGCCGCACCCATCAGCTCGCCACGGTAGCGGCTGATGTTGGCCAGTTCGATGTCGGGAATGAGTCGTTGGGATGATGCCATAAGGGTGATTGGGGGTTACGACTTGAGTGTGGGGTTGGGTATCTTGTTCATCACCTCTCTGATGAGCCATGCGGCAGCGATGCTGGCCACCACATAGAGCAGCAGGCCGGCATAGATGTCGCCCTGGCGCGAGATGGGGATGAACACCTTGCGCAAGACGGGATGGATGACAAACAGGGCGGCCGAGATGCTGCCCATCCAGACGAGCTTTCGCATGAGCGACGAGGCCACGGCATGGGGGGTGAGGCTGCCCACAAACTTGACGAAATAGATGGCGGCATAGCACACGAAGGCCGGCACGAAGGTCCAGCCCACCACGTTGCCGCTCATGGCCACGATGAAGAAGGAGGTGACCACCCACGACATGAGCAGCCCGCCGCTGTTGAGCCGCAGCAGGATGATGCGCTCGCCGTAGCGGGCAAACAGCAGGCCCATGCCAAAGGGCAGCATGCCACCCATGAAGTTGTAGCGGTAGCGGTTCAGTGCCTCGCTCTCGGGACCCAGCAGCAGCTGCAGGCCCACGCAGGCCACCATGAGGCCGGCCGTCCAGCCCCAGTGGCGGCGGTAGAGCAGCAGGCGGTAGACGATGTAGAGCTGGAGCATCAGCCCGAAGAACCAGTAGGGCCCGGGCCAGATGTTGTGGTCGGGCTGGGGCAACAGGTTGTTGAACATACCCAGCTGGGCCACCACCTGCAACACGCTGTAGCCCCACCGTGCGGGGGTGATGGCATCGACAACGGTAAAGCAGACGAAGCCCACAATCATCATCTTGAAGAGCTTGAGGTAGTGGTAGCGCACAAAGGCCAGCACGCCCGGACCGCTGGGCAAAGCTGCCGCTCCGAGGGGCACGACAGGGGTGCCGTCGGACGGCGCCGACATGTAGATGTGCAGGGGCGAGCCTGTGGCAGCATATTTACGCTCAAGGCCGTAGGCACTGAGAAAGAGGAAGATGGGCACACCATAATGGCCGAAGAACGAGATGAGATGGATGGGCAGCAGCAGGTCGGGACTGCCCAACACCCGGTGCAGCCAACTGACGTTGTGCTCGAAAAACTGAAACTCGTTCTCCTTGACGATGGGGCCAAGCCAATGGCAGTAGTTGTGGAGGAAGATGCCCAGGATGGCCAGGCCACGCAGGGCGTTGCACTCGGCACGGGTCAGCAGACCTTCACTTGGAGCTGTGTTCATCTGTCTTATTGATTTGATAATTGTGATTGCCGCAATTTGTCGTAGTCGGCAGTATTCTTCAGGATGCGGGGCCTCATCTCGTCGTAGTCGGGCGACAAGAGGTTGTATTCTTCGCGATAGTCTTTGTTGGCGATGCCGGCCAGCCACACCATGAGGTGGGGCAGCGCGTCGGTCATGAACCGCTGGTTCTTGGCATCCTTGATGGCCTTGAACACCTCGGGATGGCGCACGGCATAACGGTGCGAACAGTAGATCCAGAACGGCACCTCGAACTCGTAGTGGGCCAAGGGCCAGTCTACTGCTGCGCTGTGGTTGCGGCAGATGAAGTCGCGGCTAGGCTCGTAGCACTCCTCGCCATGGTCGGGCATATAGATGACGATGGCCTCTTCGTTCTCGAACCTGCGGATGATGGCATCAACGATAGAGTCGTTATAGTGTACGGCATTGTCGTAGTCGGCCAGCACCGAACGCTTCTTCTTCGAGAGCTCGGGGCGCCAGTCGGCATAGTCGTCGGCGTCGAACACACGACGGTCGTTCGGGCAGCGGGTATGGTAGTTGACGTGCTGACCGATGAGATGGAAGATGATGAGGTTGCGGTTGCTGTCGGCCGGCTCGCCTTTCTTGCTTCCAATCTTGATGTCACCCGACTTGAGGAACTGGTCGTAGTCGGCCAGCAGGCCGTCGTCGAAGCGATGGAGCTTGGTGTTGCGGATGTCGAACTGTGCCTCGCTCAGCGTGGGGTTGTTGAGGAAGAAGCCTCCCGAGAAATCGTAGACGGCCTCCTTGGCCTGCGGCAAGAACTGATTGGTGAGGAAGGTGACCCGGTAGCCGGCCTTGCGGAAGAGTGCGGGGAAGAGCGGATAGTCGCACCACTCGCCTTTCTGCCCGACGACATGCATCGAGAGGAAGTTCTTGAAGACAAAGCTCGTGAGGTTCCAGCAGCTCACCACGTCGGTGAACTTGGTAAGCAGACCGCTTGACTCGCGCCTCACCTGACGCGGCGTGGTCTTGAGCCGATAGCCGTATTGCTGCGAGTGGACCTTGCCATAGCTCTCGCCGATAATAAGCACGATGTTGGGCGAGCGGTAAGAGCATGAGTCGACCTTGGCGGCCTGCACGGCCTCGATGCAACGGTCTACCTGTGCCGAGGCCAAGGCATTGCTGTTGATGCTGAATGCCAGCCTGTATACGGGGAGGTAGAACACGCCATGGTCTTTCTCGGTGAGAATGTGCTCCACGGTGCCGATGGTGCCGGCGGTCATCAGGCGGGTCATCCCCACCTTGTTGTGCCAGCTGCTGATGCCGCCATAGACCAGCAATGCCGCCACCGCCGCGGCTATAGCGGGGTGAGCAGACAAAGCCTCGAAGACGGGACAGAGACGCTCGATGTGACCCTTGAGCAGCATCTTGCGGCGATAGCTCAACAGGCGGTAGGCACGGTGGCGCAGCGTCCAGGCGGCGTGCAGCAGGCCGAGCAGCAGCACCCATCCGATGGGTGAGAACAGCACGTCGGGCGAGAGATACGACCTGAGAAACTCGCCCGCCTCGCGGCTGTCGGTCTCGCTGATGAGCAAAAGCATGGTGGGGGTGATGGTCGACTGGAACTTCCAGAAACAATATACGTCGACAATGGCGACGGCATAAAGCACCACGTAGAGCAACCGCTTGCCCCACACCCGCACCTTACGGGGAAGGAGGGTGAGCACGACGCAGGCCAGATAGGTGTCGAGAAACAACTCGGCAAATAAGTTTTCATAGAGACTGGCACCCCGTTGGTCGGGTAAAGTCAATACGGCACACAGTACGCCAAGCGCATACATGGTCACAAAAAAAACTGCGTTGGTCGTGATAGGTTTCAGCACCCACTGCGATATACGTCTCAATATCCTCATTTGCACATTGCTTGTTAACAGCTGCAAAAATAACATAAATAAAGCACAGCACAAAGAACAATGCCGAAATTAACATCCTTGGCAACGCCTTGCCGGCTTCGGGGGCGGGGCTTTGTGACACGGTGAAAGGTGGGGCTGCTGCCGGCGCAGCAGTCCCACCGGTGCCTCAACGCTTGTTGAGCTTGAGCAGGCGCTTATATTCTTTCTTGGTAAGGCGCATAAAAGAGCCGTGCTGGGGTGCGGTGACACCCACGATGTCGACGGGGTCGTGGAAGTTGCGCAGGTTCTGGTCGGCCTTGCAGATGCGGTAGTGCTTGGGGTGGTCGCTATACTGGATGTAGGCCACGCGCCACGTGCTGTCGCCGATGAGTTGGAACGCCGACGAGCCCTCACACTTCTTGTTGCCCTCGAAGCTCACATAGTCGTGCTCCACGGGCTCGCCCCAGCCGTGGGTGAGGTGGTCAGAGGTGGCCGTATAGATGCCCGGGTGGCCACCCTCTTTTTTGATGAGCATGTGGTATTTGCCGTCGGCCAGCAGGTTGATGTCGGCATCGATGGTGGCATAGCCCCAGTCGAAGAGCAGACGGGGGGTGGTGATGCGGGTGAAGTCTTTGGTGGCATAGCTGTAGTACATCCGGTCGTAGCCTTCCTCGGGACGGTTGAGCATAGAGTAATAGATCATGTAGCCGCCGCGCTCACCGTCGGGCCACACGTAGGCAGGGTCCCAGAAGATTTCCGGGGCCCACACGCGGTTGATGGTCGACCAGTCTTTGTAGGGCTGCGGGGCGGTGGCGCCGTCGCAGAAGATCGACGGCCCCTGTCGGTAGTCGAAGGTGACAGAGGTCCAGTGGATGAGGTCGTCGCTCTTGAGCAGGTCGATGCCGTAGTTGTCCCACTTGTGGCTCTTGGCCACACACATGTCGGTGGTCACCATAATGTAGCCCTTGCCGTTCCAGGCGCGGGTGATGTAGGCGTCGCGTGTGCCGCCCTCGATGCGGGCGTGTTCCTTGGAGTCGAAGATGGCTTCGCCACCGAGGATGTCCTCGTAGTGGTAGCCGTCGCGGCTCACGGCATAGGCCGTGTATTCGCCCTTGTCGCTCATGTGGCAGTAGAGGTAGCCGTAGGTTCCCTTGACGGGGTTCTGGGCGGCAGCCGAGAGAGGCAGGACGGTGAGAAGCAATGTGAGCAGATGGTTTGAAATTGACATGATGGTTGGTGTTTAAGTGTTTGTAATATAACCGCCATGCTATGGCGGTTCGCGGAAACAGAGGGAGGGGTGAGGAGAGAGGGGGAGGGGGATAAGAGTGAGGGTGATGCTTGAATTTTGAATTATGAATTATGAATTTTGAATTATGAATTATAAATCATCCCTTTCTTCCTGAAAATCCAGATCTCCACCGAGTTGATGATGTTCTGCCAGAGGATGTAACAGCCGGGGCCCACCGAGGAGAGGGGATTGAGGAATGCCGTGGCCACCCAGATGGCAAAGGCGGTGTTCTTCTGTCCCAGGCTCTGTCCTGCCTCAATCGACTTGTCGAAATAATGGCCGATGAAGCGCCCCGTGGCAAACTGGATGATGCAGAGGATGAGGGCCATGAAGGCGATGGACAACAGGAAGAAGAGGGAGGTGTGGGCCCACGCATCAACGATATTCATGGCAGTGGTGCCCGTGACGATGACCAGCGAACAGCCCCACATGTAGTAGCTCAGATCCTTCACACCCACAATCCACCGATGGAGCCGCTTGAAACCGTGCTTCACGATGTAGGCCAGCAGCATGGGGAGCAACAGCACGAGGCTCACCTTCCACAGAATCTCGGTGAAGAGCGGCACAAACTCGATGGTCATCACACCCTTGTGGGTCTGAGGCAGCAAGGGAAAGCACAGGGGGATGAGCACCGCCGAGATGAAGTTGGATATGAAGGTATAGGTGGTCATCTCCTCCAGACTGCCCCCCAGCTTGGCCGTCACCACGGCGGCGGCTGCAGCACAGGGGCCGATGATGCACACCAGCACGGCCTCGACCATCACCAGACCGGCTCCCGTGAGTCCGAATCCGATGATGATACCCACCAAGGCAAAGACGAAGGCCACCTGCTGGATGCCAATCCACAGATGCCACCGCACAGGAAGGAGCTTCTTGAAGTCGACCTTGCAGAAGGTCACAAAGAGGATGAGGAACATGAAGTCGGGCAGCACGCTGTCATTGTAGGGGGCGTACCACTGCCCCACCGGACGCAGAAAGGGTACAAAGCGAAACAGCAGGTACACAGCCACACCCGTGACCATGGCCACCGGAAGGGTCCAGTTCTTCACAAATCTGATGATATCCATAGACGCTGTTGCTTGCCAAACGTAAGGTGAAAGTGGCCTAAAGCGGCCGTTGTTGCAAAAGTAAGCATTATTTTGCAATCCCTCAAACAATCGCCGGGCAAAAGTACAAAAAAGAAACCTAAGGGAGACCGCCGTTGATATTAAGATAGCAAATGATGTACGTATTATGACATCGACTGTATTTTTAGACATGAGGACGAGAAAGATTTCAGAATTTATACATACCTTTGCTACAACGAACCTAAAATGTTTTTAGACCCACATGATGCAGAACAAGCGTTATGGTCATTTCGATGATGCCCACAGGGAGTATGTCATCACTGACCCCAAGACCCCATGGCCATGGATCAACTACCTTGGCAATGAAGACTTCTTCTCTCTGATCTCGAACACGGCAGGTGGATATTCCTTCTGCAAGGATGCCAAGTTCCGACGCATCACACGATATCGGTACAACGATGTGCCGATGGATAACAACGGCCGCTATTTCTATATCAAGGATGGCGACACCATCTGGAACCCCGGATGGAAGCCCTGCAAGACGCCGCTCGACAGCTATGAGTGCCGCCACGGCATGAACTACACCCGCATCACGGGCAGCTGCCGGGGCATGGAGGCCAGCGTGCTCTTCTTCGTTCCTCTGCATACATGGGCCGAAGTGCAGAAGATGACGCTCACCAACCACTCGGCACAGGTGAAGCACCTGCAGCTCTTCTCGTATGAGGAGTGGTGCCTGTGGAACGCGTCGACCGACATGGAGAACTTCCAACGCAACTTCTCGACGGGTGAGGTGGAGGTCGACGGGTCGACCATCTACCACAAGACCGAATACCGCGAGCGCCGCAACCACTTTGCCTTCTATCATGTGAACGTGCCCATACAAGGCTTCGACACCGACCGCGAGAGTTTCGTGGGCCTGTATAACGAATACTCAGAGCCCGAGGCCGTGGTCGAGGGACGCCCGCGCAACAGCTTCGCGCATGGGTGGAGCCCCGTGGCCAGCCATTATATAGAGGTGGAGCTGCAGCCCGGCGAGCAGCGCGACATCATCTTCATGCTGGGCTATGTGGAGAATGAGCCCGAGGAAAAATGGGAAGCCAAGAAGGTCATCAACAAGACCAAGGCCCGCAAGCTCATCGCCGACTTCGACACGACAGAGAAGGTCGACGCTGCCTTCGCAGCCCTGCAGGCCTATTGGGACAGGCTGCTGAGCATCTATACCGTGCAGAGCGGCAACGACAAGCTCGACCGCATGGTGAACATCTGGAACCAATACCAGTGTATGATCACCTTCTGCATGAGCCGCTCGGCATCGTTCTTCGAGAGCGGCATCGGACGCGGCATGGGATTCCGCGACTCCAACCAAGACCTGGTGGGGTTTGTCCATCAGATTCCCGAGCGTGCCCGGCAGCGCATCATCGACATCGCCTCCACGCAGTTTGCCGACGGCGGCTGCTACCACCAGTACCAGCCGCTCACCAAGCGCGGCAACAACGACATCGGCGGGGGATTCAACGACGACCCCTGCTGGCTCATCTTTGGTACCGTGGCTTACATCAAAGAGACGGGCGACCTCACGATACTCAATGAGATGGTGCCCTTCGACAACGTACCAGGCTCGGAGGTCAGCCTGCTCGAACACCTGCGGGTGTCGTTCGACCACGTGGTCAACAACCTCGGCCCCCACGGCCTGCCACTCATCGGGCGCGCCGACTGGAACGACTGCCTGAACCTCAACTGCTTCTCGTGGGACCCCAACGAAAGTTTCCAAACCACTGAGAACAAGAGCGAGGGGTCGAAGGCCGAGAGCCTGATGATTGCCGGATTGTTTGTCGTGACGGGCAACGACTACGTAGAACTGTGCCGACGCATAGGCTACGAAGGCGAGGCCGCACGTGCCCAACGGGCGGTGGACAACATGGTCGAGGCCGTGAAACAGCACGGCTGGGACGGGGAGTGGTTCCTCCGCGCCTACGACTTCTACGGCAATAAGATCGGGTCGGACGAGAACGAGGAGGGTAAGATTTTCATCGAGAGCCAGGGCTGGTGTACCATGGCGGGCATAGGTCTCGACGAGGGACTCTGCCACAAGGCGCTCGACGCCGTGAAAGAACGCCTCGACAGCGAGCACGGCATCGTGCTCAACAACCCCGCATATACCACCTACCATGTGGAGATGGGCGAGATATCATCCTATCCCGAAGGCTACAAGGAGAACGCCGGCATCTTCTGCCACAACAATCCCTGGGTCATCATCGGCGAGACGGTGGCCGGACGCGGTGACGACGCCTGGCTGCACTATACCAAGATACTGCCGTCGTATGTGGAGGAGAAATACCAGACCTTGCACAAGGTGGAGCCTTACGTCAACTGTCAGATGGTGGCCGGAAAAGACGCCGCCCGGCCTGGCGAAGGCAAGAACTCCTGGCTCACGGGCACGGCGGCATGGATGTGGTACACCGTCAGCGAGTTTTTGCTGGGTGTTAAGCCCGACTACGAGGGCCTGCGCATAGACCCCTGCCTGCCGTCGGAGGCCTGCGACTACCGCGTACACCGGGTGTTCAGGGGCGCCGAGTACGACATCCACGTCAGCAACCCCGAGGGGCGCAACAAGGGCGTGCGACAAATCACCATGGATGGCAAGCCCATCGAGGGACAGGTGATACCCGCCACACCGGGTCGGCACACCGTAGAAGTAGTGATGTAGGACCAGCATAAACCAAGGCGGCCATGAGCGTCAGAGCTCATGGCCGCCTTGGTTTATGGCTGCACCTGCCGTATCAATTCGTCGGGCAGCTTGGGCATGGCACCTTTCTGCGTACACACAAAGGCACTGGTGGTGACCGCCAGCCGATGAGCCTCGGGGATGGGCATGCCAGCAAGGACAGCCGCCACAAAACTGCCGGTGAACGAGTCGCCGGCTCCCACAGTGTCGGCTACCTCCACCTTCGGTGTCTCTTGGAAACTCTTGGAGCCCGGAGCAAAGACATAACTGCCGTTGGTGCCACAGGTAAGCACCAGCATGTCGAGGTCATACTTGCCCAGAATGAGCCAGCACTTGTTCTCGATATCGAGGCCCGGATAGCCAAACATCCTGCCGATAGTGACCAGTTCCTCGTCGTTGATCTTGAGGATGTTGCATCGGCGCAGCGAAGCCTGTATGATCTCTTTGGTATAGAAGTTCTGCCGCAGATTGATGTCGAAAATCTTCAGGCAGTCGTCGGGCGTTGCATCGAGAAACCGATGTATTGTCTCGCGCGACACCTGACTGCGCTGCGCCAGTGAGCCGAAGCACACGGCGCGGCTGTTGCGGGCCACAGATTCTATCTCAGCGGTAAAGGGCATGTTGTCCCACGCCACATCGGCGGTGATGTCATAGGTAGGAATACCCTCGGCATCGAGCTCCACGCCCACCGTGCCGGTGGGGTATGCCACACGCGGCATGACATAGTCTAAGCCCATCTTATCAAACTCCGCTACCGTCTGGTCGCCCAGCGCGTCATTGCCCAGCGCACTCACAGCCACGGCATGATGGCCAAACTGGCTGGCGTGATATGCAAAGTTGGCGGGTGCGCCACCCAGCTTAGCCCCTTCGGGCAGGATATCCCATAATGCCTCGCCGAGGCCCACGATCAATTGTTCCATATCTTTTAATATATTAATTTCTATCAAACTTCTTCACTATTCATCCCTCACTCTTCACATTCCCAATGTACGTGCAGAGATAGGCCACACCCACGACCATGACCACCACGGCTCCGGCCTGTCCCACAGCATCGCTGGCAAAGCCCATGAGCAACGGGAACACCGTGCCGCCGAAGAGGCCCATAATCATCAGTCCGCTCACGGCATTCTTCTTCTCGGGCACCGAGAGGAGGGCTTGTGTGAAGATGATCGAGAACACATTCGAGTTGCCGTAACCCACCAGGGCTATGGCCACATAGAGTACAGTCTGCGACGTGCCAACCAGCATGCCGACCATGCTCAGCACCATCATCGCCACAGAGATGATGAAGAAGGTGCGACTCTTCATCACCCGCAGGAAGAAGCTGCCCGTGAGACAGCCGATGGTACGGAAGATGAAGTAAAGACTCGTGGCAAAGGCAGCATCGTTGAGCGTCATGCCCAGCCGTTCCATGAGGATCTTGGGGGCTGTGGTGTTGGTGCCCACGTCGATACCCACATGGCACATGATGCCCAGAAAGCTCAGCAGCACCACAGGCTTGCCCAAAAGTCGGAAAGCCTCGACAAACTGCCTACCAAGGGTGTCGGCACCGTCTTCGTACACATCGGCACGCTCCTCCTCGATAGGCGTCGAGCCCAGCAGCAGGATGGCCACGATGCCCACCACCATATAAACCGGGAAGAGGATGCGCCAGCCCAGGCCGAAGCTGGGAATGGTGGCCACGGCACCCCACATGGCAATGTATGGAGCCATGAACGAGGCGATGGCCTTGACAAACTGTCCGAAGGTGAGTGTTGCGGCCAGGTTGCCCTTGATGACGGTCGACACCAGCGGGTTGAGCGAGGTCTGCATCAGCGTGTTGCCGATGCCGAGCAACGAAAACGACACCAGCATGACATAGAAGTTCTCAGAGACTATGGGCAGCAACAGCGACATCACGGTCACCACCAGCGACAGTAGCACCGTCTTCTTGCGGCCTATCTTGTTCATCAGCACGCCCGTGGGTACCGAGAAGATCAGGAACCAGAAGAAAACGAGCGACGGAAGGATGTTGGCCACCGAGTCGCTCAGCGACAGGTCTTGCTTGACGAAGTTGGAGGCAATGCCCACGAGGTCTACGAAGCCCATGGCAAAGAAACAGAGCATCACGGGTATCAGTGTGATCTTGCTTGTCTTACTCATGATTGTTTTACGGTTTAAGGGTTGTTACGATTATCTGCGGCAAAGTTAGTGAATCCTCCCGACCATGCGCCACACAAAACGTTCATATGCTGTCAATTTTGTAACATGCAACAAATCTCTAGCCAATATGAACGTTATTTTGTGGTGCAGCCATAGTCAAGGCTCAGCCTACAGCCCCAGCTTATAGGCCTTGACATTGGCAAACACAGCCTTTCCGTTGTCGCTGTAGACGCGGATGCTGTTGTAGGGCTGGGTGGGGAACACGAGGTTGGTCATGGCGATGCGTCCGCCATCGACAAAGATCTCGACCGAACACTTGTCCACGAAGATGTCCAGATGATACGTCTTCCCTTTGCAGAGGCTCAGCGGCGCCCAGGTGCCGAGTGCAAAGTCGTTCACATAGTTCACCGAGTTCTGCTGCCTCATCGGCGTGTTGTTGCCCCGATGCTCGTGCAGGTCAAACTCCTTTTCTATATCATGGGGCTCGGCCAGCTTGCCGAAGTCGATGAGACCGCTCTGTGTGCGGTCCATCACGAGCCGCATAGCGTTCATGTCGAGATAAATCTTCGACACCTCACCCTTGGCGTTGCTGATGTCTATCCCAGCTAATCCTGCACCATCGGGGGTGATGTCGGCGGTGAGCTCGAAGGCGCCGTCGTTCTTGTCGAAGAGCTTGTCCACCTTCTGTTCATTGGCAGGCTTGAGGTCGCCGATGACTTTCTCGCTCTGCCGCAGCTTCAGCACCTCAGGCGAAACGTTGGCCGACATATAGATATTGCCGTTCTGTTCAAAGAGCTGGAGGTCGCGCGGCAGACCGTTTGCACCTCGGTATTGCTTGATGGGAGTGACGTTGGCATACTGCCAGTTGCTCATCCATGGCAGGGCAATCACGCGGCTGCCGGTGTTGGAAAAGGTGACAGTGGCATAGTGGTCCTTGCCATAATCGAGGAACTTGGCCACGTCGGGGGCATCGTCACACTTGAAAGTATTGCCGTCGAAGTCGCCCACAAAGTATTCTGTTGCCGACCCGCCAAAGAGGCATCCGGGGTTGATGTTCACGATCATCACCCACTTCTGCTTGCCGTTCACGGTGAGGGGGAAGAAGTCGGGGCACTCAAACTGGTTGGGCTGTGCGCCGTAGCCCTTGCCAAAGGCACTGATATAGTTCCAGTCGATGAGGTTGTGCGACTTGTAGAAGCGCATCTCCTTGTCGGCCGACACAATCATGTACCACGCCTTCTTGGGGGCATACCAGAACACCTTCGGGTCGCGGAAATTGGCCAGTCCGTCGAAGGGCCTGAGCACAGGGTTGTCCCAATACTTGGTGAAAGTCTGCCCGTTGTCGGTGCTATAGGCCATGCACTGTATCTGCCCATTCTTTTCCGAGGCCGAGGTATAGAGTGCCACGATGGCCCCCTTGCCGTATCCTGCGCTGCCGTCGACATCGACCACCGACGATCCCGAGAAGATATGCCCCAGGGTGTCGCGGGCGATGGCAGGCCGTTGTTGGGTCCAGTGTACGAGGTCGGTGCTGGTGGCATGGCCCCAGTGCATGTTGCCCCACTTAGAGCCATAGGGGTTGTACTGGAAATAAAGGTGGTAGGTGCCGTCCTTGAACACCATGCCATTGGCATCGTTCATCCATCCGTAGAGCGGGGTGTGATGATAGATGGGGCGGTAGTAGTCGGTGTTGGTCACGTCCCATACATCCGAGAGCTTCATCTTCTTCAGCACGAGGTCGGTCTTCTTCACCCCCACCATCTTGACAGTGGCCTTGCTGCCCTGCCCCAGTTCGAAGGGCACGTTGTAGTCGACCTTGTTCTCGGCCAGCCTGATGTCCATCCACGTGTCGTCGGCGTGGCCGGTGTCGAGCACCACCAGCTTCTGTGCCTTCTCCTCTTCGATGGGCAGAATGAGATATTTGGTAGGCTTATCGATGTTCAGAATGGTGGTGTCGCCACGCTGGGTCACCTTGATAGACTGTGCCATGGTGGGCATGCTGCTGGCAGCCAAGACAGCTGCGACAATCATATTGACGTACTTCATAGTTGTATGGGGTTAGAATTTGATGTTTGCGGTGAATTCTACAGTAAACGGGCGCAGGTAGCTGCCGGTCATGAGGGTGTTCTTGATGTCCTTGGCATCATCCTTGGTGATGAGCTCTGCACCGGCAATACTGCCCTTGGCACCGGTCTGGTTGAGGAAGTTGACCACGCTCACACCCAGTCCGAGTTTCTTGTTCACCTGCCAGTTCACGCCGCCGAAGGTCTCCCAGTGGCCGTTGAAATAGTAGGCGTCGTTGATGTTGGCGTAGGTCTTGCTGAAATATCTGAAGCTGGTCCACACCTTGATGTCCTTGGTGATCATGTAGCTCGGGTCAAACTCGATGAGCACCTTGGGAAGCTCGGCCACGATATTGCCCGTGGCATTGATGGTTCCCACATAGCCGTCGCTGAAGGTGATGGACGTCTCATACTTCTTGTACGTGGGTTCCTGATAGGTAAAGAGAAAGTGGATGTCGAGACCTTTCAGCGGGTGTGCCACCACGTCGGTAGTCCATCCCCATGTCTTGATGTCGTAGGTCAGCGGGGCTGCCATAATCTCGGAGCCATGCTGGAGATTCAGTGTGGAGTTGTTGTTGGTCTTGGAAATGTAGGAGAACAGCGAGGTAAGGCTGATCCAAGAGTTGTTGTAATAGATGCCGGCACGACCCAAGGGTACCGAAATCTTGTCGGTGTTGGGCAGCGTGGCAGACGAGAAATTCTCGAAACGCGGGTGCTGCACGATGTAGGTGAAGTCGCCGGTAAAGCCGAACTTGTCGGTCAGTTTATAGGTGGCAGCGGCACTGAGTGCATAGTTGAACCAGTTGTAATCGAGCTTGGTCGGCGTAATCACCGTGCCGTCGGCACCCGTGGCACCGATGTAGTAGTTGGCAAACCGCCCCACATATTCGCCGGCAGCGTTCTTCACGGCAGCGTTCTCGCCATTGAGGGCCTGCCATTCGAGGCGTGCGCCATAATAGAGGTTAAGCTTCGGCGTGACGTCCCAGTCGTGGGTGGCATAAAGGGCCAGCTTGTTCTCGTGGCCTTTGTAGTATTCAGAGGCATTCTTGTTGTAGTCGTAGAAGTAGTAGTCGCGCTGGTTGGCATCGTAGAGCCGCAAGGCATAACTGCCGTCGGTGGGCACGCTCTGGTCGTACATGGTGGTGTTGGAGGTGTAGTCGATGTTGTAGTACCACTCGTTCAGGCCCAGACGCAGGGTCGATGTTTTGAATTTCTTCGACAGTTCCGAAGTAAAGAGCACCTCGTCGATGTCGCCCGAGTTGAGGCAGGCCATGCGCGTCTGCACATAGTCGCCCGTGTAGGCCGACTGGGTGCCGTCGATGTTCTGCTGTATATAGTTGTAGGCAGAGTTGCCCTTGACGTTGATGAGCGACATGGGTGTCTGGTAGACAAGCGCGCCGCGGGCGTGGTCGTAGCGTGCGATGACTTTCCAGTTGAGGCCGTTTCCGAAGTCATAGTTGTTCATCAGCGAGATTTCGCTCGACCGGTTGTTCTCATAGTCATAGAAAGAGGATGACTTCAGCTCGCCCGTGCGCATGTCGCGGTAGGTGATGTTGGCATCTATTGGCAGGTAAGAAGTCGTGCCGAGCTTGAAGTCGCCATACTCCTTCACGCTTCCGTCGCCCACATAGATGAACGGTGCGCTCTGCGTGGCGAAGGTGTAGAGGGGGTGGCTGTTGGCGTAGTGATAGGCGGCCGTGAACTCACCGCGGTTCCCGTTGTAGCGCTTGGTGATGGCTGCCTTGTAGATTTGCGTGCGATCCTGATAGGTCGACGACTTAATCTTGAATGTACCGGGATCGAAATCCTGATACATACTGGCGCTGTAGAACCAGTTGTGGCCCATGCTCCCGTTGAGGTTGAGCGAGAATTCCTGGAGGCCGTAATGGTTCGATTTGTAGTTGAGCGTGCCATGGAAACCGTCCTCACCAAGCTGGGTGAACGAGTTGACGGCATAGCCGATATTGCCCGTTGTAATGGCTGTCTCTGAAATCTTGAGCAGGCCGACGTGCGAGAGGCTCGCGTCAGAGCGCCAGATGGAGTTGACCGAATGGGGGTTGGTGGCGTAGGTAACGGGCAGACCGTTCTCCAGCACGTTGACATCGGCCGAGGGAAGGCCGATCTGAATCTCGCGCGGACCGTTGGCGCTGGCTGCGTTGAGCATGACGTTGCGGTTGCCCTCTTCTTTCGACTTGCTGTTCTTGTCTTCTCCCTGGGCCATGGCTGTGCCGATAGTAAGGAGCGAAAGGGTTGCTGCCAGGCAGCTACGCATCATTGACTGAAAGGAATGTTTCATAATGTAACAGGTTTATAGTTATTGCAACACGGATAATGTTTGCTGCAAAGATAAGCCTAGAAACGATGAAACATATCTAAATAATTGTCCATCTGATGCAAAATTTGTTTCATGTAACATGGTTGCAAGTCAATGAACGATTATTCTCAAAAAAGAAGGCATGACCTTAAGGATGACGAGCGCCAGCACCCAGAGACAGGCCGAGATGCGGCCCTGAAGGCAGCCCTCACAACAGCAGGCAGCGTGTTGCACCCGCCGCGCGACTACTGATTAAGCTCGCGCGGGCTGACCCCAAACTCGTCTTTGAAACATTTGGTGAAATAGGAGGGCGAGCTGAAGCCCACGTCGTAGGCCACCTCGGCAATGGTCATGTCGGTGGTCTCGAGCAGCCGCTTGCCGCGCTGCAGGCGTGCCGTGCGCACCAGCTCTACGGGCGACTGGCCGGTGAGGGCCTTCACCTTGCGGTAGAGCTGCACGCGGCTGAGCCCCATCTCCTCGCCAATCTGCTCCACGCTGAGCTCAGAGTTGCTGAGGTGGTGCTGTATGGTGGCCCGCAGACGGCCGATGAACTTCACGTCGCGGTCGCCCAAGGCCTGTCCCTGTGCGCCACTGCCGCCAGGCTGCGCTGCCGGTTGGGCATCATCGTGCGGGGCACCCTCGGCAAAGAGCTGGCGCAGCTGCCTGCGACTGCTGAGCAGATTGTCGATGCGCGTGAGCAGCACCTTACCGCTGAAGGGCTTGGTGATATACGAGTCGGCACCTGTGGCATAGCCCTCGGCCAGCTGGTCGTCGAGGGTGCGGGCGGTGAGCAAGATGACGGGGATGTGGCTCGTGGCCGTGTCGGCCTTGAGCAGGCGGGTGAACTCGAGACCGTCCATCACGGGCATCATCACGTCGCACACCACCAGGTCGGGCACGGTCTTGCGGGCCAGGGCAAGGCCGCTCTTGCCGTCGCGGGCCTCGGTGACGTGACAATGGTCTTTGAGCAGCGTGCGCACGTAGGTCCGCACGTCATCGTTGTCGTCGATGACCAGCACCTCGGGCTTGTCGTTGTCATCGGTGGCCACCACGTCGCTGAGGTGCTGCTCCACGTTGACCGGCGCGGCGGCATACAGTCCGGCCTCCACGGCCGGGGCCTCATCGCCCGGCGTGGCAGCCTGCTCTACCACACCCTCCTGCCGACGGGGCAGCCTCACGGTGAAGCAGGTGCCGCGCCCTTCCTCGCTCTCCACCGACACCTCGCCGTGGTGCAACTCGGTGAAGGCCTTGACGATGGCCAGTCCGATGCCCGTGCCACCCGACGCCCCGCGGGCCTGGTAGAACCGCTCGAAGACATTGGGCAGGTCGCGGGCGTTGATGCCCTTGCCGGTGTCGCGCACGCTGATGACATAGCTGTCGCCCTCGGCCGTGAGCGTGGTGGTGACGGCCCCGCCCGCAGGTGTGTATTTGAGGGCGTTGCTCAGGAGGTTGCGATACAGGTGGCTCAGCTTCTCGTGGTCGGCCACAATGTCGTCGTCGCCCTCCACACGGCTCACCGTGCCGAGCGTCACCTGCTTGCCCTGGGCGGCCGCGTCGAAGGCCGACGCCCACTGGCTGAGCGCTGAGGCAAGCGAGAAACGGGTAAGGCGCAGCTGCATCTTGCCATTCTGTATCTTGCGGAAGTCGAGTATCTCGTTGACCAGCTGCGACAAAAGCTGGACATTGCGCCTCACCATCTCGAGCACCTTACGTGCCTCGCCGCGCACCTCCTGCGTATCGAGCAGATGGTCTACGGGGTCGGCGATGAGGGTGAGCGGCGTGCGCAGCTCGTGGCTCACATTGGTAAAGAAGGTGAGCTGGGCCTGCGTCATATCCCTCACCTCGGCGTTCAGCCGTTGCAGCTCGCCGTTGCTGTGGGCCAGCTGCTCGCTCAACCGTGTCTTGCTCAGGTAAGCCCTGTAGGTAACGGCGGCGGCAATGACGATGACGGCCAGGGCCACGATGAGCAGTCCCATGAACCACCGCTGCATGGAATACTGGTTAAAATAGGTGTCCACCTTCCGGTGCAGCAGGTCGAGGTTGGCGTTCTGTCGCTCCACGTCCTTGGCCTCCATGAGCATCAGCTCCACGTTGTCGCGCGTGACGATGGTGGTCGACAGGCGGTTGTCGCAGTCGTAGGACTGATGTCGGAGTATCTTCAAGGCCAGGGCGATGACGGCATCGCCCTTGGTGGGATAGAGATACGAGGCCTCGAGCACACTGTCGCGCACCAACTCCAGCCCACCGCCCTCGACGGCCAGGGCATCCACGCCTGCAAACCTCACCTGCCTCTCCATGCCGCGACGTTTGAGCACATGGTAGGCACCCAGCGCCATACGGTCGTTCTGCCCAAAGACATAGTCGAAGGCCGTCACCTTATTTAATATACGCTCCATGGCCGCGGCCCCGCTCTCCTCTTTCCAGTTGCCGGGCTCTGAGGCCACCAGCTGCACGCCGGGATAGTCTTTCAGTCCATCGACGAAGCCGCGGTGACGGTCGGCGGCGGGCGACGAGCCCTCCAGTCCGCGGATCTCCACCACGCGCCCCTTGCCCTTGAGCCGCTGACCGATGAAGCGGCCCATGGCCTTGCCGATGCCGTAGTTGTCGCCGCCGATGAAGGCAGTGTACTTGTCGGTGTTGACCTTGCGGTCGTAGAGTATCACGGGGATGCCACGCTCGTGGGCCTTGATGACGGCCGAGGTGATGCTGTTATACTGGTTGGGAGCCACGATGAGCAGGTCTACGCCATCGGCAATAAACTGGTTGATCTGCGCGATCTGCTTCTCGCTGTCGTCGTTGGCCGATGCCAGTCGCACGTCCAGCGAGTCGTTGAAATACTCGCTGGTCTTGAGCTCGCGGTTGAGTTTGTCGCGCCAGTTGTCCTGGCTGCATTGCGACACGCCGATGACATACTTGGCCTTGGGCTGGCCGCAGGCTGCCAGCAGGAGCAGGGCGATGATCAAAGAGAGATATTGCTTCATGATAAACGTATTTCGTAGCCTTGCAAAGATAATAAAAAAAAGCAGATAGTGATACCACTTCCCCCGTTTTTGTCGCCACAGTTGTATCATTGTTCCTACTTTTCCTACCAATCTTTTTTCTCCGATCGCCTTCGGCGTGCGGAGGACTAACTTTCATGCGGAGGACGGCTCGGGACACCGCGTAAACGGTCTTCACGATGAGCCAAAGCGCTGTTACGCAAGTGTCTGCGCCGCCACCTGGCTGCGTGCTTCGGGCCTGAGCGGAGTGTAGTTCGAGTCGAAACAGCGTGTGCTTCGAGTCGAAGCAGCGCGTGATTCGAGTCGAAGCAACGACTACTTCGAGTCGAAGCAGTATTGCCCAGCCATGCAGCCGTGACACGACAGCGCCGCCAAGGCACTGCGTGGAGGCCGCATTGGCATCGTGAGAGCGCACCAAGGAAATGCGCCCAAGTGAAAAACAGAAAGACAAATGATAGATTTCGCCGACCCAAGGGCAGCCCAAAGAAACTCATGAAAGGTGCAAGTTGGATCGTTTTCTTGACTATCCACACGCCGATCACTCAGACGCGCCCGCTCGGCGCGGAGTGGCAGCAGAGTGAGGCGAGCACGAGACAGATGTCTCTCACGCTGCTTTCTCCCCTCCTACCGGAGGGGCCGGGGGAGGCTTTCTCCCCCTCCGCATGCCCGTCAGCGGTAGTATTCGAGCACACGGTGGCGGATGGCCTCGGGCACGAGTCCGTCGATGGGCTCGCCCGCCCTGACCCTGCGGCGGATGTCGGTGCTGCTCAGGGGATAGAGGTCGGTGTGCATGAGATGAACTTGGGGAGGCAAATCGGCTTCGACAATGGGGAAGCCTTCACGTGGATAGACCACCACCTCGTGGTGGGCCAGGATGTCGCCGGCATGGGCCCAGCGCTCGAACGACAGCCAGTTGTCGGCACCGATGATGAGCACGAAACGGCGGTCGGGATGCTGGGCGGCAAGGTGCTGCAGCGTGTTCCACATATACGACGGACGGGGAAGACGGAACTCGCAGTCGCTGGCCGTCAGTCCGGGCTCGTGGCAGAGCGCTTGTCGCGCCAGGTCAAGGCGCAGGTCATCGGCGAGCAAGTCGCCGACCCCCTGCTTGAAGGGGTTGAGGGGCGACACCACAAACCATATCTCGTGCAGCGCGGCCAGCCCCAGCAGCTGGCGTGCCAAGGCGATGTGGCCATTGTGTATGGGGTTGAAGCTACCGCCAAAGATGCCCGTGCGCAGCGGCTCCAGAGGCTGCACGTCACCGCGCGACAACCCACTGGCAGTGGTCTCGGCGGCGGTGTGTGAAAGGGCTTCGGCACTCATGGGCAGGCAGAGGGTGAGGGGTCAGCGACCCAGAAACTCGCTCACCACCCGGTAGGCCTCGGCGCAGGCCGCCTGCAGGTCGTCGTTGACGATCACCTTATCGAAACGGTCGGCAAAGGTCAGCTCGTAGGAGGCCTTGGCCAGTCGCTGCTCGATGACCTCGGCACTGTCGGTGGCGCGTCCTTCGAGGCGGCGGCGCAGCTCGTCGACCGACGGCGGCTGGATAAACACGCTCAGCGCCCGCGCACCATAATGCTGCTTGATGTTGCAGCCGCCCACCACGTCGACGTCGAACACTACGTTCTGTCCGGCCTCGCACTGGCGCTCCACCTGCTGCTTGAGGGTGCCGTAGAAGCGGCCGGGGTAGACCTCCTCGTACTCCAGAAACTCGTCGTTGGCAATCTTCTCTCTGAAGGCCTCGGGCGTGAGAAAGAAATATTCCACCCCATCTTGCTCGGTGCCTCGCGGTGCCCGGCTGGTACACGAGATCGAGAAGGCCAGCCTCAGCTCGGGATGGTGGGTCATGAGATAATTGACGATGGTGCTCTTGCCGCTGCCGCTGGGGGCACTGAAGATGACGAGACGCGACTTGCCACCATACTGCGTCGAGGTGGATTGGGGGGTATGCTCTGTTGTCATGAATATGGGGTTCTGTGTGTTGGGAAAATAAAAAAAGCAGGCCGACAGACGGCCTGCCCATAGCGTATCGATGATGGTTACAGGGCGTTGAGCACCTGCTCCTTGATCTGTTCGAGCTCGTCTTTCATCTTCACCACGATGTTCTGCATCTCGGCCTGGTTGCTCTTCGAGCCTGTGGTGTTGATCTCGCGCCCCATCTCCTGGGCGATGAAGCCCAGCTTCTTGCCGTTGGGCTGTGCCTCGGCCATGGTCTGCCTGAAGTATTTGAGGTGGTTGGCCAGACGTTGCTTTTCCTCGCTGATGTCGAGCTTCTCGATGTAGTAGATGAGTTCCTGCTCCAGTCGGTTCTTGTCGTAGTCTACGTTGGGTATCTGTTCCAGTCCCTTGGTGATCTGCTCGCGTATCTTGGCCACCCTGCTCTGCTCGTAGGGCTCGATGTCGCGCAGCAGCGCGGCAATGTTGTCGATCTTCTCGTGGAACTTCTTCTCCAGGGCAGCACCCTCCTGACGCCGGAACGCTGTGATCTCGGCGATGGCCCCGTCGATAGCCTGGCGGGCAGCGGCCCACTCCTCGGGCTCGAGCACCTCGGTGTCGGTCTTGGTCAGCACGTCGGGCATGCGCAGCAGGGTGGCATACCAGTCGGCAGGCTCGGGTATGCCGGCCTTGGCCGAGATGGCCTTGATCTGGTTGTAATAATTCTCAACAAGCGGACCGTTGATGGGCGTGGCGTCGACCACGGTGTCTTTCTCGATCCAGATCGAGAAGTCGACCTTGCCCCTGACCAGTGCCTCGGCCACTACCTGGCGTATCTCCATCTCTTTCTCGCGGTAGAGCGGAGCGATGCGCGCCGACAGGTCGAGGGCCTTGCTGTTCAGTGACTTTATCTCAACATTAATCTTTTTGTCTTTGTAGGTTACTACCGATTTGCCGTAACCTGTCATCGATTGTATCATGGCTGCATGGAAGTTAAATTTCTGCAAAAGTACAAAGAATTGACGGAAAAAAGAGTAAATTTGCACATTATTAAGATTATAATCTGAAGTTATGTCTTGCATTTTAAATATCGACACGAGCACAGATGTGTGCTCGGTAGCCGTCAGCGAAGACGGCACATGTATCTTTGAGCAAGAGGACCACACCGGTCCCAACCACGCTGAGAAGCTGGGAACCTTTGTAGACGAAGCCTTGTCGTTTATCGACAACCATGCCATCCCCCTGGATGCCGTGGCCGTGAGTTGCGGCCCGGGGTCGTACACCGGCCTGCGCATCGGTGTGTCGATGGCCAAGGGCATCTGTTTCGGCCGCGACGTGAAGCTGCTGGCCGTGCCCACACTCGAGCTGCTCTGCGTGCCCGTGCTGCTGCGCGAGCTGGTGGCCGAGGACGACGCCCTGCTCTGCCCCATGCTCGACGCCCGCCGCATGGAGGTCTATGCACAGATCTTCGACCGCTCGCTGCGCGAGGTGCGCCCCATCCACGCCGACGTGGTGGATGCCGAGACCTACAAGGCGTGGCTCGACGAGCACCCCGTCTACTTCTTCGGCAACGGAGCCATGAAGTGCAAAGAGAGCATCAACCATCCCAACGCCCACTTCATCGAGGGCATCGACGCGCTGGCCAAGAATATGTTTCCGCTGGCCGAGAAGCGCATGGCCAAAGAGCAGTTTGAAGACGTGGCCTACTTTGTGCCCTTCTATCTCAAAGACTTCGTGGCCAAGCTGCCGCGCAAGCTGCTCTGAGCCGCCGCACTCCATAGGCTCAGCTACAACCATTCAAAACCACGGAGAAGCCCCCGCCCCGCCTGCCACGGCAGCGCCGAGGACGACGAAGGCCCGCTCCACCATTTAACACCATCAACAATTCAGAATGAACATCGAAGGACTGGACTACAACACCCAACGTGAGAAACTCGTATTGTCGGAATACGGACGCGAGGTGCAGAACATGGTGGCTTATGCCATGACCCTGGAGAGCAAGGCCGAGCGCCAGAGCTGTGCAGAGGCCATCGTTGCCACCATGGAGCGCATGGCGCCGCAGGTCAGGGAGAATGCCGACTACAAACAGAAGCTCTGGGACTATCTGGCCCTGATGAGCGACTTCAAGCTCGATATCGACTGGCCCTACGACGTGCCGCAGGCCAAGGCCATCAACGCCAGGCCGGCCAGGGTAGACTATCCCACCAACGATATACCCGTGCGCCACTACGGCAAGATTGTCTTCGGACTCTTCGAGAAGCTCAAGACCATGGAGCCGGGCAAGGAGCGCGACGTGCTCACCAGGCTCACGGCCAACCAGATGAAGCGCGACATCATGCAGTGGAGCCACGGATTCAGCAGCGAAGAGAAGGTGGCCGACGACCTGGCACGATACACCGACGGTAAGATACAGCTGGACCTCAGCACATTCAAGTTCGACAAGATCGACCTCAGGGAGGTGGAGAAGAAACGCAAAAAGAGATAACACATGGAGTCGTTCATCATTGAAGGCGGGCATCAGCTCAGCGGAACCATCGTACCACAGGGTGCCAAGAACGAGGCGCTCGAGGTGATATGTGCCGCACTGCTTACCCACGAGCCGGTAAGGATATCCAATATCCCTGACATCCTCGACGTGAACAACCTCATCAAACTGCTGCAGGACATCGGCGTGAAGATCACACGCCACAGCCGCAACGACTATACGTTTCTGGCCGACGAGCTCAACCTCGACTACCTCGACAGCCTTGAGTTTGTGCAGAAATGCTCGTCGCTGCGTGGCTCGGTGCTGATGATCGGCCCGCTGCTGGGACGATTTGGCAAGGCCACCGTGGCCAAGCCCGGCGGCGACAAGATCGGCAGGCGGCGCCTCGACACCCACTTCCTGGGATTCAAGAACCTGGGCGCACGCTTCGTACACGACGAGGAGCGTGACGTCTACCTCATACAGGCCCGACAGCTCAGGGGTTCTTACATGCTCCTCGACGAGGCCTCGGTGACCGGCACGGCCAATATCATCATGGCTGCCGTGCTGGCCAAGGGCACCACCACCATCTACCATGCGGCCTGCGAGCCCTATATCCAGCAGCTGTGCTATCTGCTCAACGCCATGGGCGCCAACATCAGCGGCATAGCCAGCAACCTGCTCACCATCGTGGGCGTGGAGGAGCTGCACAGCGCCAGGCACCGCATCCTGCCCGACATGATCGAGGTGGGGTCGTTTATCGGCATGGCCGCCATGGTGGGCAACGGCGTGCGCATCAAGGATGTGTCGCTCAGAGACCTGGGCATCATTCCCAATGCCTTCAGGCAACTGGGCATCAAGATCAAGGTGGAGGGCGACGACCTCTATATCCCGCACCAGAAGCATTACCAGGTGGAGTCGTTTATCGACGGCACCATCATGACTTTCGCCGACGCGCCATGGCCGGGCCTCACGCCCGACCTGCTGTCGGTGCTCCTCGTCACGGCCACGCAGGCCCGCGGCTCGGTGCTCATCCACCAGAAGATGTTTGAGAGCCGACTCTTCTTTGTAGACAAGCTCATCGACATGGGTGCGCAGATCATCCTGTGCGACCCGCACCGCGCGGTGGTCATCGGACAAGACCGGCGCATCACCCTGCGGGCCGGACGCATGACGAGCCCCGACATCCGCGCGGGTATCGCGCTGCTCATCGCTGCGCTCTGCGCCAAAGGCACGAGCCGCATTGCCAACATCGCGCAGATTGACAGGGGCTATGAGGATATCGAACTGCGACTCAACCAACTGGGTGCCAACATCCGACGCGTGAATGATTAGGCAGGAGGATGTTTACAAAATCGGACGTCTGGGCAAGCCCCACGGCGTGAAAGGCGAGGTGTCGTTCCAGTTCGACGACGACATCTTCGACCGGGTGGATGCCGACTATCTCATTCTGGAGATCGACGGCATCCTCGTTCCGTTTTTCATCGAGGAGTACAGGTTTCGCTCCGACGAACTCGCCCTGATGAAGTTTGCCGACATCGACACCGCCGAACAGGCACGTGAGCTCACGGGCTGCAGCGTGTTCTTCACCCGTGAACATGCCGATGGCGATACCGACAACATGTCGTGGGCCGAGATCATCGGCTACCACATCGTCGACGCTGCCAGCCGGCAGCCGGTGGGAACCATCGCCGCCGTGGACGACAGCACCATCAATACGCTCTTCGAAGTGACGACAAAGGAGGGACAAGACCTGCTCATCCCCGCCGACGAGGACCTCATTGCCGACGTCGACAAGGAAGCACGCATTATCACCATGACTATTCCCGAGGGACTGCTCGACCTGTAAGCCCCCAAGGTATGATGCGGCGACAAAAAACAGATAAGCAAAGATGAAGAAACAACAGATATGTATCCTGGGCAGCACGGGCTCCATCGGGTCGCAGGCGCTCGACGTCATCCGTCAGCACCCCGACCGCTACGAGGCCTACTGCCTGACGGCGAACAACCAGGTGGAGCTGCTGGCCGAACAGGCCCGCATGTTCAATCCTGCGGCCGTGGTGATTGCCAATGAGGCCCATTACGACAGGCTCACCAGTCTGCTGGCCGACCGGCCGGAGATTAAGGTGTATGCCGGCGAGGAGGCACTCTGCCAGGTGGTGGAGGCCGAACCGGTAGACATCGTGCTGGCCTCGATGGTGGGCTTCGCGGGACTGGTGCCCACCATCCACGCCATCAAGGCCCGCAAGAAGATTGCCCTGGCCAACAAGGAGACGCTAGTGGTGGCCGGTGAACTCATGCTCAACCTCGTGCAGCAGTACCATGTAGACCTGCTGCCCGTCGACTCGGAGCACAGCGCCATCTTCCAAAGCCTCGTGGGCGAGGATATGAACGAGGTAGACAAGATTCTGCTCACCTGCTCGGGCGGGCCCTTCCGCCTCTTCAGCGACGAACAGCTCGACCATGTGACCGCTGCCGATGCCCTGCGCCATCCCACCTGGGACATGGGCGCGAAGATCACCATCGACTCGGCCACGCTCATGAACAAGGGCTTCGAGGTGATGGAGGCGCGCTGGCTGTTTGGCGTTCCGGCCGAACAGATCCAGGTGCTCATCCATCCACAGAGCATCGTACACAGCGGCGTGCAGTTCAAAGACGGCGCGGTGAAGGCTCAGCTGGGCGTGCCCGACATGCGGCTGCCCATCCAGTATGCCTTCTCCTACCCCGAGCGGCTGCCGCTCGACGGCGAGCGGCTCGACTTGTTCAAGGCCCGCAGCCTGGAGTTCTTTGAGCCCGACGTCAACAAGTTCAGGTGCCTGGCCCTGGCCTATGAGGCCATCGGCAAGGGCGGCAACATGCCCTGCATCCTCAATGCGGCCAACGAGGTGGCCAACGCGGCCTTCCGCCGTGGCGAGTGTACGTTCCACGGCATGGCCGACATCATCGAGAAGACCATGCGACAGGCCACCTTTGACAAGGCACCCGACCTCGACACTTACCTGCAGACCGACCAGGAGGCACGGCGCATCGCCGCCGCACTGGTGAGCCGATAGGCCGACCGGCGAGCATCATCAACCGTTAACACCTCATCCCCACGCCCTCCAGGGCTGGGTAAACAAACATCAAGAATCGTCAATGGAAATCTTTTTGATCAAACTGTTACAGTTTATCCTGTCAATATCTCTGCTCGTGCTGCTCCACGAAGGGGGTCACATGCTGGCCTCCAAGCTCTTCGGCGTGCGGGTGGAGAAGTTTTTTGTATTCTTCGACGTAGGTATCGGCAAGTGGAGCGGCAGGCTCTTCGGCTTCAAGCCCAAGAACGGCGAGACCACCTACGGCATGGGCTGGCTGCCTCTGGGCGGCTACTGCAAGATTGCCGGCATGATCGACGAGAGCATGGACACCGAGCAGATGAAACGCGACCCGCAGCCGTGGGAGTTTCGTACCAAGCCGGCCTGGCAGCGCCTCATCATCATGGTGGCCGGCGTGGCGGTCAACTTTGTGGTGGCCTTGTTCATCTATTCGATGGTGATGTTCTACTGGGGCGAGAGCTATATCAAGATGGCCGACATGTCGCAGGGCATGAAATTCAACACCGAGGCCAAGAAGCTGGGATTCCAAGACCATGACATCCTCGTGGGTACCGATATCCGACCGTTTCACGACTTTAACGTCGACGTGTACCGCGACCTGTCCGAGGCACGATATGCCGAGGTGGTGCGTCAGGGCAAGAAGATGCGTATCGACCTGCCGGGCGACCTCAACTTGCTCGACATGCTGAAGTCGACACCTCAGTTTGTAGCCCCCTTCGTCCCCGCCGTGGTCGACTCTGTGGTCGAGAAGATGCCGGTGGCAAAGGGCAGTACAGACTCGATCACTACGCCGGCATGGAAGGCCGGTCTGCAGAAAGGGGATCGAATCGTTGCCGTCAACGGCAGGGCCGTCGACTCGTATAATGTTTTCAGCGAAGAGGTGAAACGCATAGAAGACCGCCTCTCGGCCGTCACCACCCACCGCGACAGCTTGCAGCTGCTGAAGGTCACGGTGGTTGTGGCCAAGGCTGGAGGCACGGCCACCGACACGCTGCACACGCAGTTTACCTCCGATGTGAAGCTGGGCTTTGCCCCACTCGCCCTGGGCAAGCTCTATGAGCAGCGCGTCACCCACGTGAGCTACGGCTTCTGGGAGAGCTTCCCAGCCGGCGTGGCGTTCGGATGGAACGTGCTCAAGGGCTATGTCAGCGACATGCAGTATCTCTTCTCGCCCGAGGGTGCCAAGAGCCTCGGCGGCTTCGGCTCCATCGGCAATCTCTTCCCCGCAAGCTGGGACTGGTATATGTTCTGGAAGATGACGGCCTTCCTGAGCATCATCCTGGCCTTTATGAACATCCTGCCCATCCCTGCCCTCGACGGCGGGCACGTGTTCTTCCTGCTCTACGAGATCATCACGCGCCGCAAGCCCTCAGAGACCGTCATGATCCGCGCCGAGTATGCGGGCATCAGCCTACTCATCCTGCTCATGGTGGTGGCCAACCTCAACGATATCCTGAGGTGGTTGGGCGTGATGTGACGCCACCCTATTTATACATGCACAGAAGGCTGCGCCAACCCTGCTCTATGCAACGGGTTGGCGCAGCCTTGTTGATGGCAGTGGCCACAAGATGTAAGAATGGGGATAGAGGATTCGTTCGGCCGTTCGTGTCAGTCGCACAATATGACAGCAATACCACAAAAAAGCTGCCATTTGTTTTGCATTCTGCATAGATTAGGTTAATTTTGCAGTGCAAACAATAAAGAAATAGGTAATGGCCAATTTAAGATTTGATGTGGTGGCAGAGGCCTTCCGCAAACGCCCGTTGGAGCTGGTGCCCCCATTGGAGCGTCCTTCAGAGTATTTCGCACGCAAGGTTTTCAATCGCCAGAAGATGTACAAGTATCTTCCGTCTGACGTCTACGAGAAGCTCATCGATGTCATCGACAACGGCGCACACCTCGACCGGGGCATCGCAGATGCCGTGGCCAAGGGCATGCGCCAGTGGGCCGAGGAAAGTGGTGTGACCCATTACACCCACTGGTTCCAGCCCCTCACCGACGGCACGGCCGAGAAGCACGATGCCTTTGTGGAGCACGACGGCAAGGGTGGCATGATCGAAGAGTTCTCGGGCAAGCTCCTGGTGCAGCAGGAGCCCGATGCCTCGAGCTTCCCCTCCGGCGGCATCCGCAACACCTTCGAGGCCCGCGGCTACTCGGCCTGGGACCCCACGTCGCCCGTGTTCATCATCGACGACACGCTCTGCATCCCCACCATCTTCATCTCCTACACCGGCGAGGCCCTCGACTACAAGGCTCCGCTGCTGCGCTCGCTCCATGCCCTCAACACGGCAGCCACCGATGTGGCCCGCCTCTTCGACCCCAAGGTGAGGAAGGTGCAGACCAACCTGGGCTGGGAGCAGGAGTATTTCCTCGTCGACGACAGCCTCTGCTCGGCACGTCCCGACCTGCTGCTCACCGGTCGAACGCTCATGGGCCACGACTCGGCCAAGAACCAGCAGATGGACGACCACTACTTCGGCACCATCCCCGAGCGCGTGCAGGCCTTCATGAAAGACCTCGAGATCCAGGCCCTGGAGCTGGGCATCCCCTGCAAGACACGCCACAACGAGGTGGCCCCCAACCAGTTTGAGCTCGCGCCCATCTTCGAGGAGACCAACCTGGCCGTCGACCACAACATGCTGCTCATGAGCCTCATGAAGAAGGTGGCACGCAAGCACGGCTTCCAGGTGTTGCTCCACGAGAAACCCTTCAAGGGCATCAACGGCTCGGGCAAGCACAACAACTGGAGCCTCTCCACCGACAACGGCGTGCTGCTGCACGCACCGGGGAAGACGCCTGAGGACAACCTCCGCTTCGTGACCTTCATCGTCGAGACGCTCATGGGCGTGTACCGCCACAACGGACTGCTCAAGGCCAGCATCATGAGCGCCACCAACGCCCACCGCCTGGGGGCCAACGAGGCACCGCCCGCCGTCATCTCGGCCTTCCTGGGCAAGCAGCTCACCGACCTGCTCGCGCACATCGAGGCCAGCGACAAGAACAATCTCTTCTCGCTCAAGGGCAAGCAGGGCATGACGCTCGACATCCCCGAGATACCCGAACTGCTCATCGACAACACCGACCGCAACCGCACCTCGCCCTTCGCCTTCACCGGCAACCGCTTCGAGTTCCGTGCCGTGGGCTCCGAGGCCAACTGCGCCTGCGCCCTCATCGTGCTCAACACGGCTGTGGCCGAAGCCCTGGCCAGCTTCAAGGAGCGCGTAGACCGCCTCACGGCCAACGGCGAAGACCTCACCAGCACCATCATCGACATCCTGCGCGAGGACATCAAGACCTGCTCGCCCATCCTCTTCGAGGGCAACGGATATTCGCAGGAGTGGCTCGACGAGGCTGCCCGTCGCGGTCTCGACACCGAGAACTCGTGCCCCAAGACCTTCGACCGCTACCTCGACGAGGCCAGCATCAGCATGTTCGAGCACATGAATGTCATGAGCAAGAGCGAACTGGTGGCACGCAACGAGGTGAAATGGGAGACCTATACCAAGAAGTTGCAGATCGAGGCGCGCGTCATGGGCGACCTCACCATGAACCACATCATCCCTGTGGCCACACACTACCAGAGCCGGCTGGCGCGCAACGTGGAGAACATGTATGCCATCTTCGACCGTGAGGAGGCCACGTCGCTCACCGCGCGCAACAAGAAGATTATCCGCGAGATTGCCGAGCGCACGCAGACCATCGAGACGGGCGTCGAGAAACTCGTCAACGCCCGCAAGGTGGCCAACAAGATTGAGTGTGAGCGCGAGAAAGCCATCGCCTACCACGACACCGTGGAGCCTCTGATGAGAGAGATACGCTACCAGATCGACAAGCTCGAGCTCATCGTCAGCGACGAGCTCTGGACCCTGCCCAAATACCGCGAACTCTTGTTCATCAGGTAAGGTCTCTCACGGCGATGTTCGTCGGCTACTGCACGGCGGACGCAGCACCAAGAAGAGGATGTGACATACACCATGCACATCCTCTTCTTGTTTTCCTTCCACGGACAGGTCGTTATAAGTCACTAAACTTTTGTTGCACCATTGGTGCAGACAGATTAAACCCATGCCCGTCCTATACATCAAACAATATGTAACTATTTCGACTAAAACATGAAACTCAGACCTTTCAAACTGCTGTTCTTGCTCCTGGCCATGCCCCATGCGGCGAGCGCGCAGCCCAAGTACGACTTCAGCGTGATGCAGACCGAACGGCTCGACCGCGGCGTGGTAACCATCAGGTCTGGCCACCGGGTGGTGGTGTCGTGGCGGATGCTACGCCAAGACCCTGCCAACGCGGCCTTCGACGTGTACCGCAACGGCGAGCCACTCACCCGCCAGCCCATGACCCAAGGCGGCACATTCCTCATCGACGAACACCCACTGGCCACCGACGCCACCTATACGGTCAAGGGAGGCAGCACCGACGGCAGCTTCACGCTCAAAGCCTCGTCCCCCGACGGATACCTCGCCATACCCTTGCAGCACCCCGTCACCACCGACAGCATGTGGCTCGCACCCAGGCGCATACGGCGACAGGGCAGGGGCACACCACGCCGGCAGACCTCTCCTACTCGCATGCCCGTGACCTACACGGCCAACGATGCCAGCGTGGGCGATGTGGACGGTGACGGCCAATATGAGATCATCCTGAAATGGGAGCCCTCCAATGCGGCCGACAATTCGCATGCCGGCTACACCTCCAACGTCTTTTTCGACTGCTATCGCCTCGACGGCACCCGGCTCTGGCGCATCGACATGGGGCGCAACATCAGGGCGGGAGCCCACTATACCCAATTCCTCGTCTACGACTTTGACGGCGACGGACGGGCCGAACTCATGATGAAGACGGCCGACGGCACCATCGACGGCACGGGACGGGCCATCGGCGATGCCACACGCGACTGGCGTATACAAGCCGAAGGTGCCCGGCAGGGGCGTATCATGGACGGTCCCGAATACCTCACCGTGTTTGAAGGCCGCACAGGACGCGCCCTGAAGACGGTCAACTATGTGCCCGACCGCGGACCGCAGAACTGCTGGGGCGACGACCATGCCAACCGCTCGGAGCGCTATCTGGCGGCCCTGGCCCATCTCGACGGTCGGCATCCCAGCGCCGTGTTCTGCCGGGGCTACTACACCCGCACCACGCTGGCGGCATGGGACTGGGATGGCATAGACCTGCGGCTGCACTGGTATTTCGATACCCACCCACAGCCCGAGCAGACACGACTCATGCAGCAGCTGGGACTGACCAACCGTGCCCAGCCCGACTATGCCGGACAAGGCAACCACAACCTGCGCGTGGCCGATGTCGACGGCGACGGGTGCGATGAGATAGTCTATGGCGCAATGTGTGTCGACCACGACGGCAGCGGGCTCCACAACACCGGGTTCGGCCACGGCGACGCCCTCCACCTCGTGGTGGAGCCGCACACCGGACGACTGCTCGTCTGGGACTGCCACGAGAACCGCCGCGACGGCTCTACGCTGCGCGACGCCGCTACCGGTACGCCGGTGTTGCAGAAGAAGGCCGACTATGACGTGGGACGTGCCCTGGCCGCAGACATCGACCCCACCCACGAGGGCTTTGAGCTATGGAGCGCCAACACCGACGGACTGCTCGACAGCCGGGGCAACAGGTTCTGGCCCACGGCGACGACAAGGCAAGGCGACGACGAGGGCAACACACCATCCCCCTATACCGACTACAGCGACACGCGCCGCGGCAGGCAGCGGCTGAGCTGCAACTTCGCCATCTGGTGGGACGGCGACACGCTGCGCGAACTGCTCGACCACGAGGCCGTGACCAAGTACAACTGGACAACGGGCAGCATCGACCTCGTGCGACAGTTCGATGGCCGCTTCAACAACGGTTCCAAGTCGAACCCCTGCCTCTCGGCCGACATCCTGGGCGACTGGCGCGAGGAGGTCATCCTACGCGATGAGGAGAGCACGGAGCTGCGCATCTACGTCACCGACCTCCCCACACCCTACCGCGCCACCTGCCTCATGCAAGACCCGCCCTACCGTGCCAGCGTGGCTGCCGAGAACGTGGCCTACAACCAGCCGCCCGAACTGGGACGATGGCTCCAGGTGCTGCCCCCGTCTGCGCCGTGAGCTGCAGCCGCCCCGTGCCGGCATAGAGCCCTATCACCCACTCTCTGAGAATAACAAAAAGCCTCCCGGCTGCCGCGTATGCAGGTGCCGGGAGGCTTTTGTCGTTGTGTCAACAGGGTAGGGACTCAGCGGCCCACCGCATCAGTTGGCTGCCGGAAGGAAGTTGAGTTCGATGCCCTTGGCCGGATTGCGCAGCAGCAACTGCGACTTATAGACTGGCCTCAGTGCCGTGAAGGCAGTGTTGGCAACGACCTCCACGCCCTTGCCGTCGGCTCCCTTCTGCCGCCACCAGAACACACGGGCACGGTCGGCAGCAAGCTGCGAGAGCTCCACCGGACCATCTATGCCCTGCGCGCAGTATTGGCTCTGCGACAGTCGGCTGCTGAAGTTGATATTGACAACCCTGATGGCATCTGCCGAAACCTTCAGCACACCATTGTTGGTAATCTCGTAATTCCATGTCGACCGGCCTTCGTTCTCCACATCGTACACCTCCGTCACTTTAGTGCCCGAGGCCTTGCTGGGCTTGGTAGCTGTAAAGCTTACCAGTTTGCTCTGGCCTTCGGGTCTTAGCGTGCTGCTGCCCGAGAAGACCGTGACGCCATTCTGCACATAACTGGATATCAACCCCGTGTGTTTGTCGAACGAGATGCTGTAGGGCGTGTCCCAGACGGTGAGCAGCTCATCCGACTCCTTCTTCCTGGGCTTGGGCTTGGCCACGGCGGCATTGGCACGCGCTTCTCCGGCTCGTATCACCTTCTTGAAGTCGTAGGGATAGTCGGGCAGGTAGGCATAAACCGCATCGTTGAACTGTCGGTCAGCATCCACCAGAGGCACAGAGGTGACAGGAGCATCGAGCACAACGTCAAAGCCATTCTTACGTGCAAGGTCAATGAACCTCGGGTCAGACGAGAGCTTGTTGTAAGTCACAGCCCCGAAGCCCGCCTTGCGCATGAGCTCCAGGTCTTCGGCGATGCGCTTCTCGCTGTCGAAGAACCCCTCTTCGGGCTCAAAGCTGAACCTGTCGGCCACCCTCACCCCATTGCGCGCATTGGCAATCCTTGGCTGGGGTGCCGGGTCGGTGCCCTCGGGCAACACGTAGATATAGCAGTCGGAGGTTATACCGCTGTTGCCTCTGGTGTTGGTGGCATCCTCACCCTGGTCGTAGTGGTTCATGCGCAGCACAAAGAGATTGCGCTCGCCGATGGTCACCCTGTCGGTAATCTCAAACTCGGTCTGGGCACGGTCGCCGCTGGTCTGCCCAATCTTCTGTCCGTTGACATACACATCGGTGACCGCCGTGGTGAGTCCCAGATGCAGGAAGATGCGCTTGCCCTGCATATAGGGATGCATCTTAATCCAGCCACGGTACACCCCCACATAGTCGGTGCTCTGCCATGCGGTAGGCACCTTCCACACACCGGGTACCGCCATGAAGCGCCACTGTGTATCGTCGAACCTTACGGCGGCGAAGTTCTTGGGCGTCGAAGCCTCATTGCGTGACAGTTTGAACAGCCATTTCTCGTTCAGCGAGATGGTGTCACCCTCTGCCGCAGAGAGCTGCCCGGATAAGAGCAGCAGCCCTGCGGCCATAAAAAACAATCTTCTCATCTATCGTTATACCTTGATTATTTGCTGTTTGCCACCACCGGCGTGATGCGGAAATGGAACACCATATCCTTGCAGGGCAGGCGGTAGGGCTCCAGAGGCAGCGCACCCCAGCTGTTGACACCGCCCAGTCCGGCCTGCACCAGGTCGAAGCACAGCTGCGTGTACTTGCTCTTGGGCACCTCGGGCGAGTGGCGCTGGTCTTTCTCGTCGCCCTCGTCGAGGTCGGCGATGCTATAGTGCAGGGCGCTGGCCCCAAAGCGTGTGTCGGCCGTGAGGCAGATGCCCCTGCCGGCTGCATCGGTCTGCCGCCACCAGCGCAGGTCGCTCTTCGTGCCCGTCTCCTGCGGCCTGATGTAAGCATAGAACTGCTGGTCGGCCGTCTGGCTGTAGCGTCCCACATTCTGGCTCATTTTGCGGTCGGCATAGTTCTCCACCGGTCCGCGACCGTAATACTCGCTCCGGTCCATGCTGTAAGGCAGGTCGGCCACCATGCCGAATCGCAGCATCGGGCTCACGTCGGCTCCCTCGGTGGCGTCGAGGGCCTCGGTCACGTCGATGGTGCCGTTGCCGTCGATGGTATAGGTCATGGTCAGGCGACACTTCACGGCGGCCAGCTCGTAGTCAGCCTTCACGCGGTAGATGTCTTTGGCCACCTTGGTGAGCTGCAGGGCGGTGAGCGTGAGCTGCGGGTTGCGCCATGCCGCATACTTCTTCTGCAGCGAGGCACCCATGTCATTGTCGGTCACGGCACGCCAGAAGTTGGGACGCAGGGTGCCGCCCTCGGGCAGCAGGTCGTGGCCATCCACCTGGTAACGGGTGAGCAAGCCGGTGGTCTTGTCGAACGCAATGTCGAACTTACCGTTAGCCACGATGGTCACCAGTCCGCTCTTCTTGTCGTCCTTGGCCTTCACCTTGGCCCCTGTGCTCTGCAGGGCGGCCAATACCGGCTTCACCTCACGCACCACGAGCTGGCGTGTGGCCACCGTCTGACCGGCCGCCATGAGGGGCTCCTCGGTCTTGAGGCGGAACTCCAGGTTGAGCATCACCTCGCCGTCGGCAGGCACCTGATAAGGCAGCTGCAGGGTGGCGCGCTGCTGCGGTGCCACGTCGAGTGTCTCCACCTCGCCCTGCTGCACGGCCTTGCCGTCGCGCATGAGGGTCCACACGAGCTTGTAATTGCTCAGGTCGCGGAAGAAGAACTCGTTGTATACCGACACCTTGCCCTGGCTCAGGTCCACCGCCTCGGCCCAGATGTTCTGGTATTCGTAGGCCACGTCGTAGGCGTGGGGGTTGAGCTGGCGGTCGGGGCCGATGATGCCGTTGCAGTTGAAGTTGTTGTCAGAGGCATCGGTCTTGTTGTAGTCGCCGCCGTAGGTATAGAGCGGCGAGAGGTTGCCCGTGCCGGGGTTGTACTTGGCAGCAATGGCCTCATAGTCGGCCACCGTGCGCCCGGCCTTGAAGTCGGGCTTGCGGTGCAGGCCCTGGTCCACGAAGTCCCAGATATACCCGCCCTGGTACTTGGGGTATTTGCGCACCAAATCCCAGTATTCCTTCAGTCCGCCGCCCGAGTTGCCCATGGTGTGGTTGTACTCGCACTGGATGAGCGGACGGGTAGTCTTAGGGTCGCTGGCATATTTCTCGCAGCCCTCGGGACCGAGATACATGGGACAGAAGATCTCGGTATTGGCACCGTCGCGACCGGCCCGCTCCCAGTGGATGGGGCGACTCAGGTCCTGACTCTTGATCCACTGGAAGGCCGCCGTGAAGTTGGGGCCGTCTACGGTCTCGTTGCCGAGGCTCCACACGATGATGGAGGGATGGTTGAACTGCGTCTCCACGTTGTGCTGATTGCGCTCCAGCACCTGCCGTGCAAAGTTCTCCTTCTTGGCCTCCGAGTCGTCACGGTAGCCAAAGGCATGGCTCTCCTGGTTGGCCTCGGCCGTGACATAGAGTCCGTATTCGTCGCAGAGGTCGTACCACATCGGGTCGTCGGGGTAGTGGCAGGTGCGCACGGCATTGATGTTGAGCCGTTTCATCACCTTGATATCCTGTATCATGCGTTCGCGCGTCACCAAATATCCGCCGTCGGGATCCATCTCATGCCTGTTGGCACCCTTGATGAGCACGGGCTGTCCGTTCACCAGCAGCTGTGCGTTGCGTATCTCTACCTTGCGGAATCCCACCTTCTGGGGAATGACCTGCACCACGTTGCCCCTGCGGTCTTTGACGATGGTCAGCAGCGTGTAGAGATAGGGCGTCTCGGCCGTCCATGTCTTCACGTTGCGCACCATGAAGCGCGCCGTACCGTTGGACATGCGCAGGAAGTCGCCCGTCGACTTGCCCACCACGAGTCCTCCGGCGTTGAGCAGCTGGAAGTCGATCTTGGGATGGCCCTTGACATCGACGTTGATGAGCAGCTCACCATCCTGATAGTTGTTCTCCAGGTCGGGCGTGATGCGGATGTTGCTCACCTGCACCTTGGCGTCCTGAGCATAGAGGTAGCTGTCGCGCGACACGCCTGAGAGGCGCCAGAAGTCCTGGTCCTCGCTCAGCGACCCGTCGCACCAGCGGAAGGTCTGGAAGGCGATGAGGTTCTTGCCGGGCTTGACGTAGGGCGTGAGGTCAAATTCGGCTGCCGTCTTGGCATCCTCGGCATAGCCCACATACTGCCCGTTGACATAGAGGTAGATGTTCGACGACACCGCCCCGAAATGGGCGATGACCTGCTTGCCGTTCCACGAGGCAGGCAGCTCTACCACGCGACGATACGTACCCACATGATTTTCCTTGACAGGGATATTGAGCGGGTTGGCCTTGTCGAAGAGATGGCGCCAGGCCAACCCCACGTTGACATACACGGGGTCGCCGTAGCCGTTGACCTCCCAGATGCCCGGCACCTTCAGCGTGCCCCAGCTCTGGTCGTCGAGGTCGGTCTTATAGAAGTCGGTGGGACGCTGGTCGGCATTGCGCACCCAGTGGAACTTCCAGTCGCCGTGCAGCGAGAGGTAGTTGGCCGAGCGGGTCTTGTCGCCGGCCAGGGCCAGGTCTTCGTTTTCGTAACCGAAGAAGTTGGTGTGCAATCGGTAACGGTTGACCTCGTTCACCTGCTGGTCGTGCCATTCGGTCCACGTGGGTTGATGTATGATGACGGGCACCAGGTCGTGGGTTGCGGCACCCAGATGCAGTCCCGCAGACAGCATCAGCGTAAAGAACAGTGTTTGTTTCATATCGAGATAGTTATTTGGAGTGCCACAAAGATAACATTTTTTCTCAGCTTTCTTACCTTTCCAAATCATTTTTAACATTATGTGTACACTTTATCAAAGCACTCGTCTGCCTTGGTGTGAAACGTGCCGTGACAGCGCCAAACGACAGTGGCGACAGCCCGCCCACACAGGTAGGAACGTGTGTTTCGAGTGGAAAGAGCGCGTGCTTCGAGTGGAAACAGCGCGTGCTTCGAGTGGAAACAGCGCGTGCTTCGACCCGAAGCACATCGCCGCAAGCCTGCGCAGGCCTTGCCCTTGCTGTGCTACGCGACCATGGGCAGGCAGGTGGCGCGACAGCATCGGCCGGCACAGCCGCCCACACATCATCGCGCAGACAACGTGAAAGCGAAAATAATAGTTGGCAGAAAGTGGTGGTTTGAGAGAAAAAGGGTAACTTTGTCGTGACATTAACAGCACTATGACAATGGAGAATCCGTATATCAAGCAGTTTCCCGAACTGATGAAGGGCAAGACCATCATGTATTGCCACGGCTTCGGGTCGGCAGCCTCGTCGGGCACCGTGAAACTCATTGCCCAGACCTTTCCCAACAGCCGCGTGGTGGCCTTCGACATTCCCCTACACCCGGCAGAGGGTATGGCCTTTCTCAAGGAGAAGGTGGCGCAAGAGAAGCCCCACCTCATCATCGGCACGTCGATGGGCGGCATGTACACCGAGATGCTCTACGGCGTGGACCGAATCTGCGTGAACCCGGCCTTCGAGATGGGCCAGACGATGAAAGAACACGGCATGACGGGCAAGCAGGTGTGGCAAAACCCACGACAGGACGGCGAGACGGAGTTTATGGTGACCAAGGCTCTCGTGAAGGAATACCACGAGATGACCGAACAAAACTTCTTACAACTGGAGGCGATGGATGCCAAGGCCAAGGCCGAGGAGCAGCGACGCGTGTGGGGACTCTTCGGCGATGCCGACCCGGTGGTGCATACCTTCGACCTCTACCGCAGCCACTACCCGCAGGCGGCACACTTCCACGGCGAGCATCGCATGGACGACCGGTCGTTCATGAACGGCGTGGTGCCCGTCATCCGATGGATCGACGACCGGCAGGAGGGGCGCGAGCGGCAGATTGTCTACATCGACGCCTCGACGCTGCGCGACAGCTACGACAAGCCCAGGTCGAGCCTTGTCAAGGCCTTCCAGATGCTCATCGAGACCTATCAGGTGTATATCGTGATGCCCGCCCCCACCAACGACCACGCCGCCCTCGATGCCAACGCGCGCTGGATAGAGCAATATCTCTCCACCCCGGCCCACGACCACGTGATCTACACCAACCGCAAGCCGCTGCTCTATGGCGACTTCTATATCGACATGCAGCCCGACGCCGACTTCATGGGCACCACCATCGCCCTGGGCAGCGACGAGTTCAAGACCTGGGAAGAGGTCATCACCTTCTTTGAGCGGCTCAGTCCTGCCTGACCGCTCCCACCCCGGTGGCACCGGCCCAACCGGTGGCCGGCCGAGCAGTCAGTCGCCGCCGCTCTTCTCCTCCAGCCATCACCTTCACCTTTCCTCCTTGCAGCTTCACCTCGATGGCACGCCCGTTGGCGCGCCTCAGCCTGAAGTGTACATCCCACTGCCGCGGCCATGCCGGAAAGAGTATCAGGCTGTCGCCCACCTCCTGCATGAGCATCTCCTGCAGGCCTATCATGCCGCTGCCGCCCCAGTTGTGGTCGGGCACCCAGTCGTGGCCCGGTCCCCAGAAGGCCGGAAAGCGGTAGGGACCGTCGGCCAGCTTCTTGCTGTTCCATTCCACGGCCTCCCCGGTGAGTCCCAGACAGGCGGCCCAGATGCCTGCCTGCTCCCAGCTCACGATGCCCTTGAAGCGTTGCACGTAGGGGTCGTAGCGCCAGGTGTCGAGGGCTAGGTCAAGACTGTCGCGGCCCACGCCGTACATGCGCCAGGGGAAGACGGGGTACATCATCGGCAGCTCGGTGTTGTTGACGCGCTCCCACGTCACGGCAGGCGACAGCACCCGGTGTCCGTCCACCTCGCGATAGCTCAGTTCGGGCCACGTGCGCAGCATGGTCTGGTAGCGGCTCACCACCGCCGTGTCGGCCCCGTGGGCCCTGAGATGGGCCACGAGGGCCGCCGTCACCGTGCGCAGCCCGGCTGCCGTGGAGGTGGGGTTGTAGGCCATCTTGAAGGTCTCGGCACCCGACCCGGGATAGATCACCAGCCGGCCGTTGCCGTCGAGCGGACGGGCGCCGCGCCGAAGGGCCAGCATGCGGTAGTGGGCGTCGAAGAAGTCGAGAGACGAACATATCCAGGGGATGTAAGCCGAGATGTCCATCCCGCCGTAGTGCTCGGCATCGAGGGCCATCTGGCAAAACTCCAGCACGGTGTCCCAGGTGTATTCCAGCCAGGCGTTGTGCTCCAGTCCGGGGTCGAAGTCGGCAGGTCGCTTGAGGCCATACTCATCGTGCTGGGGCAGTCCGAAGTTCTCGAGCTGCTCGGTGAACGCCGCCCCGCCATGATGCCAGTAGACCTTGCTGCGTAGCTCGGCATTGCCGAGGATGCGCAGGTAGAAGTCGAGCTGGCTCTTCAGCACGTCGTAGTCGCCGCTCTTGAGCAGCGGCCAGTAGAGCAGGCGCTGATTCTGCGCGGTGTGGGTGCCTCCGCCCCAGCGCCTGAAGTCGGGCGTGAAGGGGTAGCGTGCGTCTACCAGCGCAGGGTCGAAGGTGAACAAGCCGCCGTTGAACTTCGTGGGCCACGCGCTGCGGGCATTGCAGCCCATCATGTAACGGAAGAGGGTATAGTTGCGCGCCAGCATGGCCCCCGGCCCCGTTGCCTCGATGAAGCTGCGCTGCCAGAAGGCGTTCCACCACTGCCGCGAGGCCGTGCGGTCGGCCGCCGGGCGCACCTGTGCCCAGGTGTGGTCGAGTTCGGCGCGCCACTCCCCCACCGTGCCCTGACGGTTGGCCATGACGACGGCGAGGCTGTGGCGGCGTGAGGGGCGCGTGGAGCGGAAACGCCAGCCGCGGTAGTCGACGTGCTGGTACTCGGCATCGAAGGTGCCGTCGAAGGCAAAGCCGGGGGCCACGAGCCTGCCGCCCGAGACGAGCCGGCCCAGCGGGTTGTACATCTGCGCGACATAGTCGCCCAAACCCTGCTGCCAGGCTGTGGCATCGAAGACGGTGCTGTCGGGGTTCTGGTGGTAGAAGGTCAGTTGTCCGTCGGCGGCAAGGATGTTGTCGCGACGGGTGACACAGCCCTGTGGCACCCTGAACTTATAGGAGGTCTGGAAGCGCTCCTGTCCCACGATGTCGCGGTCGCGGTAGCGCCAGCTCTCGTAGACGCAGGTCACGGGGGCCGCGCTGTGCTGCCTGATGTCGATATGCACCACGGGCTTGTAGACGTCGACCCACAACACCACCTGCCGCTCCCCGTCGCTGATGACGCAATGGCCGTCGTTGACCACCAGGCGCTGAGAGAAACTTGCGTCCGACCGCAGGCTGGGTGTGAGGTGCAGGCGGAAGCGGCCCGCCTTGAGCAGGGTATTGTTCTCGTCGAAGCTGCCGCTCCGCGCCAGGTAGAAGAGGATGTCGCCATCTTCTACCCATACGTTCATGCCGATGCTCCCGCCCCCGCAGGGCATCGACTCAGAGGAGTTGGCGCTCTGCCGATGCCATACCACGTCGGCCGGAAGGGCCAAGGCTGGCAGCACCACAAAGGCGAAGAGCAACAGACACAAAGACTGTCGCAGGGAAAAAGAGATGGTGGAAAACCACGGCCTGTGCTGTGGTCTCGGGTCATCAAAAAAGGTGGGTGGGAGGTTGGCCGACAATGACTTCATAGCTATGCAGGATGTGGATGCCGTGTGGCGGAGCACCGTTACGCACCGCCGGGTGGCCGCTGCGCCCTACAGGGCAGCGGCACGCAGTTTGAGCATTCCTCGGTGTACGAGGTTGCGCACGGAGTGATAGTTCATGTCCATGATTTCGCAAATCTCGTCGTATTTACGCTCGTCGATGTAATACAACTGAAAGGCTTGTCGCTGACGGGGAGTAAGACAGTCCATCAGACGATGCACCAGATGCGTTTGCTGTAATGTTTTTTCAGATTCCAAGTAATCCCATTCCACATCCTCGGTCACCTGCTTGCGGGCCGCCTCGGCAATGGGCGTGTCGGCACAGAAGGCTCCTTTGCGAAACTCGTCTACCAGACGGTTGCGCAATGAGATGATGAGGTACGAGCTCACGCGTTTCACCCGCGAGGCATGCTGTCTGTCCATCAGTCGCACAAACACGTCTTGTACGCAGTCTTTCACCAGTTCGATGTCATTGGTGAGACAGCACCCATAGTTCAACATCTGTTGCACGTACATATCATAAAGGGTGGAGAAGGCCGCCGCATCGCCCTGGGCATAGGCCGCAAGGAGTTGCAAGGCTTGATTGTCTTTGTCGATAGTAGAGTTTGTCATAAGCAGGTTCTTTGGTCAGATAGACGTTGCAAAGATACCCATTTGACAAGAAAGTGGTTTGTAATTATAGGTATTAAAATGGTAAAAATAGGTATTTTGCCACTTTTTTATCCCATTTTATGCCCCAATGTGGCACAAAATGCGCTTTTTGAGCTGTTCCAGCTCCTCTGGTGTCAAGTGGCTTTGGCACCGGTCGAGGGTCATAAGGATGTGTGCGGCCTCCTCCACCTCGGTCTTCGTCGGGCGCAGCTGCGGGTCGTGGCGCAGGGGCACGGCAACATCCGGCGCCTCCAGCACACTGCTGAGAAATACGGGGTCTAGCAAGAGGGCAATCACATTCTGGTTCATGGGCGTTGCTTGTTGGTATCGTAGGGTTGGTGTTGAAGGGGTTTATATACTGAAGACGAACGACGGCGGCAATTGTAACCCCTGCCGGGCTACGATCTTCGACGAGGCAGCGGGCGCACTATCTGGACCTGAGCCAGTAGGCGCCGCGCGATGTCATATATTTTCTAGCATCATCTTTCCTCACCTTGTCGGCCACACGACCGATGACTCCCGTCTTGACATCCACCTTGTACACGGCGTAATGCTGCGCTGCCGACAGCGGCACCGAGGCCGCATGGTCGGTATCGAGCCACACCATAGCGTCGCCCCGGGCATCCTGCATGACGTAGCACCCATCGTGGTGCGCCGTGGGCTGCATCGTGGCAGCACTCTGCAGAAACGCCTTGTCGGTCACGGCGATGGCCGGACACGAGCCGCCGGCCATGAACACGGCCCAGGCCAGTTCCGGGTATTTCTGGGCGTAGTAGACCACCGCCTTGTCGGGATAGGCCGTGCGATATTCGAGCACAGCCTTGTAGACATCGGCAAAGGTGGCCGTGCCGGTCTTCATCTGGCGCAGGTATTGTCGCGGTGCCATGTTCACGCCAGCGGGCGGGGCATACAGTCCCTTGGTGTTGTAAAACCATTGCTCTATGTTGATGATGTCGACCACGGCGCGGCGCTGCGGGTCGGCGAGGATGGCATCCTGCACGTCTTTGTTCACGCCCAGTGCCACCAGCACCTTGCGGCCGTGCGCCTGCTCCCACGCCTTGATGGTGTCGAGCCACAGCTGCACGAACGACAGAGGGCCGGTGAACTCGTCGCCAATCGACTGGATGACATTGGGACAGTCGGCAAAGGCATCGAGCACCTGGTTGATATATTGTTGGTAGAGGGCGCGCCGCACGGGATGCGACACGTCGTAGAAACGGTCGGCCATGAAGATGCGCTTGTCGCCGGTGAAGGGCACAGGCTCGGGAAAGTCGGTGTCGTTGATGTTGTTGGCCGTGCGCCAAGGACTGTCGACCCAGTGGGCACCGGCCTCGAGGATGTTGTGCTGGAAGAAGTGCTGGTTCAACAGAAGCAATCCGTGACGCTCGCCGGCCTTGGCAAACTGCCTCAGCCTACTGAAATACCAGGGGTTGAGACGGTTGAGGTCGTAGCGGCTGAGCCCGTCCCACGCCGAGCCCTGCCCGCTGCGGGCGAAGGGCTGCTCATAGAAGGGCGGCCACACATCGCCGTCGCGCCGCCGCACACGCTCGTGGTCGTCGCGCCGACGGTCGTACCACAGGCCGTAGGTCTGGGCAAACAGCAGCTGGTGCGAGCGCACCATCCAGTTGACCACCGAGTCGATGCGGTCGGTCGAGGCATACTGCTCCATGCCCGGCACAAAGCGCGTGAGGGCGTAGCCACGCTTGGCAAAGTCGGAATATCTCACACGCCCGTTCCACCAGGGGGCGTTGTGGCGTCCGCCGGTGAGCAGGGCATGGTCCATCACCAGGCGGCCCTGCTCCACGCCGATGGCAGGTGCCGGTGTCTCGGCCACCGGCTCACGGTAGAGCTTGTCGATGTCGGTGGCCCCGCGCGGCGACACCGAGGCGGTGAAGCCCACGCTGTCGATCCACATCGCCATGGTGACCCGGGGCCGATGGGCCTCCAGCGTCAGCTGTCGGGCCTGCTCGATGGTGGGACTCGTGGCCGCATCCGACCCACGCTCCAGCGTGCGGGTGATGGCCTGCACGTCGTGTCCCAGCCGGTCTGCCAGTTGCTTGGCAAAGAGGCTCCACGGCCGCACGTGGTTGTTAGCCTCGGCAAAGCGGCCATTGCCCGTAAACTGCGCCCAGCAGCCATAGGCCACATTGGTAGAGCCATCGGGCAGGCTGTCGGCCTGTATGCCTGCCGCCGAGCACTGGTAGGCCGTGCTGTTGGCGGTGTTCCAGCCCGTGCCATATTTCTCCAGACCGAGGTAGCCAAGCCTGATGTCGTGGCCATCGACCGTCACACAGTCAAAGAGCAGCCCAGTGGCCCAGGGCCCCACGACCCCGCTGAAGCCGTGCGACCGATGGCTCTCGCACTGCACAAAGACGTTGGGGCCTGCCGCCACCATGCCCGCCGCAAAATCGTTGATGCCCTCCTCTGACCATAGCCGCTGAAACAGGCAGCGCTCACCATAGGTAAGGAACGTGCGGCGGCGACTGCCTCCGAGTTCCGACACGGGTTGGCGCGACAGGCAGTCCTCGACGGTGACCTGCGAGGCGCTGCGCTGCACCACCACGGCCGAGCCAGCCAGGTTTCTGAACTCCACCTGCCGCACCCAGCAGTTGCGGGCGGAAGCCATATACACGCCGTCCCAGGCATGGTCTTCGTCCATGGGGTAGCGCTCGTCGTAGGCCGAGGCGATGGTGAGGTTCTCTACGCCGGCGTCCTCTATCCGCCCCGGCCAGCGGCTACGCAGCAGGATGGTAGTGGCATCGGCACGACACAGCGCCATCGACAGCGCACCGTCGAGCGTCACGCTGCGCGCCTGCACGGCGGTGACCCTACGCGTCCACTCCACATCGATCTCGCCCGGATGCCAGCCCCAGTAGCCCAGTTCTTCGCCAGCGCCAAAGCTGGCGCATCCCATGCGCGTGATCCAGCCTTTGGCCGAGGGGCGGCACACCACCACCTCGTCGCCCGCCTGCAAGCGGGGCGCAGAGGTCAGGGGGAGGGTTCTCACACCCAGGGGTACGTCGCCCGCCACGATGAGCGTGTCGGTGAGCCGACGGTCGTGCCGACCCTCCACATAGACCACGGCACCGCGGTCGACACCCTCCTTGAGCAACACAGTCTCCTTGCGCCCCGAGCCCCTGAGCACCACGCCGCTGGCCGCGATGCGCAACGGCTGGCTCAGGCGGAAGGTGCCCGGAGCCAGCAGCACGGCACCGCGCAGGCCGGTGGCCTTGTCGGGCTTCATGCGTGCCACGACGTCGAGGGCCTGCTGGATGCGACGGCTCTGGTCGCCCCCCTGCCACCCCACATACACCCTCACCGGTGCGTCGGGAATCTGACGCTCGGAGAGATGGTAGCCCACCTGGCTGTAATCCAACGGGAAGGGTTGCGCGGCAACCCGCACAACCCCTGTGATAACCAAAAGTGCTATGATAAAGTGTCTCATTTATTCTTCTGCTGAGCAGCGATGCGCTCGCCCCAAGCCTTGCGCTCGAGGGTGAGGTCATAGCCGCGCTTCGACAACCAGTTGTTGATACGGCCTTTGTATTTGTTGAACCAGCCATGCTTGGCCTTGGCATCGCCGGCGTCGATGGCAAACTCACGCGCCTCTTTCAGCCAGTTCATGATCTGAAGTTTCTCGTTCTCCTTGAGCGAGGGAATCATCTCGAGGTAGGCACCATAGGTCTTGGGCACCACGCCATAGGTCATGCCGTCTTTCACGGCCTCCACCTGCCGCCCGTCGAGATAGTTAGCCAAGGTAGCCTCAAGCTCGAAATGATGCTTGTAGAGACTGGCATCGAGGGCCTCGCCCTTGCCGTGGCGTTTCTCCAGGTCGTTGAGCAGGAAGTAGCGGTTGGCAATAATATTGAGCACCTGCGCCTTGGTCTCGGCATCTTGCAGCTGCAGACCGTCTACTATCTTCTGCGACCGTGCGATAATGGTCGCCACGTATGCGGCATCTCGCCCCACGCTGTCGAGGGCTACCTGCGCTTGGGCAACGAGCGCGAACAGCAGGGCCACCATGCCCATAATCACTCTTCTCATATATTGCTATATAACGTTATTCTGTCTCTGTCACCACCTATTACATCAGCGACGTCTTGCCATCCAGCGTGTCGTGGTTGTTGTTGAGATTGGTCCAGTCGACCTTCTTACGGGTGACGATGCCGTTGATATACTTCTCGATATTGGTGTAGCCGTCGCCGTTCACGTCGCCGTTGGCATCTGTGGGGTCGTGGGGATTAAGGCCGTTGGCCAGTTCCCAGGCATCGGGCATGCCGTCATTGTCGCTGTCGGTGTAGGGCTTGCCTTTGTAGTCGGGGTAGCCTCCCATCTGTCCGGGGTCGGTGATGATGCCCAGCTTGTAGGAGTCTTTGCCCAGACGGCGGTATTTGAAGAAGCCCTCCTGGTCTTGCGACTTCTCTGACAGTCCCCATACGTTGCCGTAGGGGTTCTTCTTGCCGAGTTTCTTCACCACATAGGGCTGGCCCGTGCGCACCTCTTCTACGATACGCTCGTCTACGATGTCGCGGCGGGGCATGGTGGCCCCCACGTGTGCCAGCACATGGTCGAAGGTCTGCTCAGACGGCAGGATGGTGAGAGGCGGCATGGCAAAAGGCTCGCGGCTGCGCATCATGGCCAGCACCTCGGCGGGTATGGCGTCTGTGTTGTCGCCCACCTGTATGCCGCCCTTCCAGTTGTCGGCCGTCACCTCAGGATAGCCTTCCATCACATTGCCCACGGCATAGATGCGCCCATACTGCGGGTAAGCGAACAGTTTGCCCGAGCGGCTCTCGCTCTTGATGATACGGTGGCCCACCGGCGTGTCGCGCGGCGTGGCCGGTCCAGGCTTATAGTAATTGTTGATGAAGTTGCTCATCGTAGAATACTCGCCGCCGTCGGCCGTGCGGTGTACCCAGTTGTAGACGATGTTGTTGACAAAGTTGAACACCCCGCCCCAGCCTATCGACGGGTTGCGCCCGGTGTTGCACGACCAGAGGTTGCGCATGAACGAGGCGTTCTCGCCACCGATGGTACTGCCGAAGGCGTGGTTGTAGGTGTCGAGGGCCTTGGCCGAGATGGTGTTCTGTATGGTCACGTTGCAGGTGGGTAGCTTGCGTGGCCCGGTCTTGTCGCCCAGGTCGATCATGTGCCGGTAGAATGAGATGTTCTCGTCAAGGCCCCAGCTGCACGAGCAATGGTCGATCATGATGTTGCCCACGGGATTGCCTCCGAAGCTGTCCTCACGGTACCACACATCGGTCGACCCGCGCCTGAAGCGCATGTGGCGCACCACCACGTCGTGGGTGTTGACCTGGAACGACTGTCCCGCCACACACACGCCGTCGCCCGGCGCGGTCTGTCCGGCGATGGTGATATAGGGTGCCCGCACGATGATGGGTGTCTTGAGGCGTATGATGCCCGCCACGTTGAACACTATGATGCGGGCGCCGCCCTGCTCGCAGGCCCAGCGCAGCGAGCCCGGTCCGTCGTCGTTGAGGTTGGTCACGGTGAGCACCTTCCCCCCGCGGCCTCCGAAGGAATACATGCCGCCACCCTCGGCACCGGGGAAGGCAGGGATGGTGGCCTGCCTGAGGTCGTAGGGTCTGAAGGCCCAGGGCACATAAGGGCGACCGGCTGCGGCCTCCTGTTGCACGATAGGCCAGGCCACGGCCCAGGCCGAGTCGGAGTGTGCCGTCCAGGCCCTTGACAGTGAGTCGATCTTCGCGGCAGCCTCATCGGTGAGCTGCGGGTATTGTGCATGGCCCGCTGCCGGCAGCATCAGCAGGGCAACGGCGGCAAGCGAGAGTCTGATTTTGGGATTGAGCATGGGTTGTTGCATGTTTTGTTACTACTTGTACTCTAAAGACGGCCTGTGCCTTGTTTTGCACTCAATCGAGGGGCTAAATTGCCCACGTACATTTTTTTCCACCTTTTTGACGGATTTATCACCCGCAGTAAACAAAAAAAGTAATACCTTTACCACCGATAAAAACCATTTACCTAACATGAAGAAACAAACTATTACAACGCTACTACTGACCATTGCCCTCACAGGCCATGCGCAGAAGATCGACTTCAACTTCTTCGGGCGCAGCGAGGCCGAAGGCAATGCCCCCGGTTTTACGGCATGGAACACCACCACGTCCTCACTGCCCGGCTTTCCTAAACAAATCGTGTCGGACACGCTGACCGTCGACGGCATCAGGTTCATCGTGCAGAACGGTCCCAACTCGCAGGGTAAGACGCTGGGATGCGGATGGAGCAAGACCATCGTGCAGACCAAGGACAAGCTCATCGGCGACGGCATCGAGACACTCGACCTCGACGACGGCGGCAACACACCCAAACTGCTGGGACCCACCGGCGAACTGGAGGTGATCATCGAAGGACTGCCGGCCGGCCCCCATACGCTGCTGGCCTATCACAACAACCCCACGAGCTACCAAGGCCCCCGCCTCGATGTCTATGTCGATGGCGTGAGGGTGCTGGAAGGCGTGCAGCAGACGATGAACAAAGAGAAGGCCTCGGAGAGTGCCTCCTCATACATACACTTCAACGCCACCGAGGGCCAACCCGTACGCATTTGGTACCGGGCCACACCCGATGCCACGACCGACTATGCCTCCACCAGCCCACGACACTGCTCGTCGGTGTTTGTCAACGCCCTCGTGATAGACCAGGGCAATCCAGCCACCATGGCCTCCGACCCCTCACCCGCCAACTACGACAGTCATGCCAACTGCGACGGCAGCAAGGTGACGCTGTCGTGGACCCCAGCCTCCAAGGCCGTGAGGCACCACCTCTTCTTCGGTGAGCGCAAGGATGCCATGACCGACATGGGGCTTCTCACCGACACCACCTTCACCGTCGACAAGCTCTATGCGATGAACACCTACTACTGGATGGTAAGAGAGGTGGATGCCGACGGCAACGAGTATGAGGCCGATGTGTGGAACTTCCGGCCACGGCAGGTGGCCTTCCCGGGTGCCGAGGGCTATGGCCGCTTTGCACGGGGCGGGCGCGGCGGCACGGTGTACCACGTCACCAACCTCACTAACGACGAGACGCCGGGCTCGCTCATCTACGGGCTCAAGCATGTCGAGGGGCCACGCACCATCGTCTTCGATGTGTCGGGACTCATCGACATGAACTTTGCGGCAGTCTTCGCCACCCCCAACGTCACCCTGGCCGCACAGACCGCCCCGGGCAAGGGCATCTGCCTGATGCATTCCAACGTCAACTTCGGCAGCGACAACATCGTTCGCTTTCTACGCGCACGTCGAGGACTGGGCACCCCCGACGACACCGGTAACGCCATGGGTGTGACGGGTGCCGACAACACCATCATCGACCACGTCACTGCCAGCTGGGGTACCGACGAGACCTTCTCGAGCCGTGGCGCACACCGCATCACCCTCCAACGGTCGATGATTGCCGAGGCCCTGGGCATTGCCCACCACAAAAACTACCCCGACGGCACCAACCACGGCTATGCCGCCACCATCGGCGGCGACATCGGCTCGTTCCACCACAACCTGCTGGCCAACTGCTACGGGCGCAACTGGAGCATGGGGGGCGGGCTCACCGGCGACGGCTATTATGCCGGCAGGCTCGACATCTTCAACAATGTGGTGTACAACTGGGACAGCAGAACCACCGACGGCGGAGCACATGAGGTCAACTTCGTGGGCAACTATTACAAGGAAGGTCCGGCAGTGGCCAACCATACCCTCTTCTCGCTCGACCTCGAAGGCACGGGCATGGGCACACAGAGCGCATACCTATATAATAATGTACGTGACAACCTCGACGGCAGCATCGACATCGATGCCGACAACATGAAACGCATGAGGACCAGCGGTGGACAGGTCGTCGACTGGACCTACTGGGGCTCGGCGCCTTACTTCCCCTCAGAGGCGACCATCGACGACCCCATGCTGGCCTACAAGAAGGTGCTCTCTGACGTGGGTGCCAACCAACCTATGGCCGATGGTCATGACCAGCGCGTCGTGGGCGAGGCCCTCCACCGCAGCTATACCTACACGGGTAGCCTGTCGGGCATCAAAGGCCAGATCGACAGCGAGGCCGACTGCGGCGGCTTCGAGGTCTACCCCGAGGAGCAGGTGGCCCAAGACTTCGATGCCGACGGCGACGGCATACCCACATGGTTTGAGCGCATCAGGGGCACCGACCCGCTGGTGGCCAACAACAATGCCGACGACGACCGCGACGGATATACCGACCTCGAAGACTATCTCAACTGGATGGCCGAGGCCCATATCACCCTCGCAGCGGGTGCCACGCAAGAGCTCGACCTGTCCTCGCTCTTTGCGGGCTTTACAGAGAGTCCGGTCTACACCCATGCCTATACCGGCACGCAGCTGGAGCTGACATCAGCCGGTGAGGGCAAGTTGCGCGTCAAGGCTACCGGCAGCCAGCCCTCGCTCAACGTCGTCAGCCTGACCGTTACCGATGCCGACGGACACACCATGCAGCGACCGCTCCACGTGGCCGTGAGCAGCAGTGCCACGGCCATCGCCACCATCGATGCCGAGACCGTGGAGCTCATCGCCTATGACATCTATACCACCGATGGTGCCAAGATAGGCGGCGGCACATGCAAGGCCACCATCGGAGAGCTGCCCCTCGGCACCCTGCCTAGCGGCATCTACCTGCTCAAGGCCACCGATGCCAACGGAAAGGTGCGCACCTATAAGATCGTGAGGTAGACCAGACGCCACGATAACGAAAAGGTGGATGCCTGCATTCAGGGCATCCACCTTTTCGTTGTCTTCTTTGACTCGTTACTTTGTTTTACCTTTTCACCATGAAACACTCGTATCTTCGGCTGCACGCTTCGATCTTGCCGGCTGGTGCAACACACAGACCATCATTGATTGGCAGCACCAGGCGACACATAGAAATGGAAAGACCGCACCAAACTGACATCCCCCTGCCATGCCTTCACCCTGACGGTGATGAGGGCAGGTGTAGCCGCAGGCGTCACGGTGAGGTGTGAGCCCTCGACCACAGCCGTAGCACCTTCGGGTACGCCCTCCAAGGTATAGGCAGGATGGGTGTACCCCCTGAAATAGGAGGCCAGGTCTACCTGGGCAGGGCCCTGGATGGAGAAGTGAGGCTGGGCCATCCAGTTGAGATATTCCTCCAGGTTGGTGTAATGATTGCCATCGAGGTCACCATTGTTGTCGGGCGTATGCGGGTCGGTGCCATAGGCCGTCTCCCACCAGTCGGGCATGCCGTCGCCATCGGTGTCCCAGTCGGCCGGCCATGCCGCCGTCTCGATGTTCAGTCCATCGAATCCTTCGGCATCGCTCTCGCGGTCGATGAGACCTTTCTTATGGGTATGGAATCCCTGGGTGGAGATGGTGCCTGTGAATGTCTCGGCGACCATGCGCCGGTCGTGGTTGTCGGTCTCGGGCAGGTTGCAGCCCACGTCTGAGAGCACGTTGCGCCAAGCAGCCTCGGCGCTCTCTACCTGTGCCAGCGAGGGGAAGAAAGGCTCATCGCGGAACACCTGCCAGTCGACAACCTGTCCTTGTTTCACCCGCTCGCGACGCAAGGCCTGCTGGTCGGTGGTCTTCGTGCCGTCGAGGTTTTCGCGTATGTTCCCACTCACATAGTAGCTCTGCGTGCCGCCGCCCGTGCCTTCGAGGTCGGCCGAGAGCAGGTAGCGCTCGGTCGACGAGGGCCCCATCTTATAGTAGTTGTTCACGAAGTTGACCTCGTGGGCACCGCCGTCGGTGGTGCGGCTTCCCCAGTTGTACGCCACATTGTTGAACAGGTCGAGCCTGCCGGCATACTTTCCGCCCACCAGCCCGCCGCCCATACTCCAATTGCGGCCGTTGTTGTGTGCCAGCAGGTTGTGGTGGAACGAGCCCACGCCGTCGGGCACGCCACCGCCAATGGTGGCCGCATAGCCATGCTCTACGTAGCGACCGCTCTGTTCCACATAATGGCTGTGGCCGGCATAGTTGAGTTCTTCAGAGATGAGGGTATGCTGCAGCGTGATGTTGCGGGCATTGCGGCTCGAGAATCCCTCGTCGATGGCCCATCCTATGGAGCAGTGGTCCATGATGGCATGGTTGTTGCCCGCCATGCCGATGCCATCCATGGTTGCGCTGTTGGCCCCCGTGCCGCTCCAGCCATCGCCCCCGCCGAGGCGCAGGCGTATGAACCGTGTGATGCCGTCGGTGGCTACGCCCAGCGCCTTGCCCCTGAACATGATGCCTCGCCCGGGTGCCGTCTGTCCGGCGATGGTGACGTAGGGGTCGCTGATGGTGAGGCGGCTGCCAAGGGTGATGACCCCGGCCACGTCGAAGACGATGGTACGTGGTCCCTTGAGCTGTGTGGCACCATATCGGAACGACCCATAGCTGCCGTCGTCCTTGAGGTTGGTGACATGGTACACCTGCCCTCCGCGTCCGCCGATGGCATAGCGTCCGTAGCCCTCGGCACCGGGGAAGGCCAGGCGGCGAGGCTGGAACGTCCAGAGATGTCCCTCGTTTGTCGCGCCCTTGCGCACGGCATCCACCCGCCAGAAGCAGGGCTGCAGCGGCGAGAGCCCCGTCAGGCGGCAACTGTCGGTCTTGCCATCCAGCCTGATGCGGGTGCCTGCACCACGTTCCACCTCCTCCTTATTGGTGCCATAGTGCAACACCTGGGCATCGGCGCCCAGCACCGGCAGTGCCCACCGCAGCGTCATGGTGCCACCATCGGTATCGGCATGCAGGTCGATGTCAGCAGGCCAGGGCGTGGAGGTCAGGGTGCGGGCATCGGGCACGTCTATCTCCAGCGCGTTGAGATAGAAGTCGGTAGGCGCGCTATAGGTCACGGTGACCTTGTCGCCTTTGAAGGTCACATACGACGTTGCGGCCTCGGCCCTGGCGCCGCTCCTTGCTGTTGGTGCCACTGTGACCTTGGGTTTTCCGTTCACCTGTACCGTCACAGGTCCTGTGCCGGCGGTGCCGTCGGCATTGTTGTGCCAGGCCTGCAGACTGTGACGCCCCTTGCCCAGCCCGCTGAGAATCACGGTGATGGAGCGTTGTCCCTGGCCGTCGACCACATGGATGCCGTCGTTGATGAGTCTGTCGGCAGTGATGCGGGCCTTGTACCACCCCGTCCTCACCTTGCCTGTTGCCGAAGTATTGATCAGCGTTACCGCCACAGCACCAAACATCCTGCGTTCTGCTGCACCGGGCTTCAGCTCGGGCAGCATCCAACTGATATAATCCTTGGCGCTTACCTCAGTGGGGTTGCGGCCCGACATATCCAGGTCGACGCGCTGGGCTTGGGCGCTTAGTGCGCAGGTGCCCATGAGGGCCAGCAACAGCAGTGGCCTGCCGAGTGGGTGCTGACGTGTGTCATTGGTCTTTTCTGCCATTTGATGTATCATCTGTCTATAATAATCCTGTTCTGATTTCATTGCTATGAGTAGTCCATTGTATTGCTTCCGTCGCCCCAGACCATCCCTGCGGGATGCCCGGAGCGGCGCCGCAGCGCGCTGGTTCGACTCGAAGCAGAGTGTGATTCGACTCGAAGCAGACTGTAATTCGACTCGAAGCAGACTGTGGTTCGACTCGAAGCAGACTGTGATTCGACCCGAAGCAGACTGTGGCAACGCCCTCCACGGCCCACGTCCATGCCGTCGAGGCAGCATCACAAGGCCTCCCCGGCACCCTCATACCACCTTACACACGCCGCTCAAGCGAAAGAAAGGGACAAGAGTCTCATACCGTACTCCTATCCCTCCCGTTCATGTGGGGTGGAGCCTAACCGTTTACCTCCGTATGTATTTCTTGCCGTTGCGTATCAACACGCCTTTGTAAGCACGGTCTACACGCTGACCCGCGAGGTTGTAGGTCGGTGAGTTCTCCTCATCGACCACTGCCACGGCAGTCACACCCAAGGTGACTCCGGGCATGAACTCATAGCCCTGGAAGCCAAACTGCCAGCTGTTGCCGATGAGCATATAGGTCTCATTGGCCTTGGCCTCGAACACCAGATAGCCCACCTTGGGACGGTTGGCGATGTCTACCGAGTCGGGGATGGGGTTGCCCTCAGCGTCGAGCAATGTCTCGCCAGCCGTATTGGTAAGGAAGCGTGTGGGGTCGGGTACCATACCACTGAAGGCATAGTTGGTGATGGCCAGAGGGTTGATGTAGCGCATGTTGCCGGCAGCATCCTTCACGGCCTGCACCCATCCCTCGGCATGATATTCTGTGGCAGGGTCGAGGGCCTTGGCTGTCGACTTCTTGATGATATAGAGTGCACGATTGCCACCCTTGTTGGCCCAGAAGCCCACCTTGAACAGTCCGTCGACCTTCGGGGTGAGTTCTACATACTCACCGGTGACGGGCAGTCCCTTGCTGCCGTCGGGTGCATAGTAGACATATCCGCCCGAGTGGGTACCATCGTCTTCTTTTGACGGCACATACCAGTTGCCGGTGGGTTCGCCGTCCTTGGTCTCGGCTGCACCATAAAACTCGATGCAGGGATTGCCATTACCTACCAGATAAGCGAAGTAAGGTCCCACGTTAGTGCCTTGGGCATCGAGACTGTCTATGCGCAACCTATTGCCCTTCCAGGTAGCCGACTGGTAGGCATCGGCAGGCCAGTTCTTGTAGTCGTAATAGGTGTTGTCGGGATTAGAGAAAGCCGTGGGAGCACCACTGGTGAGGGCATGCACCGTCACATTGGCAGTGCAGGTGGTGACTTCTTTCACAGGGTTGGCCTCGGTGCCGAAGTCGGCATTCACAACGACATTTCCAGACGCGTCGAGGGTGACGGCCTTATAGATTTCAGTCTGGGCCTGCATACCCATAGCCAGGCAAGCAGCGGCAGTAAGCGTAAAGATTTTCTTCATAAAGTTTTAAGTATTTTTTTGGGTGAAAGTAAGTAGTTGTTGTCGTAGTCCTTTCCCCGGGGAGCGCACATGCCTAAAGGGGACACATACGCTCCGGGGCGAGGCAGAGAAGTAATGGTCAGTTGGCCAGCGGGTCGAAGGTGCCCATGGCGCCGGCATTGTTGTAGTCTTGCCAGCCAATGGTCTGCGGCAGACTCTTGTCGGCAGCCGAAGCGCCCGAGCTGAGGCCTAGGAAATAGTAGTTGGGTCGGAAATTGATATACTCATCGTTGTGCTGTGAGTCGCGACCGTCGCCCTTCTTGTCTTTGCGCACGAGGTTATCGCCATACCAGGCTGCGAGCTGGGGCAGCTGGGCAGCGAGGTCGTTGCGCAGGTCGACGGCTGTGGCCCTCGTGCCGCCGTTCTTGAGCAGGGGGTCGCTGTCGTAGGAGGTGCCGCCCACGCCATACTTGTCGGCCACGCGGAACTCCATGTTCTCGCGGCGCTGGCCGTTGAACGGTGTGAATCCAAGCCAGTTGCAGGTGTTGCCACCCCATCCGGTGAGCTTCCAGGTGTCAGGACAGCCCGAGATCGAGGCAAACTGCGTACCGCCGTCGTAGAGCAGCCAGCGACGCATGTCGTCGAAGCGCTTGCCCTCATAGGCCAGCTCAATCTGGCGCTCGTAGAGGATGGCACTCATGCAGGCAGCCTGGTCGGATGTGAGGTTGGCTTGCAGGCCATAGTTATTGGCTGCCGTATAGCCCACGCGGGCGCGGATCTGCTGCAGGTAGCCCACAGCCTCGTCGAGGTGGTTGGCACCGCAGGCCACCTCGGCCAGGTTGAGCAGCACCTCGGCATAGCGCAGCTCGATGAGCGGAGCAGCCGAATAAAACGGAGCCGCACCCTTCACATCGCCGGCCACGTAGGTGTAAAGCGGACTGTTGACATCGGCGTCGTCGCTCTTCTTGCGCACATAGACACCCACCTTGCTGGTGAGCAGGTTGTCGGCGCCGTAGGAGTTACCGCTCTCGGCATTGCCCTGGTCGTTGAGGTCGGTGTACCACACATAGTTCCACAACGCATAGCTGCTTCCCGGACCGGGGTTGTTGGGATTGATCTGACTGGCATCACCGTTGTAGGCCCAACGGAAGCCTGGGAAGGCGAAGGTGCGGTAGAAGCGCGGGTCACGAGCCATGAAGGGCGTGTTGCGGGCGTAGGTCGAGTCGGAGGTCTGCAGCTTTGTATAGGTTCCCGTGCCTGCCGGAATCTTGCCGTCGGCCATGGGGAACATGTCTACGAGCATGGCCGAGGCGTTCTTGCCGCCACCGCCGGTGTTGGCCGGACGGATGTCGCGCTCCCAGCGGTTGTTCTTCTGGTTGTCGAGGCCATCGCCGGTGATGTTGTTGTAGAGGGTCACAAACACAGCCTCAGGGTTCTTGCTGCTCTGGCAGAACATCCTGACGAACCCGGCAGCGTTGGCACCCGTGCCCTGATAGAGGCCGTAGCCGCAGGCATCGATGGTGTCTTTGCCGGCCTTCATGGCTTGGTAGGCCTCGGTCCAGCGACTCTGGTCGTTGGTGCGATTGAAGAGCGGACTGGCCCACAGCAGCAGCACACGGCCCTTGAGGGCCACGGCCGTGCCACTGGTCACACGACCGTAGTCGCTGCCGCTCCAGCCACCGTTCATGGTCTTTGAGGCCAGCATGGTGGCGGCACGGTCGAGGTCGGAGAGGATGAAATCCTTAACCTCGCGTGCCGAAGAGCGCGGTGTGCTGTTGCCCTCGATGGGGTCGAGGGTCTCGGTGACGATGGGCACGCCGCCATACCATTTCAGCAAGTTGTAATAACACCAGGCGCGGAAGAAGTAGACCTGCCCCAGCAGAATGTTCTTCTCCTCGTCCGACAAGGTACCGCCGCCGATGCCGGCAATGACATCGTTGATGTTGCGGATGCGGCCATAGACAGCCTCCTGAATATTGGTCTGGGTACCCATGATGAAGTCGGGCACGGCATTGGTAGAGCCTGTCGATGACAGTTCGATCTCGGGGTTCACAAAACTGCTGAACCCACTGTACTCCTCGGTAGAGCCACCCGCCAGGTCGTTGTTACCCATGGAAGGATATTTCCAGGTCATATCGTTGGTGGTGGGCAGACACCAGCTGTAGATATCGTTCAGACGACCGTTGCAACCACTGTAGTAGTTGTAGATGTCGGAGTTGACGTTATCATAGTTCTTCTTCTCTTGCAGAAACTCGTCGCTGCATGAGCCCAGTGTCAGCAAGGCGCCCAGGCCCAGACTGATATATCTTAATGTTGTTTTCATTGTGTTGCGGTTATGGGGTTAGAAAGTGAGGTTCACGCCAATGGTCCACTTGCGCAGGTTGGGATAACTGCCATAGGTCCCTGCCACGGGATTGGTGAAGTGGTCGGGATAGGGATTGTAGAAACTGATGAGGTTGATACCCGTGACGTTCACACGCGCGCTCTGTACGCCGATGCCCAACTTGGTAAGCCAGTTTCTGGGCAGGGTGTAGGCCAGCGTCAGACGACCAAGCGTCACCTGAGCATCGCTGATGCGCCAGAAGCTGGAGGCCACGCCGTTGATGCTCGCATAGGCCAGGTTGGGCAGCAGGGCTTCGCGGTTGGCCTTCATCACTACATTACCCGAACCGTCGACAATATCCTGGTAGACAAACATGTTGTCGGGATTCCAGAACGAAGGCATGTTGGCATACTCGAGGTTGGCGTTGCCGGCAGCGTAGGGCTGCAGGGCCTGGCTGGGCAGGGTGGTGTAGCCGCCCCAGTTGGCATTGAACTGGAACGTGAGACCGATACCCTTCCACTCGGCACCGCCATTGATGGTGAAGCCGTAGATATTGCCGCGGTGCGAGAGCTGCACCTGGTCGTTATCCTGGTCGACGATGCCGTCAGGACCGTCGTAGGTCACGTTGCCCTCGGCATCGATGTGCTGGGCACCGCGCACGTCCTTGTAGATGAGCATGCCGGGACGCACCTTGTCCTTGGTGAGACCCATGTAAGAGGTGATGTGATACTTATCGAAATACTCCTCGATGTCTTGGAAGCTGCGGAACAAGCCGATGCACTGCATGCCCCAGGTGCCGATGTCGGTGCGGCCCTTGTAGACGATCTGGCGGTAAGCATACTCGGTCTCCCAGTCCATATTGAGCACGGCATTGTCTGAATAGCCGGTGTTGAGACCTACGTGGTACTTGAAGTCTTTCCCTATTTTGTCGCGCCAGCTGAGCGAGAGCTCATAGCCCCACGAGTCGAGCTCACCCTTATTGACGGCAGCACTCTGCGTGCCTACAGAGAAGGGCACCGTCTGGGCAATGTTCATGAGCATGTTGCGGTTCCACTCATGGTAGGCGTCGAAGGTCACCGACAGGCGACTGTTGAGGAAATGGGAGTCGATACCTAAGTTCAACTTATAGTCTTTGTCCCAGTGCACATCGGTATTGACGGCCGAATTGTTCTTGTTGATGGTGATGCGGTTGCTGGAATCGTTGCCCGACCCCTCACCGAACACCACACCCTTGTTGGCATCCTGTGCATAGACCTGCATCCACTGCTAGGCTGCGGTGTTGTCGCGACCCGTCAGACCGAACGAGGCGCGCAGCTTGAGGAAGTTCCACCAAGGCAGAGACTCCTGGAACCACTTCTCTTCACTCATCACCCAACCCGCACTCAGGGCCGGGAAGGTGCCCCAATAGTTCTTGGGGGCAAACTTGGTGGAGGCATCCGAGCGGAGCAGCAACTCCAACAGGTACTTCTCACCATAGGCATAGTTGACCCTGCCGATATACGACAGCGTTCCCGACTCGCTGCGGGTGAACACTCCCGAGAGCTCGCCCGTGGCCGAGTTGGACTGACCGGTGGTAAACTCATAGGGTTGCTCGCGCTGGGTGGTCTGGTATTCGCTCTCGGCTTCGCTCCGCTCAACAGAGAACAGGGCCTGCAGGTGGTGCAATCCAAAACTGCGGGCATACTGCGCCGTGAAGTTCATCTGGTAGTTGTCGGTACGGGTAGACGTGCGCGAGAGATAGTTGCCGTTGTTGATGTTCAATGCCGTGAAATTGCCGGCATATACATAGTCGTCGTAGCTTTCACCGGCAACGGGCGTATACAGGTGACCACCGCTGCCGAAGCGCGTGTTCATGCTATAAAGGGTATAAGACGAGCCATACTCGTTGCCCTTGTCGGTACTGATGCTCTTGCTGTAGCTGAAGCTCAGCTTCAGGCCATTGAGCAGCTTGCTCCATCCGAAGTCGTAGCTCACCGAGCCCTGCACGTTGAGGTTAGAGTTCATGTTGCGCTTATAGTCGCCGTTGTTCTGCAGCACGTCGAAGGAGTAGAGCTGGTTCTGGTTCTTCTGCTGGTTGCTCAGCCCAAAGCTCAGCAAAGGGTAGTCGCCGATCGACTCGGGGATGTAACGCGGATGGGTGAGCAGCAGGCCGTAGTCTTTCTCAGCATTGGTGCCGCCGATCTTGAGCAAGGGCTGGTTTTTCTTGCCATAGTCACCGCTCACGCTGATATTGGCGCTCAGCCACTTGCTTACCTTCACATCAAAGCCTGCACGATAGTTCCAGCGGTTATAGTCGAGCTTGCCCAGGTTACCGTTCTGGTCTACATAGCCTATGCCTCCGAAATAGCTCACCTTTTCGGTAGCGCCACTCACGTTGATGCTATGCCGCTGGGTGGTGGCTGTCTCCCAGTATTTGTCGAGCAGGTCGTAGTTCAGGCTTTTCATGGCCTCGAGCTCATCGGCCTGGTAGAGGGCTGTGGTGTGGTTGAGCGAGGTGTTGGTGGGGTCGGCAGCCACCACGGCATTGCTCAGGCGACCATAGTCGTAGGCACTCAGCATCTTGGGGCGTGCCACCTCATCGGTGAATCCAAAGGTGCCGCTGTAGCTGATGCGCGGTGCGCCCTGCTTGCCTCGCTTGGTGGTGACAAGAATCACGCCGTTGGCAGCTCGCGCGCCATACACGGCGGCACTGGCATCCTTGAGCACCGAGATGCTCTCCACCTCGGCAGGGTCGAGGTTGTTGAAGGCTTCGGCACCCATATTCTGGGTGCTGTTGCCTACCTTGATATCATTGGGATAAATGTATCCGTCGATGACATACAGCGGCTCTTGGGCTGTAACGCCCACCTCGCCCAGCGAGTTGGTATCACGCACATACAAGCGGGCATTGGTTCCCGGACGGGCATCGCCGCCTGCCACGCTCAGACCGTTGACCAGTCCCGACAGCGAACTGGCCAGACCCGTAGAGACCAGGTCCTGGATATCGTCAGTAGCCACGGTAGCCACCGAACCGGTGAGGTGCGCCTTCTTCTGTGCGCCGTAGCCCACCACCACCACCTCATTAAGGTCGGTGGATGTAGAGGGCGAGAATTTCACTTGTCCGCCTTTTGTCGTCAGGTCTTGGTAGCCGATGTACGACACGGTGAGGGTGCTGCCTGCCGGAGCCTGAAGACTATAGCGGCCGTTGAGGTCGGTCACCGTGCCTCCCTTTGTGCCGGCCACTCTGACCGTTGCGCCAATCACGGGATCGCCGTTCTCGTCTAAGACGGTGCCGGTGATGGTCTTGTTATTTTGTGCCATAACCGGCAGGGTGGCGGCCATCGCCATGCCCACGGCCATTGTCTTGATTACTTGTTTCTTCATGATGTACTTCATTTTGGGTTACGTCATTATTGTTCAGGCAGCCAGCGCGGGTCGCCGGTGCGTGCGCCCAGTTGTGCAGCTCCCGACACGGTGAAATCGCCGTTGGCAGCATCCTTAAATCCCGGGTCGCCACTGAGGATGGTGCCCGACTGGTCGTAGGAGGCCTCGCCCGTCCAGGTGGAAGGCGTGGCAGGGTCGGGCATGGTCCAGGCATCTACACCATCAAACACATAGGTGTTCTGGCTGAAGTTCTTGGTGCCAGCCCCGCTCCACGACCCACCGGCGATAAACCGGCGTACAAACTGCTTGTTGCCCGTATTGGCGATGATGTTGCGGTCGAGGGTGAAAGTAATCATGCTAGAGTTTCTTAAACCATCGTAGTTGGCAATCTGGTTGCCTGGCACGATGTTCCAGAAGGTACACTGTTGCAGGTTGACTGAACCGTCTGAATATCCGGTACGCTTAGGACTACCGGCGTTGTTGTAACGGATGAAGTATTTCATCTGCGACTCACTGGTGTTGTAGAACGTTGAGCTGCGAGCAGTGAACGTATTGATGCACGCGCCGCTGTTATACATATTAAAATAGGTGGAGCTCGACATGGTAGACGCCGTGTTGAAATGGAACACGCTGTTGTCTATCAGGAAGGTCTCGATGCAATACTGCACCTTGTTGTTGTCGAGCACCTCATCACCCAGGTTGTCGATGAGACAGTTGGTGATGACCATCGACTTGGTGATATAATAGTAGCCGGCCGTAGCCTTCAGGTTCTTGATGCTCTCTGAGGGTGTGGCGCTCAGCAGGATAAGCGGGTCGGTGCTCTGCGCGCAATCGAACACCAGGTTCTTGAGGGTGAGCCCACTATAGGTCTGCAAACTGGCATTGACCCCTGTGGTGATGGTGGCACGATTGTTCTTGTTGGTTGTGCGCAGCGTGACGGGAGTACCCTGGAAGTCGACACTCGACGAGAGCGTGTAATGGCCGCCTTCCACGAGGTCGATGGCGATGTTTTCACTGCTCTCGGGAACAGGATTCTCTTGCAGCCAGGCATACAGGTCGGTGCCGTCGGGCACGGTCTTCCATGCCGGAGTGAAGGAGTTGAACGCCACCACCGTGGTCTCGGCAGCGTCGGCATTGTTGAGCTTCGCATTGCCCAGTGTCTTGATACGCAACTCGTAGTTGGTATCCTCCGTGCGGTCTACCGTCATGGCACAGCCATCGATAACGCTGTCGGTCACCAAAGCCACCGGATTGGCCTCATCAGAGACATCATACACCGAGCACAGGAATCCACCGGCTCCATAGACCAATGGCCACTTGATCGTCGTCTTGCTACCATCGGCATTGGCCGTAAAGGTAATGGAATCGGCAACAGGAGAAGACAGCGTCTGACCGGTGACATCCGAGCTGAATCGCTCGTTGGCGTCAAAGCCGTCGATGGCACACGACCCCAGCAGGGCCATTGCCACTGTAGCGATGGCCAGACTGACTATTCCACGTCGCATCATCAAATGAACTTGTTTCATAGTTTCACGTTTAATCGTTTGACATTTATTGTGTAATTGTTTTTATCGGTTCTCGAAGACTTCCTTCAGATAGGCTACGTTGCGGCCGAAATTGTACTTGACGTCCCTCACCCTGTTGACATCCCTCGACCGCTCCACCACGAGCCAGCCGCGCCATCCCATGCGGTCGAGTGTGCGGCGAATGGCAGGCAAGTCGATTTCCTGGTCCTCGGGCAGGTTTACGCTATCGGTATTGCTGGCATGGATCTGCACGATACGCTTTGCCCCCAGCCGTCGCAGCTCCTTGCAGATGTCGCGATGGGCATCGGCGGCATCCTGCAGGTTATAGTAGATGCCCACACCGCGAGAGCGGATATCGCGCAGAAGGCGCTTGTCGAAACGGGCGTCGCCCCCCGTGCGGATGCCGATACGCACGCCATGGGCATACGCCATGTCGCCCATGAGCCGCAGCACCGCCACCATACTGTCGCGCTCCGCACCTCGCTGCTGCCATGCCTGTCCGCTGCCTCCCAACGGCAAGAACAGCACCCCACTACCCAATGCCTGCATCGTAGCCAGGCAGTCGAGCATCAGGTCGCGGTGGTTTGACCGCCGCAACAGGTTCTGTGCAAAGAATCCCGACATGGCCATCGACGGCACCTTCACGCCAAGGCTGTCGGCCATGCCACGGAAACGTGAAGCCGCCTGTTTGTCGCGCAACTGGTTGTCGAACAGTTCACGGCGTCCCAGAGGTCCCATGTCCACCTCCACGCCGTCGGCCCCGATGGCACGTGCCAGTGTCAGAGCTCCCGCCTTTTGCCGCTTGAGCATCATCCAGTCGCAGACTGCCACCTGATAACGCGTACTACCCTGGGGCCGCGCAGGCTGCCAGGGTAAGAGGAATAAGGCCAAAAGCAATGTCAACGTCAGGTTTCTTTTCATTTGAGGTACATTGTTTGAGAATGCGTTTTGGTAGATTTGTTGTTACTAATAATGACGAAGACGCATCATCAATGTACCCACTTAAATGAAAAATAAATTAAAAAAAACAAAACAAGTCATATCCCCACACCATTCCTCACCCACCAACAAACCACCTCACTGGTTCCGCTGGTACTCGCGCGGACTCATGCCATACTTCTTGCGGAAGCACTTGCCGAAGTATCCGGCATCGCTGAAACCCGACCTCCAGGCCACGTCGCCCACGCTCAGACTGGTGCTCTTGAGCAGTTCGAGGGCGTGACTGAGCTTGATCTCCTTGATATAATCTGAGGGCGAGGCTCCCGTCAGTTGCTTGATGCGCTTGAAGAGGGCACTGTGGCTCATGCCCATCTGTTCGGCAAAAAGGTCGATGTCAAACTCGCTGTTGGTCAGGTTACGTGTCACGGTGTCTTTGGCCCGCTCCATAAACTGCAAGTCTTGCTGTTCCATATAGAACGACTTCTTGAAGGTGGCTATGCGGCTCTGGATGTAGATGTCGTTCTTGAGTTTAAGCTGGTAGCGGGCATAGCGCACGGCAAAAAACAGAGCCAGGGCAAACAGCAAGGCATAGAGAGTGCGGGCCCACCATGTGGCCCACCAGGGTGGAAGGATGATGACGGTGACGCGACGGCTGCCCGTTACCTGCGGGTGGGAGGCGCCGATGGCCTCCACCACAAACACATACTCCCCGGGCGGCACCTGCGTGTAAGAGGCGATGCGGTTGCCACTGCTGTAATGCCAATGGGCCTCATAGCCTTCTAGCCGCCAACGCCACGACACACGCGAAGGGTGGCCGCTGCCAGGCGATGCAAACTCGAGCGTGAACATCGACTGGTCGTGCCGCAGCACGAGGGTATCGGCATAGGCTATCGCCTTGCTGATGATGGGTTTCTTGAAGCTATAGATGCTCTGGTTGTTGACCGTGGCACTGACGATGTACACCAGCCCTCCCTTGTCCGACGACTCCATACGGTTGGGATGGAACGCCAGAATGCCCTGACGGCACCCCATCCACAACTCGCCATTGCGCAGACGAAGGGCGGAGGCCTCCTCCATCTCCACCTCCGGAAAACCGTCATAGTGGTCGTAACTGGCCATGCCACCATCGAGACGGCAGGCCGTCAGCCCCTGATTGTTGGCCATCCACAAGGTGCCGCGGGCATCCTCGAGCAGCGTAGCCACGCCCTGACCCGGCAGTCGACGGTCGTGTACCGGCGCACGAAACACCGGACGGCGACCCATGGCATCGTAGCCCACGATGCGCCCCACGCCGCCACCGAAGCCACACACCCAGATATTCCCGTGGCGGTCGGACTGCAAGGCGTATATATCGCTGTTGGCCAGGGTCGGCACATCCGCCTTCTTGTAGGTCTCGAAGGTCATTTGCGAGGGCTTGGCAAAATGGCTCGGGAAAGACATCAGCCCATCGATGGTACCCACCCAGATGCGGCCGCGGCGGTCTTCCACGACGTTGCGCACGGCCATATAGAGACCGTAACCGGGATAACGACCCATGCCATGATGCTTGTTCCAGAAGCTGATGCGCCCATCGTGTTCGTACATGAGGTTCAATCCGCCGTCCATGGTACACACCCAGATGCGGTGCCTACTGTCTTCATAGGTCATGTAGACATCGTTGCCACTGAGCGAGGCGAGGTCAGAACGCTGATGGCGATGATGCACAAACCGATAGCCGCCCGGCTGCGAGGCATCGGGCACAGCCATCACCAGACCATCGCCCTTGGTCGACAGCCAGAGCCGCCCCCTGTGGTCTTGCATGATATGATACACGCTGCCTATGCCATAGCGGTCGTAGCTATAGGTCTGACGCAGACGGCCTTCGGGCGAGAGCACATACAGGTTCTTGTCTCTTGAACCCACCCATACCTCGCCGTTGGCCAGTTGGTACATGCCCCTGATGCCTGCCTGACTGGCGACGGGCAGTGGCATGAGCCTGAACTGCCGCGGTGGGAAACTCAGTCGGTAGACGCCACTGCTGGCCGTGGTGAGCCATATCGACCCATCACTGCTCATGCGCATGGAGAGATAATGGGTGTCGGGGTGCGCATCGGCCATCTGAGGCAGTCGGCCGATGTTCTCGGCCTGCAGCGTCTGTCGGTCGATGTACACGGCCTCGCCTGCCGGCGAGAGGTAGAAGATGCCGTTGGCGCCGGCATCACAAAACACCGGCTCCACGATTTTGCCTGTGAACGAAAGCTGTATGCGCTTGTGCCGTCCCGTGCCCGGGTCATGGTAGTCGAGCTGCGCATCGCCGGTGGTCTGCCATTGGCAGCCGTGCCCATCAACAAAGCAGTAGGCCTCGGCGGCCTTCTGCGCGAAATGGCGCTGCCAGGTAGCCAGTGACCACAGGCTCCTTCCCTTCACCTCCTCAGAATAGATATGGTAGCCGGGGTCTACATAGCTGGCACGTCCCTGCCTCAGCTGCACCACGGGCCTTGCCAGCCGGTGGTCGTAGGGGTTGACAAACGCACGGGCGTCGACCAGCAACCGCACATGCGTCTGCCCGTGCCTGTCGGTGTGGGCCAGCAGCAACGTCTTGTCTTTCGTGAGCAACAGCACGCCGCCCCGACCGTCGGCCTGTATCTTGATGACCTGCAGGTTGCGCGAGAAAGGCTTGAGTTCGTCGAAGACACTTTTGAACCGTCCCTGCTGCTTGATGAGCACAGAGAGTTTCCAGTCGAGGGTCTTGATCCACAGGTTGCCACATGAGTCTTCCACCAGTGTCTCCACCTTGCGCGGCGCTGGGTCGGAGGCATAGAGATAAGGCCCCGACAACGTGCGGAAAGCATTACCATCGAAACGCGCCAGACCGTGCCACGTGCCAAACCACTCAAAACCGTCGCGGGTCTCCACAGAGCAGTTCACAATGTGGTGGGGCAACCCCTGGGCCGTCGTGTAGTGGTCTACCAACACCGAGGGATGTCCCTGTCCCTGGACCATGCCCACCACAAGGATTGCCACCCACAAGCCTAAGCCCCTGCCCACACTAGGCAGGGCTGCCCCCAGACTTCGTATGATCTTGACTCTCGACATCATTATCTTATTATAAACTATACCAACAAACAAACAAACCAGCCCACCAACAAACCAACCCACCAACAAACCAGCCCACCAACAAATTACTTCACCCCAAAGTCTGTCTGTTGCTGCTCCACCTCTTGCAGCAACTGTCGCCGCTGCTCCTGGGTCAGGGTGCCCGTCGGCTGCCGACTGCTGTCTGCCGTCATGGTGAGCGGACGGGCAGGGGCCAGTTGGGGTATCATGCAGAACTTCCCCTCGTAAGGCACCGACTCAATATAGAGGTCGGCCGGCGTGGGGGCATGGGTGCCTGGATACTGCACCTCGGCATGCACGTGTATGCGTCCGGCCTTGAGCGTCGACCGCAAGAGTATGGGAGCCGAGCCCCACTCCACCCTCCGGGGATTGGCATTGATGTCACCGTCGTCGATGATGCAGCCCTCGCCCTCCACCACGAAGCGCACGTGTTCTCGGGCCAGACGGCGCACATGGCCGCTGTCGTCGGTCACCTCAGCCACCACAACGATAAAGTCGCTGCCATCGGCCACCAGTGGCTTGCCCATCGTGTCGGCATACAGGCGCAGCTTCGTGCTGCGGCGCGAGGGCATGCGCTTGGTGCTACACACCACCTTACCGCCAATGATGCCCTCGGCTATCATGTTCACCTTCTCGGGCTTCTTGCGCTTGTAGCTCAACTCGCGCGCCTCCCAGAAGTCCCATGCCTTCCTGAAGATCACCGGTGCGTTGAACGCTTTGTCCACAGGATGAGGCACGGCGAGCATATAGCTGTGTGCCCCGTCGAAGGTGGTGAGGCGCACGCTGTCGCAGTTGGAGAACACCACCACGTTGCTGTCAGAGAACTGCGTCATCTCGTTGGCGATATAGACCATCGGCTCCACCCCCGGGTCGCCCACCCGGCGTTGGGCAGCAAACATCTCGAAGGCCGTCTTCTTCTGCCTGAAGGCATCGTATATCCCACCGAAATAGGCATCGGGATGGTACCCGCGCTGATGGTCGAAGGGGTGCCACAGGCAGCCCCCCAGAAACAGTCCGGTGGTCTGGTGCATGGTCGAGGCGGTCTGTGCCAGCGACAAGGCCTGCGTGAGCATGGGTTGCTCGCCCCAGGCACGACACGCTCTGTTGATGGCGTTGTGGGCATACCAGTCGTCTACATACTCGCCAAACTCGCGCGTGAGGATGTTCTGCCTCGGTGCGTCGGCCCGTGCATCATCGCCCGGCCAGCCATACACCAGGTCGTAGTGGTCGCGCACGCCTGCCGAGTGGAGGTCGGCGGCAGCCACCAGACGCCACGGGTAGGGATACTCGTCGCGCGTGACCTGCAACGACTTCAGAGCAAAGTCCTCGGGGAAAGGTGTCTCGTTGAGGATGGGCTCCCACATCAGCACTGACGGGTGGTTGCGGTCGCGCCGTATCATGTCGCGCGTGTTCTGCATCACGCGGGGCTCAAACGCGGGGTCCTTGCCCCAGTATTGCCAGCCCGGCGTGGCCACGATGACGAAGATTCCCAGTTCGTCGCAGGCATCCATGAACGAGGGGTCCTGCGGATAATGGGCCGTTCGGATGAGGTTGAAGCCTGCCTCCTTGAGCCTTAGCACGTCGCGCCATTGCTGGCTGTTGGGCACGGCATTGCCCACGTAGGCAAAGTCCTGGTGGCGGTTGGCCCCCACAAACTGGCGGTAACGCCGTCCGTTGAGCCAGAAACCGTCGCGCCCACGAAACTCGAAGCTACGTATGCCGATGCGTGTCATGCCTCCGTCGAGCGTCTTGCCGCCCGCCTTCACACGACTCTCCACGCGGTAGAGCACCGGCCGTTCGGGCGACCATAGCATGGGGTTCGTCACCGTGGCTTGCTGGCTGACGCTCTTCGTGCTGCCCGGAGCAAGTGCAATGCTCGAGGTCTTGCGCGCCACGCGCCTGCCCTTGTCATCGAGGATTGTCGTCTCCAGAATTACGTTTTTTGTCGTCGTACCCGCATTGTGCAGCTCGGTGTCGACCCCCACCTCGGCCTTCTTGTCGTCGATAGTGCCATAATGCACGAAGATACCACCCCCGGCCAGCCGGTTGGCTGCGATGGCATCGGTGATATATACGTCGTTGCGGGAGATGAGCCACACGTCGCGGTAGATGCCGCCATGGTAGGCAAAGTCGAGCTGATACTGCGGCTTGCCCGGCGGATAGGTCTTGTCGTTGCTGTTGTCGGCCATGACGGCCACCACGCAGCTGTCGCCTTTCCTCACTCCCCATTTGCTGAGGTCTACCATCACGGGCAGATAGCCACCCAGATGCTCACAGGCCAGCTGTCCGTTGACATAGACCTTCTGTTTGCCCATGATGGCCTCGAAGTGGAGTTCCAGCCGTGAGGCCGGTGCCACAAAGTGCTTGCGATACCAGGCGATGCCCTGGTAGTTGCGTCCGCCCGAGGCCTCTGCCGGCTCCAGCTTCACGCAGTGGGGCGTCGATACCACCTCCCATTGCGAGTCGTCATAGTCTGCCCGCTCGGCGTTCCTCACGTCGCCCAGGTGGAAGCGCCACTCGGGGTTGAAGTTCCACACCTGTCGGCCCTGGTCGGCAATGGGGAAGAGTCCGCCCACCGAGGTGTCGGCCCAACCGTCTACACACCAGCCCAACAGCATGGCTATCATGATTGTTGCTATCTTTCTCATGCTTATCTTATTGGTTCCAGTCATCAGTCCTAAACGAACTCACAGGCAGTCCGTCGTGAAAGAGGTCGCCCTCCACCCAGTTGTGGAAGGCATAGCGCACGGCGCGCGGCACCTTCACGCTGTCGCTCCTGACATATACCTTGTTGCGTGCCGTCCATGCCTTGGCGGGATGGAACACATGGTCGTCGCCCGCCACCTCAAAGAGGTTGCTCGTCGTGCCCTTGTCAAAGTAGACCCACTCCTTGCTCCGGTCAAAGCTCACCACAGCCGTGTCGCCTTGGAAGGTCACCCCACCATAGGTGGCAAAGTCGGGCAGCCCCTGCCGCCCATAGGTGTTGGCGAGGGCCAGCAGCGCCAGCCGCTCCCCGGCCACACGCTTCTGTCGCGGGTGTATGCCATAGGCCATACCGGCATCGAGCAGCACGGCCATGCGGCTGTTGGAAATCATTTTTTCGGCCCGCAACTGCTGCTCGCGCAGCAAGGCGCTATTGTGGCTCCAGCCCAACAGACTATAGTCGTAGGGCGCTATCTGGCAATAGTAGAACGGAAAGTCGCCCTGCTGCCAGTCGTTGCGCCATCCTCGCACCATCGTGGCAAAGAGGTGGGCATAGTTGCCGTAGCGCGGCACGTTGTCTTCGCCCTGGTACCATATCACACCACGCATGGCATAGCCCACCAGTGGGCGCAGCATGCCGTGATACAAAGCCGTGGGACAGCGCTGCGCACGCCGGTCGACGTCGGCCTGCGACGTGGGCAGCTCCACCTCGGGAAACGCCTTCAGCCAGTCGGCTGCCATCCAGGCCTCGCAGGCACTGCCCCCGTAGGCCGTCACCACCAGCCCCACAGGCACGTGCAACGTGGCGCGCAGCATCTTGCCAAAGTAGTAAGCCGTGGCACTAAACTGCCGCAACGTGGCTGTCTGCGTGGCCTCCCACCTGCCCGACACGGTGTCCACCGCCTGCAGCTGGGGGTTACGCTTCACGGTGAAGAGGCGCAGCTGCGCATCGCCGCCGAGCATCAACTCTTCGGTGGCGCCCTCCACGGGCTGCCCCTTGAACCCCTTCATGGGCATCTCCATATTGCTCTGTCCGCTGCATATCCACACCTCGCCCACCAGCACGTCGCGCAGACGGGTCTTCTCACCGTCGTCGAGCGTGATGGTGTAAGGCCCTCCGGCCCCCGGCGTGACCACCCGCAGCTGCCACCTTCCCTCGCTGTCGGCACGCGTGTCGGTAGTCTTTCCGTTCCACGAGGTGGTCACCTTCACCAGTCTACCGGCCGTGGCCGTGCCCCACATGCGGCAGCTGGTCTGCTGCTGCAACACCATGCCGTCGGCAAAGAGGGCCGGCAGCCTCACCGCCGCCCTGCCTGCCAGGGTCATGGCCAGCAGGGTCAGCACCAGTAATCGTCTATTGCTTCTCATATCTTTCAATCACTACCGGTCCGAGTAGTCCGGCCGGCAGCAGGTAGGGTTGTTTCATTCTGTATTTGGCATTGGTCCATATCCCGTCGAAAGGCGGCGTGCCCTCGTCGGTGCCACGCAGGGCGTTGGCCCAGGTGTTCACCACCACGATGCGCAGGTCGTTGGTGCCGCGCCTCACGGCCTTGGTCACGTCCACCTGGTAGGGTGCCGTCCAGGCGATGCCGCAGTCGATGCCGTTGACATAGACATGTGCCACGTCGTGCAGGTGGCGCAAAGATAGCAAAATCTTTTCACACTTCCCGCCTTTCCATGTCCACCGTGTGGAATAATGTGCCGTGCCGCTGTAATACCTGATGCGCGGCTGCGGCGACAGCGACCAGTCGAACAGGCTGTCAGTGGTCATCGTCAGGCCGCTCTGCTCGAAGCGCAGCTGCCAGGGCCCCGCCACCACCTGTTCACCGGTCTTCTCCACCGGTGCGTCGAGCGTCTGGGGCAAGGGCCGCTGGGCGAAGATGACAAACAGCGAGCCGCCCTCGTCCATCTGCAGCGTGGCCGTGGCCCCTGCCGCCGATGCTGTCACCGCCAGACGGCGCCACCGGTCGCTGAGCGGGTCGTAGAGATAGGCATAGGGCCTGTGGTCGCGGAAGGTGGCCTCGAACCGCCGGGCCTCGCCGCCTTGGTTCGACAAAAAATAGATTTCTTCGGCATCGGTCGTGCGGTGACACCACGCCACCTGTGGTGGCAACACCACGTCGGGGCGCAGGCCCCTGCCGCCGAAGTCGGCCTCGTGCCAAGGCTCATCCACCACCACCACGCCGGCCTGCCTGCATGCCGCAATCTTCTGCCGCACTTCATCCGAATAGCCGTCGAAGCGTGGGTCCATCTTGGTCTTGCCGGGCAGCACCAGCACGCGGTAGGCACAGCCGCCGGGCATGACGATGCGACCGTCGGCCACGCTGTCGACACCGAGCAGCCCATCGGGGTTCACCGAGTCGTACTGATAGCCGCCGAGGGCGTTGACCCACTGCCGCATCTCGAGGATGCCCGCCGCATGGCTCACGCCCACCGGACGCTCCACCATGGGCTGTCCGCTGTTGGCCAGTCTTGCCGCCTCGCCGTCCACTCGCTCCCTGCCGAAGAGGCCGGGAAGCATGGGCACGAGGCGGTCGGGGGTGAGGGCACGGCGGGGCATCTCCTCGCCGGTAAATACGGCGATGTCTACCACCGGCCGTCCGCGCTGCAGCCACTGCTGACAGCGCCGTATATACTGGGTGAGCCCCCCGGCCTCGGCATACCAGGTGTTGTCGCGCTGGAAGAAGAGGCCTATGCCGTCGAGCGTCATGCCGGGACGGCGGTCGGTCCAGAGGTTATGGGCCGTGACATGGAAGAAGAGCTTGTTGACCCCTATCGCGAAGTGGAGGTCGACGAGGGGCTTCACCATCGCCAGGGTCTCGTTCCACACGCCGCGCACCTCGGTCAGGGCCTCGGCCTGCACCAGGGGCTTGCCATAGACGTGGGCCCCGCTCACGGCATCGAGCATGTCGGAAGGCTTGTCGTGGGTGGGCGACTCCAACCAGTACTCGCCCATCGGTCGGTCGGCATATTTGTAATGGGTCATGCCGTCGGCCACGAAGGTGGGCGCGATGCTCTCGTGCGACACCCTCCGCCCCACGGCGTGGGCACGCCGTTGCAGCTGTGCGAAGAATTTCTCATTCACCAACTCGTCCACCGTGCGGCGCACGTCGAGCAGCACGCGCTCGGTGGTCGGGGCCGACTCCATCGGTATGCCGGCATAGAGCAGTAGGTAAGGCAGCAGGTCGTAGCCGCGCCGCTGCCTGAACTCCTCGGCGAAACGGTGACCCCAGTTCTGGGTGCCACACTCCCATGAGTCGATGTGCAGGGCCTGCACCACCGCGCTGTGCGGGCGGGCCAGGAAGCTGCCAAACCACCGGTCGAAATGCCGGTCTACGGCTGCCGTGTTAAACTTGTCGATCTCAAGGCCCTTGCCGCCTCCTGCCGTGGCATTCTGCTGTCCGGTAGAGGTATGTGCAAAGCGCAGCAGCCGGTAGTAGGGCGGCGTGGCGCCCTTGCGTGGTGCGTGGTGCTGCGACAAAATCGTGACCACTTTGTCGCCGCTGAGCGTCAGGGGGATAACATCGGCCAGCCGCACATAGTCGGCGGCCGACAATGTCGCGCCGGTGGGGGCGGCCACGCGCCACACCGCACCCGACTTGCCTTCCCACTGGTCTACCTTGACCTCGCCGCTCAGCACGAGCTGTCTGAGCCTGAGCACGGGTTTCCATTTCGCTGCGTCGAGGTCTTCGGCGCCGGGCTCGGTGCCCTCGGGGGTCCAGTCGAAGGCAAAGTAGCGGGCCGCGGTCGCTGGCAGGGCGTAGGTAAACGCCGGTCCAGTGCTCTGCCAGCCCTGGCGGGGTGGTGCGAGGGTAGCCACATGGTGCCACTGCCTACCATCGTCAGAGGCCCTCACCGTGAGCCGCTGCGACTGTATGTTGTTGCCTGCGGGCATCACCTCCAGCGAGCGCACGGTGCGCCGCAGGCCCAGGTCGTAGACGATGCCGCCGGGCACCGAGGCCCTGAATGTTCCGTTCTCGTCGCGCGTCATGCCCCCCGTGAGCCGCACCTCGCGCGGTTGCCACCTCTGGTGTCGGGCGAGATCCCATACGGGCAGGGCAAAGGCGACGATGTCTTCGCCATATCCGTCGTAGGTCTCAGGACGTCGCAGCACCGCCCCGTGGAGGGCCTCCGCCGCCACGATGGTATCGGTCCACACCACCTTCTGCATGCTCTCGGCCGGCGTGACCCACGGTCCGCCGGCCAGGGCGAAACCGTCGCTCACATGGATGCCCATCGACAGACCGAGCGAGTCGGCCTGCTCGAAGGCATAGTCTACCATCTCCCAGAACGTGGGCGAGAGCTGTTGCGCCGTACCCCCGTATTCGGGCCTGTCGGCCGTGCCGCGGATGGGCATGAGGTAACAGCCGCCGAGCCCGATGTCTTTCATGCCCATCAGGTCGGCATGGATGCCTGCCTTCGACACGGCGCCATACATCCAGTACCAGAAGGTCCAGGGCGCGGCCTCGTCGGAGGCCTGCGCCGGTCGCTGTGCCGTGCCGCCCGCAGTGGCCGTGAGGGTGCCGGCAAAGGTCATCGAAGCCAGTGTCCCCAGCAGGAGTGCCGGTACCATGCGTCTGTAGAGCTCAACCATCTGTCTCATTGTCTGGCGTGTTGCGTTACGGTTGTCGTGGCCCCCACCCTCAGCCTGAAGGCAATGGTCTTTGCGCCTGAGGTCCATGCCGGCTGTGCAGAAGGACCGTTGAGGTCGGTGGTGTTCACCTTGTTGCGCACGGCAGGGATGACCTGCAGCAGCGACAGGCCTGTTGCAGGCAGGTCGTAGAGCAACTGGTCACGGCCGTCGCGCGGCTGGTAGACGCCCACGAAGGGGCGTTGGCCCGGATTGATGGCCATGCGGTCGGCCTGGTGGGTCATGTGCAGGTCGCTGATGCAGAGGGTGCCCTCGTCACCGCTGAGCTGCATCCAGTCGACATTGGCAAAATAGCCCTTGAACTCGGGGTAGTCCCACGACTCACCGGGGATGGGGTCATTGTAGTCGTTCTGCCAATAGCCATACTGTGGCCCCTCCATGCGATTCTGCCACACGCGGTAGGGCCCGCAGCCCACCCACGCCTTGTGTCTGACCTTGGCCTCGGGATAGTCGAAGGCGATGCCCATGAGGTCTACCACGCCCGTGAAATGATAGCAGGCCTTCACCGCCACATCGCCCGAGGCGTGAAACTGCCAGACCACCGAGTCGAGCGACCCGTAGCGGTAGCTCACCACCAGCCGTTGCGCCGCCTCGTCCCAGGCCAGGGCATCGAGGATGCCGTGGTCGTCGTATAAAGTATATTGTGTCTTTTTCTTCTCAGCCTCCTTGTCGTCGTGGTTGTAGAACTGGTCGAAGCTCCTGTCGCTGCGCCGGGCTGCCACAAAGCGAGGTCCACCCGTCAGCGCGAGGGTGCTGCCGCCTACCGTTACGCCCTGCAACCATCCGGTCTTCTTGTCGAAGACAAAGGTGCGCCCGGCCACCTGCACCGTGGCCGTCTCATGGTCTTGCGAGAACATGGCCCTGCCCTGCGCCGTGTGGTCCTGCACTTCGGTGGGGCGAATCTCCCGCGATGCCACCACCACCTCGTGGCCCGTAGCATCGGTCACCGTCAGTTCCAGGGCGTTGGCCGAGGCCGGGATGCCACGCACCGACATCACCACCGCTTGTCCCGGCTCGGCGTCGGGCGATGACAGCGTGCCCTGCCGCAGCACCCTGACCGCTGTCTGCCCCGCCGAAGGCAGTTGCAGACAGCGGTAGCTGAATGTACACGACTTGAGGTTGAGGAAGTCGTAACGGTTGGTCACCAGCACCTCTGCCGTTCCATCTTTCACCGTCAGGGGCGCCGTCGGCCAGCAGAGCTGCACCGGACTCCACACCTCTTTTATCGTATAGTATGAGCCTTCTTTCTCGAAGTGGGGCCCCACGATGCCATCGGCCCCATAGTTGCCTGCGCAGTCGATGATGCCGCCCTTGTCGGTGCGCACCACGCCCTGGTCGGACAGGTCCCAGAGAAACCCTCCTGCACAGCGCGGGTTCTGCATCATCATGGTCCAGTAGTCGTGCAGGCCGGCACCATGCCCGCCGTCGTAGAGGCCATGCAGAAACTCGGTGGGCATGAAGATCTCGGGCTGGCGCATATATTCGGCCGTCTCGCCGTACGAGCGGTAGTGCTTGGTCTCAAAGCCGTTGCGGTTGGCCCAGGGATAGAGCACCACGCGCTGCTGGATGTCCCAGCGGCGAAACTCAGGCTCGAGGTCGTAGTTGAACCCTCCCTCGTTGCCGTTGGTCCAGAAGATGATTGACGGGTGGTTGACGTCGCGCGTCACCAGTTCCTGAACTAGCTTCTTGCCCACCACGGTCTCGTGTGCCCAGTGCCAACCGCTGAGCTCGTTGTCGACATAGAGTCCCAGCGAGTCGCAGGCATCCAGAAACTCGGGGTCGGCGGGATAGTGGCTCAGCCGCACGGCATTCATGTTCATGCTCTTGATGAGCTGCACGTCTTCGATACACTTGGCCTTGCTCAGCGTGCGCCCCGTCTCGGGACAGAAGCTGTGACGGTTCACGCCTTTGAAGATCACCTTGCGGCCGTTGATATACACGCCGTCGTGGACGCGGTAGTCGATGGTGCGGAACCCGAACTTCTCGCGCTCCCAATGCAGCACCTGGCCCCGGGCGTCGGTCAGGGTGAACACCGCGGTATAGCGATGGGGCGTCTCGGCCGTCCACAACAGCGGACGGGGCACCACGAAGTTGATGTCTGCCTGGTCAGACGACCGCGTGTCGGTGGTCTGCGAGGCCACCACCCTACCCTCGCGGTCCACAATCTCGGTTCTCACCCGTGCGCCCTCCACGGCGCGGTTGAGGTAACATTCGGCCCTGAAGCGCCCGTCCATGCCGGCATCGATGGCCACCCGCGCAATATTGCGGATGGGCTTGGCCACCACAAACACCGGACGGATGATGCCGCCGAAGTTCCAGTAGTCGGCCCGCCGCTCGGCCATGTTCACCTGGGCGTTGGCACTCTCCTTGCTCACCTCCACCTCCAGGCGGTTCTTGCGGTTGCCGAAGAACACGCGGTCGGTGACGTCGAAGGCAAAGCGCGAGAAGCCGCCCTGATGCAGTCCGCTGCCCGCCTTGCGCCCGTTGATGGTCACGCGGGCGTCGGTCATCACGGCCTCGAACACCAGTTCGATCTGTCGGCCCGCCCAGTCGGCAGGCAGAAAGAAGTCGTATCGGTAGTTGCCTTTCTCGTCGGCGATGCCTTCGGGCGCGGCCTTGCCATAGAAACTCATGCCATACTGGTAGGTTCCGAAGCCTTGCAGCTCCCAGCACGAGGGCACGCCGATCTTGGTCCAGCGCCCGGCCTGCCGGCCACCGCTGCACATGAAGTCCCATTGCACCATGTCGTCGCACCCCTGTCCCGACAGATACTGTCGGCAGGTCTCTGTCGACGACTGTGCCAGCCCGCTGAGCGTAGTGAGCCAGAAGGCCACGAAGAGAAAGTATTGTTTCATCAGCTGATTTGTTGCGAAGCGGCGCAACGGCGCACCCGCTTCCATCATTCATGACGTATGATGCCTGGTTTTGTCTATGCCACAGCGGTGGAAAAGTGGCTGCCAGCGGCACGATGTTGCTTTCCGCAGGGGTGTGATGACCCTTCCGGCTGTGCCATAAGTCATTAACGACCAACCGGAAGTGCCTTCGCGGCAGGCGGCCGCAGTGCATGTCGCAGTCTGCTTCGAGTCGAATCACGTTCTGATTCGAGTCGAAGTACATTCTGCTTCGAGTCGAAGTAGCTTCTGTTTCGAGTCGAACCATGCTCTCCTTCCACCCGAAGCAGCACACGACGAGCACGCGCGGGGGGTGCCGCCCTGCCCTCCAGACGGTATGGCAAGGGGCTTTTGGGCCTGCGCAAGCACCCTGGCGGGCAGCACAATGAGGACACGCGGGCCGTTGGTTCGTCTATAGTGAAAAGCACAGGACGATGAAGACCTTTTACGCCATGTTGTTGCTGGCCGCCACGGCGCTCAGCTCCTGCAGCCGCAGCTGCTACGTGTTTACGAGTTTCCGCGAGCCCGCCGACGAGGGACTGCGGCTGCTGTGGTCGGACGACGGCATGCGCTGGGACACCATCCCCGGCGTGTGGCTGCGACCCGAGGTGGGCCGGCAGCGGGTGATGCGCGACCCGAGCATCGTGCGCACGCCCGACGGCCTCTTCCGCCTGGTGTGGACCAGCAGCTGGCGCGGCGACCGCGGATTTGGCTATGCCGAGAGCCACGACCTGCAACACTGGTCCAAGCCGCGGCTGGTGGAGGTGATGACCGACACCGCCACCGTCAACGTGTGGGCCCCCGAGCTCTTCTACGACGACGTGCGCCGCGAGACGATGGTGGTGTGGGCCTCGTGTGTGCCTGGCCGCTTTGCCCGTGGCATCGAGGCCGACGACAACAACCACCGGCTCTACTATACCACCACGCGCGACTTCCGCACCTTCGCGCCTGCCCGTCTGCTCCTCGACCCGGGCTATAGCGTCATCGATGCCACCATCATCAAGCGCGGCCCGCGCGACTATGTGATGGTGGTCAAGGACAACACCCGCAACGAGCGCAACCTCAAGGTGAGCTTTGCCACCGACCCCCGCGGCCCCTGGAGCGCGCCGTCGGCACCGTTCACCGAGCGGCTCACCGAAGGGCCGGCCGTGGTGAAGGTACGCGGTGGCTATCTGGTCTACTACGACCGCTACGGCACCCATGACTTCGGTGCCCAGCTGACGCGCGACTTCCTGCATTTCGACGACTGCACGCAGCGGGTCAGCGTGCCGCCGCTCCACAAGCACGGCACCATCTTCAAAGCCCCGCGCCGCCTGGTGCGGCAGTTGCTGGAAACCCGAAACCACCCTCAACCCACAGACCGATGAACGCAAAACCACGATACGCCATGCTGGCGGCAGCGCTCTGCGCCTGCTGTGCCACACAGCCTTGTGAGGCACAGACCAAGGTGCGCTACACGGGCACCGAGCTGAGCGACCCCAACCGCCACGACGGCGCGCTGTCGCCCGTAGTGGGGGTACACAACATCCAGATCATGCGGGCCAACCGTGAGCATCCCTCGGCGGCCAACGGCCATGGCTGGACCTACAACCACCAGCCCATGATGGCCTATTGGCACGGCCGCTTCTACGTACACTATCTCTGCGACCCTGCCGACGAGCAGGTGCCGCCCTCGCACACCAACATGCAGGTGTCGGCCGACGGCTACCACTGGTCCGACCCCGTGGAGCTCTTCCCCGAGTACCCGGTGCCCGAGGGATTCACCAAGCCCGGCGTGGAGGGCAAGGCCCACAACCTGGTGGCCGTGATGCACCAGCGCATGGGATGGTATGTCAGCAGCGAGGGACGTCTCTATGCTCTGGGCTACTACGGCGTGTGCCTCGACCCCAAAGACCACAACAACGACGGCAACGGCATAGGGCGCGTCATCCGTGAGGTGCGCCACGACGGCAGCCTGGGGCCCATCCACTTCATCTATTACAACCACGGGTTCAGCGACCGCAACACCCACTTCCCCAACTACCGGCGCGGCGACCGGCACCTGCGCAAGACCTGTGCCGAGATCCTCGCCAACCCCCGCATCATGATGCAATGGGTGGAGGAGGCAGACCGCAACGACCCCATGATACCCCTCAAGGAAGAATACAAGGCCTACAACGACTACACCCTGCCCGACGGCCGACTGGTGGCCCTGTGGAAACACGCCCTCACCTCGCTCTCGTCCGACGGCGGCCGCACCTGGCTGCAGCCCGTGGAGCGCGCCAGCGGCTTTGTGAACAGCAACGCCAAGATCTGGGGGCAGCGACTCTCCGACGGCACCTACGCCACGGTGTACAACCCCTCGGAGTTCAGGTGGCCGCTCGCCATCTCGCTCAGCGGCGACGGACTGGAGTACACCACGCTCAACCTGGTGAACGGTGAGGTGCCGCCCATGCGTTACGGGGGCAACTACAAGAGCCGCGGACCGCAGTATGTGCGTGGCATACAAGAGGGCAACGGCGAGCCCAAGGACGGCGACCTGTGGGTCGCCTATTCGATGAACAAGGAAGATATATGGGTGGCCCGCGTGCCCGTGCCCGTGATGACCCAGGCCCACGACCAGGCCGACGACGACTTTGCGCGCTGCCATGCGCTCGCCGACCTGCGGCAGTGGAACCTCTACGCACCTCTCATGGCACCCGTGGGCCTCGACGGACAGTGGCTCACGCTCAGCGATGCCGACCCCTTCGACTATTGTCGCGCCGAGCGCCTCATACGTCCCACGGCCGACCTCACCGTGGAGTTTGACCTGCAGGCGGCACAGGCCGGCAACGGCACGCTGCAGGTGGAGTTTCTGGACGACAACGGCGTGGCGGCCTCGAGGCTCGAGCTCACCGCCGAGGGCGTGCTGCGCGTGAAGAGCGGCGCGCGCTACTCGCGGCTCATGACCTACCGCCCCGGCGTGACCTATCGCCTCAAGGCCCACCTCTCTGTAGCCCGCCGCATGATCGAGGTGTGGTGCGACGGCAAGGCCGTGGGCAAGGCCATGCTGTTTGCACCCGTCAGTCAGTTCAGCCGCATCGTGCTGCGCACGGGCGACATGCGCACCTTCCCCACCGTCGACACGCCGGCCGACTGGATGGGTACGCTCGACCATGCCGGCGACAGCGACACCGTGGCCACCTACCGCATCGCCCGTTTCAAGACCACCGACGGCATGGCCGACAGGGGCGGGGCGCTGCTCAGGGCCGACGACTACCGCCACTATGTCGACTTCTTCAACGGCATGGAAGACGAGAACGTGGCGCAGGCCATCCCCAACAGCGAGGCCTGGACGTGGATGAAGGCCAACGTGCCGCTCTTCGACGCACCCGACAAGAGCTTCGAGCAGATGTGGTACTACCGCTGGTGGACGCTGCGCAAGCACATCGAGCAGACGCCCGTGGGATATGCCATGACCGAGTTTCTGGTGTCGCGGAGCTATGCCGACAAGTACAACCTCATCTCGTCGGCCCTGGGGCACCATATCCACGAGAGCCGGTGGCTGCGCCAGCCCGCCTATCTCGAACAGATCGTGCGCACCTGGCTGCGAGGCAACGACGGCCGGCCGATGAAGAAGCTCACGGCATACAGCAGCTGGCTGGCCGCCAGCCTGTGGGACAAATATCTGGCAGACGGTAGACGCGACAGTATCACGGCACTGCTGCCCGACCTCCTCGGCGAGTACAGCCTGTGGGACGGCCACCGCTGGGACGGCACCTCAGACCTTACGCCACCGCTCTACTGGCAGTACGACGTGCGCGACGCCATGGAGGAGACCATCAGCAGCGGACGGCATGAGAAGAACGCGCGTCCCTCGATCAACAGCTATATGTACGGCAACGCCCGCGCCATTGCCAATATAGCCACGCTGGCCGGCGACGAGGCCACGGCGCGGCTGTACGACCTCAAGGCCGACACGCTGCGCCGGATGGTGCAGCACTGCCTGTGGAACGACAGCGCGCGCTTCTTCGAGGTGCGCTATCCCGACGGCCGCTTTGCACAGGTGCGCGAGGCCATCGGCTTCATTCCCTGGTATTTCAACCTGCCCGACGACCAGCCGCGCTATGGCGAGGCATGGCTACAGGCCGCCGACCCACGCGGCTTCTCGGCACCCTACGGACAGACCACGGCCGAACAGCGCCACCCGGCCTTCCGCACCCACGGCGTGGGCAAGTGCGAATGGGACGGTGCGGTGTGGCCCTTTGCCACCTCACAGACACTCACGGCGATGGCCAACTACCTCAACAACTACACCCACTGCACCATCACCGACAGCCTGTATTTTGCCGAGCTGGAGAAATATGTGCAGAGCCAAAGCCACCGCGGCAAGCCTTACATCGGCGAATACCTCGACGAGCAGACGGGCTACTGGCTCAAGGGCGACCAGGAGCGCAGCCGCTACTACAACCACTCGACCTTCAACGACCTCATCATCACCGGACTGTGCGGGCTGCGGCCGCGTGCCGACAACCTCGTGGAGGTGAACCCGCTGCTGCCCAAGGACCGGTGGGCGTGGTTCTGTGTAGACAACATCGCCTACCATGGTCATGCCCTGGCCATCGTGTGGGACAGGGACGGCACGCGCTACCATGCCGGCAAGGGACTCACGCTGTGGGTCGACGGCAAGCCGGTGGCACGACGTGACGACCTCGGCAAACTGACAACCCTGCTGCCATGAGACCCTTGCTGACACTGCTGCTCACCCTGCTATGCCTGCCGGCCCTGGCCGACGGCGTGTTTGGCGAGGCCCGATGGATCGGGGCCACGACACAGGGCGACGACACGCTGGCCGACCGCAGCATCGTGGTGGGGCGCGACATACGCTGCCGCCGCCAGGTGCGCCAGGCCCGGCTCACCGTGTGCGGACTGGGTGCCTACGAGGTGTATGTCGACGGCAGCAAGCTGGGCAGCGACCTCATGGCTCCGGCCTGGAGCGACTATCGCAAGACGGTGTACTACAACACCTACGACCTCACGGCGCAGCTGGCCAAGGGGTGTCACCGCCTGGAGGTGCTGCTGGGCAACGGCTTCTACCACGAGCGCGGACGGCGCTACCACAAGCTCAAGAGCAACTACGGCCCGCTGACGCTGCTGCTGCGCCTCGACGTGACCTACCGCGACGGCAGCGCCGACACCTTCGTGAGCGACGACCACTGGCAGTGGCGCCGCAGCGAGGTGACCTACAACAGCATATTCGGCGGCGAGGACATCGACCACACCTTTGCCGACACCTGGCACCCGGTGGCCGTGCAGGCACCGCCGCAGGGCGTGCTGCGGCCCCAGCTGTCGGCGCCCGTGCGGCTCAACAAGACCTACGGCGTGGCCAGGGCCCTGCCCGGCATGGTGTTCGACATGGGACAAAACCTCGCGGGCTTTCCACGCCTCACCCTGCGCGGACGGCGCGGACAGCAGGTGAAGGTCATTGTGGGCGAGACGCTGAGGCCCGACGGAGAGGTGAGTCAGAAACAGACGGGCAGTCCGCATTACTATGTATTCACCCTCGGCAGCGACCGCCCGGAGACCTTCGTGCCCCGCTTCAGCTACTACGGCTTTCAGTATGTGCAGCTGGTGGGGGCGGTGATGGCCGGCGACGACAACCCGCAGCAGCTGCCCGTGGTCGACAGTCTGCAGGCATGCTTCATCAGCAACGCCGCGCCGCGCACCGGCACCTTCGCCTGCAGCAACGCGCGGTGGAACCGCATGCACGCCATCATCGATGCCTCCATACGCAGCAACTGGCAGCATGTGTGGACCGACTGTCCGCACCGCGAGAAGCTGGGGTGGCTCGAGCAAGACTGGCTCAACGCGCAGGGACTGATGGACAACTACGACTGCCGCTCGATGATACGCCATACCCTGCAGCTCATGGCCGACGCCCAGCATGCCGACGGCTCGATGCCCGAGATCGCGCCCGAGTATGTCACCTTCGAGGGGGCGTGGGCACTGCCCTTCCAGGAGTCGCCCGAGTGGGGCGGTGCCCTCGTGGCCCTGCCTTATCTCTTCCTGCAGCGCTATGGCGACGACAGTCTGCTGAGGCAGTATGCCCCGCAGATACAACGCTACGCCGACTACCTGTCGACGCGCGACAGTGCCTGTATCCTCAACATGGGACTGGGCGACTGGTACGACTACGACGGCACGCGGGCGGGCTTTGCCAAGAACACGCCGGTGGCACTGGTGGCCACCGCCCACTACTACCTGTGGACGAAGCTCGCCGGCCGGCAGGCCCGCGCCGACAGCATACGCCAGGCCTTCATTTGCCATTTTGAACTGAAGAGTCAGGCGGCACTGGCCATCGCCCTCGACCTGGGGCTCTACCCGGCGCGACAAAAGGCGGAACTGTTGCAACGCCTCGTCAATGACATCCACCGTCATGGCGACCGCCTCACCACGGGCGATATCGGCACCCCCTACCTCTTCAGGGTGCTCATCGACAACGGGCAGCACGAGCTGCTCTTCCGCATGCTCGACCACGACGGTCTGCCCGGCTACGGCTATCAGATCAGCAAGGGCATGACCACGCTCGCCGAACAGTGGGACCCCGAGCAGGGCGCCAGCCGCAACCACTTCATGCTCGCACACATCAACAACCACCTCAGCCACGACCTCGTGGGCATACAGGTGCGTGGCGACAGCGTCGTCATCTCGCCCAGGCCCATGGGCGACATCACCTGGGCCGAGGGCAGCACGCAGGCGGCCCACGGCGAGGTGCGCGTGGCCTGGCGCATCGCCGGTGACGCGTTCAAACTCGACATCCACACCCCTCAACCTCAAAAACTCAAGATCGATGAAGAAGCTATCCTTCGCTATTGCACTCAGCGCCATCTGCGCCTGGAGTGTACCACTGTCGGCTCAGAATAACTATGCCGGCCATTACACGCGCAGCCTCCACGACGTGATGGAGGATGTGTCGCGGCAGTTTGGTGTCAGGTTCAAGTACAATGTCGACACCGTGGGCCTCCGCCTGCCCTATGCCGACTTCCGCATCCGGCCCTACGCCATCGACGAGACGCTCGACAATATCTGCCGGTATTTCGACTTCAACTGGTGGGATCAGGGCAAGGGCGTCTACAAGATCAAACCCTACGAATATCCGCGCCGCCACACCGACGAGGGTGCCCGCATGCTCGACTACCTGTCGGGCCACTATGCCGACCGGCCGGCCTTCGAGGCCCGGCGCGACAGCGTGCGGCGTGAGGTGCGCCGCCTGCTGCAGATCGATGCCTACCGCGACAGCCTCGTGCATGGACGACCCATCTTGGGCAAGGTGCGCCACTACGACGGCTACACCGTGCAGAACATCTGTATAGAGACCCTGCCGGGCGAGCATGTCTTCGGCTCGATCTACACCCCTGCCACCAAGGGTCGCCATCCGCTGATCATCTGTCCTGACGGACACTTCGGCGGCGGGCGTTACCGCGCCGACGAGCAGCTGCGCCTCGGCACGCTGGCCCGCATGGGGGCCATCTGCGTCGACTTCGACCTCTATGGCTGGGGACAGTCGGAGGGCGAGTATGGCAAGGACAGCCATCAGACCGACCGCGCCCATGTCATCCAGGCACTCAACGCCGAGGTGCTGCTCGACTATATGTGGCTGCACCGCACCGATGTCGACAAGACACGCGTGGGGGTGAACGGCGGGTCGGGCGGCGGCACCCACACCGTGCTCCTCACCGTGCTCGACAACCGCTTCACGGCAGCTGCGCCTACGGTCAACCTGGCCAGCCACTTCGACGGCGGCTGTCCCTGTGAGAGCGGCAAACCGGTGCAGCGGGCCGGCGGCGGCACCTGCAACCCCGAGCTGCTGGCCTTCTTTGCCCCGCATCCCGTACAGGTGGTGAGCGACGACGGCGACTGGACGGCCTCGGTGCCCACCATCGAATATCCCTACCTGCAGCGCATCTGGGACTTCTATGGTGCCCGCGACAAGGTGGAGAACGTACATCTGGCGGGCGAACGGCACGACTATGGGCCCAACAAGCGCAAGGCCAACTATGACTTCTTCGCCCGCGTCTTCGCCCTCGACCGCACGAAATGCGACGAGAGCAAGGTGACGGTGGTGGCCCCCGAGGTGCTGCAGTCGGTGCTGCCTCATCAGTGAGACGGGAAGAGAAGGAAGACGCATGGGTCTGTCTTGCGGCGAGCAGGGCAGGCCCATGCATCTTGTGGGTAGGTATTGGCCGCGAAGTAGTGACAAAAAAGTGACTTGTGCGTCATAATGATAAACCATCATGATCATCTTTCTATGACAATCTCCAAACTCCTAACGACCCTTGTGGCCTCTGCGCTGGGCCTGATGCCTGTTCAAGCACAATACAAGCTATGGTATGACAGTCCTGCACAGGTGTGGACCGATGCCCTCCCTCTTGGCAATGGCCGACTGGGCGCCATGGTCTATGGCATCCCCTCGGCCGAGCATGTGCAGCTCAACGAGGAGACCATCTGGACGGGGCAGCCCAACAAGAATGCCAATCCTGAGGCCCGAGAGGCCATCCCGGTAATCCAACGGCTGCTCTTCGAAGGACAATACAAGAAAGCGCAGGACATGGCCACGCAGAAGGTGATGTCGGCCACCAACTGGGGTATGGCCTACCAGACCTTCGGCGATGTGTATATCTCTATGCCGCAGGCCGAGGGCTATACCCACTACCAGCGTGAGCTGAGCCTCGACTCGGCCCTGGCCGTGACCACCTACACGGTGGACGGCGTGCAGTATCGGCGGGAGGTCATCACCTCCTTTGCCGATAATGTGGTCACCATCCGTCTCACCGCCTCGCAGCCAGGCATGATTACCTTCAACGCCCACTTTGCCACACCACACCCCGACGTCATCATCAAGAGCCAGGGCGATGAAGCCACCCTCGAAGGTGTGGGGGGATCGCTGGAAGGCTGCAAGGGGAAGGTGAGGTTCATGGGACGCATGGCCTGCACCACCGTGAAGGGTGGGGCACGCCGGGCGGCGGCCTCGCGCGACGGCATCATCAGCGTGAACCAGGCCGACGAGGCCGTGGTCTACATCTCCATCGCCACCAACTTCGTCAACTACAAGGATATCTCGGGCGACGAGCAGGCGCGGTCGGAAGACTGGCTGCGGCAGGCCATGGCGCGCGACTATCAGCAGAGCCGTGAGGCCCATGTGCGGAAGTTCCGCAGTTTCATGGGACGCACATCGCTCTTCCTGGGCAACGACAGCTACCCCGACCTGCCCACCGACGAGCGCATCATCAACTTTGCCAACCACGACGACAACTGGCTCGTGGCGACCTATTTCACCTTCGGCCGTTACCTGCTCATCTGTGCCTCGCAGCCCGGAGGACAGGCCGCCAACCTGCAGGGCATCTGGAACGACAAGCTGGCACCGGCCTGGGACAGCAAGTACACCACCAATATCAACCTGGAGATGAACTACTGGCCTGCCGAGGTGACAAGCCTGTCGGACCTCAACGAGCCTTTGTTCAGGCTCATCCGCGAGGTGAGCGAGAGCGGTGCCGAGACGGCGCAGGTGATGTATGGCAAGGAGGGATGGGTGACCCACCACAACACCGACATCTGGCGCGTCACCGGAGGCATAGACCGAGCCACCAGTGGCATGTGGATGACCTGCGGCGCATGGCTCAGTGCCCACCTGTGGCAGCATTACCTCTATACCGGCGACCGCCGGTTTCTGGAGCAGGCCTATCCCATCATGAAGGGTGCGGCACAGTTTCTCGATGCCATGCTCATTGCCGAACCGGCACATGGCTGGCTGGTGATCTCGCCCTCGGTGTCGCCCGAGAACAGTCATCCGTCGCCCGATGGCAGCATCGCCATCACCTACGGGGCCACCATGGACAACCAACTGATCTACGAGCTTTTCAACAGCGTCATTGCCGCCAGCAAGGTGCTGGGCGTGGACAAGGAGCTCGACGACTACTATACCGCACGCCTCGGTAAGATGGCACCCCTGCAGATCGGACGATGGGGACAGCTGCAGGAGTGGCTCGAAGACTGGGACGACCCTGACGACACACACCGTCATGTGAGTCATCTCTATGGGGTGTTCCCCGGAGCACAGGTCTCTCCTTACCGCACGCCGCAACTCTTCGATGCCGCCCGCACGTCGCTCATCCATCGTGGCGACCCGTCGACGGGATGGTCAATGGGCTGGAAGGTATGTCTCTGGGCACGGTTCCTCGATGGCAACCATGCCTACAAGCTCATCCACGACCAGCTCACGCTGACCGAGGACCGCTTCATCGCATACGGCACAAACAAGAAGAAGGGCGGCACCTACCGCAACCTCTTCGATGCCCATCCTCCTTTCCAGATTGACGGAAACTTCGGTTGCACGGCCGGCATTGCCGAGATGCTCATGCAGAGTCATGACGGTTGTGTGGCCCTGCTGCCCGCCCTGCCCGACGCGTGGCCCAGCGGCGAGGTAAAAGGACTCATGGCCCGCGGTGGCTTCGAGATACAGGACATGGCATGGAAGAACGGGCGTATCACCCAACTGGTCATCCGCTCTACGCTCGGGGGTAACCTCCGGCTGCGTCTCAACGCTCCGGTGAAAGGCCTCAAGGCGGCCAAGAGCAAGAACGCCAACCCCATGTTTGCCGTTAGTCAGCCGCAGCAGGTGCTCAACCACGCCAAGGTCAAGCTCAATGCCGTGGCACTGCCCAAGACTTGGACATACGACGTGGCGACAAAAGCAGGGGAAGTGGTGACAATTATACCTTAATTATATTATAACGTTTGTATGAATCGAATCATCCTTTCTGCGCTGCTGCTCTTGGTGCAGGTATTCCCTGTCCATGCCGCCGATATTGTGGTCACCTCACCTCAGGTGGAACATCTCACCGAGCCGTTGGGCATCGATGTGACGGCTCCCCGATTCTCATGGGAGACCACGGCTACCCGCAACGATGTGGTGCAGACGGGCTACGAGATCCTCGTGGCCTCGTCGGAGGAACTGCTTGCCCGCGACCGCGGTGACCTGTGGGCCACCGGATGGGTGCCCAGCGACGCACAGCTGTGGGTGCCCTATGGCGGACAGCCGCTCACCGCCCATCAGCGGGCCTACTGGAAGGTGCGTGTCACGACCAACCGCGGTCGTTCGGCATGGAGTGCGCCGCAGCGCTTCAGCATCGGGCTGCTGGGAGAGACGCAGTGGACAGGGCGCTGGATCGGACTCGAAGAGTTGCAGGAGGGCGAGCGCCGGGGCATCCATCCCCGTCTGGCCGCGCGCTACCTGAGGAGGGAGTTTAAGGCCGCTGGACAGGTGAAGCGGGCCACGGCCTACGTGGCGGGATTCGGACTGTATGAGTTTTTCATCAACGGACAGAAGGTGGGCGACAACCAAGTGCTCATGCCGACACCCACCGACTACCGCAAGACCATCCTATACAACACCTATGATGTCACTTCGCTGCTGGCCGCCAACAATGCCGTGGGCATCACACTGGCTGCCGGCAGGGTGTTTCCCATGCGACAGGAGAAATACTACAAGGCTCCTGTCTTCGGATTGCCCAAGTGCCGCGTGAATATCCTTGTGGAATATGCAGACGGCAAGCGGGAGACCTGGAGCACCGACGAGCGATGGAAGGTCACGGCACAGGGGCCGGTGCGTACCACCAATGAGTATGACGGTGAGGAATATGATGCCCGTATGAGGCTGACCGGATGGAACACTGTGGGCTATGACGACAGCCAATGGCAGCCGGCCGACCGTGCCGCCATCCCCGATGGCACGCTACGGGCACAGATGACACCGCCGATGCGCGAGCAGGCCTATGGCAAGCCCCGCACACTCACCCGCCGGACGGGGGGCAGCGTGGTCCTCGACTTCGGACAGAACATGGCCGGATGGGTCGGCATGCACATCACCGGTAGAAGGGGTGACACCATCCGCGTGAAATATGCCGAGCGACTCAATGCCGATGGCAGTCTGTACCGCGACAACCTGCGCAACGCCCTCTCTGAGGACATCTATGTATGCGACGGCACAGAGCGCAGAACGTTCTGGAAGCCCTCTTTCGTCTACCACGGCTTCCGTTATGCCGAGGTGTCGGGGCTCAGCGGTGCGACACGCGACGACTTCTTGGCCTACTGTGTGGACGACGAGATGGAGCATACGGGCACCTTCGAGACGTCAGACACCATCTTGAACAAGATTTGGAACAATGCTTTCTGGGGCATCAGAAGCAACTACAAAGGTATGCCCATCGACTGTCCGCAGCGCAACGAGCGACAGCCGTGGCTCGGCGACCGCACGGTGGGCAGCCTCGGCGAGAGCTTCCTCTTCGACAACGAGCGACTCTACACCAAGTGGATGCGCGACATCTGCGAGGCCCAGCGGTCAGACGGTTGCATACCCGATGTGGCCCCGGCATTCTGGAACTACTATACCGACAACATGACCTGGCCTGCTGCGCTGCCCTTCGGCTGTGACATGCTCTACCGGCAGTATGGCAATATGGAGCCCATCGTGGCCTCCTATCCTGCCATGAAGAAATGGATGGAGCACATGCTCCAGACATACGGGCGCGACGGCATCCTGACCAAGGACAGATATGGCGACTGGTGCGTGCCACCCGAGAAGCTGACCATCACCAGCAGCAAAGACCCGGCGCGGCAGACCAGCGGTGAACTGATAGCCACGGCCTACGGCGTGCGGGTGATGCAGCTCATGGAGAAGTTTGCCGCCTTGCAGCATCTCGACGACGACGCGGCCCTGTGGAAGGCCCGCCATACGGCTATGGCCGATGCCTTCAACCGCCGGTTCCTGACCGTCAGACGAGGCACCTCTCCCCGGCCGGGACACGTGCTCTATCCCGACAGCGTGTACTATGGCAACAATACCGCCACGGCCAACCTGCTGCCGCTGGCCTTCGGCATCGTGCCCGACAGCGTGAAGGAAGAGGTGGTGAAGCAGGTGGTGAACAATATCATCACCGTGGGCAATGGCCATGTGACCAGTGGCGTCATCGGTATCAGCTGGCTCATGCGCGGCCTCTCCGACAACGGATTCTCGGAGGTGGCCTGGATGCTGGCCACCAGCAAGACCTATCCCTCGTGGGGGTATATGACCGAGAACGGGGCAACCACCATCTGGGAACTGTGGAACGGCGACAAGGCCAACCCCTCGATGAACTCGGGCAACCATGTCATGCTGCTCGGCGACCTGCTCACCTGGTGCTACCAATATGTGGGGGGCATCAGGCAGGCCGAGGGGAGCGTAGCCTACAAGCACCTGGTGTTGAATCCCGACTTCTCCATCCCCGACTGTTTCTATGCCAACACCTCTTATGTGACCCCTTATGGAAAGGTGGTCAGTCGTTGGAAAAAAGACGGCAAGAAGGTGCATTGGGAGGTGGAGATACCGGTCAACACCGATGCCCTGCTCATCTTCCCCGACAAGTCGGAGCGCCGGCTGGGCAGTGGACGTTATGCTTTCGATGTGACCCTGCCCATGAGCAACGACGCCGTGCTGGAGGAGGGCTTCCTCTACGACTTCGCCTCCTTCCCCCAAGCCCATGCCTCCACCATCACCGAGCTGAAGAACGGTGACCTGCTGGCTGCCTATTTCGGTGGTACGAAGGAGAAGAATCCGGATGTCTGTATCTGGGTGAGCCGCAAACCCAAGGGTGCTGACCGCTGGGAGGCTCCCGTGATGGCTGCCGACGGCACCGACGACTACCTGCACCAGCCCCTGAGCAGTACGGCACAGCCGCGCCAGGCCTGCTGGAACCCCGTGCTCTTTACCATGCCCGACGGCGAGGTGTGGCTGTTCTTTAAGATTGCTGCCGAGATCAGCGACTGGCAGGGATGGGTCGTGAAATCAAAAGACGGAGGCCGCACCTGGAGCAAGCGCGAGATGCTGCCCAAGGGTTTCATCGGTCCGGTGAAGAACAAACCCGTGCTGGTGGGCAACCGTCTCATCTGCGGGTCGAGCACCGAGGGCGACTGGTGGCGGTTCCATGTCGAGATCTACGACCTGGCCACCAAGACCTGGAAGTATGTCGGTCCCATTGCCGCCGACAGTGCCGTGCAGACCGATGACGTGAAGATGCACCCCATCCGCTGCATCCAGCCGAGCGTGCTAAAGCTGAGAGACGGAAGACTGATGGTACTCATGCGCACCCACAACGGCAAGCTGGCCAAGTCGTACAGCAGCGACAACGGCGACAGCTGGACGCCGGTGATGCTCTCTGAGGTAGAGAACAACCAGAGCGGTACCGATGCCGTGACGCTGAAAGACGGGCGGCAGGTGCTCATCTACAATAACTTCGAGACCCTTATGAGCACCAAGAAAGGACCGCGCACACCCTTGAGCCTGGCCATCAGCGACGACGGAGAGCACTGGCACCATGCCCTCACCCTCGAAGACAGCCCCGTCAGTCAGTATTCCTATCCCGCCATCATCCAGGGCCGTGACGGCAACCTCTATTGTACCTATACCTGGCGACGCGAGCGCATCGCCTTCAAGAAAATCGATTTACGTCAACTGAAATGAACATCCGACGCAACATAACCTCTCTTTTCCTCCTCTCCCTCAGCCTCCTCACTTGGGCGCAGTCTGTATCGGTCGTGACCGAAAGGCATGCCTCGCCACGCGAACGCTTTGCTGCCGAATACCTACAACGCAAGCTCACGGCGCAGGGTTATCGGGTTAAGGCCGACAGCAGGCGTGGCGACTACCGCATCACCCTGTCACAGGCCAGCGACACCACGGGCCTAAAGAAAGAAGGCTTCACCATCGAACGCAAGGGAAAACACATCCGCGTCGTCGGCAATGACGGCACCGGTGTCATCTATGGCTGCAACGAGGTGGCCGCCTATGCCCGTCGTCACCGCTCGCTCGACGTCCCCGCCCACTATGCCGACGCACCGGAGATGGTGCTGCGCGGGGCCTGCGTGGGTATGCAGAAGCCCACCTACCTGCCCGGCCACGGTGTCTACGAGTATCCCTATACACCCGAGAACTTTCCATGGTTTTACGACAAGCAGCAGTGGATCAAGTATCTTGACATGCTCGTCGACAACCGTATGAACTCGCTTTACCTGTGGAACGGGCATCCCTTTGCCTCACTCGTCAGGCTCAAGGAGTATCCCTTTGCCGTGGAGGTCGACTCGGCGACGTTCAGGAAGAACGAGGAGATGTTCTCGTTTCTCACCCATGAGGCCGACAAGCGCGGCATCTTTGTCATCCAGATGTTCTACAACATCATCGTGAGCAAACCCTTCGCCGACCATTACGGCATCAAGACACAAGACCGCAACCGCCCCATCACCCCGCTGCTCAGCGACTATACGCGCAAGAGCATTGCCGCCTTCATCGAGAAATATCCCAATGTGGGCCTGCTGGTATGTCTGGGTGAGGCCATGAATACCTACGAGGACGACCGCGACTGGTTCACCCAGACCATCATCCCCGGTGTGAAAGACGGGCTCAGGGCCTTGGGGCGCAGTGATGAGCCGCCCTTGCTGCTCCGTGCCCACGACACCGACTGCCAGATGGTGATGGAGGCCGCGCTGCCCCTCTACCGCAACCTCTACACCATGCACAAATACAACGGTGAGTCGCTCACGACCTACGAGCCGCGCGGCCCCTGGACCAAGATTCACCAAGACCTTGCGGCCCTCGGCTCCACGCATATCGAGAACGTGCATATCCTGGCCAATCTGGAGCCCTGGCGGTGGTCGTCGCCCGACTTCGTGCAGAAAGCCGTACAGGCTATGCACGATGTCCACCATGCCAATGCCCTGCACCTCTATCCCCAGGCATCGTACTGGGACTGGCCCTACACGGCCGACAAGCTGCCTGACGGTCGCCGAGAGAACCAGCTCGACCGCGACTGGATGTGGTACCAGACCTGGGGTCGCTATGCCTGGAACTGCAGGCGCGACCGTGCCGACGAGGTGGTGTTCTGGGACCAGACGCTCAACGACTACTATGGCATGGGCACGGGCGACGGCATCCGCTCGGCCTATGAGGAGAGTGGGGCGATCGCCCCGAAACTCCTCCGCCGCTTCGGCATCACCGAGGGCAACCGCCAGACGCTGCTCCTGGGGATGTTCATGAGTCAGTTGGTGAACCCCTACAAATACACCATCTACCCAGGGTTCTACGAGAGCTGCGGCCCCGAGGGCGAGAAACTCATCGAGTATGTGGAGAAAGCGTGGAAGCATGAGCCCCATCAGGGCGAGCTGCCCCTCGACATCGTGGCGCAGGTGGAGGCCCATGGCGACCGTGCCGTGGCAGCCGTCGATGCCGTGGCCCACAAGGTGACGGCCCACGGCGACGAGTTTCAGCGGTTGCGCAACGACATGCACTGCTACCGTGAGTTTGCATACGCCTTCGGCTACAAGGTAAGGGCCGCCGAGAAGGTTCTCAACTACAAATGGGGCAAGGACATCGGGGAGCTTGAGGCTGCCGTGCCCTTGCTGGAGCAGAGCCTCGACCACTACCGGCGACTGGCCGACCTCACCCGCGACACCTATCTCTATGCCAACAGCATGCAGACCGCCCAGCGGCGCATACCCATCGGTGGCGACGGTGGACTCAACAAACACTGGACAGAACTGCTGCCTTACTATGAGCAGGAGCTTGCCAACCTCAAGCGAAACATCGCCCTGCTCAAGGCCGGTGCCAGTAAGTCGACAACACCGCTCCATATCGCTGCCCTCAGACCCGCCCCAGTGAAGGTGCAAGACGGCACCCACCAACAACCGCTCACCAAGGGCATGCGGCTGTTCAGCGACCTCGACAGTGTGGTAACCGACTATGCCCCCGAACTCGACGGACTACAGTCGTGTGTGTTCTCAGCCCAGCAGCAGCGCGCCGACGGCACACACATCACGTTCACCGCCAACCGTCCCGTGCGGCTCTTGGTGGGCTATTTCCGCGACGACCAGACAAAGTACGCGCGAGCCCCGAAGCTCGAGACCGATGCCGCGGCCAACGACTATGGTCAGGCCGAGCCCGTGCTCACCTCTGCCCTGCGCATCGACGGCATGCCGCAGGTGAATGTCCATGCCTACCATTTCGATGCCGGCAGCCACACCCTGCTGCTGCCCAAGGGCCTGCTGCTCATCCTCGGTTTCACGTCTGACCCCGTCACTCCGCGTGAGGTAGGACTGTCGGGCACCGACAAGGCCATCGACTGGCTGTTTTATTAATACTCACCATCCCGCCAACCCACCAACAAACCAACCCACCAACTCACCAACAAACCAGCCCACCATGCTCAACCGTCTCATTTATCTGCTGTTGCTGTTGCCCTGCATGGTCCACGCCCAACCCCTGGGCGAGGAGGCCATGCGCAAGATCTATGACGAGGTGAAGTCGCCCTACAAATACGGCATGGTCGTCGCTCCCGTCGACACCCACCACCAGGTCGACTGCCCCACGGTGTTCCGCGAGAACGACCGATGGTATATGACCTACGTGGTGTACAACGGTAAGGACGGACTGGAGGGCCGTGGCTACGAGACCTGGCTGGCCGAGAGTACAGACCTGCTCCATTGGTCCGTGAAGGGCCGCCTGCTGTCGTATCGCGACAGCGGCTGGGACATGAACCAGCGTGGCGGCTTTCCCGCCCTCATCGACTGGACGTGGGGAGGCAGCTATGCCATGCAGCCTTATAAGGGGCGTCGCTGGATGACCTACATCGGCGGTCACGGCACAGGCTATGAGGCGGTGCGCGAGCCCCTCAACATCGGCCTGGCCTGGACGCGCGACGACATCACACAGGCACATGAGTGGGACAGTGCCGACCAGCCCCTGCTCAGCATGACCGACCGTGACGCGCAGTGGTGGGAGAAACTCACGCAATACAAGAGCACCATCTATCTCGATCGCGACAAGCGGCTGGGCCGCCGGTTTGTGATGTTCTACAATGCCGGCGGCATCAACCCGCAGAACCAGATGAAGGCCGAGCGCATCGGCATTGCCACAAGCAACGACCTGCGTCACTGGACCCGCTTTGCCGGAAACCCCGTCTACGCCCACGAGGCACCGGGCATCATCACCGGCGATGCGCAGATCGTGCGTATGGAGCGTCCCGACATCGCGCCCGAGCCGTTCTATGTGATGTTCTATTTCTCGGCCTACAACCCCAGCCGACGCTACGATGCCTTCAACACCTTTGCCGTGAGCCGCGACCTCATCCACTGGCAAGACTGGACCGGCCCCGACCTCGTCTATCCCACCAAGCCTTACGACAACCTCTTTGCCCATAAGAGTTGCGTGGTGAAGCACGAGGGGGTGGTTTACCATTTCTATTGTGCCGTCAACCGCGACGGCCAGCGCGGCATCGCCCTGGCCACCAGCACCCCGATGGGGCAGTCGGCGGTGCGCTTCCCAGCGCCTGACCGACAGGGACGGCGCACAAGCACACCGCTCGACAGCATTTGGCAGGTGAGATTCCTGCATACCACCGAAGACTCCATCATTCGCCCGATGGGCACGTTTGCCTGTCGGGTGCCCAACAACCTCGACGACTATTACGGCTACCGCCAGCTCAAGCACGGCAACCTCCACGGGTCGGCCGTCTATTCGCGTGAGCTGATGGCAACCAAACAGTCTGGCCGCCGCTACTTCTTGAACTTTGAAGGCGTGGGCACCTACGCCACGGTAACCCTCAACGGCCATGCCTACGACCGCGAGCTGGTGGGCCGCACCAGCTATACGCTCGACGTGACCGAGGCCCTGCGCGACGGGCGCAACCGGCTGCAGGTGCTCGTGGAGCACCCCGCCTACCAGACCGCCTCGCCGTGGGTGTGCGGAGGCTGCTCGGCAGAGTGGGGCTTCAGCGAGGGCAGTCAGCCCTTTGGCATCTTCCGGCCGGTGACCCTGGAGGAGACCGACGAGGTGCGTGTCGAGCCCTTCGGCGTGCATATCTGGAACAACGCCGCCTGCGACAGCGTGTTCGTTGACACCGAGTTGAAGAACTACGGCAGCATGCCCGTAGAGGTCGAGCTGGTGAACAAGCTCAACCTGCCGAGCGGCAAGACCTTCTTCCGGCTGGCAGAGAAGGTGCGGCTGGCGGCCGGCGAGCGTCGTATCGTGCGGCAGCAGACAGCCGTGACCGACCCTCACCTGTGGTCGCCCGACGACCCTTATCTCTACCGCCTGGCCACGATGCTTAAGCGCGAGGGAGGCAAGACCACCGACGAGGTGACCACCGACTATGGCATCCGCAGCATCTCGTGGCCCCTGCGCCGCAAGGCGGGCGACCGCGACGGCGTGTTCCTGCTCAACGGCAAGCCCGTGTTCATCAACGGCACCTGCGACTACGAACACCTCTTCGGGGCGAGCCACGCCTTCAGTCGTGAGCAGATTGCCTCGCGCGTCAAGCTCATGCGGCAGGCCGGCTTCAATGCCTTCCGCGAGGCCCATCAGCCCCATAACCTCTATTACCAGCAGTTGCTCGACCAGCAGGGCATGCTCTTCTGGAGTCAGTTCTCGGCCCATATCTGGTACGACACCCCACAGTTTCGTGCCACGTTCCTTGCCAAGCTGCGCCAGTGGGTGAAGGAGCGGCGCAACAGTCCCTCCGTCGTTCTCTGGGGACTGCAGAACGAGAGCGTGCTGCCCCGCGACTTTGCCGAGGCCTGCACGCAGGTCATCCGCGAGCTCGACCCCACCAGCATCGACCAGCGGGCCGTCACCACCTGCAACGGAGGCGAGGGCACCGACTGGAACGTGGTGCAAAACTGGAGCGGCACTTATGGTGGCCATGCTGACAAGTACGACCAAGAGCTGTCCTCTGCCTCTCAGCTGCTCAACGGCGAGTATGGTGCCTGGCGCACCCTCGGCCTGCATGGGTCGGCCCGCTATTCCGAGGAGTCGGCCGACAGCCTACTGCAACTCAAGACCGAGAAGGCCCTCGCCGTGCGCGACAAGGCGTGCGGCCACTTCCAGTGGCTCTTCGTGAGTCATGAGAACCCCGGAAGGGTGCAGCCCGACGAGGCGTTGCGGCGTATCGACAAGGTGGGGCCCTTCAACTACAAAGGGTTGCTCACCCCCTGGGAGCAGCCCACCGAGGCCTACTATGGTTATCGCAACCGCTTCGTGGGTGCCGATGCCGACACGCTCACCCCCACGGCCGCCGACCGCCACCCCGTAGACCTCAAAGGTGCCGAAGGCTATACCTACCTCTATCGGGTGAACTGTGGCGGCGATGCCTACACCGACCGTTGGGGGCAGACCTGGCAGCAGGACGACACCACCCACTCGTCGTCGTGGGCGCAGACCTTTGGCCTGAACCCCTTCATGGCCAGTCAGGGACACATCACCGATGGCGTCCACGGCACCGACGACGACGCGCTGTTCCAGTATTTCCGCTGGGGCCGCCACCGCCTGAACTACCATTTCGACGTGCCCGACGGCAGCTATCGCATAGAACTTTATTTTGCCGAGCCCTGGCTCGGTGCCCGCTACGGCACGCGCATCGACTGCGAGGGCAGCCGTCTCTTCGACGTGGCGGTCAACGACAGCACGGTGGCCCACGACCTCGACCTCTGGGCCCAGGCAGGCCATGCCGGGGCGTATAAGCTGGTGGTCGATGCCGAGACACGCCACGGCCGGCTCGTCATCGGCTTTCCCGAGGTCAAGGCCGGACAGGCCGTCATCAGCGCCATTGCCGTGGCACGGCGAGGTGCCGCCTCCCCGTCCGTCGCGCCACGCCCCACGCTGCCTGTCCACTACTGGCAACAACTCGACAGCGACACCGTGGCCGTCATGCCCAAGGCGCTGCTGCCATCCTCGGGCGATGCCTTCCCCGCCGTGCGCTATGCCCAGAGCGGACGGGGTCGGTGGGTCATCACGCCGGGTGTGGCCAAGGAGTATGCGCTGCGGTTCAGGTACAAGAACAAGGGCCAGAAGGCGGTCAGGGCGCGCCTGCGCATCATCGACAGCAAGCAGGCCGTGCTGCGCGACGACATCCTCACCTTCGCGCCCACGCCCGCCAAGTTCAAGACGCTGAGCACCACCACGGCCACACAGATCAACGCCGGCACCTACCAGGTGCTCCTGACCGATACGGGGGCCATGGATTTTGACACCTTAGAGATACAATAGCACATGAACCTACGCCATCATCTTCTTGGGCTGGCATGGCTCCCCATGCTGTCGGCAGCGCAGCAGGCCGACTGGGAAAACCCGCAGGTGCTCCAGCTCAACCGCGAGCCGGCACGCGCCGCCTTCATGCCCTATCAGCAGCGGGCAGGCGACCGGCAGCTGTCGCTCGACGGCCTGTGGAAATTTCGCTGGAGTGCCACGCCCGACGGACGCGTGGCCGACTTCTATCGCACCGACTACGACGACCACGCCTGGGCCACCCTTGCCGTGCCTGCCAACTGGGAGGTCAACGGCTACGGCACGCCCATCTACGTGTCGGCCGGCTATCCCTTCAAGATCGACCCGCCCCGTGTCACCACCGCGCCGCCGGCCGACTGGACCACCTTCGTGGAGCGCAACCCCACCGGACAGTACCGCCGCACGTTCACCGTGCCGACCGCATGGGTGTCGGCGGAGGGAGGCAATGGCCAGACGTTCCTGCGCTTCGAGGGCGTGCAGAGCGCGTTCTACGTATGGGTGAACGGCCAACGCGTGGGCTACAGCCAAGACGCGATGTCGCCCTCCGAGTTTAATGTCACGCCTTACCTCCGGCCGGGCGACAACCAGCTGGCCGTCGAGGTGTATAAATACTGCGACGGCAGTTACCTCGAAGACCAGGACTTCTGGCGCTTCGCTGGCATCCACCGCGACGTCACCCTCTACCACACGCCCGCCGTGCGGCTGCGCGACTATGCCGTGCGTACCCTGCCCAGCAATGTCGCAGCCCGCTTCTATGGCGTGGCCACCACGCCCGGGCAGCCCGACTTCAGTAGCTGGACGCTGCAGGTCGACCCGCAGCTGAGCGTCTACGGCCAGGCCACGGCACGCGGCTGGCGGGTCAGGGCCGTGCTCGCTGATGCCGCCGGACAGCAGGTGGCCACTGCCGAGACCGAAGCCGCCGACATCCTCAACCTCGACTATCGCGCCGCCACGATGAACGAGTGGTACCCCCAGCGTGGCGGTCACCGCTTCGACCGCTTGGCCATGCAGGTCGCTCATCCGCGGCTCTGGACTGCCGAGACCCCCTACCTCTACCGTCTGGAGCTGCAGCTCGTCGACACGCTGGGGCACGTGGTGGAACGGGCCAGCCAGCGCATAGGCTTCCGCTATCTGCAAGTGAGCGACGGCCGACTGCTGGTCAACGGCCGGCAGGTGCGCCTGCGCGGCGTCAACCGCCACGAGCACGACCCCTTGCTGGGCCGCGTGATGACCGAGGAACGCATGCAGCAGGACATCAGGCTGCTGAAGGCCGCCAACATCAATGCCGTGCGCACGAGCCACTATCCCAACCATCCGCGGTGGTATGAGCTGTGCGACAGCGCCGGCATCTATGTCATGGACGAGGCCAACGTCGAGACCCATGGCACGCGTGGCATCCTCGCCGCTACGCCGGCATGGCACGCCGCCTTTGCCGACCGTGTGGTGACCATGGCCGAACGCGACAAGAACCATGCCTGCATCATCTTCTGGAGCCTGGGCAACGAGAGCGGCTTCGGCGCCAACCAGGCGGCCATGGCAGGGTGGCTGCACCAGTTCGACCCTACGCGGCCGGTACACTACGAGGGTGCGCAGACCCCATATATCACCCCCGAGAAGTTACGGGCCCTGGGCGATACGCTCAGCTACGACGAGTCGACCTTCCCCTATACCGACCCCTTGTGCGTGGATGTCATCAGCCGCTTCTACCCACGCGTGAAGCAAGACTACCTCAACCCGCCCCTGGCCGACGGCAACCGGCAGGAACGCGCCGAGAACGCGCGCTGGGAGCACCTGCTCGACATCGCGCGCCGCACCAACGACCACCGCCCCGTGCTCACCAGCGAGTATGCCCATGCCATGGGCAATGCCATGGGCAACCTCAACGAATACTGGGAGGAAATCTATGCCCACCCCCGGCTGCTGGGCGGCTTCATCTGGGACTGGGTAGACCAGGGCCTGGACTACCACGCCGGCAACGGCCGCAACGACCGACTGGCGGTGCGCTATGGCGGCGGCTTCGGCGACAAGCCCAACTCGGGTGCGTTCTGCCTCAACGGCGTGGTGTTTGCCGACAGGCAGACCAATGCCAAATATGAAGAGGTGAAATGGGTCTACTCACCCGTGCAGTTCAGGCAGCATGGCGATGAGCTGTGGGCAATCAACCGGAGCTCGCACCTCCGCCTCAATGCCTACCGCTGTGGGTGGCAGGTCATCGTAGACGGCAAGGCGGGCAAGAGCGGACAGCTCGTGCTGCCTGTCGTAGAGCCGGGCGACAGTGCGAGGGTGGCGCTCAGCAGCGACTTCGCCTGCCCCAAGGTGGGCGACTGCCGCCTGAACCTCACGGTCACCCTGCCATCGTCGGCAGGCAGCCCGTTGGCCGAACAGCAGGTGGTGACCCAGCAGATGGTGCTGCGCGACGACCTCCTGGGGGTGCCGGGACGCATCAAGCGGCGCAATCGGGCCACGGCCCTGGCCGACACAGACGCCAGGTTCTCGCTCGATGTATGGCGCGCGCCGACCGACAACGACCGGGGCTTCGGCAACTGGCTGGCCAAAGACTGGACTGCCCACCGTCTCGACTCGCCGCGTGTGGTGGTGCGCTCAGACAGCGTGACCGAATACCTGTTCAAGGCCGGGAGCATCGTCGTCACCACCCGGCGACAGGCCGAGCCCGACGGCTCGGAGGTGCTCACGCAGACATACGAATGTCGGGGCACGCTGCCCGAGCTGCCAAGGCTGGGCATGGTGATACGCCTGCCCAAGGCCTACGAGCAGCTGCAATGGTATGGCCGCGGGCCCTGGGACAGCTACCCCGACCGCAAGCAGGCCGCCCACATCGGGTGGTGGCAGAGCACCGTCACCGCGCAGTACACCCATTATCCGCGCCCGCAGGACAACGGCAACCACGAAGACTGCTCGCTGGTCATCCTCCGCACACCTGCCGGTCGCACCCTGCGCGTAGAGGCCGTGGATGCGCCCTTCAGCTTCGAGGCCCTGCACTATGCGCCGCAGACCCTCTTCGGCACCCGCTACGACGACCAGTTGCACGAAGACGATGCCACCTTCCTGCATATCGACTGCGCCGTGCTGGGCCTGGGCAACAGCTCGTGCGGCCCCAGCGTGCTGCGCAAATACAGCATCGACAAGCAGCGCAAGCACACCCTCAAGGTGCGCATAGCAGAGTATTGACCATAAAATACGAAGGTGGATGTACGTGGCTATCATGTGCAATATCGTGCAGGAGGAGATGGATGGCAGGCACGATGACGGCATTTGCCAAGATGGGAGACCTGCTATGACAGGCCCAGAACTATGCTATGCAACGGCTTTGGCCAAGGCATGGAAGGATGTGTTGACTTGATACAGGCTGTGCTTCGACTCGAAGCAGACTGTACTTCGACTCGAAGCAGAATGTGATTCGACTCGAAGCAGAATGTACTTCGACCCGAAGCAGCGGAGCAAAGGGTATGAGAGAGATAACAAGAAGGGCCCGCAGACGATGCCGGAAGGCAGTTGCAGGCCTGACTAAACGATGTTGTGGGCATTGCTAAACGATGTTGCGGGCATGACAACACCATGCCATGAGCCCGACAATATTATGCCATGAGCCCGACCAGTTGATATGACGGGATTGAACAGACAGTATAGCGCGACTGAGCGAGCGATGCTGCGCCACCGATCCGAATAACCTTCGGGCCGGTCAATACTCGGTTTTGTCGCCCTTCTGCTCCCACTGGTCAAAGACCTTCAGGGCCTCGTCGCGCAGCAGTTCCTCCATGGGTTTGGCACGGTCGGCAGCCTGCAAGGGAATCTCCTGGTAGATGAAGTCGTCGTCGAAGCCGATCTGCGCCGCGTCCTTGCGGTTGTTGGCATAGTAGATCTTGTCGAGGTGGGCCCAGTAGATGGCACCCAGACACATGGGACAGGGCTCGCACGAGCAGTAGATGTCGCAGCCGCGCAGGTCGAAGACACGCAAGCGGTCGCAGGCCAAGCGTATGGCGTTGACCTCGGCATGGGCCGTGGGGTCGAGGTCGCGGGTGACACTGTTGGAGGCTTCGGCCACAATGACGCCGCCGCGCGCGATGACGGCCCCGAAGGGCCCGCCGCCGGTCTTAACGCTCTGTTCACTCAACGCGATGGCTCTGCGCATCAGTTCTTTCTTTTCCATGATGTTGTTGTTTATTGATAGGTTGAGCTACAAAAGTACGCAATTATTTGTTTGCAGCACGCCGTGTGGCCCAACTTTTTGGTAAGGCATCCCTCACTTTTAACCATAAATACCTATCTTTGCAATATGATGAAAAAGATAGAATACGGTTTTAGCGACAGTCCCTTCGGCGAGCTCATCGTGGCGCGCACTTGGGACGGCATCTGCGACTTGCAGTTTCTGGAGCACAACAGGATGGAGACCATCCACGAGCTGGCGCGCCGGTGGGGCGTCTACACCCCCACGACGCAGAGCAACACCATGGCCGAGACCGTGGCGAGGGTGATCTTCGAGGGTTACGACCACGAGCTGCGCCTCGACCTGCGCGGCACCGACTTCCAGGTGCGGGTGTGGCAGGAGTTGCTCAACATCCCCTTCGGACAGACGGCGAGCTACCTGCAGGTGGCCGAGCGCCTGGGCAACGCCAAGGCGGTGAGGGCGGTGGCGTCGGCCATCGCGCAAAACCCCATTGCCATGCTCATACCCTGCCACCGCGTGGTACACAGCGACGGCACCACGGGCGAATACCACTGGGGCCCGGAGCTGAAGCGACGGCTCATCGCCTGGGAGGCGGCAGCGGCACCGCTGGGCAAGGTGAAGGCACCGAGGCTGGTGTGTAAGGCCAGCGGCCTGCCACTGACTGACGAACGGGAGGACGGCGAGGCATGATAGCCGACGAGCTGTTTGGCAACGTGGCCTACGTCATTGGCAGCGGCGAGGCTACGCCCAGGGCGCGCAACCGCATGATGCACGAGACGCTGGTGCTGGTCTGCAAGGAGGGACTGAAAGACACGCACCATGCCTTCGGCGACCTCAACGCACAGGTGGAGACGCTCATCCGACGACTGCACATACCCGCCGACGAGGCCAACGCCATACGCCGCATGAGGCGCCACTCCAACCGGTCGGCCGCCCTGCTGCCCGAAGACCTGCGCTACGATGCCCATGCCCTGGCGCTGTTCATAGGCAGGGTGTTTGGTGTGCCGGTGCCCGAGACGCTGGTCCGCCACCTGCCCTGGGACCAGCGGCCGCAGGAGCCGAAGACACGGGCCAACGCGCCCGACAAGCGTTGCATTGTGCAGGAGTGGGACGAGAAGACCATCCAGGTGGTGGTCGACGAGGACGGAGGGGGCGAGACGATGGCCGTGCGCTATGCCGAAGACACGCAGTATGCGCGCATGGAGTATCTGGCACACATCCTCAGGCAGGGCATGCACCTCAACCTGCTGGGCTGCCACGTCGAGGGAGGCGTCATCACGCCGCGGCTCATCATCGTGGAGCCCGACTGTCTGCTCGACATCAGCACCATTGCCGGATGCTTCGAGGACTATGGCCACCACCCGTTGCTCTACGTGGTGAGCCGCATGAAGGCCAAGGCCAACAGCCAGGCCATACTGCTGGGTAACTTCGCGGGCAGCGCCCTCGACGACATCATCAACAACCCCAGCTTCGACGAACGGCAGACGCTGGTCAACAGCTTCAAGGAACGGGCCATGGAATACAGCACCTGTCCCGACTTCGACCCTGTGGCCTTCAAGCAGGATGCAGCGGCACAGGTGCAGCACCTGCAACAGATTGTGAACGAGCTCAGGCAGCATGCCGACCTCGGCAAGGCCATCCTCGAGCCCTCGTTCATCTGCGAGCGACTGGGCATACAGGGCCGCGTGGACCTCATGACCACCGACCTGCGACTGCTGGTGGAGCAGAAATCGGGACGCAACATCTTCCTGGAGCGCAACTACAACAACGCCCACGGCACGAAGGTGGTGGAGAAACACTATGTGCAGGTGTTGCTCTATTATGGCATTCTCTACTACAACTTCCACCTGCAGAATACCGACATCCGACTGATCTACTCCAAATATCCGCTGCCCGAGGGACTCATGGGACTGACCAACCTCATGAAGCTGACCTACGAGGCGCTGCGGTTCCGCAACGAGGCCATTGCGCTGGAGTTCGACATTGCCAGCCGGGGCTTCGACCACGTACTGCCGCAGCTCACCGCCGACAACCTGAACGTGGCCCGCAAGCACGACTTCTTCTACGAGCGCTACCTCCGGCCGCCCCTCGAGGCCACCCTGGCACCGCTGCAACGGCTGCAGGGTCTGGAGCGCAAATACTTCTGCAGGATGATGCAGTTCGTCGTCCGCGAGAACCTCATGAGTAAGGTGGGGATGGTGGAAGGCACGGGCAACAGCGTGGCCAACCTGTGGAACATGCCGCTGACCGAGAAGAAGGAGACGGGCAACATCTACACCGGACTTACCATTATTAATAAGGAGAAGAGCACGGGCGAGGACGGTTACAACGGCTTCGACCTCATCACGCTGGCCGTGCCCGAGCAGGAGGAGGACTTCCTGCCCAACTTCAGGCGCGGCGACATGGTGTATCTCTATGCCTATCCCGAAGACGAGGAACCCGACGTGCGCAAGGCACTGCTCTTCAAGGGCGGACTGGCCGACATCCATACCGACCGAATCACGGTGAAGCTGAGCGACGGACAGCAGAACCCCGACATCTTCAACCACCTGCCCTACGACATCTTTCTATCGGCCGACGGCGCGCAGAGTAAGGGCCGACGCGCCTTCAGGTGGTGCATCGAGCACGGCAGCAGCGACGTGGGGGGCTCGGCAGCCATCAGGTCGCTGTACGAATGGGCGACCTCCACCGCCGACCGCAAGGCCTTGCTGCTGGGTCAGCGCGCGCCCCGCTGCGACAAAAGCGTGACATTGACGCGCAGCTACGACCCTGTGCTCGACCCCATGCTGCTGAAGGCGAAGCAGGCGCACGACTACTTTCTGCTGGTGGGACCGCCGGGAACGGGCAAGACCAGCAGGGCGCTGCGGTTTCTGGTGGAGGAGCAACTGGCGGCCACGCAGCCGCCGCAAGCAGGAGGCATACTGCTGCTGTCGTACACCAACCGCGCCGTAGACGAGATTTGCGGCATGCTGGTGGAGGCGGGCATCGACTTCATCAGGCTGGGCAACGAACTGAGTTGCGCCCCGCAGTTTGAGCCGTACCTCATTGCCAACGTCATGGGCGAGCGACCCACGCTGGGCAAGATGAGGCAGCGACTGACGGCGGCGCCGGTCATCGTGTCGACCACCTCGATGCTCCAGTCGCACCCGTTCATCTTCGCACTCAGACATTTTGGACTGGCCATCGTCGACGAGAGCTCACAGATCCTGGAGCCGGGCATCATCGGACTGCTGGCCAGCCACCATGCCGGCACCGACGCAGCAACCGCGGAGGGATGCAACATCGACAAGTTTATCCTCATCGGCGACCACAAGCAGCTGCCCGCCGTGGTGCAGCAGAACGACCTCGACGCGGCCGTAGACGATACCGAACTGCAGGCCATCGGACTGGAGAGCTGCAAGAACAGTCTCTTTGAACGGCTCATCCGACAGGAGCAGCGACTGGGGCGCACCGACTTCATGGCCACGCTGAACCGCCAGGGGCGCATGCACCCCGAGATTGCGGAGTTTCCCAATACGGCGTTCTATGCCACCGAACAGCTGCAGCCCGTGCCCCTGCCCCACCAGCTGGAGCAGACACTCGACTACTGGGAGCCTTCGCAAGATGAGCTCGACGACCTGCTGAAGCGGCACCGGGTGCTCTTTGTGCCTTCGCGCGACTGCCGTCGGCCTGACCTCTCCGACAAGGTGAACACCGACGAGGCGCACATCGTGGCCGACCTGCTGCGGCGCATCCATCGCTTCTACGGTGAGGCCTTCGATGCCGACAAGACCGTGGGCGTCATCGTACCCTACCGCAACCAGATTGCGATGATACGCCGGGAGATCAGCAAACTCGGCATCGCCGAGCTCGACAACATCAGCATCGACACCGTGGAACGTTACCAAGGCTCGCAGCGCGACGTGATCATCTACTCGTTTACCATCCAGCAACAATATCAGCTCGACTTCCTGACGGCCAACAGTTTCGACGACAACGGGCGCATCGTAGACCGTAAACTCAACGTGGCCCTTACCCGCGCCAGAAAGCAGCTGCTGCTCACCGGCAACCCCACGACGCTGGAGGCAGACCCCGTGTTCAAAGAGCTGCTAGCGTATGTTCATACAAAAAAACACGCAAAATACCCGAATAAAAACAAATAAATCTTGTCAATCATAAAAAAAAGTATAAAACCAAAGGGAACTAACCCGATTTTATATATCTTTGCGGACAGAACACCAGAGTGGTGTTTCGTTAACTTAAAGATTAGAAGAGTATGAAAAAAGTTATTTTAATGGCGGTGGTCATGATGGTTTCTATGGTCACTTTCGCACAGAACAGGTCCAACAGTATCAGCATTAAGCCTATGGCCGGCTTGAACATTGCCGACCTTACCAACAGCAGCGACGATGCCCGCGTGGGTCTGGTGACGGGTGCCGAGTTTGAGTTTCCCATGACACGCATGTTCAGCCTCACGGCCGGCGCCCTCTATTCGATGCAGGGAACCAAGAACGCCCAGTTCGATTACATCAACATGCCCTTGCTGGCCAACGTGTATGTAGCTCCGGGATTTGCCGTGAAACTGGGTCTGCAGCCCGGATTCAACGTGAGCGACGACAACATCTCTGACGTGAAGTCGGTGGACCTCTCCATCCCCGTGGGCCTGTCGTATGAGTTCAACAACCTGGTTTTCGATGCCCGTTACAACTTCGGCGTGATTAAGGTCGTAGACAACTATGATTCCAAGAACAGCGTCTTCCAGTTCACGGTAGGCTATAAGTTCCACATTTAATCATTAGCTCGGGGCCAAGCCCGAGACAACATAGAGCTGTGCCAATGGCGTAGTACTCCTGCATAAGCAGTATAGCAGTCGTCCTTCGAGGAAGGCTCCGAGCCAGGGAGCAACGCCTTTGACACAGCTCTTTCTCATCAAGCACAAACCACTGACAATGGTCGTCAGGACCGTTGAGACATAAAAATAACGGACAGCACTAACCTTGTTCTTTATTTTTGTTATATCTTTGCAACCGGTAATTAATCACATCAATATTATTATTTTTTTAAACCAAACTCACATGAAAAAATTATTAGTAAGTACTATGATGTTGCTCGCCACTGTGGCAACCTATGCACAGCAGGCAGTTGGGACCCTGACATTACAGCCCAAGGTAGCCCTGAACATTGCCTCTATCACCGAGAGCGACGGCTCCGACCCACGTATCGCACCAGCCATCGGCGCAGAACTGGAGTATCAGTTCACCGACATCTTCAGCCTTTCGGGCGGCGTGATCTACTCGATGCAAGGTTCCAAAGAATCAGCAGACGGCATTGATGGTACCATCAAGTTAGACTATATCAATGTGCCTATCCTCGCCAATGTGTACGTCACGAAGGGCCTGGCCGTCAAGCTGGGACTGCAACCGGGATTCATGGTGAACGACAAGGCAAAGGTTTCGAGTGGAGGTGCCAGTGCAGAAGTAGGCCTTGAGGAGGCTTTGGCTGCTTCAGGGGCTCCCGTTTCACTCAAGAAATTCGACCTGAGCATCCCCGTGGGACTGTCTTACGAGTTCAACAACATTGTGCTCGACGCGCGCTACAACTGGGGTGTTACCAAATTATTCGAGAACGAAGACCCGAAGAACAGTGTGTTTCAGATTAGCTTAGGCTACAAGTTCACGCTTTAAGGGCACAAAAAAAGGGGCTCCGCCGAGTCCCAACCTTTGTTAACCTTAAATCTAATACTATGAAAAACACTATGCAAAATTAGTAATTTGCGGTTTTTCCAGCAAGCGTATTCGATATAAATTATCCATATTACACTATTTATTGATTTAAATCAAGCTATTGGGAAAAATTACCGCAAAAAAGTTTGCACATTAGAAATTAATGACTAACTTTGCACCGTTAGATAAAAACGAAGATTTTAGAGAGCAAGATTCCGACATTCAAGAAGGATGTCGGAATCTTGTTTTCTAGAATACCCGTTAAACATGAATAAACATTAAACAAATAATTTATGGCTTACATGTCACAAGAGGGCTACGACAAGCTCGTGGCTCAGCTTCACCAACTTGAAGCGGTTGAACGCCCGAAAGCGTCTGCGGCAATAGCCGAGGCTGCCGACAAGGGTGACTTAAGTGAAAACTCGGAGTACGACACGGCCAAGGAGGCACAAGTGCATCTGGAGAACAAGATCAACGAACTGAAGATGACCATTGCCCAGGCAAAGATCCTCGACACCAGCCGCCTCTCGGCCGACGAGGTGCAAATCATGAGCAAAGTGGAGCTCACCAACATGGGCACCGACAAAAAGGTGACTTATACCATCGTGAGTGAGACTGAGGCCAACATCAAAGAGGGCAAGATCTCGATCCATACCCCTATCGCACAGGGACTCTTGAACAAGAAGGTGGGCGACGTGGCCGAGATCCAGGTGCCACGTGGCATACTCAAACTGCGTATCGACAACATCAGCATTGCCTAACACCGAGCCTTATGTCTACCATTTTCAGTAAGATCGCTGCGGGTGAGATTCCCAGCTACAAATGCGCCGAGGACGAGCGGTTCTATGCTTTTCTCGACATCAACCCCGTGGTGAAGGCCCACACGCTGGTCGTCCCCAGGGAGGAAGTGGACTATATCTTCGACATGGACGACGAGTCGCTGGCAGCCTTCGAGGTCTTTGCCAAGAAGGTGGCACGTGCCATCCGCATCGCCTTCCCTTGCAAGAAAGTGGCCCAGGTGGTGCTCGGCCTTGAGGTCAACCATGCCCATATCCACCTCATGCCCATCAACACCGAGGGCGATGTGGACTTCAAGAAGCATGTGAAACTGAGCGACGAGGAGATGAAAGCTACCGCCGACAAGATCTTCGCGGCATTCCAGCAATTGGCATAAACATGACAAAGGCTCGCCTGGGGCGAGCCTTTCGTGTATCCTGGCACAGCTTCTGCAATCTGAAGCCTGTGCCGTTTTTATTTTCCGGACCTTCTTTCCTTCGTCCTTTCGGTGCCTAGATATACTCGTCTCCTTTCTTGAGTTGCACCTCATTCACGTATTTGCGGATGAGGGCCGAGGAGTCTTCTTTTTTGCAAATCAAAAGCACATTATCTTTCTCGGCCACGATGAATCCTTCCAGACCGTTGATGACGCCCAGTTTGCCTTTGGGCAGCTTGATGATATTCTGGTGACTGTTCTCGATCATCACGTCCGAATCGATGACCACATTGTCGTCGTCGGTCTTGGGCAACGCCTCGTAGATGCTGTGCCAGGTACCGAGGTCGGCCCATCCAAAGTCGCATGTCATCACGCATACATCCTCCGACTTCTCCAGGATGCCCGACTCTATCGACATGTTGGGGCAGGAGGGGAACATCTCCAGCATATAGTCTTCTTCCTCAGCAGCTGTGGCCGACTGTTTCAGACGATTGAGATGGCGCAACATGGAGGCCAGTATCTTGGCGAATTTATCGTGCAGGAACGAGACGTTGGAGAGGAAAAGACCCGTGTTCCAGTAAAACTCGCCACTCTCCATAAACATCTGTGCAAACTCGCGGTCGGGCTTCTCGGTAAAGGTCTTCACCTTATAGACATTGCTCCCCACGGGCTCCGACACCTGTATGTATCCGTAGCCCGGCTCCGGTCGCGTGGGTTTGACACCCAGCGTGAGGAAGTTCTTGTGCGTGGCCACGAAGTCGAGTCCCTCGAGCACACTCTGTTTGAAGGCGTCCTCCTTCATCACCACCTGGTCGGAAGGCACCACGATGAAGTTGGCATCGGGGTTGGTGCGGTAGATGCGGTGGCTGGCCCATGCGATGCTCGGCGCCGTGTTGCGGTTGACGGGCTCGGCCATGATATGCGAACGCGGCACCTCCGGCAACTGCTGCATGACAATGTCGATGTAGATGATGTTGGTATTGATGAAGATATGGTCGGCTGGAATGATCTTGACCATACGATCATACGTCTGCTGCAGCTGTGTGCGGCCCGTGCCGAAAAAGTCAATAAACTGTTTGGGATAATTGCTGCGGCTGCACGGCCAGAGACGACGCCCGACGCCACCGGCCAGTATCAGACAATAGTTGTTGTCGTTTGTCATGATTGAAGTACAGATTTAATATGTAACGACGAAATTACGATTTAAAAACGACATGCCGTCGCCTTTAGTGTCTTTTTTCGGTTATTTTTCAAATATCCAACGTTTTTTGTCTTTTTACTTCCCCACCTTTCATCTTTTTACTAACTTTGCAAGCGATTCAACACAGACATGAGCAAAAAGCAGATCCTTCTCATCAACGATATGGCAGGCTACGGCAAGGTAGCCACCGCCGCCATGCTGCCCATCTTGTCGTATATGGGGCATCCCACGTACAACCTGCCCACGGCATTGGTGTCCAACACCCTCGACTACGGCAAGTTCAACATTCTCGACACCACCGACTACATCACCGGTGTGTTCCCCGTATGGAAGGAGCTGGGCTTCAAGTTCAACGCCATTGCCACCGGCTTCATCACCTCCGAGCGCCAGGCCCGTATTGTGTCGGCCTACTGCCGTGAGCAGGCCGCCGAAGGTACCACCGTGTTTGTCGACCCCATCATGGGCGACGAGGGCAAGCTCTACAACGGCGTGTCGCCGGCCACCATCAAGAGCATGCTCGAGATGATTGCCGTGGCCGACCTCATCTTCCCCAACCACACCGAGGCCTGCTATCTCACCGGCACCACCTACCGCTCGGAAGGCGTGACCATGGCCGAGGCCAAGGCGCTGCTCGACCAACTGCATGCCATCGGTGCCAAGTCGGTGCTCATCACCTCCATTCCCGTTGACGGTCAGCATTGTGTTGTGGGCTACAACCACGTCACCGGCGAATACTTCCACTTACCCTACACCGAGATTCCCGTCCACTTTCCCGGCACGGGCGACATCTTCTCGGCTGTGCTCATCGGCCATCTCCTCAACGACGAGCCCCTGCGCCAGTCGACCCGCAAGGCCATGGATGCCGTGTACCAGCTCATCGAACTGAACAAAGACAACGCCGACAAGAACCGCGGCATACCCTTGGAGCGGTACCTGAGCGTGCTCTGACCCACACGTGCCCGACCCATCAGCAACCAGCCAGCCGCCCCACCAACAAACCCGTCAGCCGCCCCACCAACAAACCAACAACCCCGCCCCACAACAAACCAACAACCCACCCCTCCATACCCATGGATTGGATTACCTCTCTTTTCAGCAGTCACTCGTCAATCCAGGCCGTCATCGTCATCTCCCTGGTCATCGCCATAGGACTAGCCCTGGGCCGTGTCAAGGTCATGGGCATATCGCTGGGCATCGCCTTCGTGTTCTTTGTCGGCATCATCGCCGGTCACTTCGGCCTGTCGGTATCGAGCCAGACCCTCGACTACGTGGAGACTTTCGGCCTCTCGATGTTTGTCTACTGCCTCGGCCTGCACGTGGGTCCCAACTTCTTCGGCTCCATGCGCCATGAGGGCATGGCCCTCAACCTGTGGAGCCTGGCCGTCATCGTGCTGGGCACGCTGATTGCACTCGTACTCATCCCCCTTACCGGCGTGAGCCTGCCCAACATGGTAGGCCTGCTCTGCGGCGCCACCACCAACACCCCTGCACTCGGTGCCGCCACCCAGGCCCTGAGCCACCTGGGCATCGCCAGCGGCAGCGCCGCCCTGGCCACCGCCGTGACCTATCCCCTGGGTGTGGTGGGCGTAATCTTCGCCATGGTGCTCATCCGCAAGGCCTTTGTCAAGCCCGAGGACCTGCAAGCCCACTCGCTGGCCGACGACGACCATACCTACATCGCCCAGCTCACCGCCATCAACCCCGCCATTGCAGGCAAGACCATCGCGCAGATTGCCCAGATGACCCACCTGCACTTCATCGTGTCGCGCATCTGGCGCGGCAAGGAGGTCATCGTACCCTTGGCCGACACCGTCATCCAGGTCAACGACTCGCTGCTCATCGTCACCACCACCGAAGACGAGGAAGCCCTCGTGCTGCTCTTCGGACAGCAGGAGAAGAAAGACTGGAACCGCGAGCAGATCGACTGGAACGCCATCGACGCCAACGTCGAGAGCCGCGTCTGCGTGGTGACACGCCGCGGCCTCAACGGCAAACGGCTCGGCCAGCTACACATGCGGCAGGTGTGCGGCGTGAACGTCAGCCGCGTCATCCGCGGCGACATCAAGCTGCTGGCCAGCAACAACCTGCGCTTGCAGTATGGCGACCGTGTCACCATCGTGGGCAAGCGCGAGGATGTGGACAATGCCGAGCACTTCTTCGGCAACTCCGTCAAGACACTCGAAGAGCCCAATATCGGCAGCATCTTCCTGGGCATCATCCTGGGTCTGGCCCTGGGCACCATCCCCCTCTCGCTGCCGGGCATGAGCACGCCCATCCGCCTGGGCATCGCCGGCGGCCCCATCATCATGGGTATCATCGTGGGCGCACTCGGTCCGAAGATGCACTTCATCTCCTACACCACCCGCTCGGCCAGTCTCATGCTGCGCAAGCTCGGCATCTCGCTCTACCTGGCCTGCCTCGGCCTCGACGCGGGCAAGGACTTCTTCACCACGGTGGTGAGGCCCGAGGGATTTGTCTGGATCGGCATCGGCTTCGTCATCACCATCGTGCCCGTGCTCATCGTGGGCCTCATCGCCCTGCGCACCAAGAAATACGACTACGGCACCATCTGCGGCATCCTCTGCGGCAGCATGGCCAACCCCATGGCCCTGGGCTATGCCAACGACACCACCCCGGGCGATACGGCCAGCATATCATACGCCACGGTCTACCCGCTGGGCATGTTCCTGCGCGTGGTCATTGCGCAAATGCTCATCATGATGCTGGTATGAAATAAATAAAAAGGTATTATCACAAACAGGCCAAAGGCCTGCTCCACCATAGTTCAAGGCGTGTTGCGACCCAGTGTCACAACACGCCTTGCGGTTTCAGAAATGGCTGTCGGCCCTGAACGTCACCCGTTCACCCGTGGTGGGATGGGTGAACACAATCTCTTCGGCGTGCAGGTAGAGGCGGTCGGCCGACCGCCCATAGAGGGCGTCGCCCTTGATGGGATTGCCCAGTCCCTGGCGATGGGCGCAGTGCAGGCGCAGCTGGTGGGTGCGCCCCGTGAGCGGCCAGAGCGCCACCCTGCACTCGCCCGTGCGCTCGAACCGTGTCTCGGCATACCGCCCATGCACCTCGTCGACCACCTGCCGCGGCCTGTCGGCCAGGTCGGGGCGCAGCGGCAACCTGATGGTGCCGCGCTCCACCTGCAGGTCGTGACTCAATACGGCCACATAACGCTTGCTCACCGCATGACTGGCAAACTGCCGTTGCAGGTGGTGATAGGCCGCCATGGTCTTGGCAATGACCATGAGTCCGCTGGTAGACATGTCGAGCCGGTGAACCACCAACGGACCGTCTGCCTCAGGATAGCGCTGGCGCATGACGCTCAGCACACTCTCGCGCCCGCTCTTGCCCGGCACCGAGAGCATGCCTGCGGGCTTGTTGACCACACACACAGCCTCGTCCTCATACACCGTCTGCAGTTCGTGGTGGGTGGGCTGGGCCAGCGGGTCGGGCATCACGTCGAGTCCCTGCAGCATCCATCGCAAGATGGGCCTGCACTTGCTGTTGCACGCCGGATAGCACTGCAGGTGGTGGCGCACCTCCTCGCGCGGACTCTCGCCCCACCAGAACATGGCCATGCTCACCGGCCGCAGTCCATGGGCAAAGGCATACTGCAGCAGCTTGGGCTCGCAACACTCGCCGCTGCCCGCCGGCGCACCGCCCACCGGGGCGAAGATGTCGACCAGGTCGCGCGCCTCGCCCCGGGCGTTGCGCATGACGAAATGCCTGAACAGCCATGTCTGCAGCGCGTCGCTCTTGCCACGCCGCAGGGTCTTCAGATGGCGTATCTTGTCTTCTTTTTGTCGCCGGACCTGCTCTGTGGCGGCCTGACGCCCGCGATCGGCCAGTTTCCAGCGGTGCAGTTCGGCATTCTCGAACTGCCGCCGACTGATGTAGTCGTCCTCGCTCTCGCCGTCGCGGCGGCCCTTCACGAAGGTCGGCCGTGGTGCAGCCTCACCGTCAGCCTCGGGCAGCGGCTCACGGCGCAGACGGTCGATGGCATGGTTCAGCTCCACAATCCCGGCCTCCTCACGCTTAAAGTGGCCGTCGGGCTGCAGATAGTCGAACACCGCCGGCACAAAGGCGGGCCAGTCGCTGCGCCCGCACACCTGTCCGCTGTAACCGGCCAGATAGCCATAGCGGGGCTCGGCATCGCTCTCCACGATGAGCACCCCGAACATCTTGCCCTGCCCAATCTCTGCCCGAAAGGGGGCGGGCGCCCCGGCATCGGCGAAGCGCTGCGTGGCGCGACCCTCCAGATAGTCGACCACCTCGGCCATGGCCCGGCGGCAGAGGTCGTCGGGCTCATAGCCAAAAGGATTGTTGAACCGCTGCGGCGGCCGGGCAACCCCATGCAAAGGATGTAAGAGTTGATTCATGTAGTGCTGAATGACAGGCGAGCCCCCCAGACACATTCGTCGGGGCCGCTACGCCCGAAGGGTTATGGCAGCTGCCGGTAGTCGGCATCGTCTACCGCCTCCAGCCACTCGTTGGAGGCATCGGCCTGCGCCTCGGTGACATAGGCGATGTGCTGGAACCAGCTGTCGCTCGCCGCTCCGTGCCAGTGCTTGGTGTCGGCAGGAATGGCAATCACCATGCCCGGCGTGAGGGCCACGGCAGGCTTGCCCCACTCCTGATACCAGCCCCGACCGGCCACGCAGACGAGCACCTGCACGCTGTGGTGATGGATGTGCCAGTGGTTGCGGCAGCCCGGCTCGAAGGTGACGTTGGAAGCCCCGCCGCCGAGGGGTGCCAGATAGCTGTTGCCCGTGAAATAGCGGGCGTAGGCCACATTGGGCTCGCCCACCGGCCACGGCGATGCCTCGATGCCCTTGCGCGGGCGGTCTTCGTCGGCAACCGGCTCGCCCAGCACCCGTGCCACGGCCTCGCGGGCACGTGCCGCCTCGGCCTGGCCCACACAGGCCTCGAGCACCGAGGGTATGTCGCGCAGCTGGTCGCGGCCCACACCCATGTTGAGCGCGCCGCGGCAGTGGGCCTCGAGCTGCGACTCACACCCCGGCAGACTGGCGATGGCGCTGAGCGTCACCACCTCGCGGTCGGACTCGGAGAGCACCTTACCGGCGAAGATGTCGCCAAAGAGGTGGGCCTTGAGATAATAGTCGGTGCGCGGAGCGAAGGCATAATCGAAGGGGCGACCGCTGAGCCGCGTCTGCACCTCGGTGCCCTGCTTCAGGGCATCGAAGCCCGGGGGCACCACCGTCTGGTCGTCGTGCCCCATCGCTGTGGCCTTGCCCACTGCCTGTCGGTCGGCCACCACCTGTTGCAGTCGCCCCAGGGCGTTGAGCGAGCGCGGAAATCCGGTGTAAGCGTAGAGTTGCGAGAGGGCCTCCTTGATCTCGGCCACGGTGAGCCCCTCGTCCAGCGCCGTGTCGATGGCCCCGCCGAGCTGCGGCAGGTCGCCCTTGGCCTCAAGGCCCGCGATGGCCGAGAGACATTGTTGTCTTGTTGTCAATACCATAGTCTGTTGTGCTTGGGTGGCATGAATGGTCATCATCATCGCGGCCACGATCATCACGAACCTGATGCCCAGGCCCGCCGTCGTGACCTGGTGGTGCTTGGCTTTCATAAAATCCACAATTAAGAATGATGTTGCAAAGTTACGGCAAACCGCACATCCCGGCGTTATCTTTTTCACAGAATAAAATACCAATATTGCAGAAAGCAAGGCCCTTCGCCACTGCGATAACGATGCTGTGGCACACAGAGAACGCCGTCATGGCACTGCGCCAACGCCACCAAGCAACCCTGCTTCGAGTCGAACCACACTCTGCTTCGAGTCGAAACACACTCTGCTTCGAGTCGAACCACACTCTGCTTCGAGTCGAACCACACTCTGCTTCGAGT
>CAZBQA010000003.1:0-37222 GCA_964493905.1 uncultured Prevotella sp.
ACTGGCTCAACTGGTCGGAACGCACAAAGAAGTTTAAGAAATACAATGACATCATCGAGCGCAGCATGCTGACACTCAAACTGCTGTCCTCGCACAATGGAGCCATGCTGGCCGCCCTCACCACAAGTTTGCCCGAAGCCATAGGTGAGACCCGTAACTGGGATTACCGTTTCTGCTGGTTGCGCGATGCCTCGATGTCTATAGAGACGCTGGTGAAACTTGGACACGAAAAGGCAGCCAAACGTTTTATGCAGTTCGTGAGGTCAACCTTTGTGGCTAACCATGACAAATTCCAAATCATGTACGGCATAAGGGGGGAACAGAAACTCACGGAAGAAGACCTTCTGCACCTCTCTGGATACCAAGATTCGAAACCGGTGCGGATAGGCAACGCGGCGTATGGCCAGAAGCAAAACGACTCTTATGGCTATCTCATGAACCTGATATATCAGTTCTTCACCCTTCTGCCAACCCGACAGGAGGCCCGGGAAGATGTTTGGGACATGGTGAAAAACATCATGGTGACTGTGATGAACGAATGGAAGAAACCCGACAAGGGTATTTGGGAAATCAGAGGAAAAGCTCAGCATTTCGTTTCGTCGAAGATCATGTGCTGGGTGGCGATGGACAGGGGCGCCAAGATTGCCAGACTGCTGAACAAGAACACTTATGAACGCTTGTGGGAAAACGAGGCTGAGAAGATACGACAAGATGTTTTTGCAAAAGGCTGGAAAGAAGAAGTGCAGAGTTTCACCCAGGCATACGGCAACACCAATATGGACTCTTCGCTTTTGATCATGGAAGAGTATGGCTTTATCAACAGTGACGACAGCAGATTCATCAAGACCGTTCAAGCCGTGAAGAAAGACCTCTTTCACCACGGACTCATGTACAGATACCATGCCGCTGACGATTTCGGCACGCCAACCTCAGCTTTCACCCTGTGTACCTTCTGGCTGATTCGGGCGATGTACGTCATTGGCGAGAAGGAAGAAGCACGCGAGCTGTTTGAGAGGATGCTGACTTATTCCAATCACTTGGGATTGTTTAGCGAAGACCTGGACTTTGAGACCAAGCGGCTGTTAGGCAACTTTCCACAAGCCTATTCCCATCTGGCTCTGATCAACACGGCCATCTTGTTGCAGGAATAGGCATTCACAGCCCAATAAACCAATCATAAAATAATATGCGTATGAAGCAAAAGAAAATGAAACTCACATCACAAGATGTAAAGGTCATGTTCGAAACAAATTTAGGATGGATCAAAAGAATTGCGACAAGGGCACAATCCCCAGAGCATTTCAAAGTCTGGCTCGCAGAAGAACTGGAGCTCAACGGCGAACGGCAACTCAACCCGCAGGAAGAAACCATCAGAAGCCTGATCATGCACGACGGATGGTCGGTCAAGGAGGCATCGACAGGAAAAACCATGAAGTTGGAAACAATCACTACCCTATGGAATTTTCTCACCGGAACGTATCGTCCAGAGGCGTTCCATCCCGATTTTCTTATCGATGTCTACAAGCAATTTGAGGCGCTTGGCACACCAGGACCTGTGCTGCCCACCAAACGGCAAGTACAGAAATGGGCAAGCAGGTGGGAGAAAGGTACCGATGCCAAGATACAGGCGATTCGCCGTCTCAACAAACACCGTATCATTGCCCGACTTGTGGAGCGTATCGACGGCTGTCATTCGGGGCGCAGCCGGTATGTGTTTCCCGATGGCATAGATGTTACGGCAAAGCACGCCATGGTGGAAGAATGGTGGAACGATTATCGGTTCCATCTTGTCATGGCAGCACGAAGTCTGAGGGAACTGAACCACCTTATGGGAGATACCTTGTCGGAGGAGACGAAGAGCATCTACAAGAAAGCTCAGAAGAAAGGCATACCGGTGTTTGTCACACCTTATTATATATCGCTCATGGACACCACGGGCGAGGGATTCGATGATGTGGCACTGCGCTCGTATGTGTTCTACTCACACGAGCTGGTCGATACCTTCGGCAACATCAAGGCTTGGGAGAAAGAAGACCAGGTGGAGCCAGGAAAGCCAAACGCTGCAGGATGGCTGTTGCCTGAGGGCAACAATATCCATCGCCGGTATCCCGAGGTGGCTATCCTCATTCCCGACACGGGCGGCAGGGCGTGTGGTGGCCTCTGTGCATCCTGCCAGCGACTCTATGATTTCCAAAGCGGACGATTCAACTTTGACCTTGATGCGCTCAAGCCCAAGGAGACCTGGGATGGAAAGCTGCGCCGACTGATGAAATATTACCGTGAGGACAAACAGCTGAGAGATATTCTCATCACGGGCGGTGATGCGCTCATGAGTCGCAACAAAAGCCTGAGGAAAATTCTCGAAGCGGTGTACATCATGGCAAAACTCAAACGCGAGGACAACAAAGCCCGAGCTGAGGGAGAGAAATATGCCGAGATAGAGCGCGTGCGTCTGGGCACCCGACTGCCAGTGTACCTACCTATGCGCATCGATGATGAGTTGGTGGAGATACTCAGAGAGTTCAGGCAGAAAGCCGAAGAAGTGGGTATCAGACAGTTCTTTATCCAGACGCATTTCCAGACACCATTGGAAATTACGCCTGAGGTGTGCCAAGGCATTCAGCGCCTACATTCGGCAGGATGGACCGTGACCAACCAACTGGTATTTAATGTGGCGGCTTCGCGACGTGGCCACACAGCCAAACTGCGACAGGAACTCAACAATATTGGCATCTTGTGCTATTACACGTTCTCTGTGAAAGGTTTCGAAGAGAATCATGCCGTGTTTGCACCCAACAGCAGGTCGCTGCAAGAACAGAAGGAGGAAAAAGTCTTCGGACAGATTCCGGTAGATGACAGCACCAAGATGATTGGCTTCTTCAATAGCGACCATCCTTACGCAGAGAAGATACAATGCATAAGAAAACATTTTGAACTCCCATTCCTGGCCACCGACCGCAACGTTATGAATCTCCCGGGAATCGGCAAAAGCATGACCTTTCAGATGGTAGCCATCATGCCCGATGGTTGCAGGCTGCTCGCTTTCCATCATGATGCCACCCGCAGGCACAGTCCTATCATCAAAGATATGCCCGTGGTGTATATCAAAGAGAATAAGTCGATTGCCGAATATCTTGGACAACTGGTGGAGATGGGCGAAAAGCTGTCCGACTACAACTCGCTGTGGCTGTATTCAGCAGGTCAGACCGAACCCCGGTTCGGTTTGTATGAGTATGACAACTCCGTAAAAGGATTGACGACCGAGTTCTCGAACATTGCTCAGGACATCGTTACAGACGAACGTTCCAATATACCGCACGCAAGTTGAGCAGACTTGGAGACGCTTTCCACAACTATGCTTTGGAAAGTGTCTCCAAGCAATAAACTGTATAAAGTCTCGTTTGTTCTATGACAAATAACATCAGTCTATGAAGAAGGAAGCGACACCATTAATCTCGTTGTTGAAAAAATATTTCAATATCCATCCCGACAAAGACGACGAGAAGACCATCCTCGAAAATGTGGAGAGTTCGATCGACTTTCAGGGAGCACAGCTCTGGATATTGATATTCGCCATCTTCATAGCCTCATTGGGTCTGAATGTCAATTCCACCGCCGTCATCATCGGCGCCATGCTCATCTCGCCCTTGATGGGCCCCATCATCGGCATGGGCTTAGCCGTGGGTATCAGCGACATCAGCCTGTTGAGACGGTCGGCCACCAACTTCCTTGTGGCGACCGTCATCAGTGTAATCACAGCCACCATCTATTTTGCCATCACACCGCTCGACGAGGCGCAGTCTGAGTTATTGGCCCGCACGTCGCCATCGCTCTACGATGTGCTCATCGCCCTTCTGGGTGGCGCGGCTGGCTTTATAGCCCTTACCACCAAGGGCAAGGGCAACGTCATTCCCGGCGTGGCCATTGCCACGGCTCTCATGCCGCCCTTGTGTACCGCAGGCTACGGGTTGGCGGTGGGCAACCTCTCCTACTTTCTGGGGGCCTTCTACCTGTTTTTCATCAACACCGTGTTTATCGGCCTGGCCACATTGGTGGGAACCCGGATGCTGAAGTTCAGACAGATCACCCTACCCGATGCCGACAGCATGAGAAAGGTGAAACGCTATATCATTGTCATCGTGGTACTCACCATGCTACCCGCCTCATACATGACATGGCTCATCATCAGACAGAGCATCGCCAACAACAACCTCCGGAAATTTGTGCGTACAGAACTAGCGTTCAAGGGCACGCAGATACTGTCAAACACCATTGACGAGAACGACAAGATGCTCAACATCTTGGCCTTAGGCAAAACCATTCCCAATAGTGCCATCAAGCAAGCCGCAAGTAAACTTGGGGAGTATCAGTTGGGTGGCTATCAGCTCAACATCATCCAGGGCGAACAGTCAGACAGTCTGTTACGAACAAACAAGGAGATATCGAACCCCGTGATGAGCGGCGAGGCACAGAACCAGAAAACCATTGAACAGTCGCAACAGATACGACAGCTGGAGAGTAGTTTAGCCAACTATACACGCTACGAGTCGCTGGCAAAAGACTTGCAACCGGAGCTTAAAACACTCTTCCCGCAGGTGGCGCAGCTCAGCCTGTCGAATGTCAGCGAGGTGGCAACCGACTCGGCAAGGCAGAAAAGATATATCCTCGCTGTGGTCAACAGCAGGTCGAGAATAGACCCATCGAACCGCACTACCCTCCAGCGATGGCTCAAGAGCCGGTGTAAGGCCGACAGTCTGCGGTTGATCATCACGCCGTGAGGGCGCCCCTGACATGGATAAAAAGCCATAGCCAACCAACAAATACATGCATTAAGAATGAGAGAGCAATTACAAAAAAACATCGAGACCCGCCTGTTTATACCTGCCTTGCAATTTCTGCACCGAGAGAAGTCGAGCGGCATCGTGCTGGGAGTGTTTGTCGTATTGGCGCTGGTGCTCGCCAACTCACCCCTGAGCGAGGAGTACACACATTTCCTGGAACATCATTTCGGATTTGTCATCAATGGCCAGCCCTACCTCAACTTCAGCATCGGCCACTGGGTGAACGACGGCCTGATGTCGATGTTCTTCTTTGTGGTAGGTCTCGAACTCAAACAAGAGTTTATCGGTGGCGAGCTGCGCGACATTCGCAAGGTGACCCTGCCGGTGATGGCTGCCGTGTTTGGCATGCTGTTTCCCGCTCTGTTCTACCTGTTGTTCAACGCCGGAACACCCGAATCCGTTGGCTGGGGTATTCCCATGGCCACCGACATCGCCTTTGCCTTGGCTGTGGTCTATATGCTGGGCGACCGGGTTCCAGTATCGGCCAAGGTGTTTCTCACCACACTCGCCATCGTCGACGACCTGGGGAGTGTCATTGTCATCGCCCTGTTCTACACCTCACAGATCAACATGCTGAATCTCGCCTTGGGCCTCGCCTTCCTCGTGCTGATGTTCATCGGCAACCGCCTTGGCGTGAAAAACGTGCTGTTCTACGGTCTTCTGGGCATTGGCGGAGTATGGGTGTCATTCCTCACCTCGGGCATCCACGCCACCATTTCGGCGGTACTCGCGGCCATGGTGATACCTGCCGACTCGCGCATTCCCGAGGCAGCGTTCATTGCCCGCATCAAAAAGCTCACCCGGCAGTTTGAGCGTGCAGGCTCCAATGACGTCCGGACACTAGAACCCGACCAACTGAAGATACTGGCCAAGGTGCAGCAAGACTCCGCGCAAGCCATCCCTCCACTCCAGCAGCTCGAACATCAGCTTCATCCCTTTGTATCGTTTGTGGTGATGCCCATCTTCGCGTTGGCCAATGCGGGCATCTCGTTCGTCGACATGGATGTTCAGGTGCTCTTTGCCAACCAAGTAGCCATAGGCGTGCTCTGTGGCCTGCTGTTGGGCAAGCCCATCGGCATCGCGGTTGCCGTGTGGGTCACAGAGAAGCTGGGCATTGGCCGGCGGTCGCGCTCCATGACATGGCGGATGGTTTGGGGCATCGGTTGTCTGGCCTCCATCGGCTTCACCATGTCGATGTTTGTCACGATGCTGGCTTTCACCACGCCAGCTCATCTCATACAAGCGAAGGTGGGCATCCTGGTCGCCTCTATCATCGGAGCCACCGTGGGGTATCTGCTGTTGAGAAAGAAATAGAATGTCTTTGGCAAAACCTTCACTTTTAGGTAAGGGGAGACACACCGCGCCCTATCTCAACCGTCCTGCCAACTCCTCCGAGATATAGTTGCCCAGGTGCATGCAGCAATCTTGCGAGAACTGTTGGGCATAGTCCACCAGTTGGGCCCATTGCTCTTGGCTGAGTCCCCGTTCCAACTGCCGACGCGTGATGCCCAGCCGCACAAGGCCATAGATAAAGCCGGCATTGAAGTTGTCGCCCGCACCAATGGTGCTCACCGTGGTGATGGGTTGCACAGGATAGCTGTAGGTGCCCTGCGGGGTGTAGACACTCACGGGGTCGGCGGCACGGGTGCAGACCATGCGGGGACAGCGGGGGCCTACCACCGACCGATACAGGCTGTCGGCCGACGTGGTGCCAAACACCACACGCAGGTCGCCCCTACTGGCACGCACCACACTGACCTGCCCCATCACCTGCTCGATAAACGGCAACAGCCGAGGCAACATGTCGGCATGGGGCGAGCGCAGGTTGACATCATAATAGACGATGGCCCCTCTTTCACGGGCCAGCGCCAGCAGCTGCTCCACACGCTGGCGGTTGCGTGGGTTGACGGCATAGAACGAGCCCAGCAGCAAGATGTCGTCTGCATGGAGGTTGGGCATCACCGGTGCCGCATCGCCGGCCGCCGGATCCATGAAAAACACATACCTAGCATCGTTACGCTCATTGAGATAAGCCAGCGACACCGTGGTCTTCATCCCGGCCTTCTGCTGCACCCAGGCAGTGCCCACATGGTTCTCGTTCAGGAAATCGAGGATATGGGTACCCGTAGAGTCGTTGCCCACCTCGCCGATAAACTGTACCTCCACGCCCGCACGTCCCAGAGACACGGCAGAATTGAGCAATGAACCGCCGGCATTGGCCGCAATGGGGTCAGAGCCACGGAAGAGGATGTCGAGCACGGTCTCACCCATACAGTATACCGTGCGCTGCAGTTTCTGGGCACAAACCGGGAGGAAAAGAATGACTGTCAGCAGCAAGGCCGTCAGTCGCAGACTAGTGGGGAATCGTAATTGTGGCATAGGGACTGAACAAATTGATGAGTAAATGATACGTGCAAAGATAACATTTCGGCTCCAATCCGCGTCACTTTTCTACTAAAATGATGGCCACAAACGGGCAGTGAGCCGCATTTTCTGTAAAATAGGTACATATTCCTATTAGATATATAAAGCCTTTATGCGCAGAATTGCTTAACTTTGCGAAAACAACATCAACCCTTTTCATCGTCATGAAACAGATCATTAGAAACATCCTGTCGCTTGCCCTCCTTGTTGCCGTGAGCAGCAGCGCATGGGCACAATCCAAAGTGTACCTCACCCGTGAGATTACGCCAGCCTCGCTGGTACGCATATACAAGGCCCTCGGCGTGGAGGCCAAAGGCCGCGTGGCCGTGAAGGTGAGCACCGGCGAGGGATCCAATCCCAACTATCTCAAGCCCGAACTCATCAAAGACCTTGTGTACGATGTGGACGGCACCATCGTGGAATGCAACACTGCCTACGGCGGCAAACACGATGATGTGCGCAACAACAGCGAGAACCACTGGAAGGTCATCGACCGCCACGGCTTCACGAAGTATTTTGCCGTAGACATCATGGATGAGTACGACGAGATACGCATTCCCGTGAAAGACCGCACACACCTCAACTACGACATCGTGGGCGGACATCTGGCCAACTACGACTTCCTGGTTTGCCTCAACCACTTCAAAGGGCACCCCATGGGCGGCTACGGCGGGGCACTGAAAAACCTCTCCATCGGCTGTGCCTCTGCCAACGGTAAGGCCTATATTCACTCTGCCGGAAAGATGGCCAAGCTGAACATGGACTCGCTCTGGACACTCAAGTATGTGGGCGACCAAGACGGATTCTTGGAGAGCATGGCCGCCGCCGCCCAGGCTGTGGTCAACTATTTCGAGAAACAGAATGGTGTCATCTATATCAGCGTGATGAACAACATGAGCATCGACTGCGACTGCGTGAACCATCCGCAGCCCGTGAAGCTCGAGGACTATGGCATCTTGGCCAGCACCGACCCCGTGGCCCTCGACCAGGCCTGCGTCGACATCATCAACAACCAGAAGGTGACGGCCAAGAACGACCCCACCGACCTTATCAAGCGCATCGACAAGCAGCATGGCACGCATACCATCGACTGGGCGGAGAAGATTGGCCTGGGCTCGAAGAAATATACCGTCATCAATATCGACAAATAAAGTAAACCCCTTCTATCCATGTATCGATCCCTACTCCTGCTGACCGCCTTTCTCGGGGCGGCCAGCACACTCTCGGCCCAACGCGACACGGTGAACCTTGACGGCGTGGTGGTGACCGGCACTCGTTATAAGTCTGACATCCGCCACCTGCCCCTCGACGTCACCGTGGTGGGGCGCGGCAGTCTCACCGCCTCCTACCAGCCTTCTGTGCTCCCCACCCTGAGCCAGCAGGTGCCCGGCCTCTTTGTCACCACACGTGGCGTGCTGGGCTACGGACTGAGCACTGGCGCGGCAGGCACCATCAAGATGAGGGGCATCGGTGGTATGGCCGACATGCTCGTGCTCATCGACGGACTGCCTCAGTATGCCGGACTGTACGGCCACCCGCTGGCCGACACCTACCAGACGATGATGGCCGAGCGTGTCGAGGTGGTCAGCGGGCCGGCCTCGTCGGTCTATGGCAGCAATGCCCTGGGGGGCGTGGTCAACCTCGTGACGCGCACCATGGACACCAACGGCACACGCACCGTCCTCAACCTGCAGGGCGGCAGCTACGGCACCTTCGTCGGCACCCTGACCAACCGACTGCGCCAAGGACGCTTCTCCTCGGTCGCCGCCGTCAACTACGAGCGCACCGACGGCCACCGGCCCAATGCCGCCTTCAGTCAGGTGAGCGGCTTCGTGAAGTTGGGCTACGAACTCTCACGCTACTGGCAGATAGACGGACGGGTGAACCTGGCCTATCAGTCGTCGTCGAACCCCGGTCCGGTAACGGCCCCACTCATTGACAATGACATGCGCATCACGCGCGGCATGACGGCTCTATCGCTCACCAACGACTACGGCAGACTGTCGGGTGCCATCCGCACCTATTATAACTGGGGACACCACCATATCAACGACGGCTATGTGGCAGGCAACAATCCGCAGGCGGCCTACTACATCCACAACGACCGCATGGGTGGCGTATCGGCCTACGAGAGTGTGACGCTCTTCTCGGCCACACGTGTCACCCTCGGCTTCGACTTCCAGCACTTCGGAGGTCATGCCTGGCAGAAGGTGCTGGCCGACGGCAGTCGTGTAGACCTCGCCCGGCGCAGCGTCAACGAAGTGGCGGGCTATATAGACCTGCGTCACGACATCGTGCCCTGGCTCACAGCCGACGTGGCCCTGCGCCTCGACCATCACAGCGTGGCCGGCAACGAGTGGGTGCCGCAGGGCGGACTCACCGCGCGACTGTCGCCGACCACCGAGCTGAAGGCCATCGTGGGCAAAGGCTTCCGCAACCCCACCCTGCGCGAGCTCTATATGTTCAGGCCTGCCAATGCCGACCTGGCGCCGCAGCGCCTGTGGAACTACGAGCTGTCGCTGCGCCAGCGCCTGCTGCAGGGACGGTTGGGCTATGGTGTCAACGTGTTCTACCTCAAGGCCGATAACCTTATCGCCACACAGATGATCGACGGGCGACCGCTGAACATCAACACCGGGCGCACCGAGAACTCGGGCTTCGAGCTCCTGGCCTACTATCTCCCCACCAAGGCCCTGCGCCTCGACGCCAACTACAGCTACCTGCACACTTCCCGCACGCTCGTCGCCGCACCGAAGCATAAGTTGTATGCCGGTGCCGACTGGCAGCACCGCCGACTCACCATCCACAGCGGTTTGCAGTGGATTGGCGGTCTACACACAGCCGAGGACGACCGTCCCACCGAGCATTACTGGCTTTGGGACCTCACCGCCTCGCTGCGCCTGAACAAACTACTTAAGGTATATGCCCGCGGCGAGAACCTCCTGGCCCAGCGCTACGAAGTGAACGCCGGCTTCCCCATGCCGCGCGCCACCGTCATGGCAGGCCTTGAGGTGAACTTATAAAGATAAAGCATGGCCACGCTGAGACGCAGAGTTTAGGGAGACTGTATTGCCCACAGGAGTGGGAAGCCCAAGGAGAGGGTCGCCCAGCGGCCGGAGGAGAAAACGGAGGCAGTTTCCGAGTCATTCGTCCATCGCGTCGCGATGCTCCGTGTCATCGGAATGTGCCGAAGGGTTATCCGAAAAATCCGTGCCATCCGTTGTTCAAATAAACACGCCACGAAGCTCATTAGCGTTGCGATGTGGCGAAGAGGATATTCTCATCTGTCCACGGCACATGCCGGATGACCTTGCATTGGTGAATAACAACAAAAACTCTCCCGTTCCAATTGTTGGAACGGGAGAGTTTTTGTTGTTACGGATGACACCTCGTGGATTATCCGAAGTCGTCGAACATGATGCTCTCGAGATCGACACCCAGTGAGTCGAGGTAGTCGGTCACGGTCTTGATGAGCATGGGTGGGCCGCAGAGGTAATACTCACAGTCCTCGGGGGCCTCGTGGTCCTTGAGGTAGGTGTCGCGGATGCAGTTGACGGCGAAGCCGGCGTAATATTTCACACCCTGCTCATCGGCCACGGGGTCGGGACGGTCGAGCGAGAGGTGGAAGTGGAAATTGGGGAACTCTTTCTCCAACTCCCAGAAGTCTTCGAGGAAGAAGGCCTCGCCCAGGGCACGCGCGCCGTAGAAGAAGTGCATCTCACGGTCGGTGGTGTGCAGCGTCTTGGTCATGTGCATGATCTGCGAGCGCAGCGGAGCCATACCCGCACCACCACCAATCCAAATCATCTCCTTCTTAGATTCGAAATGGGGATGGAACTCACCATAAGGGCCACTCATCATCACCTTGTCGCCCGGCTTGAGCGAGAAGATATACGACGAGCCGATACCCGTGGGCACGTTCTGGAAGCCCACCTGCGGACGGGGCAGGAATGGCGTAGAGGCGATACGCACGGTCAGCGTGATGATGTCGCCCTCAGCCGGATAGTTGGCCATGGAGTAAGCACGCACGGTGTCCTCGGGGTTGTGGGCCTTGAGCGAGAGGATGTTGAAGCTCTTCCACGGACCGAGATACTCCTCACCGATGAGCTCCTTGTCGAAGTCTTTGTCGTAGTCGATGGTGTCGTAGGCCGGGATGCGGATCTGTGCATACGAGCCCGGCACAAAGTCCATGTGCTCGCCCGGAGGCAGGGCCACCTTAAACTCCTTAATGAACGAGCTCACGTTCTTGTTGGATATGACGGTACACTCCCACTCCTTCACGCCAAGGATCGACTCATCGATCTTGATGCTGAAGTCGCCTTTCACCTTGGTCTGGCAGCCCAGGCGCCAATGGTCCTTGATCTGTTTGCGTGAGAAGTGCGAACGCTCGGAGTCGAGAATCTCGCCACCGCCTTCCAGCACCTGACACTTGCACTGCGCGCAACTGGCCTTACCACCACATGCCGAAGGCAAGAAGATGCCATTCTCGTTGAGGGTAGCCATCAAACTGTTACCCTGGGGCACATCAAGCGTGCGCTCGCCATTGATGACAATCTTCACATTACCGCTGGGGCTGAGATATTTCTTCGCTACCAGCAGGATGACGACCAAGAGGAGTATCACCGCAAGGAACACTCCCATACTACCTATAATAAAGTTGATATCCATACTTGCTATTATACTTTAAGTCCTGAGAAACACATCATGGCCATGGCCATCAGTCCTACGGTGATGAAGGTAATGCCCAGTCCTTGCAGCGGCTTGGGCACATCGCTATACTGCATCTTCTCGCGTATGGCACCCATGCAGACGATGGCCAGCATCCAGCCGAGGCCCGAGCCGATGGCATAGAACAGGGCATCCCATACGTTGCCGATATATTGCGAGTTCATGGGGTCCATGTTGATGCGCTGCTGCATGAAGAGCGAGGCACCCATGATGGCACAGTTTACGGCAATGAGCGGCAGGAAGATACCCAGCGAGGCATACAAGGCCGGCGTGTAACGCTCTACCACCATCTCCACAATCTGCACGATACCGGCGATGACCGCGATGAAGAGGATGAAGCTCAGGTACGACAGACCCATGGGGTCGAGCACCTTGGTCTGCAAAAGATAGTCGACCGGAACGGTCACAGCCAGCACGAAGGTCACGGCGGCACCCAGTCCGAACGAGGTCTTCACGTTCTTCGATACGGCAAGGAACGAACACATGCCGAGGAAGAAGGCGAATATCATGTTGTCCACAAAGATGGACCTGAAGAATAGACTAATAATATGTTCCATAGTTACTTCTTATCTTCTTCTTTATAAAAATAAGCACGGTGAACCCAGATGATACATCCCAGCAGGATGAGGGCCATGGCCGGCATGGTCATCATACCGTTGTTGACATAGCCAGCCTGGTAGGCACTCTCGGGAATAATCTGGAAGCCCAGCAGCGAGCCACGTCCCAGAAACTCACGTACGGCACCCACGATGACCAAGATCATGGCGTAGCCGAGACCGTTGCCGATACCGTCGAGGAAGCTGGGCCAGGGTTTGTTCATCATGGCGAAGGCCTCGAGACGGCCCATGAGGATACAGTTGGTGATGATCAGACCCACATACACTGACAGCTGCACGCTCACGTCATACGAGTAGGCCTTGAGAATCTGGCTCACGATGGTCACCAGCGCGGCCACCACCACCAGCTGCACGATGATGCGGATGCGCATGGGGATGGTGTTGCGAAGTACAGAGATGATCACATTCGAGAATGCCGTGATCACCGTAACAGCCAGACCCATCACGATCGAGGGCTTGAGCTGCGAGGTGACGGCCAGCGCCGAACAGATACCCAGCACCTGGACCATGATGGGGTTGTCCAGGTTGAGCGGGTTGCCGAGCACCTCTCTATTTTGTTTGGATAATAATGCCATAGTTGTTATTTCTCGTTTAAGAATTTGATATACTTGCCCAGACAGTCCTTGAACATCAGGGTCACGCCGTTCGAGGTGAGCGTAGCGCCTGTGACGGCATCCACCTGCGTGGCGGGGTCGTCGATCTTCTTCTCCACGGCCAGCGCGATGTGCTGGGTGTCGCTGCCCTTAAACAGCTTCTTGCCCTGGAACTGTTGTTGCCATTTCAGGTTGTCCTTGATCTCTGCGCCCAGACCGGCGGTCTCGCTCTCATGGTTGAAGTAGGCGCCATAGATGGTGGCCTTGTCGTCGTTGAGGGCGATGTAACCGCTGATAGGGCCCCACAGTCCCATGCCGTAGACGGGGATGACATACTTGGTCTGTCCGTCCACCTTGCAGCGGTAGAGGGCCAGGCGTCCGGCCTTGGTGTCGGCCGAGTTGAGCTTGAAGCCGGCCTCGGTACCACCCTGGGCACCCTGCTGGGTCACCTTGCCGTTCTCGTCGATCACCTCGTCGGCCAGCACCACCTCTTTATATTTGGCGGCAGCGGCGGCATTGTCGAGGTCACGAAGGTTGAGCGAATAGAGTATCTGTTTCTGTTTGTCGAGTGCCACGTTGATGTCCTGTGCGGGCTTGAGAGCCTGGAAGACAAAGGCAAGCAAGAAAGCCACTACGACCACCATCACCACCGAATAGATAATGGTGTATGAATTTGAATTTGTTTTCATGCGATGTCCTCCTTTATTTTTTTATTGCACGTTTGGCACGCTTCGAGATATTCGACTGCACGACGAAGTAGTCGAACAGCGGTGCCAGCATGTTACCGAAGAAGATGGCCATCATCATACCCTCGGGGTAGCCGGGGTTCATCACACGCACGATGATGGCCATGGCACCGATGAAGAACCCGAAGATATACTGTCCAGTCTCGGTGCGTGCCGATGTCACGGGGTCGGTGGCCATGAAGACGGCACCGAAGCAGAATCCGCCGAGGATGATGTGCTCATACCATGCCAGGGGCGTGGAGCCCGTGGCCGAGAAGAGCAGGGCCATGGCGATGCCGCCCACAAACACGCTCAGCATGCTGCGCCAGCTGGCGATGCCCGTCCACAGCAGGATCACGGCGCCGATGGCAATGGCGATGACCGAGGTCTCGCCGATAGACCCGGGGATGAAGCCCACCACCATGTCGAACATGCTGGCGTGTGGGGCATGGCCCAGGGCCACCTCGCCCAGCGGCGTGGCAGCGGTGAAGGCATCGGGCAGGCTATAGCCCAGTCCGAAGATAGAGTCGTTGGCCACCCATACCTTGTCGCCCGTCATCGAGCCGGGGTATGAGAAGAAGAGGAACATACGCACGGCGATGGCCACGTTGAACACGTTCATACCCGTGCCGCCGAAGATCTCTTTCACAAAGATGACACAGAAGGCGATGGCCACCACCAGCATCCACAGCGGGGTGTTGATGGGGATGATGAGCGGGATGAGCATTCCCGACACCAGATAGCCCTCCTGTATCTCCTCGTGCTTCCACTGTGCCCAGGCAAACTCAATGCCCAGGCCCACGATGTAACTGACCAGAATCTTGGGCAGCACGGCCAGGAAACCATAGAAGAACATGGCCCAGAAGCCGGTCTCGGCCAGCTTGCCGGCAGCCAGGGCGTTCTGATAGCCCACGTTGTACATACCGAAGAGCAGGGCCGGCACCAGGGCGATGACCACAAAGCTCATGATACGCTTCGAGTCGATGGCATCGTGGATGTGCGAGCCCGAGGCCGAGGTCGTGTTGGGCACGAACATGAAGGTCTCGAATCCGTCGAACATGCTGTGGAAGGCATGCAGCTTTCCGCCCTCCTCGAAGTTGGGCCTGATGCGATCGAAATATTTTTTTAAAGCATTCATATTTTCTGATTATAGTATAGTTGTGCTAAAGTTACTGCGACCGTTGGCATCAGGTGTTCTCCTTGCAGAGGATGTCGAGGCCCTCTCTCACGATCTTCTGCAGCGGCAACTTCGATGAGTCGACAAATTCGGCCAGGGCAAAGTCTTCGGGGGCCACCTCGTAGATGCCCAGCTCTTCCTGCTTGTCGATGTCGCCGGCGATGATGGCCTTGATGAGATACTCGCCCAGGATGTCCATGGGCAACACCTTGTCGTACTCGCCGCTCATGATCATGTGGCGCTTGCCGCCCTTGATACGCGCGTCGAGGTCGTACTCGCGGTTCTTGCCCAGCAGCCACGACAGGTAGCTGCGCGACACCGAGAACTCGTTGGTGCGCGGCATGATCCACCCGAACATCTCGTCTTTATCGTCGCCCTCAGGGATGACGGTCACCTCCGAGGTGTGTGCGCCGAGATAGCCGTCGAGCGATGCCTTGCTGCCTGTGAGCGGGTTGCCGTTGATCACGCGGATGTGGTCCTGGGCCTTGAGCCTGCCCCTGAGGATGTCGGCCAGTGGTGCGCCCACCGGTGCCTCGGTGTACGAAGGCTCGCTCACCATGCTGCCGGCCACGGCGATGGTGCGTCTCAGGTCTACCTTACCCGTGAGGAACAGGCGGCCGAAGAAGATCACGGCCGTGGGCTCCACGGTCCACACCACCTCGCCCTTGCTCACCGGTGCCACGTGGTTGACCTGCACGCCTACGTTGCCGGCCGGACAGGGACCGTCGAAGACATGCGTCTCGACATCCCTCAGTGCGGCCAGCGGCGATGCGGCCTGTCCACTGCCAATGCCCACATGCACGGGAGCGATACGCGACAGGGCCGTCAGACCGGCCTGCAGCGCAGCCTCGTTGCCACGATACTCCACCTCGAAGTCGGCAGCCAGCGGCATGTCGCGCAACACCGACACGAAGATGGCCTTGGGGGCACTGTCGGGCGTGGTGGCCACAGCGTAGGGCAGCTGGTTGATATAACCAAAGAGGCCTGCCTCGAGCAGAGCCTGCTTCACGGCCTCGCCGTCAAGCGCGGCGACGTCTTTCTTACCGAAGTCAAAGCTCTGCTGCACCTTGTCAGCTTTCACTTTCACACAAAGCACTTTGCGGCGCTCGCCTCTGAGCACGGCCGATACCGTACCGCTCACTGGGGAGGCAAACTTCACTTCCGGGCATGCCTTGTTCAAGAAAAGGGCTTCACCGGCAAGGACATGGTCGCCTTCCTTGACAACAACCTTCGGGGTGACACCGGCAAAGTCGCTGGGAATGAGTGCATACTCGTCGGAGAACGACGTCAGCACCATCTTTTTCTCTGCCTTACCCTTGAGGTTAATGTTTAAGCCTTTTCGTAACTTAATTACATTTGCCATAGAAAAATTTATAATTGTTAGTTGATAATCGAATGGTCGACTGGCCTATATAAAACGTTACTGACTGGATCGGAGCATCCGCCAGCCAGCACCACGCATATAAGTTAATCTGATATCATTTACGCTGGAACGCATCAGAACGAGGTTTTATCCTTGCAAACTTACATATTTTTTTTGAAAAAAACAGCTGTTTGCTCAAAAAGTTAAGAATATAACCGCACACATGTCCCACATTGTAAAACCCACTGAACAATTTGAGACACTAAGCCCGCATCAAATCGTGTGCTTGTCGAGTTCCTCAATGCCTTTGAGGGTGCAGAAGCCACGAATGTAGAGCAACACCCCATTGCGCAGGATGTCCTTCATGGCATAGTTGTTGTAGAGACGGTTCTCCATGATATAGTCCATCATACCCGTACTGATGCGGGTGATGAGCTCATAGTTGACGTCGCCTCTGAAATAGCCTTCCCTGATGCCATCCTCGAAAAACTGCTTGGCGTTGCACCGCCGCTGCTCACGGTTATTCATCAGCCACTCCAGAATCTGAGGGTACTTCTGCAGCTCGATGAAATAGGCAGGCGTCACCACGGCCAGACTCTTCATCTGCAGGCGGTAAAACTCAGTCAACACCTCGATGGCATGGTGCTTGTCGCCTTTGGCATACGCTTCCATGCAAGTATCAAAACTGTTGCATTCTTCCTTGACGGTTTCCATCAGGAGTTGTTCTTTGTTTTCGTAGATCTCGTAGAGCGTGCGCTTCGATATAGACAACGAATTGGCGATGTCGTCCATCTTCACCGAACGGATGCCCTTACTTCTAAACTCAAGCGAAGCCACTTCCAGGATACGCTTGCGCAGCTGTCGCCGATATTCTGTAGGTGTGTTCAATTTTTGCATTTTTGTGTTCCAATTACCAATTAACACTGCAAACTTAATAAAAAACTCTGAACTATCCTAACGTTTTGTCCACAAAGTTGCCTACAGAAGTATTAATATATGCAAATTATTCATCATTAGCAACATGGCGCACGCATTTACGGTATTTTTACGTCGTCTCTGCCATCCATCCCCGCCACCGGGTTTTACACGTTTGCAACAAGTAATACAGTCCCGGCAGGCATCTCCGACAGGCCCCCTCCACACGTCACCTGCCCCGGCCTGTCATGCCTCGAAGTGGCAACGGTCAATGGCTGAGGACATAGTTCGGTACTGGCAAAGCCCTCGGAATAGGACTCACGTTATAAACATTTTTTCAGAAAAGATGCCCTGCAGCGCACCGCCGTAGACCGTCTGCCGCGGCATAAAACGACAGCCTACGTTCGCTGCATCGTGCCGAAAGCCACGCCCGCTACTCCGGCTACGGCTTGTGCTTCGAGTAGAAGCAGAATCTGTTTCTACTCGAACCAGAGTCTGTTTCCACTCGAACCAGCATCTGTATCGACTCGAAGTATGACGGCACAACGGCTTTCCCCACATGGTGTCTCTGTGCTACGGAGGCAGAATAGGCCTCCTGACAGGCAACAAGATGAAAACCGAGCTTATGCGCTACTAAGCCCGCACACGGTCGAGCTCTGCGAGTCCTTTCTTCTGGTAGAGCTCATAGAAATGCTGTTTGATGTCGGCATCCACATCGGCATAGCTGCGCTTGCCGGTGATGTAAGGCTTGACGAGTTCGCCAAGCACCGCGGCCACCACACCCAGCACGATAGCGAGCACGGTGTTGAGTGCCAGGTCGTTGAAGATGCCCAACCCGGGCACCCATACCATCACGGCAAAGGGTACAACCAACAAAATCCAGTCGCCGGGCGTATTCATCTTCTTCAGCATCCTCCGCTCCTCGCCCAAGGCCGGTGGCGCCGCCTTGATGAGTGAGGCACGATGCTGTTTCCAATAGTCTTCGAATGCTTGTTCCATCTCCTTCAGTTTTGTTCTGCCTACAAAGATATAACAAACCTTGGGAGTATCGCCACTCTCCCCGCATTTTTCTCTCCGGCTTCCGCCAAAATACATTCAAAAAACTGCACCCAGACAAAATGCCTAAGCAAATGAGGTGGATGGTCACTACAACTGTACACTTCTTTTCCAAGGTGCTATGGGCAAACCAGGAGGCAAACTTATCGAACAGCAAATCGCCTGATTATGGCCAGCGCGCGGTTGAGCAAGGGTGCGGGCTACCAGATGTTTTTCTACGGTGTGCGGCGCTACCCCATCGTAGCACAGCAGCACCCTATTGACAGCATCTTTGTACCCATATTATGTTGCGAAAGTCATTGGAGATACTTTCAGACCTTCATGGGCGGTGGCACTCTCGTATGGAAAAATAACATGAATAAGAATCGTATTTCTATTTTTTTTGCTATTTTTGCAGCAATCATTTCGGTACGCCGAAAAGAGAAGCCGTGAATAACGTGCCTTCAGCTCAGTTATATAAGAAGATTATCAATACTAACAAGGATGAAGACCCTTAGCTGAAAAGTAGGCGTCCTAGGATAGATGGGATGAGGTGGCGGCACACGTGCCGCCAAGGTTCCGACGCATGGCAGCAGCCTGACGGCTGATGCTCTGCCCTTTGTCACCGCGTGTCCCGCTGCATCATGCACAGCGCATCATTAGTTTATGAAATGTAACCTTAACGAATCAACATTAGTATGGAGAATCAGTTGTTATTCGATGATTTGTTCAAGCGAACCTACCCCAAGCTCTTTTTCTATGCCCGTGGCATCGTGGGCAACGACGAAGATGCGGAGGACGTGGTTGAGGAGGTGTTTGTCGACCTTTGGAACAGGCGCAATGAAGTGGATTTGGGCGAGAAAATAGAATCCTACCTCTTTCGGGCTACGTTCACTCGTGCCATCAATGTGTTGCACAAGGCCCATCGCAGCGAAGAACAATTGTCTCTGCTCACCGCCATCAACGACCGCCGTACCGCTTTTCTTGAGAGTGAAATAGGCGACCCGCTGCGCGATGTCGAAGGCTCCGACCTCAGACAGGCCATTAACGAGGCGCTCAGCACACTGCCCGAGAAAAGCCGCAGGGTGTTTCTGATGAGTTACGTCGAAGGATTGCGCCATCAGGAAATTGCCGACAGCCTGAACATCTCCATACGCACGGTAGAGTCGCATATCTATACCGCCCTGCATATACTTCGCAAGCAACTGGCAAAAGCGAGATACCTGCTAAAAATATGTTTGTGACATGTCTAAGTGATTTTATCTGCCTAATTGTTCTAATATTAGACAGGGTATTTTCATTATGACAACAATCCACCGTCTTTCAATCATTAAGAACAAAACAATTCATATGGACTTCAACGAGACAATACTTATCAAATTTCTCAATGGCGAGTGCGATACAGAAGAATTGCGCGCCTTAAACGACTGGCTTGACGCCGATTCTGAAAACGCCGCCACGCTGTTTCGTTTGGAGTCACTCCATCGCCAAGTGGGAGCCGCCACCATGAGTGCCCGAGAGGTGACGCAGCACCTGAACAAGCTACACCGCCGCACCAATGCCCGCCGCCCACAGCGCACGGCTAACCTGCGCACATGGTTGCGGCGCGCCGCCATCATGACGGGTGTCATTGTTTTGGGCGCTTTGGCTTTCTGGCTCACAGGAGCGAACAGTCCGCTGCGTTCCACCAAGATGTTGACCGCAACCGCCACTGGAGACCATCCCCGCATGGTACGCCTTACCGACGGCACCATGGTCTGGCTCAAAGCAGGCTCGCTGTTGCGCTACCCACAGACGTTCGACAACAGAGAGCGTCGTGTTGAACTGTGTGGTGAAGCCTACTTTGAAGTTACCAAGAACAGACATCTGCCGTTTGTGGTGGATGGCGGCCCGGTAGAGGTGCAGGTGCTGGGCACGAAGTTTGATTTCTCTGTCAACGACAACAAGCATTCTGCCAGCGTCAGCCTTATCGAAGGGTCAGTAGAGGTAAAGGATGTAGAACGTGAGGCCCGTTTATTGCTCAAGCCCCGTCAGCGTGTCATGATCAACACCAAAACCGGACAGCAACATGTAGAGGACATGGACACCCGTATTGTGGCAGCCTGGCACAACCGGCTTGTACCATTTGTCAATGCCAACGTCAACGACATCGCACGCACCCTCGAGGAGCTCTATGGCATTCGGGTACATGTCGCTAGCAGCACAGATGTCACCTCTACGTTCTCGGGTGCCGTCTCGCTGACCAATGACATCGACTCTGTGCTGAATCTTATCAAATCTACGGTCCCAATCCGTTACCATCGTAAGGGAAACACGGTATGGATTGAGGCAGAATAAGCCATTGGCCTTTTACACGCTATGCCCATGGGTCGCCCATGGGCATCTTTGTCTGCACCCGCCCATTACCCTGCCTGGGGCATGGGCAACACATTCTATTGCTGCCGAAGGGATATGAAATTGCAAAAAATATTTTTTTTCTAAGTAGTTTCATTCGACACCTTGTTAGGAATATAGACGTTGGTTAAAACGTCGCTAACCCATATTACATATCTAATGAACCATTTATGAAACAATGTCATCCAATGGGCAGAAGGTGGCTAAAACCTGTGTTTACCCTTCTGTTGGTTTCGGCTCCGTTGCAATGGGCTAATGCGCAGATTACACTTAACAACCGCAAGACCCAGCTACGAACCGTCATCCAGAAAATCAAACAACAAACCAAGTACGAGTTTTTTCTCGACGACAAGCTGGCCGGCAGCACCGTTCCGGCTATTCAGGTGTCCAACGCATCAATCCAAGAGGTGCTTTCCCGCCTCTTGGCAGGCAAAGACGTGACCTATCGTATAGAAGGTAACGTGGTGTACCTCAAGAAGAAAGGGCAGGAGCATCCGTCTTCTATAGAACCCCAGCAAAAAGGCAAGGCCAAAACATCCCCCCACAAGGTGACGGGCACCATCGTCGACGAGCACCAAGACCCGTTGATTGGTGCCACGGTCAGTGTGAAAGGCACCAATGAGAAAACCATCACAGACCTCGACGGCAACTACATCATTACTACCGATGAAGCCAATCCGGTGCTGTTGGTGTCGTATATAGGGTACCAAAGCAAGGAACTGCGCGTCAGTGGCGACAAGGCCGACATCACGCTTACGCCCGACGCCAAATCGCTCAACGAGGTTGTGGTCACAGCCCTCGGCATCAAGCGCGCACAAAAGGCATTGAGCTATAACGTGCAACAGGTTTCCGGAGAAGAGCTGGCAACCAACAAGGACGCCAATTTCATCAACTCGCTGAGCGGCAAGGTAGCCGGTGTAAACATCAATGCCAGCTCATCGGGTGCCGGCAGTGCGGCAAAGGTCGTTCTTCGTGGCACGCGTAGCATCGAACAGTCGAGCAATGTGCTCTATGTCATCGATGGTGTGCCCATGATCAACCAGGGCGGCGAGGGCAGCACAGAGTTTGGGTCGGGCGGAGTAACCGAGGCCATTGCCGACATCAATCCCGACGACATCGAGTCGATGTCTGTGCTGACAGGTGCAGCCGCAGCAGCCCTTTACGGCAACAAGGCCTCGAACGGTGCCATCGTCATTACAACGAAAAAAGGCAAGGTGGGCAAAATAGAGCTTACGGTCAGCCAGACTACAGAAATATCCAGCGCTTTCCGCATGCCAGAGTTCCAGAACCGCTACGGCACCGGCAGCAGCCTCAATGCGCAAGGGGCAGCGTCATATTCGTGGGGCAAACTGCTCAATGATGCCAACCGTTTCGGCTACGACCCGAAGGACGACTTTCTTCGAAATGGGGTGATGTCTAACGAGTCGTTCACCCTGTCGACAGGGTCGGAGCACAACCAGACCTTCCTCTCGGCCAGTATGCTCAACTCGGGTGGCATTCTGCCCAACAACAAGTACAACCGTTACAACTTCACCATCCGCAACACCACCAGCTTCCTCAACGACAAGATGACCCTTGACCTTGGGGCCAGCTATATCATCCAGAACGACCGCAACATGACCAACCAAGGTGTGTATGCCAACCCCTTGGTGACCGCCTATCTCTTCCCACGCGGCAACGACTTCGAGGATGTGAAGATGTTCGAGTATTACGACACACAGGACAAAATCTACAAGCAAAACTGGAACGGGCTCATCAGCGAGATGGTGGGGCAGAACCCCTATTGGGTGAGCTATCGCAACCGCCGCGACAACAAGAAGTATCGCTACATGATGAGCGCAGGGCTTACCTATAAGTTGCTGCCGTGGATGAGTCTATCGGGAAGGGTGAGGATAGACAACGCCAACAACAAATATGAGCAGAAATACTACGCCACGACCAACCAGACCCTTGCCGGGGCAAATGGATACTATGGCTTGGTCAAGACCGATGACAAGCAGACCTACGCCGACTTTATCGCCAACATCGACAAGCGCTGGCTGCAAGACCGCCTTTCGCTCGCCGCCAATATTGGTGTCTCAATTTCTGACATCAAGCAGAAAATCTTCGGCAACGAAGGAAACCTGCGTGACGACCTTATCCCCAATGTGTTCAATGTCTATCAGATTGACTCAGCCAAGGAGACTAAGACACAGAGCGGATACCACGACCAGACCAAGTCGGTCTTTGCCAGTGTGGAGCTGGGATGGGCCAGCCAGTATTACCTCACGCTGACGGCCCGCAACGACTGGCCTTCGATGCTTGCCGGCCCTCAGTCGAAGAAGTCGTCGTTCTTCTACCCTTCTGTCGGACTGTCATGGATTGCGTCTGAGACATTTAAGCTGCCCGAGATGTTCGACTACCTGAAACTGCGCGGCTCGTTCGCGTCGGTGGGTCTGCCATTCCCCCGGTGGTATGCCAATCCCATGTATGAGTGGGACAATAATACCAAGGCCTGGAAGACACAGAGCGTCTATCCCATGTACAACCTGAAACCCGAACGCACCGACTCTTGGGAGGTGGGCTTGCAAACCAAACTGTGGAAACACCTCAACATCGACTTCACCTATTATTATACCAAGACGGTAAACCAGACCTTCAATCCCGACATCTCAGTGTCATCGGGCTACAGCACAATGTACATCCAGACGGGCCAGGTAAGCAACAAGGGTGTAGAACTCGCCGTAGGCTACACCAACCGCTGGGGCAACTTTGTCTGGCAGAGCAACTATACCTTCAGCATGAACCGCAACAAGATCGATGAACTGGTGCGCAACTACCGCCATCCTGAGACCGGTGCCATCATCAACAAAGACCGCCTCGACGTAGGCGGAAACGGCCATGCCCACTTCATCCTCAAGGAGGGTGGCACGCTGGGCGACCTATACTCCAACGTCGACGTGATGCGCGACAGCGAGGGCAAGGTCTATGTCGACAGCGAGGGCAAGGTCTACACCAACCAGAACGTGGGTGACATCAAGCTCGGGTCTATCTTCCCCAAGAGCAACATGGCCTGGCGCAACGACTTCTCGTGGAAAGGCTTCAACCTCGGCTTCATGTTCTCTGCCCGCTTCGGAGGCATCTGTTATTCGGCCACACAGGCCAGTCTCGATAAGTATGGCGTCTCTGAGGCTACGGCAGAGGCACGCGACCGCGGCTATGTGTTAGTCAATAGCAACAATTACATCAATCCTGAAGTGTGGTACACCACCATCGGAGGCAACGACGGCATACCGCAGTATTATACCTACAGCGCCACAAACATCCGGCTGCAGGAGGCAAGCATCAGCTATACCTTCAAACGAAATCAGTTCTTCGGCATCGGCGATCTTACACTCTCTATCATTGGACGAAACCTGTTCATGCTCTATTGCAAGGCACCTTTCGACCCCGAGATGACAGCCTCCACCGGAAACTACTATCAGGGCATCGACAAGTTTATGACGCCAAGCACGCGCAACATAGGCTTCAATGCAAAACTTAAATTCTAACAACACCTCACAACTATGAAACATATCCTATATTCCGCCATGGCACTGGGACTGGCCTTAAGCCTTGGCTCCTGTACTGAGAACTATGAGGACTACAACCGTAATCCGTCGGGGGTGAGCAAGGAAGAAATGGAACAAGGCGGCTACTCGCTCACTGCCGCCATGAACAATCTGGAGTCGTGGATCATACCCACTGATGTCAACACCAACCAGTTTACCGAATGTCTGCTCGGAGGCAGCTACGGTGGATACATTGCCGACAGCAACCCGGGGTTCAATGGCAAGAACTTTGCTCAGTACTCGCCCGAAAATACATGGAACCGCGTGCTTTTCAAGGATGTCATACCCCAAGCCTTTATATTCAGCAATGAGGTAAAGCAAGTGACCGAAGACCCAGTGCCCCTGGCCGTGGCCCAGGTGGTCAAGGTGGCCATCATGCAGCGCGTAAGTGATGCCTACGGACCGGTGCCTTATACCAAAGTGGGTGCCGACGGGCAAATCACAGCGGCCTACGACGACGTGGAGACCATTTACAACACCATGCTTGACGAACTCGAACAGGCGGTCAACACCATGACCGAGCACCGCACGAGCGACTTCAATGCCAAGGCCGACCGTATCTATGGCGGTAAAGTAGACAAATGGATCAAGTTTGCCAATTCGCTCCGTCTGCGTATGGCTATGCGCATCAGCAACGTGGCACCAGACAAAGCCAGAAAGGTGGCCGAAGCTGCCGTCAGCCATGAGATAGGCGTAATGACATCCAACGACGACAATGCCTTCCTTACACCCTCGAGTACCAATCCCTTCGAGGTTGTCATGTACGAATATAATGGTGGAGACTCACGCATCAGCGGAGACATCACATCGTATATGAACGGCTATAACGACCCGCGCCGCATGGCCATGTTCACACCGGCCGCCTTCGACGGCTATACCGCCCAATACATTGGCATACGCTCGGGCATAACAATTCCCGATGGCAACACGGCCCACCAGTATTCCAACTACAAGGTGTCGGCCACAAGCAAGCTGATGGTCATGAATGCTGCCGAGGTGGCTTTCCTGAGGGCCGAGGGTGCGCTCCGTGGATGGACCATGGGCGGAACAGCCAAAAACTTCTACGAACAGGGTCTCAAACTCTCTTTTGACCAGTGGGGCGTGAGTGGCGCCGACAGTTATCTTGCTGACGACACACATACTCCAGACAAATATACTGACCCTGCTGGTATCAACAACTACACGGGTTCGACATCTACCATCACAATAGCCTGGGACAATGCCGCCAACTTTGAGTCCTGTTTGGAACGTATCATCACCCAGAAATGGATTGCCAACTTCCCATTGGGACAGGAGGCGTGGGCTGAGATACGCCGTACCGGCTACCCAAAACTCATGCCTGTCGTAGTGAACAACAGCGGGGGCACAGTGAGTACCTTACGGGGGCCGCGTCGCCTGGCCTACCCACAGGAAGAACGCCTCAACAACCAGATAAACTATCAGCAAGCCGTATCGTCGCTTCTCGGCGGTGCCGATAACATGGGCACTGAACTATGGTGGGCCAAGAAACAATAACATATCAGACCTTTTTTTTTTATCATTTCAAACTGTATGAAAAACAATATCAAACATATATTTCAGTCGGTATTCTGCCTTTCTGCGGTCTTTTTGCTGTGTAATTGCGAAACCGACGTGGAGAATATCGGTATCAACGAGCCCGACATCAGCCAACAAAACGGCGAGCTCTACAACCAATACCTCTCAAACCTACGCGACTACAAGGCTGCCGTGCATAAAACGGTTGTGGCCTATTTCGACAACTCGGCGAAGCAACCCTATTCCCAAGGGCAGACCCTTGTGGCCGCTCCCGACAGCATCGACTACCTCGTCGTCACCTCTCCAGCCAATACCACTGAGGCTGAGATGGCGCAGATAAACGAGTTGCGCGCAAAAAAGGCCACGAAGGTACTTTACAGCATCAGCTTCGAGAGCATCCAGAGTGACTACAATGCTCTGCTCAAGGACTTTGAGGCCAACCCCGACAACGCGGGCAAGACCTTCATCTCGTTCAACAATTTCCTCGTCGATAGCGTCCGCACAGCCCTCACATATTGTTCGAAGTTCAACTATGACGGCATTGTGATGGCTTACCAGGGCAAGGCTAAGCTCTATATGACCGAAGAAGAGAAAGTGCGCTACACGGGCTACGAGAACGATTTTATCGGTATCGCCACCGACTGGGTGCAACGCAACACCAACCGTATCATATTCTTCCAGGGCAAGCCGCAGAATGTCATAGACCAGACCATCTTCTCTCTGGCCAAATACATCATCCTTCCCTGCACAGACCAAACCTCAGAGTCGGGCATGGCCAAGACCGTGTTCATGGCTGCGGCAGAAGGGGTACCGACCAGCAAGTTCATTCCAATGGTTTCGATGACCTCCCTCGATGCTACCGACAAGAAAATGGGCTACTGGGGGGCTACCCTTGCCGTGACGGGTGGGGCACGCTGGGTCGCCGCCCCGCATGACGGACTCTCTACCGCTGGCCTGGCCATCGACCATGCCAACAACGACTATTACCATGCCAACTTCACCTATCCAACAGTACGTCAAGCTATTGGCATCATCAATCCATCCATAATCAAATAAACCAATATGAAATATACATTCAGATATATCAAACTGTTGGCACTGCCCATACTCACCCTTGCTCTTATCTCATGCCAGAGCAATGATGACGACAAGTTTGACAACAAGGCATCCATCAATGCCACTTCCATGGTAAACGAGACCATCATCAAGGGAAATGTCACCACGATGACCAAAAGCATTGAAATCATCACCCCACGTCCTGTGGGACAGGAGGTGAAGGCCTCCTTCCGTGCCGCCCCCGAACTGGTGGGACGCTACAATCAAGCCTACTATGCGTCTGCTGTCTTGTTACCCGACAGTTGCTACAAATGGGATGAGAGTGAGGTAGTGATCAATGCGGGAAGCGTGAAGAGCACAGCAGCAGCCATCACTTTCCAAAAGCTGTCGGCCCTAAATCGCGACTCTGTCTACGTACTTCCTGTCACCGCCAATACCCCCTTGTTGGACATGCTCCAGTCGAAGAGCAGCTACTATTATGTGTTCCGCGCTGGTGCCCTGATTAATGTTGTGCCCGACATGGAGAAAAACAATATCAAGATTGCCTGGAAAGACCCATCCCCCATCAACAATCTCTCGCAGATAACCTTCGAGGCCCTCATTCGAGCACGCGACTTCGATCGTCTTATCTCTACCGTAATGGGCATAGAGGGCTACTTCCTTGTACGAATTGGCGATGCCGGCATTCCCAGCAACCAGATACAGTTTGCCACAAGCAGGGGCAACCTCACCAACAGTGACCTACAATTGCAGACCAACACATGGTACCACATCGCACTGACTTACAACAGTAAGAACGGTGCCGTGGCCATCTACGTCAACGGCCGCAAAATGTTGGAGGCCACCAAGAGCCTTGGCACCATCAACCTGACCAACGGCGACTTCTACATCGGGCGTTCCTATGAAGACAGCCGCTATCTGTGCGGCAATATTTCTGAAGTGCGCATCTGGAATGTAGTACGCACACAGGAAGAGATTGCAGCCAATGCCTATTATGTGGACCCACATACCGAAGGACTTGTGGCATACTGGAAACTAGACGACATGTCTACCAATGTAGTCAGAGACTACACTGCCAATGGAAACAACGGTACGGCTAAAAACACCATAAACTGGCAGAACGTTTCGCTGCCTGAAAAATAACAATTTATTCAAAGCATAAACATGAAGACATATATAAAGCATTCTTTCGCTCTGCTGGTCGGTGCTGCCCTATTCGGCGCCTGCAACAGTTCCGACATAGACGTGGCTACGGTTGATGAGTCGAAATACCAGACCGGCGATTCACCCGTCAGTTACCTGGAGAGCAAATACGGAACCACGGGCATCGACTCGGTGCTGTTCAACAACGAGGGCACGACAGCTTTCATCATAAAGTCGTCTATGCCCGGAAAAGCAGCCGTAAAGGCAACACTCAGCTACGATGCCGACATACTTGAGCAATATAATAAAGACCACGGCACCAACTACTCCCCCATGCCGCAAAACCTCGTTACCGTCACTCCGACCCAAGGCGACACTGTGAACGTAAGCTACCAAACGGCTGCATCACTCGCCCAGGGCAGGTATGCCATCCCGCTGACACTCAAAGGCGACCACGTGTCTGCCGACAAAGGGCACTTCCTGCTGTTGGTCGATGACATCTCCAAAATGCCCAACTGCCACAAGGCGAGTGGGCTGCAAGTCATCAGCTGTATGGAGGTCAACGATACCAACCCACTGTATAATCTATGCTTCACGCTGGATAAGTCGGGAAAGTATTTCTTCGACCAAGTGATTTTGTTCTCCGGCAACATCAACTATGATGAGGCCACTGGGCGCGTCTACAACTACAACAACGAGAACGTTCAGCACCTGCTCGACTATAAGGAGAAATATCTTGAACCCCTACAGCAGAAAGGCATGAAGGTCATCCTCGGCATTCTTGGCAACCACGACCGTGCAAGCATCATGAACCTCACCGAGGCCGGTGCCAAAGATTTCGCCCTAGAGCTTAAAAGCGTGATGGACGCCTACAACCTCGACGGCATCTTCTTCGACGACGAGTATTCAAGCCCCGGCAACTATCCCGGCTTCGAGCCCAGCGGCACTACCTACAATTTCTCGCGCCTGGCCTACTATCTCAAGCAGTATGCCCCTCATAAGCTCGTAGAGGTGTATGTCTACAGTGGCACGTCACGGATGACAGAAGTGAATGGCAAGCAGCCCGGCGAATTTCTTGATTATGCCATCCACGACTACGGGCAGATGTACGACCTGTCGTCCGATTACCCCGGACTGTCTAAGAAGGGCATGATACTGGGCTCTTCAGAGTTTTCACGTGGCAGAAAAATAAGCGCGGCCAACTGTCAGGCCATTGTCAATGCAGGCTACGGCGGCACAATGATTTTCTCGCTGGCCCCCGAGCACACTGACATAGACTGCATGAACCGCATCGCCAATGCGTTTTACGATGAGAATGTCGTCAAGACAGGAACCTTTAGCAAAGACTGGTAAACTACAGAACGATTATGAAAAAGAAAAATATATTTTGGAGCATATTTTCGGCTATGATGCTCACAGTTGCCTTCACGGCATGCAGCAGCGACGATGACCCTATGCCAGAAACGGTGCAAGACAAAGTGCTCAAAGTAGAAGCCGACACCATCAAGATGGAAGTCAATGCCACTACATCGCTCAACATTACCGACGGCGGTGGCGAGTACAAAGTGTTCTCTGAGAATCCGGACATCGTGGAGGCTTCCGTCAACAACAATGTGGTGACGGTAACCTCTCTGAAAAAAGGAAAGACAGGCTTGGTGATTTCTGACGCACAAGGCAACTACAAACGCGTCTTGGTGAAGTCGATGTATATGAGCATGACCTTGGATAAGTCTGAACTGAATGTAGGCATCAAACTGGGACACAAGGATGGCATCGACACCGTCAAGGTAACAGCAGGAAATGGAGGTTATACCGCCACCGTTGCCAATGCTGCCATTGCCAAAGCAGTGGTCAAAGAGGGAAACATCATTGTGACGGCCTTAACCGGGGGAACCACCACAGTCACCGTGACCGACATCATGGGCCTTACGCAGACCTTCACCGTGACGGTTAACGTTACCACAGTAGCCTTCACTGATAAAGAAAAGCAACAGATTGTCAGCAATCTCAGCAGGAACTATGTAGCCTGGGACGACACCTTTGCCGACAGCAACAGTGAATGGTCGGGCGACTACACCTTGGTGAAAAGTGATGGCGACAACGTAGTGTCATGGGACTACTACAACTACTATTATATCAATTTCCATCTAGGTGCCGACCTGTCGGTTGGGGTCAAGCAGAATTGCAAGGTAACTGCAAAACCCTCATGGAGCTCACCGGCCACCACTTACGACAATGCTACGGCAGAAATACTCAAAAACGATGGCCAACGCGTGTGGGGTATTGTCTATGTGGTAAAAGACAATTACCTGCATTTAGGCTACTTCTGTATGGAACTCTAATATTTTTCTGCTTCAATCTTCAATAGGTGAGAGGGGGCGTATGGCATAAAGCCTATGGTCCCTCTTTCCTTGATGTTTGTCACGACCATGGCAACCCCATTGGTTCACCCGAGGAAAATCATAATATGTTTTTTTGAAAATTAACCTTCCGGCGCTGTGTAAAACTCTCTTTATGTTGTTATCTTAATAGTGCTGCTTACACAAAACTGCCCTGCGGCACCTTCTCGGGCAGTAAGCTGGAATGACAAGAACAAAAGATATGAAACGCCATAACAATCCTTGCAGGACAGATGCAAGACAAACAACGACCAAGAAGCATACCTGGAGCATATACGTGCTCGCGATGCTCATGATGCCGCTGAAGGCTGCCCCACACCTCACCGAGCAGGTTTTCAGCCCACTAGCCGTCGACTATGCCGATGAGGTGAATCCGCTCGTCGGCACGGCATCCTCCTATGAGCTCTCCACCGGAAACACCTACCCGGCCATTGCCATGCCCTTCGGCATGAATGCCTGGACACCGCAGACCGGCAAGAACGGCGACGGCTGGACCTATCAGTACGCTGCCAATAAGCTGCGTGGCATCAAGCAGACCCACCAGCCTTCTCCATGGATCAACGACTATGGGGCCTTTGCCCTGTTGCCGACAACGGGCGGCGTGGTCTTCGACGAGGAACAACGGCAGACCTGGTTCTCGCACAAGTCGGAGGTGGCCCATCCCTACCGCTACAAGGTCTACCTGGCCGACTACGACACACATGTCGACCTGGTACCCACGGAGCGCACGGCCATTCTCAGCATACGCTATCCCGAAGGCCGCACGCCGCGCCTGGTGGTCGATGCCTACAGCGGGGGAAGTAGCATTCGCGTGGATGCCGCCCACCGTCGCATCTATGGCTATGCCGGCAACAACCATGGCGGTGTGCCCCAAGGCTTCAAGAACTATTTTGTCATCGAGCTCGACTGTGCCATCGACTCCACACAGCTGTTTCTCGACAACAGTCCGGTGACGGGTACGACAACAGAGGGCGACCATGCCGGTGTCGTCGTGACGCTGGCCCCTCAAGGCCATACCGTCACGGCACGCGTAGCCTCATCGTTCATCGGCTGGGACCAGGCCCTGGTAAGCCTGCAGCGCGAGCAGAGCAGCCGTACCATCGACGACCTCGCACGCCTAGGCAAGGCACGGTGGAACGAGATGCTCGGACGCATCAGCGTGGAGGGCAGCACCGCCGACAATCGCCGCACGTTCTATACCGCGCTCTACCGCACGCTGCTCTTCCCGCGTGCCTTTCATGAGATCGATGCCAGGGGCGACACCATCCACTACAGTCCCTATAACGGACGGGTGCTGCCCGGCGTGCTCTACACCGACAACGGCTTCTGGGACACCTTCCGCGCGGTGTTCCCCCTGTTCACGCTCGTCTATCCCGACATGAACCAGTTGATGATGCGCGGACTGGTCAACACCTACAAAGAGAGCGGATGGCTGCCCGAATGGCAAAGCCCGGGCCACCGCGACTGTATGATCGGTTCCAACTCGGCATCCATCATCGCCGATGCCTGGCTCAAGGGCATCAGGGGCTACGACATCGCAACGCTGTATGAGGCCCTGCTCAAAAACAGCAACCATGAGGGGCCGCTGTCATCGGTGGGGCGCAAGGGTGCCGACTATTACAACAGCCTGGGATACGTGCCCTACAATGTCGGCATCAACGAGAATGCCGCCCGCACGCTGGAATATGCCTACGACGACTTCTGCCTGTGGCGGCTCTCACAGGCACTGGGCAAAGGCAACGACCACCAGCGCACCTTCCTACGGCGCGCGTTCAATTACCGCAATGTCATCGACCCGGCTACGGGCTTTGCCCGCGGGCGTAACCTCGACGGCTCGTTCCAGATCCCCTTCCGGCCCGACAAGTGGGGCGACGCGTTCACCGAGGGCTGTGCCTGGCATTGGACCTGGTGTGTGTTCCACGACCCCGAGGGGCTCATCCGGCTGCTGGGAGGCCGTGAGGCTTTCTGCCAGAGGCTCGACTCGGTGTTCGTTGCCTCGCCCACCTTCGACGACAGCTATTATGGCAGCCAGATCCATGAGATCACCGAGATGCTCGTGGCCGACATGGGACAGTATGCCCATGGCAACCAGCCCATACAGCACGCACTCTACCTCTACAACTGGGCCGGGCAGCCCTGGAAGACCCAGTGGCATGTGCGCGAGGTGATGCGGCGGCTCTATCAGAACGCCCCCGACGGACTCTGCGGCGATGAAGACAACGGACAAACCTCGGCCTGGTATGTGTTCTCGGCACTGGGCTTTTATCCTGTGGCCCCGGCCACGGGACAGTATGCCATGGGCTCGCCGCTCTTCGACAAGGCGCAAATCCACCTGCCCGGCGGCAACACGCTTACCATCGAGGCCCGTGACAACGCCCCCCACCGGGTGTATGTAAACAGCGTGCGACGCAACGGCACCATCTACACCCGCAACTATTTCGACCACAGCGACCTGCTCACAGGCGGGCGCATCGAGTTTGAGATGTCCGAGCAGCCCAACCTGCTGCGCGGCACCGACAAGGCCGATGTCCCCTACTCGCTGACGAGCGATCAACAAAAACCTAAGAGATAAAGAAACCTGAGTGTCACTAATCCCACCACTATCAACATGAACAACATCACGAGAAACGTATTATGTATATGGAGTCTCCTCGCCCTGGGCATGGCGCCATGCCATGCACAGGCATCGAGAGACCAAAAGGAGTTTGGCAACGACTACATCGAGCTGGCAGCCGTGAGCACCCACTACGTGACGAAACGGCCGCCCGAGGCCGACCGCCTGTTCCGCTCGGAGGCCATCGAGCGCGAGATCAGGCGCGTGAAGCGCCTCCTCAAAGACATGCCTTACCTGGCATGGATGTTCGAGAACTGTTTCCCCAACACCCTCGACACCACCGTACACTATGAAGAGGATGCCGACGGCACGCCCGACACCTTTGTCTACACCGGCGACATCCATGCCATGTGGGGCAGAGACTCGGGGGCACAGGTGTTTCCCTATGTGCAGTTTGCCAACAAAGACAAGTATCTCAAGAAGATGATTGCCGGTGTGATCATGCGCCAGTTCAAGAACATTGTCTTCGACCCCTACGCCAATGCCTTCAACCGCTACCCCGACCCCAACGGCGGGTGGATGCACGATGCCACCGACATGAAACCCGAACTGCATGAGCGCAAGTATGAAATTGACTCGCTCTGCTACCCGCTCCGCCTGGCCTACGAATACTGGAAGGCCACCGGCGACACCAGCATCTTCGGCGACGAATGGATCAAGGCCATCGGCAACGTGCTCAAGACCTTCCGCGAACAGCAGCGCAAGACCGACCGCGGCCCATACAGCTTCACCCGCGTGACCGACCGTGCCTTCGACACCGTGAGCAACGGCGGATGGGGCGCACCCGTTAAGCCGGTGGGGCTCATCGCCTCGGTGTTCCGCCCCAGCGACGACGCCACCACCTTCCTCTTCCTCGTGCCTTCCAACTTCATGGCGGTGTCGAGCCTCAACAAGGCCGCCGAGATTCTCACCGCCGTCAACCACCGCGACGACCTCGCCCGTGAGTGCCGCATGCTTGCCGACGAGGTGCATACAGCCCTGCAGCAGTATGCCGTCTACGACCATCCCAAGTATGGCAAGATCTATGCCTTCGAGGTCGACGGCTTCGGCAACCATCTCCTCATGGATGATGCCAACGTGCCCAGCCTGCTCGCCATGCCCTACCTCGGCGATGTCGCCCCCAACGACCCCATCTACCAGAACACCCGCCGCTTTGTGTGGAGCGAAGACAATCCCTATTTCTTCCGAGGCAAGGCCGGCGAGGGCATCGGCGGTCCCCACATCGGCCACGACATGCCCTGGCCTATGAGCATCATCATGAGAGCCTTTACCGCTACCGACGACAAGGAGATCAAGACGTGCATCGAGATGCTGATGAACACCGATGCCGGCACAGGAATGATACACGAGTCGTTCAACAAAGACGATGCACGCCACTACACCCGTCCCTGGTTTGCCTGGCAGAACACTCTCTTCGGCGAATTGATCCTCAAGTTGGTCAACGAGGGCAAGGCCGACCTGCTCAACAGTTGCCGCCGCACCGCCTCCGACTGACTCATAACCACTTCTCCTGCCCCCGGAGCTCTGTGATGCCACGCAGCCAAAGCCGTCGGGCAAAGATACCCCACCTTGGTACTCATATTGTGGTGTGTCTCTGAGATTGTGATACGATGAATTCACAGAGTATGATTGTTTGTTTCAACAACCCGGTCTTTCATCCCGGGTCACGCTCATGCCCAAGCAACAGATGTGCTATCTCACGAAGAACGTGTCGCCCTCCACACTCACCGTGAAGGTGCCCATGCCACTCAGCAATTCGGCTACGCGTGCAGGCGACTCGTCGCCCTTGCACACGATATGTATGCCTCGATGAAGGTCCTTGCGGTCGGCAAACACCACCTTCATGCCATACCAATGGCCCAGGCGACGCATCACACTCTCCAGCGGCTCATCGTCGGCATAGAGATAACCCTTCAGGGCGTAGGCGTAGTTATCCATATTCTCGGCTTTCTTGACCAGACTGCCGTCCAGCAGGCTTACGCCCTCGCTGGGCTGCAGCCTACACACACCGCCCGCGGCCACCACCTCTGCCACGCCCGTGATGAGCGACACATGCAACGGTTCGCCGACGTATGCCGACACACACAGCTCTGTGCCCAGCACACGGGTGGAGACATTGCCAGTGTAAATGATGAATGGATGTGAGGAATCGTGCGTAACCTTGAAGTATGCCTGTCCCTCGAGCACCACCTCGCGCTCGTCGCCTACAAAGGCCGAGGGATAGGTGAGCTTGCTCGAAGCATAGAGAAACACCTCGGTGCCGTCGGGCAGCACCACCTTGCCGAGCTTGTCCGGCGGAATGGGCAGCGAACTGCGCTGCACCTGTCCGTCGACGGCATAACCCTGTTCTTGCAGATCCATGATGAGCTGTCCCACGGTGCTGCCCGCCTGCCGGGTGGTGGCAGTGCGCATGACTGTAGCCAGCCGGGCCGTTGCCTTCTCCGCGGCCTTGGGTGCCGGAGCCTCAACGGCCGCCGGCCGCGGCGCAGCCTTGTGTGCCGTGGTGGCCACTTCCCGCTTTGCCGTGTCGTCGCCAGGCCGCACGAGCAGGAAGGCGATGAGCAATGCCGCAGCCATGCCCAGTGGTAGTGATCTGTGCGATGCGTTCTTCGTGCAAGTCCACCGTATGCGGGTCGTCGCTGTCGGCATGCGACTGCAGATAGCGCTGCGCATAGAGCGAGGAGGTCTGGCTGCGCCGCAGGTTGTCGGCACACTTGTAGCGTATGAGTCTGAACAGGAAGGCGACACGGTTCTCGGGCCCAATTTCATCAAATCGTTTCCACAGTACCTCAAAGGAATCTTCCACGATGTCATGACACGCCTCCTCTTCGCCTATCATCTGAAGGGCGAAGTGGTGGGCGTGCTGATACCGCTGCCTGAAAAAACTTCAAATTCCTTTTCCTTGTCCAAGATAGTCTCTTTCTTTCTCTGTTTACAAAATTACGAAGAAAAAGAGAGAACGGAGCACAGGTAAGACGATTATTATCACGAAATGTTGATTTTTGAGTGTTGAGGTAAACGTCTAGGACGTTCACCTCTTATTGCTCATTCATACCCATGCGCTTAGTCTGTCACCCATTCGTCCACGGTATGCTGGTCGGGATCGAACCGGATGCCCACCTTCACCACACGACGCCCATCGGTCTCGTAGGCCTTGGCATAGCCTTTCTCGTTGATTTGACGCAAGGCGTTCTCCGCGCTGTCACCCACTTTCATTTCCATGACGTAGATGGTGTCGGGCATGAGCACGATCATGTCGACACGACCGCCTGCCACCTTCACCTGGGTACGCACATAGACGTTGAGCATCGAGAAGATGAGGTAGAAGGTATATTCGTAGAAACCTTCCCTGGTCTTTGCCTCGGCAAGTTTCTGCTTGAAGCCCTCCACGTATGGAATGCCGGCGAGGTAGGCTTGCATGTGTGTCATGGCCAGGTCGATGTCATTGGCCTTCAGGGCACGCCAGAACTTCAGGGCAAACCCCGTTTGCACATCGGCATCCGACAGGCCCACATACGTAGGCAACAGCCCGCGCGTATAGCCCACCCTCACTTCCTGATTGGGGAGGGAGAGCGTGTAGGTTCCTGATTCACGGTCGTAGTCCTTGATGGTCAGGTAGCCGCTTTGGTAGAGCAATGGCAGCGCATCGAGCATGTTCTCTGTGGGTTGGTCGAAAGCCGAGGAGGGCACCTCGAGGGTGTCTAAGGAGGTGATGTCTGTATGGAAACGCTGCATCTGACTAATGAGGAAGGTAGGGGTGCCCGACGCAAACCAATAGCTCTGCAGCTCCCCGTCACCAAAGGCATTGAGCAAACTGAAGGGATTGAACACGGCCTCCGCGTTGCCAGCAAAGTGGTAGCCATCGTATTGCAACTTGATTTTGTCGTACATCTTTTCCTCAGGCAGTTGGTAGTCCTTTGCCAACCGCTGGATGTCTTCCCGGAAGACGGTCTTCACCTCTTCTTCGGTAAAGCCACATGTCGTTGCGAACTGCGGCAACAGAGATATGTTCTTGATATTGTTGATGGTCGAGAAGATGCTCAGCTGCGAGAACTTCGTGATGCCCGTGATG
>CAZBQA010000003.1:37322-100322 GCA_964493905.1 uncultured Prevotella sp.
TGATACTTTCGTTCCAGTTGCAAATATAATGATAACAAGTGAAATATGGAAAGAATAAAGACAAAAAAAATCCCCTCCCGCAGGTGACCGCTCCGCGACCACCCTGGGAAGGACTTTGCCTTTGGTGACCCATTGGTACCCTAAGACATTTGAAGACAATGTGGATCCCGAATACAAATTACCTGAATATTAACCTAACGACATTCTTGTTTGTGTCCATTGTCTTGATATAGGCATTGACCGCGGCCGCATCCACCTGTGCTGCGGTGCGCTCAAAATTATCGCTGTCGAGACGGTCGCAACCGTCTACCACCCTGTTGGCCAGCACGTCGGCCCAGCGGTTGGCTTTGTCGCCTTCTTCAAGATAAGTCTTCGCAAAATAGGCCAATGCCGCACTGACCTCAGCCTGCGTCACACCGCCTTGCACCAGTTGCGTCCAGATGCCGTACACCTTGTCGCGCAGCGCCTCGGCGTTCACCGTGTCAGCCTGAAACTCCGCCGAGACCTCAAAAGCACCTCTTGGCACCGACCGACTTTCCTGATTGACGTTGATGGTGTATACGTCGCCCGACTTCTCACGCATCTCGTTCATGGCCCGCTGCTGTACGATGCGCGCCACGATACAGTTCTTCAGCTCGTTTGCCGGCGTATAGCTCATCGGGGCACTGATACCGATGACCACCATGGCAGCCCCGCCCATCACACCGGTATTGACGGTACGCTCGGTCACGCCCCGGTAGCCATACATGCCATGGTCGATCCACTTAGCCTTGCCGGCCGAGGCAGGCAAAGAGGCGATATACTTCTCTACCAAGGGTCTGAGGCTGTCGGCCGGTTGCGCCCCTGTAATGACAAAGGTATAACCACTTGCCGCCCCGAAACACTTGTTCCAAGCATCGGTGATCGACGCGGAGGTGATGTTGTCGAAGTAGTTGCCGCGCTGCGAGAAAAGACGTGGATGTCCCCCGCCGCGCAACACCAGCACCGTGTCTTGCAGCCGTTGCTGCGCTGAGGCCGGGAAATGGGCATAGATACGGTTCTGCTCCATCGACCGGTTGATGACCATCGTGTCGATGACTGGCTGGGTGAAGCGCAGCACATCATTAGCATGTACCTCTATGGTATAGATACCGTTGATGTCAGTCACGGCGTAGGTCTTGCCGCCCTGCACACGGATGTTCACACCCGGCAGCTCGGCACCGTTCTCGTCGACCACCTTACCGCGGACGATATAGGCCGATGTTGCCGACGTGCTGCCCTGCTTGGTGACGGTGACATACTGTTGGTTGACGGTGTAGCCCAGGGGCTTGCCGTCGAGCAGCTGCGCCATCGTGGAGTTGATGTCCTTCAGCGTCAGGTCACCCGTGAAGGTGTAACCACGCAAGTCGTCGTTGAGATAGAGGAAACGGTAGTCGGTTTTCATTTCCAACTGCCGCAGCACCTGTGGCAGCGGCTCGTTCTTAATTTTCAGCACGGCACCGTCGTCCTGTGCCGAGACCGTCAGCGTCCCGGGCGATAACAACAATGCCAGCATGAAAATCAGCTTAAACATTTTACTCATAGATTAACCTTTTTTGATTCTCTTACGACTACTAATCGTTAAGCTACTAAAATAAGGCACCCCCAAAATCAAAAAAAGTTTCAAAATAGAGAAAAAAAAGTGATTTCGCTAATAAAACCACTGCTAAAAAGCGATTTACCACACCGTTTTAGAATCAAAGGACATAGTAGGCAGAAGGGGCTAAAGTCAATGTAGGTTACGCGTGAGCTACCTTAATTATATGGTAATGGTAGCCATGTGTGCATACGTCATGGTATGACACCATGTACTTCGAGCGGGAAAAGAGGTGGTATGGTTAATGCTAAAAAATGATTCTGCTCCGGGTAGAAGGAATAAATCGTTCTACGCGAAGCAGAATGGCCCAAGGCGCGAGACGGCAAAGCTGAAGCCCCCTACTGACCAGGCCAGAGAGGTGTTGGGATGGTGTCCATCGGCGGATCACTTCTTCTTGGACAGTTGCTTGCTCAGGGCGTAGGCATTGTAGAGGCCGAGCTCGCCGGCCTTGCTGAAGTCGCGCTGTGCGGCCTGGGTGTTGCCCTGATAGTAATACACCACGCCGCGGTTGAAGTAAGCCTCGGCGAGGTTGGTATCGAGCTGTATGGCCTGCGAGTAGTCGGCCAGGGCCTTGCCGTAGTTCTTGGCCTGGGCAAAGAAGTTGCCACGGTCGTAGTAGAGATAGGCGTTGCGCGGTGCGAGCTTGATGGCCTCGGCAAAGTCGCCTTCCACCTGTCCGGCCTTCATGCCTACGTTTTGCCCCTTGGAGGCGTCATAGTCGTTGAGCATCATCTGGCACACGGCACGCTGCCAGCGGCCCATGACCGATGAAGACTCGGCAGCCACATAGTCGTCGAGGTCGGCGATGGCATCGGCATAGTTTTGTGCCTCGGCGTAGGCCACGGCACGCTGCAGCTTGAGGGCGGCGAGCGTCGCCTTGTCGGTCTCCTCGGCGATGCCCACAGAGAGGGCGTCGATGAGCTGGAAGGTCTGCTTCGACTGCACGTCGGTGAGTTTCACACGGCTCTGGTTGCAGGTCACGTTCAGGCGGCGCAGCGGGGTGTTGCGCGTGTTGAAGGCGTCGACCTCGGCGTCGTAGGCCTGGTAGCCATGCACGCCATTGGAGAAGGTGAAGTAGGAAAGCTGATAGGTGGGCAGCAGCTCCATGGCCACCTCGCGGTTCTGGATGGCACCGCGGTAGGCGCTCTTGTATTCGTGCTCCACCTGCTGCTTGTCTTCCACCACGATACTGTTGTATTTGTTGGGGTCGATCTCCGAGCGCTTGCGCATCTCCTTGATTTTGATGCGGCTCCATCGCTGCTGTATGCCCAGCTGCTTATCCATCTGAGCCTTGAAGATCCTGAACTCGTCCATCTCGGCCTTGGCCGTCATGCCCAGCCGCCGGTAGGCACTGGCGCGCTGGCTCAGACCTGTCCAGAAGTTGGGAAACTGGTCGATGACGGTGGTATAGTCGCGTATGGCCGCCCGCAGGTTGCCGGTCTTGTCGTGAAGCAAAGCCCGGTTGAAGATGGCCATGAAGTTTTGCGGCTCCATCTTGATGACGAAGTCGAAGTCGGTGATGGCCCGGTTGTCGTCGCCGAGCTGCACACGCAGCAGTCCGCGGTTGTAGTGGGCCAGGAAGTTGTTGGGGTCGAGGTCGATGGCCATGTCGTAGTCGTCCATGGCCCCTCGCAGGTTGTTGAGGTTGAGCCGTGCCAAGGCACGGTTCACATAGTTGTTGACCACCTTGGGTCGGAGGTGTATCGACTTGCTGAGGCAGGTGTCGGCCGTGCGCCACTGTCGTCTGTTCAGAGCGATATACGAGCGTGTGGTCCAGGCATCGGCATTGTAGGGGTCTACCTCCAGGCTCTTGGTCAGCCAGGTGTCGGCCTGCAGCGTGTCTTTCTTCTCCAGATAGACCTCGGCCTTGAGCGAGTAGGCAGTGGGCACCTTGGCCCAGCGCTTGATGATCGAGTCGGCATCGAGCAGGGCCTGGTCGTAGTCTTTGATATTCATGCGGCAGATGACTCTGTTGAGCCAGAAGCTCGACACGCCGGCATTGAGACGTATGGCCTTGTCGTAGTCGGCGATGGCCTGGGCATACTTCTCCTGCCTGATACTCGAGATGGCGCGCAAGTCGAAGATCTGCTCGATGTAGGGGTTGAGCTCGATGGCCTTGGAGGCATCGGCCTCGGCACCCACAAAGTCGTCGAGGTAGAACTTGGCCACGGCACGGTCGTACCAGGGCAGCCAGAGGTATGGCTTCAGGGCCAGCACCTTGTTAAAATATTGTATGGACAGCACGTAGTCCTCATAGTGAAGCGCCACCTCACCGCTGGTAATCAGCCGGTCTACGTTATATTGGGCGCCCATGCGGCCTACGGCCATCAGGGCTAACAACAGGGCTATGACTCTGCTCTTCATCTGCCAGGGTGTTATTAGAAAGCCTGCGCCGCCCCCGAGGGGGGCGGGCGCTACTTGCGTATCTGCTTGACGCGGTAAGAGGCGTTGAACTTGCCCTGCATGATGGAGCGGAGCTTGTTGCGGATGAGCTGCTTGCGCAGGGGCGTCACGCGGTCTACATACATCTTGCCCTCCAGGTGGTCGAACTCGTGCTGGATGACGCGGGCCAGATAGCCCTCCACCCACTCGTCGTGCGCCTGCAGGTTCTCGTCGAGATACTGCACACGGATGCGCAAGGCGCGGGTCACTTTCTCGCTCATGCCGGGTATGGAGAGACAGCCCTCCTCGAGGGTCTCTTTACCGGCCTTCTCGTCCACCTCCACAATATGGCCATTGATAAAGGCATGGCGGAAGTCGGCATACTCGGGGAGGTCGTCCTTGAGCACGTCGAGGTCGATGACCACTACGCGTATCGACTTACCTACCTGCGGGGCGGCAAGTCCTACGCCCGACGATGCCTCAAGGGTCTCAAACATATCGCTGATCAACTGCTGTAAGTCGGGATAATCGGTGGGAATATCCTGGGCCACCTTTCGCAAAACAGGCTGGCCGTAAGTATAAATGGGTAAAATCATCTTATTGAATTCATGTAATCCTGAAGCAGGATGGTGGCACTGACCTCGTCCACCAGTCCTTTGTTCTCTCTCCTCGTCTTCTTCTTGACACCGCCCTCGATGATGGCACGATGGGCGAGCACCGAGGTGAAACGCTCGTCGTAATAGTCGATGGGCACCTGGGGACGGGCCTTGCGCCACCGTCCCACGAAATTCTCCACCCGGGCGAGGTTCTCCGATGGCTGCCCGTTGGGTTGGATGGGCTTGCCTATAACAATGTGTTCGACCTCCTCCTTCATAACATACGAGGAGAGAAAGTCGAACAAGTCTTTAGTGTCTACTGTGGTCAGACCATTGGCAATGAGCTGCAACGGGTCGGTGACAGCCAGACCCGTGCGCTTCTTGCCATAGTCGATCGATAATATGCGTCCCAAGCAGCCTTATTTCTTAAACAGCAACCAGGCGTCGCTCTTGGGGTTATACTGACTGCCACGGATGGCGTCGCGACTCTGCACGGCCGAGGCCTTGTCGGCTGAGGTCGACGAGATGACACGGTACATGTTGACGGCCGAGTTGTAGGCTATCTGTGCATCGTAGCCCCCCTGCTTCAGGGTGTTCTGCAACCCCTCGGCGTTGGCCTTCAGCGAGAACGAGCCCACTACCACGCTGTAGGCCTGCAGGCCGACACCACTCACCACTGTCACGTCCTCGGTACGCACGGTGGCGTTGTTGACGTTGGTGACCGTGGTCTGTGTGGCAGGCTTCTCCACCAGCGGGGTCACCACGGGGGCTGATTCCTGAACAGGTTCCGACTGGGCTTGGTTCTGCTCTTCTTGAGCCTTTGCCTTCTCATAGGCCTTCTTATACGCACTCTCCTGGGATTTACAACTAGTGAATGCCAAAGCTACGCAAACAGCTGCGCCCAATACCAATGTTTTCTTCATACCTTTCTTATTATTATGTAAGACGTTAATGATTATTTCATTCTTTGCTGGATACATTGCATCCTTTAATTTGCGAAATTACAAAATATTCTACAAAAATATAAGGGAAGGGCGCATAAAGTTTGTTAAATCAAGCAAATGGAGGTTTTTTAACAAAAAATAGTTATGCCTTAACTTGCCGTTTGCAACATATTCGTTATATTTGCAAAAACGATTATTCACAACTCATTAAATAAGAAAGGAAAGATATGAAGACTATTGGATTTATCAGCGCCTTCTTAGGCGGCGCCATCGCAGGTGCAGCCCTCGGATTGCTTCTGGCCCCAGAGAAGGGCGAAGACACACGTACAAAGATCTCTGACGCCCTCGACGACTTCTGCAAGAAGCACGATATCAAGCTCAACCGCAAGGATGCCGACGACCTTGTCGACGACATCAAGGAGGCGGTTGGCGCTGGCGCAGAATAAGTAGCCACAGACAACAAACAGGGGGGACAAGCCCACAGCAGTGGATTTGTCCCCCCTTTGACTATGTATCACCCTCATCCCCAAAGCGCATGTTTTCAAACGACCAAAACATTGAGACCATCGGACAGCTTGTCGAGACCCTCAAGCATTATATCGGCTTGCAGCGCGAATATGTCAAGTTTGACATCGTAGAGAAGACGGTCAAAATTCTCACCGCCATCGCCATGACGGCCATCCTCAGCTTCTTGCTCATCCTGATGCTCATCTACCTGAGCTTCGCCGCCGCCTATGCCCTGATGCCCCTCGCAGGCACCGTAGGGGCGTTCGCCATCATCGCCGCCGTCTACTTGGTCATCCTGCTGCTCTTCATTGTCTTCAGGAAGCGATGGATCGAACGACCGCTTGTCAAATTCCTGGCCTCACTACTCCTAAGTAAATAATGAATATGCTGAACAACACCACCCACCCGACCTCCTTCAAGACCATCGAGGAGATCGAGATCCGCAAGGCCATGCTGCTGGCCGATATCCAGAAAGACGACTCCAAGCTGCGCACGCAGTGGCACTCGCTGTTCGAGCGCCCGGCGGCAGCCTTCAACAAGAGCGCCACCCCGTCGAAACGCATCAACAGCATCATGAGCACCGGTGCGGGTTTACTCGACGCCTTCATCCTCGGATGGAAGCTGTATCGCAAGTTTAAGAAGTGAGATACTAAAAGGAATTTAAAATCTTGCACCATCTTGTTAATATTGGTTATAATATGAAAGAAAAGTAGTCTGAATGCTTTCACTTTCGCAAATTATTCCTATATTTGCAATGTGTTTTTCATAGTATTAGATTTAAGGTTAACAAGGTTGGAGTACGGCGGTACTCCTTTTTTTGTGCCCGCTCACAAACAACAACACACAGGCCTTAAATCGTTAATACGCGCTTTGCGGAAAGTTTTTCTCCTTTGATATAAGTTTAGGCCAACTGCGTGTTCCCATTTCACCAGCACAGCATACGAATCTTGTTGGCCCCATAGGCTAAGGTTATTATGAAGAATAAGCCACTGCCCATGCAGCTCTGTCACTATGTCAAAAAAACATCCCAAAGGCCCATTACTATACTACAATGTCTAAAACCCCACCCTCCGGATGGCCCGTTATTCTGTTACTATGTCAAAAAAAGCCACCCTCCCGGATGGCTGCCATACTGATTACTCTGTCTTCGTGGCTTCGGCGGCTGATGCGGTGCCCTGCTGGCGGTTGCCACGCATGCCCTTGCGCATACCCTTATGCTGACCGTCGCCCTTGCGCATGCCCTGCCTGTTGCGCCGGTCCATCACCTTGCGCTGCATCTGGTTCTCGATTGTGAACAGACGGGTGAGCTGGTCGGCATCGAGCACCTTGGCAAACTTATCGATATATGTCCGGCGCACGTCGATAGCCTTCTCCTGACGGTCGAGCCGTTTCTTCAGCAGTTCGGCGGCATCCTTGGTGGTGGTGGGCCTTTCGTGCTTCTCGCGCTTGCCGAAGGTGGCGCGCATATCATCGTTGTACTGCTTGTAGAGGGCATTAAACTGCTCCTTCTGCGCATCGGTGATGTTCAGCCGCTGGGTGACCTCGGCCAACTTGGCGTCATAGAACTTCTCATTCAGACTCTTTTGCTGTGCTGATGCCGTCATCACGAGACAGACGGTCAGCAATGATAAAAATAATTTTTTCATAACTCTGTTGCATTTAAACATTAATATTCTGGTATATCCTCCATCGTGCTGTACGCCAGCACCTCAGCCTCTTCGTCGTCTATGCCTTCGAGAAACTCGTCGAGGGGCGAGGGCTGTGCCGGCTGTGCGACAGTAGTAGCAGACGGACGGCTGTTGGAAGTCGGGACAGGCCCGGTATCAGCCAACACCGTTGGAGATCTGCGGGTCACGGCGCGCAAGGCCTTGGCGGTGTCGTGTGCCTGTTTGCTCGTCGTGGTCGTCTGCTGCATGGCCATGGGCAATGCTTCGCCACTGCCAAGGTGCAGCCACCCTGCGCCCACAGCGATGAGCACTGCCACCGAAGCCGCTGCCGTGAGGGCCAGGGCGATGACCAGCGGCTTGCGCCGCCGCTGTTGGCGTGAACGACGGATAGCGTTCTCGGTACAGCGGTCGATGAGCTCGTCGAGGTAGGGCTCCGTCTCGCCGAAGGGCCCCTGTGGGCGTGGTGAATGATAGTGCGTCATGCGTTCTCCTCCATATATTTTTTTATTTTTGTGTAAGCATAGTGGTAGTTGGCCTTCAGGGTGCCGGTGCTCTTACCTGTGGCATGTGCCATCTCCTCGTAGCTCAGCTCGTCGTAGTAGCGCATGTTGAACACGATGCGCTGCTGCGTAGGTAGCGTGAGGAGCGCCTTCTGGAAGAGCAGGTCGATGGCCGTGGCATCAGGACTGGCCTCGCTCTGCAGCATCTCGGCAAGTGGCGTGTTGAGGTCGTCGATGCGCTGCCACAGACGGGTGTGCTGACGCAGCACCTGCAGGGCCTCGTTGGTGGCGATGCGGAAGAGCCACGACCTGAGCAGGGTGGCGTCGCGCAGCTGGCCTATGCGGTTGTAGACCTTGATGCTGGTCTCTTGCAGGGCATCCTCGGCATCGTCGTGACTGATGACAATACGACGTATGTGCCAGTACAGCGTGCGGCCGTAGTGGTGCATCAGCATCCTGAAGCCCTGCTCGCGCCCTGTGCCCGACTGCAACAGTTGCACCATCTTTTCGTTGTCCACGTCGACTCTCGTCTCCATCTGCTGTTGTTTATCGGCGGCCTTGTCAGCCACACGCCGTTGTTACACTCATGCCCCGCCACGCTCTGTTTTCGGGGGCTTATACTCTCTAGATGCGCCGGAGGATGAAAAGTAAAAACGGAGTGATGAAAAAAGAGCATGACCCACCGTCATGGTCATGCTCTTGCAGAGGGGTTGTGCCGCCATTGGCTGGGGCGGCGTGGCCTGGGCCACTAGAGGCTAGGCACCGTAGTGGGTGGCCAGGTAGGTGACATGGGTCACGAGATACTCCTCCACGCCGTGCTTGCCGTCGGCGCCGCCTATGCCGCTCTTCTTCACACCGGCATGGAAGCCCTGGATGGCCTCGAAGTTCTCGCGGTTGACATAGGTCTCGCCAAACTCCAGCTCGCGGCATACGCGGGCGGCGGTGTCGATGTCTTTGGTGTAGACGGCCGATGCCAGACCGTACTCCACGTCGTTGGCCCAGGCAATGACCTCGTCGGTGGTGTCGAAGGGCACGATGGGCAGCACGGGGCCGAAGGTCTCCTCATGGATGATGTCCATGTGCTGTGTGCAGTTGTCGAGCACCGTGGCAGGGAAGAAATATCCCTTGCCGCCGATGGGCTTGCCGCCGCACAGCACCTTGGCACCCTGTGCCACGGCGTGGTCTACCTTGGCTGCCACAGTCTCCAGGGCGCGGCGCTCCACCAGCGGTCCCATGTCGACGCCGTCGTCGAGGCAGGGGTCGCCCACCTTCACGGCTGCCATCTTGCGCACGAGGATGTCGGTGAAGGCCTCTTTCACCGACCGATGTACATACACGCGTTCGGCATTGTTGCAGATCTGTCCGTTGTTGCCGATGCGGCTGTCTACGATCCACTGTGCGGCCTGCTCCAAGTCGGCATCGGGGAAAACGATGGCCGGGGCCTTGCCGCCGAGCTCGAGCGATACCTTCGTGATGTTCTTGCTGGCGGCAGCCATGATGCTCTGTCCGGCACTCACCGAGCCCGTCACGCTCACGATGTCGGTCTTGGGGCTCTCGGCCATGGCGTTGCCCACCACACTGCCCTTACCCGTGACGATATTGATGACGCCCTTGGGCAGGGCGGCCTCGTCGACCACCTTGGCAAACTCACAGCAGTTCTCGGGGGTGAGCTGCGAGGGCTTGAGCACGATGGTGCAGCCGGCGATGAGAGCCGCGCCGGCCTTGCGGGCGATGAGGAAGAAGGGGAAGTTCCAGGGCAGGATGCCCGACACCACGCCGATGGGGCGCTTGGTGAGGATCATCGTCTCGCCGGGGCGGTCGCTGGGAATGACCTCACCCTCGATGTGGCGGGCGAAGGTGGCCATGTAGTCGAAGTAGTCGGCCGTCACACCCACCTCCACGGTAGCCCATGTGCGTGTCTTGCCTTGCTCGCGCATGATGATGTCTACAAACTCTTTGCTGCGCTTGCGAATGCCGTCGGCCAGTCTGTTGAGATATTTGGCACGCTCTACGGCCGGCAGAGCGGCCCAGGGCTTTTGTGCGGCGCGGGCGGCGTCGAGCGCCTCGTCCACGTCGTCGATGGTGCCTTCGGGCTGTCGCGAGATGACCTCTTCGGTCGAGGGATTCAACACATCAATCCATTTTCCCGAACGGGACTCAACGAACTTGCCGTTGATGTACATCTTCAGATCTTTCATACGTATTACTTGTTTTGGTTTGTGTAGAGTGTTTTTAAACTGTAACAAATATAGGGCTTTTGGATTGATATTGCAAGTGTCTGGTCAAATATTCGTGTTGTTTTATCATTTTTTTGAAGTAGGTGGACGGGCAGGTCGACAGGCTAGGTGGTAGACCGAGCGTGGCAGGTGGGTGTCCTGCACGCGTGAGGCGGGCCCAGAGCATGGCACACACAGCTGCAGGTAGGGCCCAACAGCTGCCGGCATGTGTGTGTCGGCAGACTTTGCCTGCGGTTTTTGGCTTTACCCAACGACAGATATGCCACGGCCATGTCGGCCAGAAGTATGGCCCGGAAGACACTGTGGGTGTGATGACAGCACCCTGGGCGGGCGATGGTTTGGATAGAGACACGGCCTGCTTCGAGTGGAAACAGCGTGTGCTTCGAGTAGAAACAGCGTGTGCTTCGAGTAGAAACAGCGTGTGCTTCGAGCCGAACCATACCTCGACGGCTACGTGTCTGTCTATCCATTGCTCTGCTGTGGCTGCATCGTTCTGCCGCTTTCAGACTCGCCAAGGTGATATATGCCGGAGAGAAGGCTTGCGCGGTGGTTCTCAATCTCCGGCAAATAATGCGAAGGGCACTATCTGCCAGAAAGACAACATGGCGCCGGGCATCTACTCGACACTATGATAATGTAAGGCTATCCACCAACCGGCCCACCAACCTACCATCAAAACCAACAAACCACCCCGCCAACGAACCCAACAAACAACTCACCAACAAACCAACCCACTACTTGATATTCAGTCGCAGACCAAGGTTGAGATTGAGGTTGAAAGGCTTGTCGGTGTACGATGACTTGACGTCGCTGCCGTTGTCGAAATAGTAAGACACGCCCGGCTCAACATAGATGCTGAGTCGGTGGGTGGCCTGGTATTCTATGCCCAGTGCCCCCTGCGTGCTGAACACGGGACGGTGGTCGCTGACCTTGTCGGTGGTGGCAGGCTGCCGCTGGTCTGCCAGCGTCTCCTGCGTGCGTGCCCTTCCGCTCACCAGCTGCTCCACCATACCACCTGCCGAGGCATAGACGTTGAGTTTGCGGGTCTGCCACAAGCTGTAGCTCGCCGTGAGCGGCACGCCCACATAGTGCAGTTTCTGGTGTGTGACAACATTGCTGTAGCCTCTGTCGGTGGTGAAGTCGGAACTCAGGTAGCTGTATATCAGTCCGCTCTGCAGGCTCCATCGCGGCGTGAGGCGATAGCGCACCGAGAGTCCCATCCTCATGGGGCGGCGGTGGTGCTCGCTGGTAATGGCGGGCGGACCGGCCACCATGGCGCGGTCGTCGAGGGGTGTGATGCCGTTATTGGCGTAGAAGACCATGGCATCATACGCGGCGTAATCGGCTTGGTTTGTGCTGAGTTTGGGCATGCTGCCTGTGTTGCCGTAATAGGCACCCAGCTGCCATGTGCCTCCCCCACGGCGGTTCATTGTGTTGCCACCGGCATCGGCCAGCAATGTGGCAGGGCTGTCGTGGTGGCTCTGCGTGGGGATGTGCCTGCCATATTCGGGCAACGGGGATGACGGCGACGGGGCTGCTGATGGCGCCGTGGGCACCTCAGAGGCTGTCGCGCCGGCAGTAGGGCGGCTGGTGGCGGATGACGTCGCGGCCGCGGTGGTGACGGGTTGCCCTAAGGCTGTGGCCTGTAGGCCGATGCGCCTCACCTTGTCGGCCACCGTCTGCCTCAGCTGCTGCACCACGGCGAGGGCGGGCGAAAAGCCGTTGTCGGCCGTGGCAGCCTCCTGCTTCTCTGCGCCGCCAGCCGCAGCCGACGCAGCGGTTGGGCCGGAGGGCACCCGTGGCGTGTCGGTCGCGTCGGGCCACAGGCCTATGACGGCCACGCAGGCCAGCAATGCCACGCAGGCGACAGCCACCCAGCGGCGTATGGCGATGACCGACAGACGTGCCCGCTTGGCGACGACAGGCGACAGGCCGCGGCGCGCCATCTCGTGCTTGATGTCGCCCAGCAGTCCCTCGGGCGCTGCCTTGCGGTAGTCGTCAGAGAGTTCTCTCAGCTGTTTTGTCCATTTATCGCTCATCGTTTGTCGTTTTGTTGTTGTTTGATCATGCGGGCCATCATACGCTTTGCCCGGTGCAGTTGTGAGGCCGAGGTGTCGGGCTTGATGCCAAGCAGCTGTGCTATCTCTTTGTGGCTCTTGCCCTCGACGACGTAGAGATTGAGCACCGCCCGGTAGCCGTCGGGCAGCTGTCGCATGAGCTGCACCATCGCGTCGGCCGACAGTCCGTCGATGTCGGGTGCCTCATCGGGCACGTCGGGAGGCTCCAGGTCGAGGGATGTGGTGGGCAGTTTGCTGTTGGCGCGCAGGAAGTTAAGGCTCTCGTTCACCACGATGCGGCCCATCCAGGCCTTCAGCGACCCTTTGCCCCGATAGTCGAAAGAGCCCACCTTGGTGAAAATCTTGATGAATGACTCCTGCAGCACATCCTTCAGGTCGTCGTCGTCGGCAATATAGCGTGCGCACACACCCGCGAGATAGTCGGCATAGACAGCATACAGCCTGTCCATCGCCGAGGCGTCGCCCCGGCTGAAAAGCTTGATGATCTGTTGCTCGGTGTCTGTGCCCAGAAGGTTCATTCTTTGATCCGTCGTTTATCTTGATTAACGGACAATTCTTATATTTCCATATATCCATATCTCCTTTCCTGCCTATAAAATGTAATGAGGTGAGGAATCTTGCATCAAAAAAAATGTTTTTTTCGTGCAAGGTTTCTCCTATCCGGACGTTTTAGGGGAAACATCATACAAAATCATCTAAACAATAAACAAGTAACATGAAACATTTAAAGCTATTCTCTATGTTGTTATGCGGCCTCTCGGCCTTGGTGCTTACCTCTTGTCTCAACGACGACGACAATACGGGCCTGACACCCGAGGAAGTGCGCACCGCCTACCAGTTGGTGAAGGGCAGCCATTCGGGCAAGGTGATCTTCGCGGCCGCCAATCCCAACAACACAAAGGACACCACCGACACGCTGGCCGTGACATGGAATGTGCTGACCGACTCGACCATGGTTATCCATAACCTGCCCATCAGCAAGATAGCCGCCAATGTCACCGATGCCGACCTCAAGAGTGCCATCGCCGCGCTGCCCGACCAAGATGTCGACTGCTTCATCGGGTTCACTGTGGTGTCGCCCGTGACCTTCCTCATCAACCCCTCTCTGGTCGAATATCCCGCCCTGAGCTATGGCGGTGCTACGCATAAGGTGCAGATCGGGTTCTACATCAACAACACCAACTCTTTCGGTATGTATAATGCCACAAGTGGTAACATGATCATGCAGGTGGCTGTCGGCGGGTTCTATGTCGACGGCAAGCTAGACCACTCGTTGCTGAGCGGCCCATTCGGCTTTGTCTTCGAGGCCAAAGAGTAAGTCTCCCTCGCCCACAGATGCTCTACTGCCGTGACCGGTAACAGACCCATGTAAGGGCCTGCTCACGGGTCACGGCTTTGTTTTGTCTGCCTGACAGCCACCGCGGAATACACTTTTTTGTCTATTCTGATGGTTTTTCCACGAACTTTGTGTATCTTTGAAGCAATAAAACGCCGGGCGGGCGGCAATGGCCGCATGGTTCCGCCAAGGGCATCACAGGCAAACTCAACATCAATCATATTTATGGCAACAGTAGACGACAAGAAGATTATCTTCTCGATGGTCGGGGTATCGAAGATTATCCCGCAGAACCAGAAACAGATTCTGAAGGACATTTACCTCTCGTTTTTCTATGGCGCAAAGATCGGCATCATCGGTCTCAACGGCGCGGGAAAGTCGACCCTGATGAAAATCATCGCCGGGCTGGAGCAGCCCACGCAGGGCGACGTGGTGTGGAGTCCGGGATATACGGTGGGTTACCTGCCGCAGGACCCGCAGCTCAACCCCGCCAAGACGGTGAAGGAAAACGTGATGGAGGGCGTGCAGAAGGTGTACGACGCCCTGAAGGAATACGACGAGATCAACGTGAAGTTTGGCATGGAGGAATACTATGGCGACCCCGACAAGATGGACCAGCTCATGAAACGGCAAGCCGAGGTGCAGGATATCATCGATGCCACCGATGCCTGGAACATGGACTCGAAGCTCGACCGCGCCATGGCCGCCCTGCACTGTCCGCCAGGCGACTGGCCCGTGACCAACCTCTCGGGCGGTGAGTGCCGACGCGTGGCACTCTGCCGACTGCTCCTGCAGAAGCCCGACGTGCTGCTGCTCGACGAGCCCACCAACCACCTCGACGCCGAGAGCATCGACTGGCTGGAGCAGCACCTGCAGCAATACGAGGGTACGGTGATTGCCGTGACCCACGACCGCTACTTCCTCGACGACGTGAGTGAGTGGATTTTGGAGCTCGACCGCGGCGAGGGCATCCCATGGAAGGGCAACTACTCGTCGTGGCTCGACCAGAAGACCATGCGCATGGCGCAGGAGGAGAAGACGGCATCCAAGCGCCGCAAGACGCTGGAGCGCGAGCTCGAATGGGTGCGCATGGCACCTAAGGCACGACAGGCCAAGGGTAAGGCGCGTCTGAACTCCTACGAGCAGATGCTCAACGAGGAGCAGAAGCAGCGCGAGGAGAAGCTCGAGATCTTCATCCCCAACGGTCCGCGTCTGGGCAACAAGGTCATCGAGGCCCAGCACGTGAGCAAGGCCTTCGGCGAGAAGGTGCTCTTCAGCGACCTCAACTTCATGCTGCCGCCCAACGGCATCGTGGGTGTCATCGGGCCCAACGGCGCCGGCAAGACGACGCTCTTCCGCCTCATCATGGGACTGGAGCAGGCCGACGGCGGTACCTTCGAGGTGGGCGAGACCGTGAAGCTGGCTTACGTAGACCAGCAGCACAAGGATATCGACCCCAAGAAGTCGGTGTACGACGTCATCGCCCAGGGCAACGAGACTATCCGGATGGGCGGCCGCGACATCAATGCCCGTGCCTATATCTCTCGGTTCAACTTCTCGGGCACCGACCAGAGCAAGCTCTGCGGCGTGCTCTCGGGTGGTGAGCGCAACCGCCTGCAGCTGGCCCTGGCCCTGAAGCAGGAGGGTAACGTGCTGTTGCTCGACGAGCCCACCAACGACATCGACGTGAATACGCTGCGTGCCCTGGAGGAGGGTCTGGAGGCTTTCGCCGGCTGTGCCGTGGTCATCAGTCACGACCGTTGGTTCCTCGACCGTATCTGTACCCACATCCTGGCCTTCGAAGGCAACGGCGAGGTACGCTACTTCGAGGGCAGCTACTCTGACTACGAGATCGACAAGGCCCGTCGTCTGGGCAACGAAGAGATCAAGAAGGGCAGGTACCGTAAGCTCATGGAGGATTAGTCGGCTCACGGCTACCCAACTCTCCCCCAGCCTCTCAGGCCTCCTGCGGCCCATCTATCCCTCGCGGCCCATCGGGTGGCAGGGGGAGATAGCTCACCTTAGTCCCACCAACAGAAGCGGTTTCTCATATTATTCTGTTACACTGCCTACACAGGATAACGGTCAAACAAAAAACCGCTTGGGACTTGGTCCCAAGCGGCATCTCTCATTTTTTTCAGTTCGAACTGAAACGCTATTACTCAGCAACAGCAGTGTCAGCAGCAGCTGTATCAACAGCAGCAGTGTCAGCAGCAGCGCTGTCAACAACAGTAGAATCTGTCTCAGCAGCAGGAGCTGCGTTCTTCTGACCACAAGATGCGAAAGAGATAGCTGCGATAGCTACGAACATAAAAACTAATTTCTTCATTTTCTTTGCTTTTTAATCTGTAAAACAATTATTTGTTTATTAAAACGTTGCAAAGGTATATAAATTTTCGATACGTTGTTCCTTTTTTAATAAATATTTTTATCTGTGTGTGTAACTTTTTTGCAAGCCGTTGAATATCAATAAGATGCAAACTATTAATAAAGGTTAAGGAAATTAACAATTGGTGGTGATTGCAAAAATGAACCATGGCAAGGTGTGTAGTCTCGGTAGAAAAACGTACCTTTGTACCTATTATAAATAGGTGTAAGAACATAAAATGATCGATACAAGTGCTTTTCAGGGCAAAAAGGCAGCCTACTACACACTGGGCTGTAAGCTGAATTTCTCGGAGACCTCCACCTTTGGCAAGATGCTCGAGCAGATGGGTGTGACCACTGTGGGCAAGGGTGAGCAGGCAGACATCTGCCTGATCAACACCTGTTCGGTGACCGAGGTGGCCGACCACAAGTGTCGGCAGGCCATCAACCGCATGGTACGCGAGAACCCCGGTGCCTTCGTTGTGGTGACCGGCTGCTACGCCCAGCTCGAGAGTGAGCGGGTGAGCAAGATCGACGGCGTGGACCTGGTGCTCGGGTCGAACGAGAAGGCCGACCTCATACAATATCTCTCCGACGCATGGAACCAGCCCCGCGACGGGCATCTCCATGCCTTCCACCATGTGAAAACCAAGGATATCACCAGCTTCCAGGCATCGTGTTCGCGGGGCAACCGCACGCGCTACTTCCTCAAGGTGCAGGACGGCTGTAACTATTTCTGTACCTATTGCACCATTCCCTATGCCCGCGGCTTCTCGCGCAACCCCACCATTGCCTCGCTTGTGACGCAGGCTGAGGAGGCTGCCGCCGAGGGGGGCAAGGAGATTGTGCTCACGGGTGTGAACATCGGCGACTTCGGGCGCACCACCGGCGAGCGGTTCATCGACCTGGTGAAGGCCCTCGACGGCGTGACCGGCATCGAGCGTTACCGCATCAGCAGTCTGGAGCCCGACCTGCTCGACGACAAGCTCATCGACTATTGCGCCCACTCGCGCGCCTTCATGCCCCACTTCCACATCCCCCTGCAGAGCGGCAGCGACGAGGTGCTCCGGCTGATGCACCGCCGTTACGACCGTGCCCTGTTTGCCCATAAGATAAGGCTCATCAAGGAGAAGATGCCCGATGCCTTCATCGGCGTTGACGTGATGGTGGGCTGCCGGGGCGAGAAGCCCGAGTATTTCGACGACTGCTACACCTTCCTGGAGTCGCTGCCCGTCACCCAGCTGCACGTCTTCCCCTATTCCGAGCGACCCGGCACGTCGGCCCTCTCCATCCCCTATGTGGTGAGCGACAAGGACAAGAAGCTGCGCTCGAAGCGCCTGCTCGACCTGTCGGACCGCATGACACACGACTTCTATGCCCAATATATCGGCCAGGAGGCCGAGGTGCTCTTCGAGAAGGCCACACGCGGCCGCGCCATGCACGGCTTCACGCGCAACTACATCCGCGTGGAGCTGCCGGCACGCGAAGCCAGCGAGGCCTACGACAACCAACTGCTGCGCGTGCGCCTCGACGGGTTCAACCACGACAAGAGCTCGCTGCGCTGCACCCTCTCCGACAATGCCACGGCATGACCCCATATATAATAAGGTGTAAGGACAAACAACGATGAGAGTAGCAATCGTCATTCTGAACTGGAACGGTGAACGTATGTTGCGGCAGTATCTGCCCACGGTATGCAGGTATTCGGCCGAGGAGGCCGAGGTGTGGGTGGCCGACAATGCCTCCACCGACGGCTCGCTGGCCCTGCTCAAGCGCAGCTTCCCGCAGGTGAGGACCCTCGTGCTCGACAAGAACTACGGCTTTGCCGAGGGCTACAACCGCGCCTTGCGGCAGATCGAGACCGACTACTATGTGTTGCTTAACTCGGACGTGGAGGTGACGCACCACTGGCTCACGCCCCTGGTCGAGTATATGGACAGCCACGCCGACGTGGCGGCCTGCCAGCCCAAGCTGCTCGCGGCGGCCGACCACGACCGCTTTGAATATGCCGGGGCCTCCGGAGGATTCCTCGACCGCTATGGCTACCCCTTCTGCCGGGGCCGTATCTTCGACACGGTGGAGGCCGACAATGGCCAGTACGACTACAGCATGAACATCTTCTGGGCCACGGGAGCCTGTCTGATGATCCGTTCGGCCGACTACTGGCTCGTGGGCGGACTCGACGGGCGCTTCTTTGCCCACAACGAAGAGATAGACCTCTGCTGGCGGTTGCGCCAGCGCGGCCGAAAGATTGTGTGCCTGCCCGAGAGTGCGGTGTATCACGTGGGAGGTGGCTCGCTGCCCAAGATCAACCCCATGAAGACCTATCTCAACTTCCGCAACAACCTCACGATGCTCTACAAGAACCTCGGCGACGACGAGCTGAGGCACGTCATGCGCGTGCGGTGGTTTCTCGACTACCTGGCTGCCTTCCAGACACTTATCCTCCAAGGCAACATGGGCGACTTCAAGGCCATCTTCAGGGCACGCCGTGCCTTCCAGAAATGGAAGCACGACTTCGACGCCGACCGCGAGGCCATCGCAGCCGCGCGCACCGTGCAACACGTGCCCGAGCAGGTGCGCTTCAGCGTGCTTTGGCAATATTATGCCAAAGGGCGCAAGACCTTTCTACAACTGGGCAACGGCAAATAGCCGTTGCCCCCCTGCGCAGAGCCCTTGGTCACGGCTGCATGGGCTGCGTTAATTTAATATAAATAATAATGCAATATCACCTTGCCTATCCCTTTCTTTTTTATCTTTGGTGGTACAATTGTAATCATGACCAATTTATTCTATGAAATCATCGCAGACTGACAACAGGCTCAAGACTTCCGAGGATTATTACCGAGAAGGCAACACGCTTAGGCAGCAGGGCAACTTCCCCGCAGCCATGAACAGCTATATGGAGGCCATCGCGCTCGATCCCGACAGTCCGGCTGTAGAGGCAATGAAGATGTTGGAAGAGATTATGAACTATTATTGCAAGGACATGTACAATCCTTAACAATAACCTTTAAACGAAAAGCTATGAGTAAGATGAAAGGTGCCATTGTGGTGAACACCGAGCGTTGCAAAGGTTGTCAGCTCTGCCTGACGGCCTGCCCCTCGAAGGTCATCGCACTGGTAGAACGAAAAGTAAACACACGCGGCTACCCTTATGTGTATGCCGCCAATCCCGACGACTGCGTGGGATGTGCCATCTGCGGCATGGTATGCCCGGACGGATGTATCACAGTATATCGCAAAAAAATGGAGGTGTAGCCCTATGGACAAACAAGAAGTAACATTGATGAAAGGCAACGAGGCCATCGCCCATGCCGCCATCCGCTGCGGTACCGATGCCTTCTTCGGATACCCCATCACTCCTCAGACCGAGATCATCGAGACCCTCGCCATGCTCAAGCCATGGGAGACGACGGGCATGGTGGTGCTGCAGGCCGAGAGCGAGGTGGCATCGATCAATATGGTTTATGGCGGCGCAGGTGCCGGCAAGCGGGTGCTCACCACCTCGTCGAGCCCGGGCATCGCCCTCATGCAGGAGGGCATCTCCTATATGGCCGGCGCAGAGCTGCCCGGCGTGTTTGTCAACGTGCAGCGCGGCGGTCCCGGACTGGGCACCATCCAGCCCAGCCAGAGCGACTACTTCCAGGCTACGCGTGGCGGAGGCAACGGCGACTATAACGTCATCGTGCTGGCACCCAACTCGGTGCAGGAGATGGCCGACTTCGTAGACCTGGCCTTCACGCTGGCCTTCCGCTACCGCAACCCGGCCATGATCCTCAGCGACGGCATCATCGGACAGATGATGGAGAAGGTGGTGCTGCCACCCATGAAGCCCAGACGCACCGAGGAGGAGGTCATCAGCCAATGTCCTTGGGCCACCATGGGGCGCACGGGCGGCCGCAAGCCCAACGTCATCACCTCGCTGGAGCTCAAGCCCGAGGTGATGGAGCAGCGCAACATACACCTGCAGGAGAAATATGCCGAGATCAGGCAGAAGGAGGTGCGCTTCGAGACCCAGCAGTGCGACGATGCCGAATACCTCATCGTGGCCTTCGGCAGCGCTGCCCGCATCGCCGAGAAGAGCATGGAGCTGGCTCGCGAAGAAGGCATCAAGGTGGGACTCTTCCGTCCCATCACCCTCTGGCCCTTCCCCTCAGAGCAGCTGGCCACGCTGGCCCAAGGCAAGAAAGGCATCCTCGTGGCCGAGATCAACGCCGGACAGATGGTGCAAGACGTGCGCCTGGCCATCAACGGCAAGCTGCCCGTGGAGCACTTCGGACGACTGGGCGGCATTGTGCCCGACCCAACCGAGATCGTGAACGCATTACAATCAAAACTGATGAACCAATGACAAACCAAGATATCATCGCACCGGAGAACCTGGTGTATAGCAAGCCGCAGCTGATGAACGACAACCCCATGCACTACTGCCCGGGGTGTTCGCACGGCGTAGTGCATAAACTGGTGGCAGAGATCATCGGAGAGATGGGCATGGACAACAAGAGCGTGGGCGTGTGCCCCGTGGGATGTGCCGTCTTTGCCTACAACTATCTCGATATCGACTGGCAGGAGGCCCCGCACGGCCGTGCCCCGGCCGTGGCCACAGGCATCAAGCGCGTATGGCCCGACCGACTGGTGTTTACCTATCAGGGCGATGGCGACCTGGCGTGCATCGGCACGGCCGAGACCATCCATGCCCTGAACCGGGGAGAGAACATCACCATCATCTTCATCAACAATGCCATCTATGGCATGACCGGTGGACAGATGGCACCCACCACACTCCTCGGACAGGTCACCTCGACATGTCCCTACGGTCGCGACCCCGACCTGCACGGCTATCCGCTCAACATCACCGAGATTGCCGCACAGCTGCGCGGCACCTGCTATGTCACGCGGCAGAGCGTCGACACGGCAGCCTCTATCCGACAGGCCAAGAAGGCCATACGCAAGGCCTTCGACGCCTCGATGCAGGGCAAGGGCGCCTCGCTGGTAGAGATCGTCTCTACCTGCAGCAGCGGCTGGAAGCTCACGCCGGTGAAGGCCAACGAGTGGATGCGCGAGAACATGTTCGACGCCTACCACAAGGGCGACCTGAAAGATACCACAAACCTCTAACACACAACCGACTATGAAGAAAGAAATCATCATATCAGGATTCGGCGGTCAGGGCGTGCTCTCCATGGGAAAGATCCTGGCCTACTCGGGACTCATGGAAGACAAAGAGGTGACGTGGATGCCGGCCTACGGCCCCGAGCAGCGCGGCGGCACGGCCAACGTGACCGTCATCGTCAGCGACGAGCGTATCTCCTCGCCCATCCTCAGCCACTACGACGTGGCCATCGTGCTCAACCAGCCCTCACTCGACAGGTTCCTGCCCAAGGTGAAGCCCGGCGGCATACTCATCTACGACGGCTATGGCATCGCCAAGACGCCTGAGCGCGAGGACATCAGCATCTATCGCATCGATGCCATGGACAAGGCGGCCGAGATGAAAAATTCTAAGGTGTTCAACATGATTGTGCTGGGCGGTCTGCTCCAGGTATGCCCCGTAGTGAGCACCGACGGCCTCAACAAAGCCTTGTACAAGACCCTGCCCGAGCGTCACCACGCCCTCATCCCGCTCAACATGAAAGCCGTGGACGAGGGCATGAAGATCATTCAGCCCGTCAAGCCAGCAGGCCAGCCCTGACCCTTGGCGAGCCCTCAGACGCATCGTCTCTGATGCCCCACGGTCGTCATTCCCCGGTCAAGGGGAAAGGTGGCGAGGGGCATAGGCGAGCCACATGATACACCTAGGTGCAGCAAGCAGGTTTGTCTGCACTCGCATTTTAATAGATAAGGCAACGATACCCGGTTGCGCAGGTCCTGCCCCCACTAGGGGTGCAGGGTCGACAAAGACTCAAACGTGTACCACACAACGAGTCACGCCACCGGTGCATCGTTGCCTTATATAATATAGGTGGACCATGTAAAGGCCCCGTAAGATAAAAAGTGAAGCCTACGATAGCCTAAACAGAAACACCATCATGTCAGGCTTCTTTTCCTGATGTGTAACATGCGGGTGATTTACGCAGGTCTGGCTGGCGCGCATGATGTCAGGCTTCTTTTCCTGATGTGTAACATGACCGCCTTGCTTAACGCCCTCTTGCTGTGACATAAAGCTGGGATTCTACTCCAGGGGTGTAACGTGCGAGAACCCTTATCCTGAGGCTTTCGCCCGTACCTCGCAGAGTCCTTAGCGATTGAGCCGTGCCTCTCCGCAGCATGACAATTCCCTTATTACACCGTCTAGCCATCCCAATCATACGCTCGCCGAGCTCCAGTCGCACGCTGCTTCAACTCGAATCATGCGCTGCTTCGACTCGAATCACACGCTACTTCGACTCGAAACACACGCTCGTTCTACTCGAGTCACACGCTCGCAGCACCCGTATCGCCTCACGTCAGCAAGCTGGAGGCACTGCGGGCATGGCCAGAAGGCGGCAGCTGGAGGAAGGTACGAATTGTACGTTAATATGTTGCCACAGGGTAGGCTACAAACATATTTACAACGGCCTTCCGCAATTTTAACGAAAATAAACATGATATTTTTCCCCCGAAATTTGTATTTATTCTAAATTATTTTGTATATTTGCCATCGGCTCAACCCAGGTTGCTCATGGCCTGAAAGCCGTGCACCCGAGCGCACAGACCCGACAATCTACACCAAGAAGAGAGGATGAAAGTCTGACAAAACTACTGCGACAACCTACTCCCCCATACTCATGAAGATGCCATGAACAACCGATGCCATGAGTGGTGTGCGACCGAGAGCTAGCGTGCGAGGTTTGTCACCGATACAAGGCCCTGTGAGTGGGCCGGGGGAAAAGGAGGTCTGGACATGATGAAACACGCTGTTCGATGCATCGAATAGGCGCTGACACTCTCGTAAACATATTTATGCAGGTCGGTTTGCATGAAATATGGATATGTTTAAAATTTGATTGCAAAATGATAAATAACTGACTATTGTAGTTACAAAATGAATTATTTTGCTTAAATTTGTAGCGCATTAATTATATTATGGTGAATAAAATGATACTGGATATTGACATGCTGAAGCATTTTTATGCTTCTTACTCCTCCAAAGTATCCACAGCCCGTGAGATACTGAGCCGCCCGCTCACCTACACCGAGAAGGTGCTTTATGCCCACTTGTTCAACCCTGCCGACCTGAAGCCTTTCAAGCGAGGTGCCGACTACGTAGACTTCCGTCCCGACCGTGTGGCCATGCAGGACGCCACGGCACAGATGGCGCTGCTGCAGTTTATGAATGCCGGCAAGAGCAGGGTGGCCGTGCCGTCCAGCGTGCATTGCGATCACCTGATCCGTGCCGACGTGGGTGTGGCGCAAGACCTGCCCGCAGCCCGTGAGACCAACCGCGAGGTGTACGACTTCCTGCGGTCGGTGTCGGCCAAATACCACATCGGCTTCTGGGCCCCCGGTGCCGGCATCATCCACCAGGTGGTGCTCGAGAACTATGCCTTCCCGGGCGGCATGATGGTGGGTACCGACTCGCACACGCCCAATGCCGGCGGACTGGGCATGGTGGCCGTGGGTGTGGGCGGCGCCGACGCCGTCGACGTGCTCACGGCGCAGCCCTGGGAACTGAAGATGCCGCGCCTCATCGGCGTGCACCTCACCGGTCGCCTGTCGGGCTGGGCCTCGCCCAAGGATGTCATCCTCAAGATCTTGGGCATCCTCACCGTCAAGGGCGGCACCAACGCCATACTCGAATATTTCGGCGAGGGCGTGGAGAGCCTCTCCACCACGGGCAAGGCCACCATCTGCAACATGGGTGCCGAGCTGGGTGCCACATGCTCTGTCTTCCCCTTCGACAGCCATGCCGACGAATACCTGTGCCAGACCGGACGCGAGGAGGTGGCCGTGATGGCCCGGCAGAACGCTGCCGAGCTGCGCGCCGACGACGACGTGTATGCCCATCCGGAGACCTACTACGACCAGGTGCTCGAGATCGACCTCTCGGCCATCGAGCCGCACCTCAACGGTCCGTTCACGCCCGATGCCGCCACGCCGGTGTCGCAGATGAAGGGCAAGGCCCAGGCCAACGACTACCCGATGACCATCGAGGTGGGACTCGTGGGGTCGTGTACCAACTCGTCGTACCAAGACCTGGCACGCGCCGCCTCTATTGCCCGTCAGGCTGCCGAGAAAAACATCGAGGTGAAGGCGCAGCTCATCATCAACCCCGGCTCCGAGCAGATCAGGTACACGGCCGAGCGCGACGGCCTGCTCGACGACTTCAAGAAGATCGGGGCCGTGATCATGACCAACGCCTGCGGCCCCTGCATCGGACAGTGGAAACGCCACACCGACGACAACAACCGCAAGAACTCCATCGTCACCTCGTTCAACCGCAACTTCCGTCGCCGTGCCGACGGCAACCCCAACACATACGCCTTCGTGGCCTCGCCCGAGCTCACCATCGCCCTGGCCATTGCCGGGCGGCTCGACTTCAACCCCGCCACCGACACGCTGCCCACGCGCGACGGACAGCATGTGAGGCTCGACGAGCCCCACGGCTACGACTTCCCGCCCAAGGGCTTTGCCGCCGGCGACCGTGAGGGAGCCTCGACCGTGGAGGTGCTCGAAGAGAGCGGACTCTTCATCCTGCCCTCCGACGAGCACAAAGACCTGGAGGTGGTGATCGACCCGCAGTCGACGCGCCTGCAGCGCCTGGAGCTCTTCGCACCGTGGGATGGCAACGAACTGGAAGACATGCCGCTGCTCATCAAGACCCAGGGTAAGTGTACCACCGACCATATCTCGATGGCCGGACCGTGGCTGAAGTTCCGCGGACATCTGCAGAATATCTCCGATAACCTGCTCATGGGTGCCGTGAACGCCTTCAACGGCGAGAGCAACCACGTGAAGGACCAGATAGACGGACAATATAAAGAGGTGTCAGCTGCCGCCAAAGACTACAAGGCCCACCAGGTGCCGAGCATCGTGGTGGCCGAGGACAACTACGGCGAGGGCTCCTCGCGCGAGCACGCCGCCATGGAGCCGCGATTCCTCAACGTGCGCGTGATACTGGCCAAGAGCTTTGCCCGCATACACGAGACCAACCTCAAGAAGCAGGGCATGGTGGCGCTGACGTTTGTCAACAAGGACGACTATGATAAGGTGCGCGAAGACGACCGCATATCGGTCACCGGCTTCAAGGCCTTCGCACCCGGCTCGCTCTTCACCGTCACGCTCAAGCATAGCGACGGTACGCAGGAGAGCTTTGAGGTGGAGCACACCTACAACGAGGCTCAGATCGGATGGTTCAGGGCCGGGTCGGCACTCAACGATTCGAAATAGCCGGAGTCCGCAGCAGTAAGAGAGATCATTCAATATAGTAGAGCAATTATAAACTTAAACAACATGAAAAAGGAATATTTGATATACAAGCTCAGTGATGAAGTGAAGAACACCTGTAAGATTCCCCTCGATGCGTTCCAGCAGTTTGGCGTGAAGCGCGGTCTGCGAAACGAGGATGGCTCGGGCGTACTCGTGGGACTGACCAACATCGGCAACGTGGTGGGCTACGAGCGCGACGAGGCCGGACAGCTCAAGCCCAGCCCCGGCCGCCTCTACTACCGCGGCTACGAGCTCGACGACCTGGTGGCTCCGCTGCTCAAGGAGAAACGGTTCGGCTTCGAGGAGGTGGCTTACCTGCTGCTCTCGGGCAAGCTGCCCGACCGTGAGGAGCTGGCTGCCTTCAAAGACCTTATCAACGAGAACATGCCGCTCGACCACCGCACCATCGTACACATCATCGACCTCGAGGGCTCGAACATCATGAACATCCTGGCCCGCTGCGTGCTGGAGATGTACACCTTCGACCCCAACCCCGATGACCTCTCGCGCGACAACCTCATGCGCCAGTCGATCGAACTCATCGCCAAGTTCCCCACGGTCACCGCCTATGCCTACAACATCTACCGCCACAGCATGCAGGGCGACAGCCTGAACATCAGGCACCCGCGTGAGAACAAGACCATTGCCGAGAACTTCCTCTACATGGTCAAAGACGAAGACTACACCAACCTCGACGCCCGCGTGCTCGACCTGCTGCTCGTCATCCAGGCAGAGCACGGCGGTGGTAACAACTCTACGTTCACCGTGCGCGTCACCTCGTCGACCCGCACCGACACCTATTCGAGCATCGCCGCCGGCATCGGCTCGCTCAAGGGCCCGCTCCACGGCGGTGCCAACATCAAGGCCATCAATATGTTCCACCACCTCAAGGAGGTGATCTCCGACTGGACCAACATCGATGAGATCGACACCTATCTCAACCGCATGCTGAACAAGGAGGCCTACGACAAGTCGGGGCTGATCTACGGCCTCGGTCACGCGGTATACACCATGAGCGACCCGCGTGCCGTGGAGCTCAAGAAACTGGCCGGCGAGCTGGCCAAGGAGAAGGGCCGAGTGGAGGAATACGAGTTCCTGAAGCGCATTGAAGAGGAAGGCGTGAAGTGTGTGACGGCTCACCGCAAGTCGAACAAGCCTGTGTGTGCCAATCTCGACTTCTACAGTGGTTTCATCTATGAGATGATTGGCCTGCCGCAGGAGATCTCGACGCCCATTTTCGCCCTGGCACGCATCGTGGGCTGGACGGCACACCGCATCGAGGAGCTCAACTTCGAGGGTCGCCGCATCATACGCCCGGCCTACAAGACGGTGCTCGAGCCGAAGGAATATGTGCCCATCAAGGACAGGTAAGTGACGCAAAAGGGTTGAAGCAGACACGCTTCAACCCTTTTGTGTAGTTGGGGGCCCGGAGCCCCATACGTAGCGGTCGGTCATCCCTGCGGATGGTCGGCCGTGGCTATTTATCGAGAGCCGTATTTATTCTATAGGAGGCCGTGGCAAACTGTTGCCCGGCGGGGCCTATTTGATGCCGGCCGACTCCAAGGTCATCACCACCTTGTCGTCCACCCATGTGCCTTCCTTCTTGGCCTTCACCATCTGGTGGTATTTCTGCAGGTGGGCCTGTGCCTGAGCCTCGGCCTGCTGTGCCTGCACATTGTCGGCGGCGTCCTCGGGTGCGATGCGCAGGGTGCCGGCACGCTTCACCAGGTCTTTCACAATCTCTCCGCCCACGATGAGTCCTGCCGCCGAGGGCACAAAGGCATTGCTCGCCGGGATGTCGCGGCGCTCGGTGCATTTGCGCATGTCTTTGTCGGGGCAGATGCAGTGGAAACGGCACGAGATGGTGTCGTCCTCGATCTGCTTGAGCGGCTCCTCCTCGCTGTACACCACCTTGAGGTGGGGGATGCCCAGCTTGCGCAGCTTCTTGCGGATGACCTTGGCCAGCGGGTCCATCTTGGTCTTGGTGATGTCGGCCACGCGGAAAGCGGTGATGTCGAGCTTGTTGGCCGCCCCCATGCACGAGATGATGGGGATGTGGAGGGCGTGGCAACGCTTGATAAGCTCGAACTTGGCCGTCACGGTGTCGATGCAGTCGGCCACGTAGTCGAACTTCGTGAGGTCGATCTCGTCGGCGTTCTGGGGCATGTAAAACATCTGATACTTGTGTACGATGCACCGGGGATTGATGTCGCGCACCCGGTCGGCGGCCACGTCGACCTTGTGCTTGCCCACAGTAGAGATGAGTGCGTGGAGCTGTCGGTTGACATTGGTGAGGCACACCCTGTCATCGTCGAAGATGTCGAGTTCGCCAACCCCACTGCGGGCCAGCACCTCGACCACGTATCCGCCTACGCCGCCTACGCCGAAGACAGCGACGCGGGCACCGGCCAGCGTGTTCATGGCCGGCTTGCCCAGCAGCAGCTGTGTGCGGGAAAATTGATTCTGCATATCCTGTTTATATCTTTTTTGGGCTGCAAAGTTACTCATTTTTTCTTATCTATCCACCAAACCCACTACGATATTCTTCTGTCACCCGCGTATTTAGGAGACATAGTAAGGTTAAAGACAGAGTAACAAAAATAACAGCCATGCGGAATGGGGTTAAAGACAGAGTAACATATTAACATACTCACATTTTACCATCAAAAAAGTTTATGTTATTATGTTACTATGTCTTTATCCAGAATGTTACTATGTCTTTATTCAGGATGTTATTATGTTACTATGTCTTTAAATACCATCCAGAATGTTACTATGTCTTTAATAAGAGTGGCTTACTGCCGCTGCATACGGTATTCGAGGGGCGTGCAACCGAAATGTTCCTTAACGTATTTGCCAAAGAAACTGGGATTGGGGAAGCCCAGTTTGGCACAAATCTCCTTGATGCTCAGGTCGGTGTTGCGCAGGAAATAAGTGATATCGGACATCGTGTACTCGCGTATCCAGTCGTTGGCCGTCTTATTTGAGTTCTTTTTGCAGATTACGGTGAGGTATTTCGACGAGATAAACAGTTGTGAGGCATAATACTCCACGCTGCGGTGCTTCTGCTCGGCCGACTGCAGCATCTGGAGGAAGCTGTTGAAGATAGAGATGTTCTGGCGCGGCGACTCATCGGTGAGGCTGACCTCATGCTTGAGGAAATAGCAGAAGCCGATGAGCAGTGTGCTCAGCAGCCCCTTGATGATCTCACGCTGGAAGTCGTTCTCCTCGGGCATCACCTGTGTCTTCATGCACAGGCGCAGGAGGTCGTATGACTTGGCATAGAACTCCGAATCCTCTGCGCAGAAGTGGAAGATGCGCCGCTTCTTGATATAGAGCACCTGGTTCCACACATTGATGTGCTGTCTGAGGAAGATCTGCAGGGCGTGGTTGGTGATGCAGAGCGCCTGGTATTCAAAATCGGTAGACACCATGAGGTTGGTGATGCGTATCTCAGGCGGACAGACAAAGATCTCATTGGCATTCACCTCCAGCGGCTCGCCGTTGAGTTCGGCACTCATCCTGCCCTTTGAACAGAAGGCCAGAATGTTCATATTGGGCTGCACGGCATCGGGCAGTCCCAATAGTTTTACGTTGTCAATGATCATCAACTCGTCGTCTTGATAGTCAGGGCCATCACCTCCGTGGTCAGATGCCATCGAAAGAAGTTTTTCCGATTCGGTCATCTTTTTATCGTCCATGTGTTCGTTATGGGTTATTCTTGTGCCGGATAAAGCAACGTCTGATGGTGCATATAACAACTAACACACCTATGGGCTCTACCCTTTTGGCTTTTTGTTCCTATTTCGACTGCAAAGTTAGGGTATTTAATACAAATTCCATGTCTTATTTCGGAACAAGTACAACAACATTGGGAATATATTCCAAAATCAAACAACAATAACGTCATACAGAACACATCGTTTGTCCTTTTTGGTCGTACATTTGCACCCAACATCAAATAAAAGAGAATAGAAACAAACCAAACAGAATATGAAAGTTACAAGATGTATCATCGCCTTGGCAGGCGTGGTAGTGCTCACCGGATGCCACAACAAGCAACCACAAATAGAGAACATCGTGACGGTGAAGACCGCCACGGCCAGCAGTGCGGCCTTGGGCACCCAACAAAACTATGCGGGCAGCATCGAGGAGCAGAGCGGTACGATGCTGAGCTTTGCCACGGCGGGCACCATCAAGGCGCTCAGTGTACACGAGGGACAGAACGTCAGTGCCGGACAGCTGCTGGGCGTGGTCGATGCCACCACCACGGGCAGTGCCACAGAGATGGCGCGCGCCGCCACACAGCAGGCCCGCGAGACACTGGCACAGGCTCAGGATGCCTACAACCGCATGAAGCTGTTGCACGATAACGGCTCGCTGCCCGAGATCAGATGGGTGGAGGTAGAGACACAGCTGGCACAGGCACGCCAGATGCTGGCACAGGCACAGGCTGCCGAGCGCATTGCCCGTAAGGGACTGGCCGACACGCGGCTCACGGCACCCTTCAGCGGATACATCGCCCGTAAGGTTGCCGATGCCGGGCAGAATGTCGTGCCGGGACAGGCGGTGGTGAACCTGGTGAAGATCGACCAGGTAAAGGTGAAGATCAGCGTGCCCGAGGAAGAGATTGCCAAGATCAGGATGGGACAGCGCGTGATGTTCCGCGTGGCATCGCTCGGCAACGCCACCTTCTTTGGCAAGGTGAGTGAGAAGAGCATCGCAGCCGACCCCATCTCGCGCTCGTACACCGTCAAGGCAATGGTGCCCAACGCCGGACACCGGCTGTTGCCGGGCATGGTGTGCGACGTCTACACCTCCATCGACCCACAGACCGAGGCCCTCAGCCTGCCGGCCAACCTCATCCAGATCGACATTGACAACCGGCCCTTCGTATGGACCGTGGCCGACGGCAAGGCACGCAAGGTAAAGGTGGTGCTGGGCGAGAACGTGGGCGAGAACGTCATCATCAAGGCCGGAATACAACAGGGCGACCAAGTGATCGTGGCCGGGCAGCAGAAGGTAAGTCAGGGGCAGAAGGTGAAAACTGAAAAATGATAAGTGAGGAAGTAAAGAAGCCATGACGCCTGACTAGCTCTGGTATTGCCATAATATAAAGAATTGATAATGATGGAGAAGAAAAGAAATATAGTGGAATGGGCCATGCACTACCGCCACATCGTGATCCTCATCACTACGGTGCTGGTGGGCTTCGGCGCCTTCGCACTGAGCAAGATCAACAAGAATGAGTTTCCCGATTTCACCGTGCGGCAAGGCGTGGTGGTGGCCGTGTACCCGGGGGCCTCGTCAAGCGAGATCGAGGAACAGGTCACCAAACCGCTCGAGAACTATATCTTCACCTACAAGGAGGTGAAGAAGGCGAAGACCAAGTCGTACAGCCGCAACGGACTGTGCATCATCCAGGTCGAACTCAACGACGACATCGACGGTGCCGACAAGGAGAACTTCTGGAGCCGGTTCAAGCTCGGCGTGCAGCAGTTCAAGGCTTCGCTGCCCGCCGGCGTGCTGGCCCTGCAGGTGCAGGACGACTTTGGCGACGCCTCGTCGCTGCTCATCACCATGGAGAGCAACGACAAGACCTACCGCGAGCTGGGCGACTATATGGACGACCTGAAGGAGCGCCTGCGCGGCATCGAGAGCATCGGGCGCCTGAATGTCTATGGCATGCAGCAGGAGCAGATCAGCATCTATGTCGACACCAAGCGGCTGTCGCAGTATGGCATCAGCCAGAGTCTGGTGTCGGCGGCACTCATGACCAAGGGCTTCAACACCACCGCCGGCACGCAGCGCACACCGCGTTATGAGGCACCGGTACACGTAGACCGCTCGCTCAACATGGTGAACGACGTGGAGCAGATGGTGGTCTATGCCGCACCCACGGGACAGGTGGTGCGCGTGAAAGACATCGCCGACGTACGCCGCGAGTATGCCGAGCCCACGAGCTACGTCACCAACAACGGCAAGAAGTGTATCGTGCTGAGCGTGGAGATCAAGAAGGGACGGTCGATCACACAGATGGGATCCGACATCAAGAACGTGCTGGCCGACTTCCAGCAGACGCTGCCCGAAGAGGTGTCGATGTTCACCATCACCGACCAGAGTCAGGTGGTGGGCGACTCGGTGGTGAGCTTCCTGCGCGAACTGCTCATCGCCGTGGCGGCCGTCATCATCGTGGTGCTGCTGCTCATGCCCATGCGCGTGGCCCTGGTGGCGGCGAGCACCATCCCCATCACCATCTTCATCTCGCTGGGACTGTTTTATGCCTTCGGCATCGAGCTCAACACCGTGACGCTGGCCGCCCTCATCGTGACGCTGGGCATGATCGTCGACAACTCCATCGTGATCATCGACAACTATGTGGAACTGCTGGGCGAGGGCATGGACCGTTGGCACGCCAGCATCAAGAGTGCCACTCACTTCTTCAAGAGCATCCTCACGGCCACGCTGGCCATCAGCATCACGTTCTTCCCGTTGCTGGTCACCATGACGGGTATGTTCCACGACTTCCTGCTACTCTTCCCCTGGGGCATCACGCTGGTGCTGCTGGTATCGCTCGTGGTGGCCGAGCTGCTGGTGCCCTTCATGCAGTTCTATTTCATCAAGGCACCGCAGGCGAAGGCAGAGTCCGAGGGCGACAAGAAGCCACGCTTCTCGTTCCTGGCCTTCATGCAACACCAATACGACCGCCTCATCGACTTCTGCTTCCGCCATCCCTACGGTGTCATGGCCGCCGGTGCCGTGTCGGTGGTGGTGGGTGCCGTGGTCATCACCCAGCTGCCGCAGAAGATGATGCCCACGGCCGAGCGCAACCAGCTGGCCGTGGAGATCTACCTGCCCACAGGGGCATCGCTCGAACGCACGGCCGCCGTGGCCGACTCGCTGGAGCATATCCTGCGCAAAGACGAGCGTGTGGTGTCTATCGCCTCGTTCAAGGGCACGGCGTCGCCACGCTTCCAGACCTCCTACGCCCCGCAGTTTGGTGGCAAGAACTATGCGCAGTTCATCGTCAACACCACAGGCAACGAGGCCACGCTGGGTGTGCTGGCCGACTACCGCATGCGCTACACCAATGCCTTCCCCGATGCCTATGTGCGGTTCAAGCAGCTATCCTACAGCGCCGAGGGCAACTCCATCGAGGTGCGCCTCAGCGGTGACGACTGGGCACAGCTCAAGCACACCGCCGACAGCATCATGGCCGTCATGCGGGCCGACAGCACCCTAATCCTCACGCGCAGCGATGTCAACGAGCCGCTGCTAACCACTAACATCAAGCTCGACGAGCTGAAGGCGGGCCGACTAGGCATCACCAATGCCGCCGTAGAGCTGAGCATGGCCACCCGCTACAACAATGGCGGCATACCCCTGACCACCATCTGGGACGGCGACTACGGCATCCCTGTGACGCTCAAGAGCGACAAGGCTAGCCAGGCCACCGCCGAGGACATCGCCGACGAGCCCATCCCCGTGGCCGGCGGACTGACCACCGTGCCGCTCAGGCAGGTGGCACGTGTGACGCCGCAGTGGGAAGACGGACAGATTGCTCACCGCAACGGCGTGCGCACCATCACGGTGATGGCCGACGTGGTCGATGGCGTGAACGTCATCAGCCAGACGCGCAAGCTGCAACGACAGGTCACACAGGACATCATGCCCAAGGGTGTGACGCTGAGCTGGGGTGGTGAAGACGAACAGGCCAACGAGGCCAACCCCCAGATCCTGGGCGGACTGATGATCAGCGTGGTCATCATCTTCTTCCTCATGCTGGCCCACTTCCGGCGCATCGGCACGGCCACGCTGCTGTTGCTCTCGCTCTCCCTCGTGCTCTTCGGCACGGCTATGGGTGTGCTCATTCCCGGCGGCGCGTTCTCGCTGACCTGTTACCTCGGCGTCATCTCGCTCATGGGCATCCTCGTGCGCAATGCCATCATCATGTACGACTATGCCGAGGAGCTGCGCGAGACCGAGAAGCTCACAGCCCACGAGGCCATCTACCTCAGTGCCAAGCGTAGGATGCGCCCCATCTTCCTCACCTCGGCAGCTGCGTCGATGGGTGTGATACCGATGATCCTCAGCGGGTCGGGCCTGTGGGCACCGATGGGCAACGTCATCTTCTTCGGCACGCTCATCACGATGGTGTTCATCCTTACCATCATGCCCATCGCCTACTGGCTGCTGATGAGCGACACAACGAAGAAACGGCTCAAGAGGCTGCAGATGGAACAGCAATGAGCCAGGGCAACGCTCTTACTCAGACACACATCACATCAGGACATTACAATAACAAGCAAACGGGGGAGGGAGCACATCTACCCTCCCCCATAACCACACGACAATGAAGAGAACATATATCATCGCCCTGTGCATGGCCTCGGCCACTATGGCCACGGCGCAGCAGCAGCTCAGCCTCAAACAGGTGAAACAGCTCGCCTTGGAGCACAACATGGCTATGCGGTCGGCCGACAACGCCATCAAGCAGGCAAAGGAACAACAGAAGGAGGCCTTTACCAACTATTTCCCGCAGGTGAGTGCCACCGGCGCGGGCTTCAAGACCAACCGCGACATGGTGAAGGCCAGCGTCAGCACGGCCGACCTGCTACCGGCATCGCTGGCGCAGGTCATCCCCGAGCAGCTGGCAGCAGCCATCCCGTCGACCATCCCGGTGAGCATGGTCAACAAGGGCGTCATCACCGGTGCCACGGCCGTGCAGCCGGTGTTCATGGGCGGACAGATCGTCAACGGCAACAAACTCGCCAAGGTGAGCGTGGAAGCCAGCGAGCTGCAGCGCCGCACCACACAGAACACGGTGGAGCTGACCGCCGAGCAGTACTACTGGCAGATCATCACCCTGAAGGAGAAACAGAAGACGCTGGATGCCGTGGCGGCCATGCTCGACAAGCTCAACAGCGACGCCACCGTGGCCGTGAAGGCCGGCGTGGGCATGCGCAACGACCTGCTGCAGGTGCAGCTCAGGCAGAACGAGGTGGAGAGCAACCGACTGAAGCTCGACAACGCCCTGAAGCTGGCACAGATGGTGCTGGCGCAATATATCGGCCTGGAGGGTAAGGACATCGACGTGTCGGCCCTCGTCGACCCCGCACAACTGCCCGCCGCCCCCACCATCAAGGTGGATCACGACCAGGCAGTGACCGCCACACCCGAGTACCAGCTGTTGCAGAAGAACGTGGAGGCCTCGGCCCTGCAACGTAAGATGGAGGCGGGCAAGCTCCTGCCATCGGTAGCCGTGGGTGCGGGATACAACTATTATGACATGGGCAGTGGCATGGACAGCCACTTCGGCATGGTGTTCGCCACGGTGAGCGTGCCCATCTCGGGCTGGTGGGGCGGCTCACATGCCGTCAAGCGGCGTAAGCTGGCCGAGCAGAATGCCCGCGAGCAGCTCACCGACAACACGCAACTGCTGAAGATCGGGATGCAGAAAGACTGGAACGATGTGGATGATGCCTACAAACAACTGGTGTTGGCCAAGAAGAGCATCGAGCAGAGCGAGGAGAACCTGCGCCTCAACCGCGACTACTACCATGCCGGCACGGTGACGATGAACGACCTGCTTACGGCCCAGCAGCAATATCAGCAGAGCCGCGACCGCTATACCGATGCCTACGCTCAGCTCCAGGTCAAGATGCTGGAGTATAGGCAGAGCACGGGGAGAGAGTGAAGCGTAGGTAGGTGTGGTAGGTATGGTAGGTGGGGTAGGTATGGTAGGTGGAGTAGGTTTTGTAGGGAGAGACCTACCATACCTACCACACCTACCACACCTACCCCACCTACCATACCTACCATACCTACCCCCAAAAACCTACCTCTAATCTCTAGCCACCGCCTCAACATATTCGTCGAGCCTCAGCTTGGCGCTCAGTGGCGTGCTGGCTACGTTGTCGCCCACGAGGAACAGGTATTCGCCGGCCTCACCCTTCCACCGGCTGCCTGCCTCGTCGAAACTCGTGAGGTCGCGGCGGTCGATGGTCATGGTGAGCGTCTGGCTCTCGCCGGGGGCCAGCTGTCGCGTCTTGCCAAAGGCCTTGAGCTCCTTCGACGGCTGCTCGATGGTGCCCTTCGGTGCCCGCACATAGACCTGTGCCACCTGCTTGCCTGCCACGCTGCCCGTATTCTTCACCGTCACCGATACCACCACCTGGTCTCCCCGGCGACTCACCTTCAGTCCGCTCATGGCAAAGGTAGTGTAGCTCATGCCATAGCCGAAGGGATAGGCCACCGGACGGTCGAAGGTATCAAAATAGCGATAGCCCACATAGATACCCTCCTCATGGTTCGAATAGGTGATGCCCTTCACCTCCTGACCCGTCATCAGCGCATCGGTCAAGCCATAGTAGTCGGGCTGCTGCGGGAAGTTGGCCGTCGAGGGATGGTCGGCGGCGGCGATGGGCCACGTCATCGTGAGGCGACCCGAGGGGTTGGCCTTACCCGTGAGCACGTCGGCCACGGCGTTGCCGCCCTCCTCGCCCGGCTGCCAGGCCACGAGGATGGCATCGACAAGGTCGCGCCACGAGGCCGTCTCCATCACCGACCCCGAGTTGATGACCACCACCACCGGCTTGCCCGCGGCGTGGAACACACTGCTCACGCGGCTGATCATATCCTTCTCGTGCACCGTGAGGTTGAACTCCCCTTCGATCTGGCGGTCCATACCCTCTCCGGCCTGACGACCGATGGTGATGATGGCGGCCTGTGCCTGCCCACACGCATGCTCCACGCAGCGCTGGCTGACCTCGATCTCCTCGAGTTTGGGCTGCCCCTGGTCGAGGAACCACATGGCCGGGTTCTTGTCGGCCTTGAGCTTCGAGGCTGCGAAGGCCACATATTTCCTATAGATGTCAGTGAGCTGTTCGGTGGTGCCGATGCCTGCATTCTTCAGCCCCTGCACCATGTCGACCACGTAGGGCACCCACACGTTGCCCGACCCCAGTCCGCCACTCAGGAAGTCGTAGCTGTTGACACCAAACAAGGCCACCGTGCCCACCCCTTGCAAGGGCAGCACAGGGCGACCACCCAGTGCCGCGTTCTTCAGCAGCACCATTCCCTCGGTGCTGCTCTGCCGTGTGATGAGGGCATGAGCCTTGAGGTCGGGCTGGTTGGAGAAGGCATACTGCTTGAACCTCGGCGTCCTGACGATATATTGCAGCATGCGCCGCACGTTGCGGTCTACCCAGGCCATGTCGATGCTGCCGTCGTTCACACCCTTGACAATGTCTTCCACCTGTGCGGGATAGCCCGGCATGAGCAGGTCGTTGCCCGCCCTCACCTCGTCGGCCGTGGGCAGGTCGGCGCGCTTGCCGATCCAGTCGGTCATCACGATGCCGTCGAAGCCCCAGTCGTCGCGCAGCACCTTGGTCAGCAGGAAGTGGTTGCCCTGGGCATATACACCGTTGATGCGGTTGTACGAGGCCATCACCGTCCAGGGCTTGCTGCGGCGCACCATCATCTCGAAGCCACGGAGATAGAGCTCGCGCAGGGCGCGCTGGCTCACCCGTTCGTCTACCCGCGTGCGGTCGCCCTCCTGCGAGTTGACGGCAAAATGCTTGGCCGACACCCCCACGCCCTGGCTCTGTATGCCCTTCACCATGGCCGTGCCCATGAGTCCGGTCACCACGGGGTCTTCGCTGTAGTATTCGAAGTTACGCCCGCAGAGCGGGTTGCGATGCAGGTTCATGCCCGGTCCGAGGATGACGTCGCAGCCATACTCCAGCGTCTCCTTGCCCTCTGCACGTCCCACCTGCTCCACTAGGTCTGTGTTCCACGTTGATGCCAGGCAGGTGGCGATGGGAAAGCCCGTGGCGAAGAACGTCTGGCTGGTGCCCTCGCGGCGTGGGTCGATATGCACGCCGGCAGGGCCGTCGGTGAGCACCGTGGCCGGGATGCCCAGCCGCGGTATGGCCACAGTGGTGCCGGCCGCACCGGCCACCAGCTTTGTCTGGTGGCCCATCAAAGCACCACTACCGGCAAACCCTTCGTTGCCGCCGCCCACCAGCATTTGCGCCTTCTCTTCGAGCGTCATGGCGGCCAGCACCTCGTCGATGTTATCGGCTCGGAGCTGCGGTGCCTGGGCAGCCACCGAACCTGCTATACACATTCCCATAGCCATCATGTTAAGTCTCTTGTTCATATAGATATCGATACGTTTGGTTTCTTTCGGCATCTCCTGTCGTCCTTGTCAGTCGTCTCCCTCCTTTCACGAGGCACCCCCACTCATCGGTTAAGGGCGCTGAGCGCCTTGCAGTATTTGCGGATGATCTTCATCGTCGACTTGTCGGAGGCAAACACCGAGTTGAGTCCCTGCTGCTCCTGGGCCGGGTCACCGGTATAGGGGTCGCCCACGGTCCACTGCTCATGGCGTGGCACGGCCTCGCCGCCCCATCCCCAGAAGTTGCAACCGGCGAAGTGGCCGCCACGACGTGCGTTGTCGGCCACGAGCGAGAACACATAGCGGTAGTAGCCGTCGCGCGCCTTGGTGGCGGTGCCCGGTGCAAAGCGGAAGCCGTCGCGCGGATAGCCATACTCCTCCATCACCAGCGGCTTGCCCAGCCGGGCACAGATGTCGAGGTGGCGGTTGATATAGTTGCGGGTGCTGTCGCAGGCGGCGGGCAGGTCGGCCATGAGGTGGTCGGCGCGTGCCCAGCTCCAGTTGTAGGGCCACAGGTGGACGTTGCAATAGTCGATGTTGCGGTCGGCACAGATGCGCTCATAGCTGGCATAGTCGCCCTCGCAGCCCCATGCCCCCTCGCTGCCCACCGAGATGAGGTGGTTGGGATCGAGGCGGCGGATGAGTGCCGATGCCTCGGCCAGCCACCGCTCGAAGGCGGGCAGGGCTGCCTTGCTGAAGGCCCTCGGCTCGTTACCAATCTGCCACGACATGATGGCGGGGTCGTCTACATACCTGCGTCCCGTGTAGCGGTTGGTGCGCGTGAGGATATACTCCACATGGCGGAAGAAGAGCCGGTGGGCCTTCTCGTTGCCGGCATAACGCTCGACGAACGACATATAGGCCGGATAGCCGTCCTCGTTGGGGCGCGGGGCCTTGCCCTCGCCGGCATGTTCGAGATAGAAGCCATAGCCCCCACTCCACTCCCACGAGTTGTTGAGGTAGAGTACGGCCACCATGCCGCGCTTGCCCATCTCCATGAGCAGGTAGTCGAGGCCGGCCAGCAGGGTGTCGTTGTACACGCCCGGACTGACCTGCAGCGTCGGTTCCACCTTGGTCTTCACGCCCCGCTCGCCGTCGGCCCCCACGAGGATGCGCAGGTTGTCGATGCCCGCCTGCCTCATGCAGTCGAGCTCGCGGCACAGTCGGGCACGGTCGCCGCCCTGTCCCTCGGAGCCGAGGATGGCACCATACCAGAAGTTTGTTCCTACGAAATAATAAGGTTTGTCGCCGCGCCAGAACTTCCCGTCACGGCAGGTCACCAGCTGCGCCTGTGCCATTGGGGCACAGAGGAGCCACAGCAAAAGTGTAAAGAGGGTTTGACAGATTGTTTTCATGGTTGCAAATATAAGACAATTCGGCGAAATTGTTTTATACTTTATTGCCCAATATCTATACTATACCTCACCGGACAAACATTTTTTCGCCTTTCCATCACGATAGTCCCCAGGCCAGCCCTGACCCGATGTCGCAGGGCACACCATGATGCAACAATATACACTATGGTATAAATCGTGCATAAATAGCATGCCTACTTTCGCCTCAAAGTACGAATCTAAAAAAAATAAGCAATCGTTTGCATAGTTTTTTGAATATATTTACAGCGTTCACGGTTCAACCATTGCAGCCTATGGTTTAACTTTGCAACCGGACAAAAGCCACCTGGCGGGTGGCATGCGCTGCGGTCAGGATGAGTTACCTTTTACCGACACTGCCGCGAACTGTCCAACTAACTATCAATTTCTTACACCTAAACAAAATGAAAACGATCCGACTACTGTGCCTGACAGTCGTGCTTTGCCTCCTCTCGGCAATGCGCGTGCAAGCCGACAACGGCTCTGGCTTTGCCGCCAACCGTACCGATTTCCGCGACGAATCCATCTATTTTGCCATGACCACTCGCTTCTACGACGGCGACCCGGCCAACAACGTGCTGTGCTGGGACAACCAAGAGGCGCAGATCTCGACCAAGGACCCCTGCTGGCGCGGCGACTTCCAGGGCCTCATCGACCAGCTCGACTACATCAAGGCACTTGGCTTCACCGCCATCTGGATCAACCCCGTCGTACAGAATGCTTCGGGATATGACTATCACGGCTACCACGCCTCGGACTTCTCTAAGGTAGACTGCCGCTATCAGAGCAGTGACGGCAAGGCGTCCGGCGACGTGATGTTCAAGAAGCTCATCGATGCCGCCCACAAGAAAGGCATCAAGATCATCCTCGACATCGTGCTCAACCACACCGGTAACTTCGGGGAGGCGCACTTCATGCCGGAGTTCCAGCGCAGCGACAAACTCAATCAGCAAGGCAGTATTGACTGCCTCACACCACTACTCGATGTGGTTGGCAGCGACTACAACGACCTCAAGCCCGGCGACCAGTATCAGCGTCGTCTGGCTATGATGAAGAACACAGACGGCAAGAACCACGACACGCACAACTACTGGCACCACTATGCCGAGTTTAACTGGGACTTTCCCAACCGCTGGTGGGCGCAGATTGCCGGCGACTGTGTGGACTTGAACACCGAAAACCCTGCTGTCAGCGATTATCTCGTGAAGTGCTACGGCGACTTCATTAAGCTCGGCGTCGACGGCTTCCGCATCGACACCTCAGGCCACATTGCCCGTCTGACGTTCAACAAAGCCTTCATCCCACAGTTCACTGAGCTCGGCAAGGAGTACGCCTCGGCACGTAGCCTCTACGGCGGCAAGGAGGCGGGATCCCCGTTCTATATGTTCGGTGAGGTCTGCGCCCGTTACAGCGGCATCGTCTACCGTGACCAGCCCAACCTCTCACCGTACTTCTATACGTGGAAATCGGATCAGAGCGTGGCTTCACAATGGAACAACGACTCCACATGGTGGACTCAGCAAAGTATCATGCCGGGCAGCAGCGACGCTCAAGTCGTCGGCAACATGCAGCTATGCCTGCAGGACAACGCCAACAGCGCACCCAACAGCAACAATGCCGTGATGGTCAACGGGGCATACCATACCCCTGACTACAGCCAGTCGAGTGGCTTCAATGTCATCGACTTCCCCATACATTATAACTTCAGCAACGTGGGGTCGGCCTATGGTCTCGCCACCACGGGGGATAAATATTATAACGACGCCACTTGGAATGTCGTCTATGTCGACTCCCACGACTATGGTCCCCAGCCCAGCGACGGCATCCGCTTCAGCGGCGGCACGAACCAGTGGGCCGACAACCTCACATGGATGTTCTTCTTCCGCGGTATCCCCTGTCTGTACTATGGCTCTGAGGTAGAGTTCCAGGCCGGTAAGCCGATTGATAAAGGTCCTAACGGTCCGCTCTCCGCTACCGGTCGTGCCTACTTCGGTCAGAACCTTACGGGTACTGTCAACGCCACCGACTTCGGTGTCTTCACCGCTACCGGTCAGGTTGCCAAGACGCTGAACCACCCGCTGGCTAAGCACCTGGAGCGTCTGAATCGTATCCGCCAGGCTGTCCCCGCCCTCCGTAAGGGTCAGTACTCCATCGACGGCTGCTCTGCTGCTAAAGGCGGCTGGGCGTGGAAGAAGGCGTATAATGCCAATGGCGTGAACTCCTTCGTCTGCGTCTGCATGGACGGCGGTGCTACGTTCACCGGCATCCCCAACGGCACGTATAAGGACTGTGTCACGGGCGACGTGCAGACGGTGTCCAATGGTACCCTCACGGTGTCATGTCCTTCCAACCAGGGTAACGCCCGTGTCTACGTCCTCGACGGTCCGGGTAAGATTGGTGAGGACGGTCCGTTCCTCTATACCTCTACCGCCGCTTCTGCCGACAACAGCGATCTGGCTGCTGACCCGGGTACGACATGGAACGACATCGTGGCTACGACACATCCCTCGGCTACGCTCTCACCCAATGGCGGCTCGTTCACCTCTGACACACAGACCATCACCATCACGCTCAACAACGCCACAAGCGGCTGGTACCAGATTGGTGACGGCGAGAAGGTGACCATCAACGGATCGTCGGCAACCTTCACCATCGGCAGCGACATGAACTACGGCGACTCGAAGACGGTGACATGGAGCGCTACTGGCGACAACAACGGCACCACTGAGACCAACAGCGGATCGGAAACCTACACCAAGGTGGATCCCAACGCTGTGCACACGGTCTATGTCAAGGCTTCTTCCGCACCTTATATATATGTATGGTATAAAGATGCCAACGGCACTACGCAGGAGCCTAACGGCGCATGGGCAAGTACGAAGGCCATGACAGCCATGTCCCTCTCAGGATGGTATTACTATACAACACCGGCCGGCGTGTCTTCCTATAACTTCATCCTCCAGAGCTCATCGGACCGCAATACAAAGCTCACCGACGATGTCACGGGTGTCACGGGTGATGTCTACTATGAGGTCAACGGCAACACGGCGTCTGTGACGAGCAACCGCCCTGTCACGCCTACTGAGCAGTATGTCTATTTCAACAATCCCAACAAATGGACAACGGTCTACTGCTACTTCTATAAGGATGCTGTCGCCGCTGCCGTATGGCCGGGCACAAAGATGACCTACGATGCCAACGCTACCCACAATGGCAAGACCGGATGGTGGAAGGTGAGTGTACCCGCTGGATTTGAAAAGGCTAAGTACTTCCTCAACAACGGTACACCGGCAACATCCATCAGTGGCACCACGCAGTACTTCTCCGGCAAGGCTGTCAACGAGTAACTCTAATATCATTCATGGATATGATTGAAACATGAATTCTCATGAATTGACCACGAATTTCTCATCAACTTATTATTCTTGAATAATTAGTGGTCAATTCATGATGATTCCATGTTCATTCAAGCAAGATTTAATGTTCATGAATACAGCAAGTAAATAACAATAATACTAAAAGAAAATAATAAAAACAATCGCAACATGAAAAAGCTCTATTTCTCCTTCACGCTTTTGCTCATGCTCATCTGTGGGCTGCAAAGCATCAATGCAACAACAGTCTACTACAGCAATCCCAATAATTGGAGTAAGGTCAACTGCTACATTTATAATGATAATGGAAAGAACGCAGAATGGCCCGGTGCAGCCATGACCTACGACGCTACCATCACACATGACGGTGTGACGGGATGGTGGAAATACGATGTGCCCGCCGACTTCGCTTCAGGAAGCCTCCTCGTCAATGATGGCGGTAGCAACCAGTATCCCGGGAAGGGACAGCCCGGTGTGCAGCTCAGCGGTAAGAAATATGCGTGGCTCAACGGTACTACGCTAACGGAGAGCGACGACAATGGCGGCAACACCGGAGGTAACACAGGTGGCACCGTCACTGGCGACGGTATTCATGTCTACGCCAAAGCCTCTACTGCTCCTTATATCTATGTTTGGTACACCAGCAATGACAAAACGGAAGAGCCTAACGGCGACTGGAACAACACCAAGGCTATGACAGCAACATCTGCTTCTGGTTGGTATGTCTATACCGCTCCCGCTGGTGTCAGCTCCATCAACTTCATCCTTCAGCAGAGCGCGGGCGGCAATAAGCTCACCGGCAACGTTGAGAATGTTACCTCCGATGTCTACTACGCCGTCAACGGCTCCTCCGCTTCCGTAACGACAGAGCGCCCTGATATCGTCAGCGAAGACGTGTATGTCTATTTCCAAAACAAGAAGAACTATGAGAAGGTGTACTGCTATCTGTATATCGACAAGAAGGCAAACACCACTTGGCCGGGCTTGGAGATGACCCTCGACAACAGCATTGAGCACGACGGCACGACAGGATGGTACACCTTGAAGGTTCCCAACGGCTACAAGAGCGCCTCGTTTGTCATCAACAACGGCAAAGAGGGCGCGACGCTCAATGGCGAGACTGTTTGGGACGAGTCGGTCACAACAAACATCTCACATATCGCAAACAGCGTGAAGGATCCTAATGCTTGGTACACCATCACCGGTGCGAAGGTCAGCAAGCCGACAAAGGCCGGCCTCTACATCCACAACGGCAAGAAGGTCATCGTGGTGAAATAAGCATCCTCTTGCGTAACAATCAGGCATGATTCATTTCAAGACTATAATAGTATGTTCAACATAAAATCAATCTTGTTCTCAGCCTTTGCGCTGTTCAGCATGACGTTCTCCGCCTATGCCGACAACAGCTATGGGCTGAAGGACAACATCCAGGATGGTGTCATCCTGCACTGCTTCGACTGGAAGCTCAGCGACATCAAAGCTGCACTTCCCGACATTGCCAAGGCTGGCTTCACCGCCGTGCAGACTTCGCCCGTCTCAAAAGGCGGCGGTGCCGGTGCTGTATGGTATGACGTATACCGCCCACAAGACTATACCATCGGTAATGGCATCGGATCAGAGAGTGAGCTCAAAGATCTGTGCACAACCGCTCACCAATATGGTGTAAAAGTAATAGTTGATGTCGTGGCCAACCATACCGACTACCCCAACTGCACTGGTTATATGAATGACCAGAGCCGCTATCATACCCCCTTTGATGTCAGCAATTGGAACGACCGCAATCAGGTTACCCATGGAAAGATTGGCATGTGGGATAACAAGACCGAAGACAGCGGCGTACAGAACTATATCCACCAGTTTATTGAGGCGTTAAAGAACTGCGGCGTTGATGGCATCCGCTGGGATGCTGCCAAGCACATCGGACTGCCTTCTGAGGATGACACCTTCTGGCAGAACGTGCCTGATAAAGACATGTACAACTACGGTGAGATTCTCGACGGCACCGGCGGTAACGACAAGGTCCTGTTTCCAGAATATCAGAAGTATATGTCCATCACCGACAACGGCTATGGCAACGGCTTTGCTTCTTCTTTCAACAGCGGTCAGGTCAACAGCTCCATCGGCAACTTCAACCAAAGGGGCGCCGCTACTGACAAGCTCGTCTACTGGGGTGAGAGCCATGACACTTACGCTAACGACGGCGGCTCATCGAAGAACATGAGTCAGAACGTTATCGACCGCGCCTATGCTGTCGTAGCCGGTAACAACGGAGCCACAGCGCTCTACTTCTCGCGTCCCTCATCTACGGACAAGAACTCTATGAAGCTCGGTCAGAAAGGCTCCACACACTTCACCTCCAAGGAGGTAGCGGAAGTCAACCACATGCACAACATCTGCGCTGGTGAGCCCAACTACTATGTCCATAAGGATAATGTAGCAGCCCAGGTACGTCAGAGCGGCGCTATCATCGTCCTCGGCGGTGGCAGCAACCAAGACGTGAGTGTGGCCAACGGGGCTGCCAACGGGCAGTGGCTCGCACCCGGAACCTATACCGACAAGGTGGGCGGAGCCACCTTCAACGTCACAACCACGAGCATCAGTGGTCGCGTGGGCAGCACGGGCATCGCCGTGATCTATAATGGCACCACGACCACAGGCGGAGGCAGCGAGGGCGGCAACACCGGAAGTGAGAACACTGCCACCTACACCCCGACCATCACCGAAGGCGAGATCAGCTGCTTCCTGGAGACCGCACAGACGGGCACCATCAAGGTGTGGGCTTGGAACGCCACCTACAACTACACCGGAGGCACATGGCCCGGACAGGAGATGCAACTCATGGGCAAGGCCGCCAATGGCAACAATATCTACAAGTGGACCTACAGCGGCACACTCACCGATATGCCCACAGGCGTCATCTTCAGCAACGGCAACAGCAAAATAACCAGTGGCGACGGCACCTTCACCAACCACGGCTACTACGTGGAAGGAGCCACCACGGCCTCGCAGACCATCACGGCAACCGAAGGCACCGGCGGAAACGACAGTGGCAGCACCGGCGAGAGCACCGGCAACACCTTTGTGTATTACAACAACCCCGGCAGCTGGGCCAACGTGTACGGATACCTCTACAACAGCGAGACCGAAAACAACGGCGCATGGCCCGGTACGGCCATGACCTTCGATGCCACACTCAGCCACGACGGCATCACGGGATGGTGGAAGATGGAGGTGCCCACGGCCTTTGCCAACGCGCAGCTCATCGTCAACGACGGAGGCAGCAACCAGTATCCGGCTGCCATGCAGCCCGGACTGCAGCTCACCGGCGTATCGGCATGGCTCAACGGCACTACGCTTACCAATGACTCGGGAACAGAATCGAACACAGGGGGCAGCTCCACCTACACGCCCAGCGTGACCAGCAGCGAGATAAGCTGCTTCCTCGAGACTGCACAGACAGGCGCCATCAAGGCATGGATATGGGATACCGCCAACGGCGATGCCAACTATACCGGAGGAACATGGCCCGGACAGGACATGCAGCTCATGGGCAAGGCCGCCAACGGCAACAACATCTACAAGTGGACCTACAACGGCACACTCACGGCCATCCCCACTGGCGTCATCTTCAGCAACAACGGCACTAAGATTACCAGCGGCGACGGCACCTTCACCAACCACGGCTACTACGTGGAGGGTGCCACCACGGCATCGATGGTCATCATGGTCAGCAGCAACATTTTGGGCACCACGGCCATCACCCCTGCCACTACAACCCGCCAGCGCTCGGCCGACATCTACACCATCTCGGGACAGCTCGTGAAGCGCGGAACCGAGGGTGATGCCAGCCTCGACGACCTGCCCAAGGGCATCTACATCGTCAACGGAAAGAAAATAGTGAGATAACACATATTTAGGATAACAACAAAGAAAGCTGCGACAGCCTTATATTTGCATCACTTGCCCACCTCTGCCCCCAACAGGGTTCAGGGGTGGGTTTTTGATGATGAGTCCCCGTCACCTCGGTCGGCCAGGCCAGATGCAGGGGCGTACGACCCATGTGCTCCTACAGCGCCAAGTGGCCACAAGAATGAGAACAAGAAAGGATAGAGAACGCCAGACGATACTGCCGTGCAGGCACAGCGAAAAGACCTCAAAGCCATGCCCATTCGTGTCGAGGCGCACCGTGATTCGACTCGAAGCAGAGTGTGATTCGACTCGAAGCAGAACGTGATTCGACTCGAAACAGAACGTGATTCGACTCGAAACAGAACGTGGTTCGACTCGAAGCAGAACGTAGAATGATTGGAATGGACTGATAATCAGACTGGTATATCATAACGGTTCGGGCCTAAAGGCGTCACCTTTGGACCCGAACCGTTGTCATTGTAAGTAGCTTGGGCATCGCCAAGGCTGAAAAGGCAGCCAACGAGGGCAATGCTGCGGAATGATCAGCAAGCGGATGCGCAAAATATTGCAAGAAGATGCAAGATGAGCTGAGAGCCATTGCAGACCTTCGGTCGGACATCCGATGCCCAGCCCGGCATGGCAGACTAAGCCTCGCTGCCGAGGATCTGCTCGGCATGCTCCTTCACCTTGATCTGCTTGGGCTTGAAGATCTGCTGCACCACACCCTGCTCGTCGGCGATGAAGGTGGTGCGGAAGGTGCCCATATAGGTGCGGCCGTAGTTGGTCTTCTCGCCGTAGACACCCAGCGCGTTGACCAACTTCAGGTCGGTGTCGGCAATGAGGGGGAAGGGCAACGCATATTTCTCGATAAACCGCTGGTGCGACTTCTCGTCCTGGATGCTCACGCCCACCACGGCGTAGCCTTTGGCGAGGAAGCGCTCGTAGTTGTCGCGCAGGTTGCAGGCCTCGCTGGTGCAGCCCGGCGTGGCATCCTTGGGATATACATACAACACCAGCTTCTTGCCGGCGAAATCACTCAGCTTCAGTTCTTTGCCATTCTGGTCCTTGCCCAGGACCTCTGGCAGCTTCTGTCCTATTTCCATATTCAATATGTAATTAATACAATGGCAAAAATACGACAAAACAGGGAAATCACAAAGGAAAACTGCCGGAAATATGTACCCCAAGGGTGATTTTATGACCCAAGGAAGGACCGACCGAAGGGGGAGAAGCAAAGAATAGATGTTAAAAACACACTAGTATATTGTTGCTTACCATCTTTTTGGTATCTTTGTACACCAGAGACCGCCGCCCCTCTGTGCCGTCACATCCTTTTCGCCGCACAGACGGGCCCGTGCCTGCCATCAAACCATCATACTACTCAGAAATCACAAACTTATAACTAAAATATGGTAAAGAAGAAGTCTATCGGTCTATTCCTGGCGCTCCTCGTCACCACCGGAGCCGCCGCCCAGTATCATGGCTACCCCATCACCCAGGTGCCCTTCACCCGTGTGAAGATTGCAGAGAACACGTTTCTTGGCCAGCGCGTCAAGGCTGCCCGCGAGGTCACTGTGCCGCTGGCCTTCAGCAAGTGTGAGAGCGAGCACCGCATCGACAACTTTGTGAAGGCTGCCCATCCCAGCGAGAACTACAACATCGACAGCTTCATGGGCTTTCCGTTCGACGACACCGATGTGTACAAGACCATCGAGGGTGCCAGCTACATTCTCCAGACTTATCCCGACCACAAGCTCAAGGCATATATCGACAGCGTGCTCACCATCGTGGGAGCTGCGCAGGAGCCCGACGGCTACCTCTTCACCGCCCGCACCATCAACCCCGCCCACCCGCAGCGCTGGGCGGGCGACAAGCGATGGGTGCAGGAGGAGGTGCTGAGCCACGAGCTCTATAACCTGGGACACATGGTCGATGCGGCCTGCGCACACTACCAGGCCACGGGGTCCGACAAGTTTCTGAACATCGCGCGCCGCTATGCCGACTGCGTGATACGCGAGGTGGGCCCCAAGGCCGGACAGGCCACCGTGGTGCCCGGACACCAGATTGCCGAGATGGCCCTGGCACGTCTCTATGTGCTCACGGGCGAGAAGCGATACCTCGACGAGGCCAAATACCTGCTCGACTACCGCGGCAAGACCCACGTGAAGAACGCCTACTCGCAGAGCCACATTCCCGTGGTAGACCAGAAGGAGGCCGTGGGACACGCCGTGCGCGCCGGATATATGTATGCCGGCATGGCCGACGTGGCAGCCCTCACCGGCGACTCGGCCTACATCCGCGCCATCGATGCCATCTGGCAGAACATCGTGGGCAAGAAGCTCTACATCACCGGTGGCGTGGGCGCGCGTCATGCCGGCGAGGCCTACGGCGACAACTACGAGCTGCCCAACATGACGGCCTACAACGAGACCTGCGCCGCCATCGCCGAGGTGTATCTCAACCAGCGCATGTTCCTGCTCCACGGCCACGCCAAATACATCGACGTGCTGGAGCGCACGCTCTACAACGGACTTATCTCGGGCATGAGCGTCGACGGCGGCCGGTTCTTCTACCCCAACCCGCTGGCCAGCGACGGCAAGTATAAGTTCAACGCCGACGGCACCACCACACGCCAGCCCTGGTTCGGCTGCGCCTGCTGCCCCAGCAACCTCAGCCGCTTCATCCCCTCCATCCCGGGATATATGTATGCCGTGAAGGGTCGCAACATCTATGTCAACCTCTTCGCCGGAAACACGGCCACCATCATGGTGGAGGGCAAGCCCGTGACGCTGCAGATGACCACCATCTATCCGTGGGACGGCAAGATACAGATCAAGGTGCTCGACAACCGTGCCGGACGCTTCAACCTCAAGGTGCGCATACCCGGATGGGTGCAGGGTGAGGTGGTGCCCAGCGACCTCTATAGCTACACCGCGGGCGTGACGCCCACCTACTCCATCGCCGTAGACGGCAAGGCGTGCAACATCGCCGACAACGCGCTCTCCGACGGCTACTACACCCTCGGCGGCCCCACGGCCAAAGGCGACAGGTGGAAGAAGGGCAACACGGTGACCATCGACTTCCCCATGACGGTGCGCACGGTGAAGGCCAACGACCGCGTGGCTGACGACCGCGGCCGCGTGGCCGTGGAGCGCGGCCCCCTCGTCTACTGCGCCGAGGGGGCCGACAACGGCGGCATGGACGTGAGGCAGGCTCTGGTGAGCCCCCAGAAGGCGTTCAAGGTGGTGCCCCACTATGCCATCACCAACACCGAGGGCGACGGCAAGACCTTCAGCGTGACGGCCATCCAGGCCGTGGGCCAGCTGCCTGCGACACAGGCCGACGGCACCGTGACGCTGACCAACCGCAGCCTCACGCTCATACCCTATTATGCCTGGAACCACCGTGGAGCGGGCTTTATGGAGGTGTGGCTGCCCAGCAGCCTGGCCGACATTCTGGCCCCCGGCGTGCCTGGCAGCCACTGACCCCGGCCCAGAAAAGAGTCGTCGACACAGGCGTAGTCGTCTGTCATACCTTAATTAATATATACTCTGACAATATTTATATATTCTCTGACAATGAAAAAGACATCCCGCATGTGCTGCGCCGTGGCCCTGACGCTCTTTGCCACCCAGCTCCCGGCACAGCAGCAGATCAGTCAGTATCCTGAGATCACGCTGGCCAAATGTGACGACGGCACCGAATTCAAGGGCACCTACATCACCTTCGCATCGGGCCTCAAGGCAGCTGGCATCACCGATGAGCTGCCCTACCTGGTGCTGGTCGACAACGACGACATGACGCACATCTACGACAAGTCCACGCTGCGCACCCTGAGCCTCATCAAGCCCCGCGCGGGCTCGTTCAGCCAGGTCACGCGCGACGGATATCTCATGACCAAGGCCAGCAGCGTGCTCAAGGCCGACAATGTGCCGACGTTCTATACCTTCGACGGCCAGAAGGTGTGGACCTGCAAGAACGACATCGCCCTGTCTGACCGACGGCTCAACGTGGTGGTATGCTACCGACAGCCCTTTGGCAAGAAGTGGCATGACGGCATGATGGTGGCCTACGACCTCAGCACGGGCCGCGAGCTGTGGCAGAGGACCATTCCGCACCACCGCCACTTTGCCTGGGGCGACGCTTTCCACCAGTCGGGCTCGCCCGATTATTATCTCATGGCCGACTCGCTCGTGCGCATCAACGTCCTCACCGGCGACACGGTGCGGCATGCCTTTGTGGCCGGCGTGACAGAACCCCTGAAGTCGCGCTTCTCCATCGTCAGGAGCCGCATGCCCACTAGCAGTGCGTGGGCCCGCGAGGCGCGATACTCTTACGAGCCGATGGTTGCCGGTGCCATCCTCACCGGCACCCACAGCAACTGGCTGGCCAAGGGCGACACCCTCTTCGTGGCCGATGCCCAGCACCTCTATGCCCTCAGCCGCGACCTGAAGACGCTCTGGCAAACGCCGCTCCCCGAGGGCCTCGGCGCCCGCTCGATGCTGCGCGAGGATGGCAACCGACTGTTGCTGGCAGGCTTCGGCGTGGCCTTCCAGAACGGACTCATCGGACGCTGTGGCAGTCCGTTCACGGCCTCTTACGACAAGACCAGTGGCCGCCAGCTCACCATGGGCCGCATAGACCTCAGGGCCAAGGCCATCGGCGAATGTGTGGTGCCGGGCCGTACCTACTGGCAGGACGACAAGGGTTTCTGGTTTACCAACGAGGGGGACACCACGGCCACACGCATCGACTGGAAGCCCAAGACCGACCGCCAGCCCAAGGACGACTATCCTGACCGCGTGATCTGCGACACCGTGGGTGTGCTGCGCGACGGCAAGCTGCTGCCGGTGGTCACCGACGCCCGCCAGCTGGTGGTGGAGCTCTATGGTGAGGATGTGTATGTGGTTCACGACGACGGCACCGCCGAGATGCTCAAGGCCGAGGACGTGTATTTCCGCGTCAAGCGCAACATCTATTCCAACAACGCCACGTCACCTAGCCACTATGTCGTGGTCGACCCCGAGACACGCAGGGTGAAGCAGGGCTTCACCACCCAGGGACACGTGACCATTGACAAAGGCGGCGACCTGTATATCAGAATGAAGCAGGGAATGGGCATCGTGAGACATCGGGAGTAGCAACGACCGACACTCCATGGAATGAGGTCCAGCCAGTATGTCTGCGCCTTCAGGGAGTAGGCAGTCCCCTCCAATCCCCCCCCTTGACCGGCATGTCTACTGTGCACTTTCTTCAACCCTCATTCGCACGTCATCCTAAATAATTGCGCCCAGGCCATCGGCCTGGGCGCAATTATTTTGTATTTTCTTGAATAATTCTTTGGAAGCTATTGCTTTTTTCTCTAATTTTGAGGCCGTAAGCATCATAGAGGATATGATGGGCCTGGAAAGTTGACAAACTAAAAATCCTAATGTATAGACTATGAAAAGACCGCTGATGATGACTCTTGCAGCCTTTGCTGCCGTCGCCGCCCATGCCGGCGAAGCCGACCTGGTGATTCCTGAAGCCATCCATGAGCCCGGACCGCTGCACTGGGGGTTCCTGGTGACGCTCCTGGGCCTGGGCTTTGGCATGTACTACTTTCTCAAGACCCGGCAGCTGCCGGTACACCCTGCCATGCGCGACATCGGCGAGGTGATCTACAAGACCTGCGCCACCTACCTCAGGCAGCAGGGCAAGTTTCTGGCCACCTTGTTTATATTCATCGGCATCATCGTGGCCCTCTACTTCGGCGTGCTCAACGACAGCGACATGGGTGTGGGCGGCGTGCTGCTCATCCTGCTGTGGACGGTCATCGGCATCGGCGGCTCGTACGGCGTGGCGTGGTATGGCATACGCATGAACACCTACGCCAACTCGCGCATGGCCTTTGCCTCGCTGCGCCGACAGCCGCTGCGCCTGCTCAACATACCGCTCAACGCCGGCATGAGCATCGGCGTGATGCTGGTGTGCGTGGAGCTGTTGCTCATGCTGGTCATCCTGCTGCTCATGCCGCCGCGGCTGGCCGGCAGCTGCTTCGTGGGCTTCGCCATCGGCGAGTCGCTGGGCGCCAGTGCGCTGCGCATCGCCGGCGGCATCTTCACGAAGATTGCCGACATCGGTTCCGACCTGATGAAGGTGGTGTTCAAGATTGGTGAGGACGACCCGCGCAACCCCGGTGTCATTGCCGACTGCACGGGCGACAACGCCGGCGACTCGATCGGTCCGACGGCCGACGGCTTCGAGACCTACGGCGTGACGGGCGTGGCCCTGGTGTCGTTTGTACTGCTGGCCGTGCCCGACGCGGCGGTGCAGCGCGACCTGCTGGTGTGGATCTTCTCGATGCGCATCCTCATGGTCATCACCTCGGTGCTGGCCTTCTGGGTGAGCAAGTGGGTGTCGAAGGTGCGCTTCGGCGGCAGCGACGAGCTCGACTTCGAGCGGCCGCTCACGCTGCTCATCTGGGTGGCCTCGGCACTGAGCATCGTCGTGACCTATGTGGTGTCGTATTACCAGCTCAGCCAACTGGGTGGTTGCGTGTGGTGGCTGCTGGCCTCGATCATCTCGCTGGGCACGCTGGGTGCGGCCCTTATTCCCGAGGTCACCAAGGTGTTCACCTCGCCCAAGAGCGGTCATGTGCTCGAGGTGGTGAAGGCCTCGCGCCACGGCGGCGCCTCGCTCAACATCCTGTCGGGCTTTGTGACGGGCAACTTCTCGGCCTTCTGGACAGGCATGGTGTTTGTGGTGCTGATGTTCGTGGGCTACGTGGCCAGCCAGTCGGTGCCGCAGGTGCTGATGGCCTATCCCGCCATCTTTGCCTTCGGCCTCATCGCCTTCGGCATGCTGGGCATGGGTCCGGTGACCATCGCCGTAGACTCCTACGGCCCGGTGACCGACAATGCGCAGAGCGTGTATGAGCTGTCGCTCATCGAAGACCTGCCCGACAAGGACCAGGCCATTGAGCGCGACTTCGGCTTCCGTCCCGACTGGGAGAAGAGTAAGCATTACCTGGAGCAGAACGACGGCGCCGGCAACACCTTCAAGGCCACGGCCAAGCCGGTGCTTATCGGTACGGCGGTGGTGGGTGCCACCACGATGATCTTCTCGATCATCCTCGTCATCGAGAATGTGCTGAGCATCTCGCCTGCCAGCGTGCTCAACATCCTCAACCCCTACACCATCCTAGGCTTCATGCTAGGCGGTTGCGTCATCTACTGGTTCACCGGCGCCAGCACGCAGGCCGTGACGGTGGGCGCCAACCGCGCCGTGGCATTTATCAAAGCGCACATCAAGCTCGACCCCAACGCCCCAAAGAAGGCCGACCCCACCTCGTCGGTGCAGGTAGTGAAGATCTGCACGCAGTATGCGCAGAAAGGCATGTGGAATATCTTCATCGCCATTTTCTTCTTCGCCCTGGGCCTGGCCTGCCTCGCCTCGCCAGCCTCGCTGGGCGGTGAGAATGCCGTGTCGCTCTTCGTGTCATACCTCATCAGCATCGCCCTCTTCGGCCTCTTCCAGGCTGTGTTCATGGCCAATGCCGGCGGCAGCTGGGACAATGCCAAAAAGGTGGTGGAGGTAGATCTGAACCTCAAGGGCACGCCGCTGCACAATGCCTCGGTGGTTGGCGACACCGTGGGCGACCCGTTCAAGGACACCTCATCGGTATCGCTCAACCCCATCATCAAGTTTACCACACTCTTCGGCCTGCTGGCCATGGAGATGTCGATCAGCGAGTCGTTCCGCCATCTGGCCCCGTGGTTCGGTCTGGCCTTCGTGGCCGTGGCCCTGACGTTTGTGTGGCGTTCGTTCTACAAGATGCGTATCGACGACGGCGAGGAGGTGTGAGTCAGCCGATGACCTGCCGTCTGTTCTTGCGCCGGGTGGTGTAGCTCACATGCAGCCAGCGCGGGGTGGCAGCACCCACGGGCTCCCAGATGAGCTGGTCGAAGTCGAGGTGATCTCTGATAAACCTGAAGAGCTGCAGGCCGCGTGCGACATCGTTGACGACGATGTCGGCGGCCTCGCCCCGCAGGTGCTGTGAGCCGATGGCCCCGCCCACCAGCAGGTTGACCTGCTGAGAGCGGAAGCCGCTCGAGATGACAATGGGTCCGAACCGCTGCCGCAGCGGTTCGAGCACGTGTTGGGCCAGCTCGCGCATGGCCGACACCTGTCGGGGGTTGGGCTTGTTGGGAATGTCATGTTCCAGCGCTACGCCCGAGCGCGTCATCTCGTACAACGTGAAATGTGGTGCGAGAGGGGTCTTGTCTTCTTGTGTCATGGTAATTAAATTGAATAAAACGGTTAATGATATGTTCCTCGCCCGCCAGCGCCTCATAGCGGTAAAGCATAGAAAGACGCTCGGACAAACGATCTTTGATTTGTGCCACGATGGTAGCTACACCGGTGGGTATTGGCAGGCCTACCGCTGTGAAGGCACGCCCCACCAGTTGGCTGCGAGTCATCGGCCGTCCCCGGTCGTCGAGCAGGCTATGCTGGGTCCATACCCAGTGTACCAGTTCCAGCAGGTCGCGCTTGGTAGCTGTCCAAGTCACGCTTCCCAAGGGCTGAGACAGGAGCCAGCGCAGGTCGTCCGTCATCTGCCTCAAGGCCTGCTGCCTGCTGGCAACTCGCTGTTGCATGATGTCATATTCTTCGGTTGTTTCCATCTTGAACAATATCTTTTTCTAAATCCTATCTCTATTGCTTATCCTAAGTAGCCTACGCTAAGAATTTGTTGGGCAAAACTAGGTAAATGCGTCCACCTTTCCAAAAAACGTATTACACTATTTTGCATTCTTAACTCGGTAACGAAACATAATTTCAAATCTAAAATCATATCTTATCATTTAACACAAGGGTGAGGACAAGGCAGAAACCATTGTGGGTTTGACGGTGCCCATTGCCTTGGTCAGTTTGCTTGCCATCTATCGTAGAGCGGCTTGTGGCTGGATATGAACTGAAAGCAGGACAAAGAGGGGAAAATTTACTGCTTAATTAATGTTAAACATCCTCATTAATAAGGATATTTTTCCTCATAAATTAGGATGCGTATTGATATTTTCCTTAGATTTGCAAATAGAGGAACATTTGTCAAACCTAACTGAAAATCCGAGATATGCTGAAAGAAAAATGGAAGTCTTTTAAAGATGCCCTGAGCTACACGCAGAAGGTGAGCCTCATCTGCCTGTGTGGGGTCATCGTGGGACTCGGCGGCCTCTTTTTCTATCTGTTGCGCATGCACACGTATCTCGTGGGCGATGACCCGGCAGCCTGTGTCAACTGCCACATCATGACGCCCTTCTATGCCACCTGGAGCCACGGAAGCCACGGCCGCGACGCCACCTGCAACGACTGCCACGTGCCCCACGACAACATCGTGACGCACTATCTCTTCAAGGGGGTGGACGGCATGAAGCACGTGGCCTACTTCGTGACCCACAACGAGCCGCAGGTCATCAGGGCCGAGACCATGAGCGCGCAGGTTATCATGGACAACTGCATACGCTGCCACACACAGCTCAACAGCGAGTTTGTGAAGACGGGCCGCATCAACTATATGATGGCCAAACGCGGGGACGGCATGGCCTGTTGGGACTGTCACCGGCAGGTGGCGCACGGCGGCGTCAACTCGCTGTCGAGCACACCCAACGGCGAGAGCCAGGTGCCCCTGCCCTCCTCGCCCGTACCCGAGTGGATACAGCGCATGGTGAACAGATGAAATATAATGGTGAACAAATGATATATAATAAGGTGGAAAACTAACATCAGAAGATATGGAAAGACAATTAAAGAAATGGCAGGGCTGGCTGCTCTTTGGCGGCTCGCTCGTGGTCGTCTTCCTGCTGGGACTCCTCTGCTCGTCGCTCCTCGAACGCAGGGCCGAGGTGGTGAGTGTGTTCAACAACCGCCGCACGCCGATGCAGGACTCCATCGTGGCACAGAACGAGAAATTTGCGCAGGACTTCCCACGCGAGTACCAGACCTGGTCGATGACCGAGGACACCACCTTCGAAAGCGTCTACAACGGCTCGCAGGAGAAAGACGTGCTGGCGCAGAGCCCCGCCTACGTCATCAACTGGGCAGGCTATGCCTTCTCGCGGGAGTATAACACGCCGCGCGGGCACCGCCATTGCATCGACGACCTGCGCAAAATCCTGCGCACCGGCAACCCGGGCATCGACGGCGACACCGACATGCAACCCGGCACCTGCTGGACCTGCAAGAGTCCGGACGTGCCGCGCCTGATGCGCGAGAAAGGCATCGACAACTTCTACGGTGCCAAATGGAGCGACTGGGGCGGCGAGGTGGTCAACTCGGTGGGCTGCTCCGACTGCCACGACGCTCGCACCATGGACCTCAAGCCGGCACGCCCCGCCCTCTACGAGGCTGGGGCCCGCCGCGGCTTCAACGTCAAGACGGCCACACACCAGCAGATGCGGTCGCTGGTATGCGCGCAGTGCCACACGGAATACTATTTCCAGAAAGACAACCACAACCACCTGACGTTCCCGCAAGACAAGGGACTGACCTGCGAGGATGCCGAGGCCTACTACGACAGCATCGGGTTCTACGACTATATCCACCCGCTGTCGAAAGCCAAGATCCTCAAGGCCCAGCACCCCGACTATGAGATGTCGCTGCAGGGCATCCATGCCCAGCGCGGCGTGTCGTGCGCCGACTGCCACATGCCGTACCTGCAGGAGGGAGGCGTGAAATATACCGACCACCACATCATGAGTCCGCTGGCCAACATCGACCGAACCTGCCAGACCTGCCACCGCCAGGATGCCGAGACACTCAGGCAAAACGTCATCGAGCGGCAGAAGAAGGTCTACGACTTTGCCATCAAGGTGGACAACGAACTGGCCCGCGCCCACCTCTACGCTGAGTTTGCGTGGAAACATGGGGCCACGGAGCCGCAGATGGAGAAGGCCCTGAACCACATCCGCAAGAGCCAGTGGCGCTGGGACTATGCCATGGCAGGCCACGGCTCGGCCTTCCACGCCCCGCAGGAGATGATGCGCCTGCTAGCCGATGCCATGACCTACGCCAAGGACGCACAGCTAGAGTGTCAGAGGGTGGCCGCTCAGCACGGCTGGACGAAGGACATCCCCGTGCCCGACTTCTCGACGAAGGAGAAGGCACAGCGATACATCGGGCTCGACATGGAGAAGCTGAAAGACAAGAAGCAGCAGTTCCTCAACAAGGTGGTGCCGCAGTGGATCGAGAAGGCGCGCCAGAACAAGCGCTTCATCACCACACCGATGTAAGCCCTTCGCAGGCAAAAAGCCTGCAATCCACAAAATAATAAGAGAAAAGCGAAGGAGGATTACGCCATATAATCCTCCTTTTTCGTACTTTTGTAACCATCAACCTATTGTCAAACCTCAACCGAACAGCATTAGAGATATGTGGAAACAACCGTGGAGCCTGAAAGAGGGCTTCGTCATCGGACTGGGACTCATCGCCGTGGGTGCTGCCTTGCAACTGGCCACCGGACCGGTGGCCTGGCAGGTCTTCGCCTGGCCCGTCAACCTGGTGATGCTGGGCCTCATCGTCGCCTTGCTCGCCGCTGCCTACGTCTGCCACGACAAGGTGTATGCCGTGCGCTACCTCATGTCGTGGCGGTCGGCAGTGGCAGCCCTTGCCTACGCCGTGCCCCTGACCATCATCATGGGCGTGACACGACAGGTGCCAGGCAACGCCGAGCCCACCGATGCACTGGGACTGAGCCGGATGCTGGGCTTCTGGCCCTTCGTGCTCGTCTACCTGTGGGTGGCGCTCACCGTAGGACTGGTGGGCATCCGCCAGTGGACCCACCTCTCGTGGCGCCGTCTGCCCGCGGCCGCCAGTCATCTGGGCCTGTTCATCGTGCTGGTCAGCGGCACGCTGGGGGCGGCCGACATGCAAAGGGTGAAGATGTACTGCGAGAAGGGACAGCCCGAATGGCGCGTCATCGACGAAAACAACAGGACCGTGGAGCTGCCGCTGGCCATCCAGCTCAACCGCTTCATCCTCGAAGAGTATCCCCCGAAGTTTATCGTCGTCGACAACCAGACAGGGCAGACACTCATGCACGGGGGACGGCCACTCACGCTGACGGCCGACAGCACGCTGACACGCGGTAGGCTGGGCGGCTGGACCATCACCGTGCTGGAGCGCAGGGCCGACGACGTGCTGATGGTAAGGGCCACCGACACCCACACGGGACAGGCGGTGAGCGAAGGCATCGTGGCCTGCGGCAACTATATGATGCCCCCGCAGATGGTGGCGCTGGGCCAGCGCTACAGTCTGGCCATCCCTGCCCGCGAGCCGCGGCGCTATGCCTCGGAGGTGGAGGTGATGACCAAGAGCGGCAAGCACCTGGAGGCCACCATCGAGGTGAACAAGCCGCTCACCGTGGAGGGATGGAAGATCTACCAGTACAGCTACAACACAGAGATGGGACGTTGGAGCTCATACAGCGTGCTCGAACTGGTGGCCGACCCCTGGCTGCCGGTGGTGTATGTGGGCATCGGTCTGCTGGCCGTGGGAGCCATCGGGATGTTTTTCAAAAAAAGAAGAGAAGAAGACTGACCGGGCGGAAGCCCGTGAGGAAAAACAATACAAGAAACTATGGTTTGGGACTATTTCATCTATTTCGCCGTGGCAGCCATGCTCTGCTGGGCTGTGGGCGCCGCCATGGCCTGGCGAGACCGCAGGATAGCCGCACAGGTGGCCACCGTGGCCGGACTGGCGGTCTTTGGCGCATACATCGTCATGATATGGGTGGCACTCGAACGACCGCCCCTGCGCACCATGGGCGAGACACGACTGTGGTACAGCTTCTTCCTGCCCCTGGCAGGCCTGCTGGTCTACAGCCGCTGGCGCTACCGCTGGATGCTCACCTTCAGCACCGTCATGGCACTGGTGTTTGTGTGCATCAACCTCTTCAAGCCCGAGATCCACAGCAATACGCTCATGCCCGCCCTGCAGAGTCCGTGGTTCGCGCCGCACGTCATCGTCTATATGATGGCCTATGCGCTGCTGGGAGCCGCCACCCTCATCGCCATCTACCAACTCTGCACCCCTGGCGGCAAGGGCACGGCGCGGCAGTCGGCCGCCGACCTCGTCGACGTGGGCTTCGCCTTCCTCACCCTGGGCATGCTCATGGGTGCCTTGTGGGCCAAAGAGGCGTGGGGACACTACTGGTCGTGGGATCCCAAGGAGACTTGGGCGGCCATCACCTGGTTTGCATACCTCATCTATATCCACCTCACCCGCTACGACCGGCGCCACACCACCGCGGCACAGTGGTTGCTCATCGTGTCGTTCTGCCTGCTGCAGATGTGCTGGTGGGGCATCAACTACCTGCCGTCGGCACAGGATGGTGCCAGCGTACATACTTATTCTATGAGCGAGTGAAAGGAAGAAAGGCTACAGGCGGTTGGCTATCTTGCGCACCTTGGCCGTGTACTTCCGGTCTTCGGCATAGCCAATGCGGTTGAGGAAACTGTAGTAGTCGCCACCCGTATATTTGTACTGCACATCGTCGACATAGGCCTTGACCGACTGCTCCCAGTTGTCGAAGGTGTAATAGCTGCCGTCGCTGGGATGGCGCAGTCCGAAGAGGTTGTGACTCTCTTGGCACAGCGTACTCGAGAAATAGCCGGTCTCGAGGATGGCCTGTGCCGCCACCACCTTGGCATGTTTCACTTCATATTTCTCGAGCACGGCCATCAGATTCTCGATGGTCAGCTCGGCCACCGGCTCAAAGTCGGGGTCGGCCATACTCTCGGGCAGCGTCTGGCAAGGCAGCGGCCTGACGTCGCGCTCGGCACGCGGGGCACGTGGCAAGGCATCAGGACTGCATCCCTGTGCCCTGAGCTCTGTGCTCAGCACCATGAGGACGGCCAGTGTCAGCAGGTAAGTCTTGTGTGAATGTTTCATTTTTCTTGTCTCGTCGAAGAAATAAACGACAAACGATTCTATTTATTGTGTACCCACGGCAACAACCCTAACCGGGAGGACCAGATGCGAAGATACAGCATCAAGGTGGGGGCTATGAATCGGCATTGTACGATCACAGGACTGTCTTCAAGGGCAAATAGCCCGTTTGCTTTGTCGTTATACCCGCATGTCTCTTTTGTTCGCTGTCAATTTGAGCAGAAGATCGCCCCGAAGCGGAACGGCACCCCCATGATTTAAAAACGTAACCCATGATTCAAAGTGGTCATTCATAGCCCCCCCATAAGTCAACGGGCCACGGCTGACAATCTGTTCAGCCGTGGCCCGCACTTCAGCATGCCAGGGAGCACCTAGTCATCCCACACACTCTTGTTTGTGGAATACAAATTTTGTTGTTTCGCATCCAAACTCGTCACATGTACTTCTGTTGTCTGCGGTGTGGTACTGAGCGAATCAGCCAACAACTCTAAGCCTGCCATTTCTCTTGTCTTGACAGCTGGTGCAAAATATACTTTCTTCATAATTCTACCGTCTTTTATCATGATCTGTTCATTCATTATTTGTTGATATACTTTCTGTTGTTCTGCAGTATGATGCCTTTATAGCTGGCATCCACACGCTGTCCGGCAAGGTTGTAGCGCGGGGTGTCGGTAGCGGTATTCAGCTCCGCGCTGCCGATGCCCGTCGTCTGGTCGATACCATAGAAAGCCTTGGCGTTTGAGGAAGAGATGACGAGATAACCCTTCCTGGCCGGAATCACCTCTCCGCTTACGATACGATAGAAGCCCGAGAGACCGTTTACGGTGGCAAAGCCATAGTGGGTGCCATCGGCTGTCAGCACCCCGTCGGCCTTCTTCAGGTCAGTGTCAATGGTAGTAGCCGTCGCAGAGGCCGGAGTGAGGGTATAGTCGGTCGAGGGTGTGCCCTTCACCATCACAGCCGTATTGGCGGGCACCACACCCGTGATGGGACGATAGTCTATCTTATTGGTCACGTCATCATAATTGATGGCAAAGGCTATCATGCCATCGGCAGAATAGTCTACATCATAACCTGCCGCATAAGTGGTGTAGCCCGAGGCTGCCACATGAAGTGTCTCTGTCTCTACACCTTCGCTGGCCACATCGACAACGATAACGAAGCACAGCTGCTGCCCAGCATTGGTGAAAGTCACCTGGTTGCCTTCAACGGCATACACGCGCACGTCGGGTGTCTCGGCCACATTGGGCAAGGTGTTGAACGCACCCATGGGAATAAGCTTATAGTCGCCTTCGCCCGACTGGTAATCGGTGTTATCTACTTCCTTCCACCCAGCCTCTCCCGTTGTGGCGTTGATGATGCTGTAGAGCGTTATACGCTTGGCCACCATGCCCTCCGGCAAGGTGAGTGTGTTCTGCGCCCCGTTAGAGAGCTTGATGGCATCGTAGGTATTGCCATCGACCATGACCTGCCCCTGTCTTGAAAACGTCTTCAGCGTATTGCCCGTGATGGCCAATGAGTAGCCTGGCGCATCAGAAAAGGTCACACTGTTGGCTGAACCCCACATGGTGCCACCCGAAAGGATCACCGTAGTGGTACCAGCCGGCTTGGCGACGGCAGTCACCGGCTGTGCCGTCACCTCACTATACTTGCCATTGCGCACCGCACGGGCATACACCGTGGCATCGCTCAACAGCGTGAATGGCACAACGTAAGGGACATAGTCAGTGCCATCCAAACTATATTCCAATGTGGCCGTGCTTGTGGTGGTCAGTTTAACGGTGCCATTGAACACCGTCAGCACGGGAGACTGGATGACTGCATTATTCAGCAAACCACAACGGTACTGACATCCGAGTTGGAGTTGTTAACTTCATCGCCCAGCGCAATGGCTTTCACCGTCGTTCCATCGGCAACGTTGAACGGCTCTTTATAGACCGTACCGTTGTCGGCAGATGGCACAGAGCCATCAGTGGTGTACACCACACTCAAGGCATTGTCCACCGCGGCTATAGTCACCAACCCCGTTTCCGCATCAAACGTCACAACAGGAGCCTCAAGCTGAGCGGCATATTGCGCTTCATCTACCTGAAGAAAGAGGAGTCCGGTCTCTCCCGTGCCACGGGTTATCTTATGCGTTCCGGCTGCCACGTCAGAGAGCGTGTAAACACCCACTTTGCCGGCGGAATCATCCACGCGCATGCCGCCGGACATATTCGTGCCGTCGAATCCCATGTAATTGGAGTTGTTAGCTGCCAACGACTGGACAATGGTCACCGTCGACTTGGCCTTGGTCGTGAAAGTAACGACCGATGTACTTTCGAGCTTCAGGCCTTTGACATAATTCATTCCTGCGTAGGTGCCTGTGTACTTCGCGTTAAAGTTGTGCGCTCCCTCAAAGGTAAACCATCCCGCATCAGACACATTGTCCGCTCCATCAAACGATGCCGTGTAGGTTTTCTGCCCATAACTCAATATGGCCATGAACAGCATCATCATTACCGTAGTAATCCGTTTCATAGATTTTTGTTTTAGTTATTACTTAACTAAAGTTTCCCACCCTTTATTTTATGGGGCTTTCGCGATGAGTACTCTTC
>CAZBQA010000004.1:0-5523 GCA_964493905.1 uncultured Prevotella sp.
TTTGGTTAGCCCCGCTTTCACCTCCGGACAGCTCATGAAGAGCCGCCAGAGCAGTCCACTGCGATAGTTCTCAATCATGGGCGCAATGGTGAGCTGGTCGATGGCCAGATAATGAGGTACCGTCCAGTCGGATGATTCGGAGAAGGCGTCATAAAATCCGTATTTGCCCCATATCCATGTGCCCTTGCCCCAAAATCCCTTGAGCGCCGCCATCGACTCGGTGGGCGTGTAGGGGAATGACGAGAGTGCCGCGGTGGGCGTAATGACGCCGAGGTCGTTGTTGGGCGCGTGGGCCGAGTAGCCAACGGTGGAATAGCTGGCGGTGAGTCCCCAGCAATCCTTGCCATAGCCCTTGAAGCCTTTGGGGTTGTCTATGCAGTAGGCATAGTCGCTCAGGGCGTGGTTGCGGGTCACGTCCCAGTAGTTGGCATAGCGGTCGGAGAGGTGGCGCGGGTCGAGGCCAATGAAGGAGTATTGTGCCCAGAACAGCGGTCCGCCGGTAGCCTCCGCGCCGTTGTGTTTCACGCGCAGCGCATAGCCGTAGGGGGCGGCGTCGCTCTTGATGCCTCCACCACGGGCCCATCCCTCATGATAACATTCGGCAGGAATGGGGTGGGTGGGCGACGAGGCGCCGAGAATGTAGGTGATGAGGCACTCGTTGTAGCCTTCGAGCGGGAAATTCATCTCCCAACCGTAGTTGGGCGACCAGTGCCAGTAGAGCACATTCTTTCCACTGTTGCGGTACCAGGAGAAGTCCATCTCGCGCCAAAGCCGGTCAATATCCTGTGCCAGTTGTCGCTCGGCGGCGTTGCCACCGTTGAAATACTGCCTCACGCAGAGCAGGCTGGTCATGAGGAATGAGCTCTCCACGAGGTCGCCGCCATCGTCTTTCTGGCCGAAAGGCTTCACCTTGCCCGTGGGACCGTAGAGCCAATGGGGCCATACGCCGTGAAAGCGGTCGGCCCGCGCCAGGTAGTCTACGATTTTTTGGAGGCGTGCCACGCCCGCCGGGCGGTCGATGAACCCACGGTCTATGCCCACTAACAGTCCGGCGATGCCAAAGCCACTGCCGCCGGTGGTGATGACGTCGGCGTCGTTTTGGGGATAGTTGTTGTCGAGGTGTACACGCTCGCGGGCAAGTCCCGAGGTGGGCTCGGCCCCCTCCCACATGTAGTTGAGGTGTATCTTCTGGATGTAGTCGAGCATGTCGTCGTCAGACTTAAACGACTGTGGCCTTGCGGCCGCAGCCTCGGCAATGGTGTTGCCGCCGCCCTTGGGCGTCGTGTTCTGGTCTTCGGTGGTCTTGCAGGCCACCGATGCCCACGCGAGCAGCAGCCCGGTAAGCGCGGTGAAAATCTTGTTTGTCATTTGTATAGTCAATGTTTTACCTTGACAATGGGTGTGCGGGCCGAGATGCCCGACTCTGCCATTGCCTCTATGGTGAAGTAATAGTCAGTGTCTCTGTCCATGCCCCTGAAGTCGTAGGTGTTGGTGCCTAATACGGTGATGGCATTGTAGGTCTTACCGGGCGCGGTGCCGTAATAGATGTTGTATCCGTAGGCGCCTTTCACGGGCGTCCATGCGAGCATGGCGTTGCGCTTGTCGGCGCGGTCGCGCGTCACCTTGAGCGTCTTGACGGCAGCCGGCTTGTCACCGTTGCCCTCACCGAAGACACGCAGGTCGGACAGGCAGAAGTGTCCGCCTGAGGGCATATGCAGGTTTTGCACGCGCAGGTAGCGTGTGCGCAGCGGCGCCTTGAGCTCTATGTAGTCGTGAGGCACGTCGCGGTCGTTGTCGCTCTTGTCTACCACCAAGGTCCAGTCGTTGCCGTTGTCGCTGGCCAGCACCCGGTATTGGTAATAGAGGTCGCTGGCACGGTTGTGCTGCACGGTCTTGTAGTCGTAGAAGTTCAGTTGCAGCGCCCTGACGCTTTTCGGTGCCCCCAGGTCCATCTGTATCCACTCGCCGGGCTGTCCTGTTTTGGCCGCCCAGTAGGTGCGGAGGTTGTCGTCGGCGAGTGCCTCGGTGGTGAAGGTGCTGTCTGACGACGACGCGGTAACGGTCTTGCCATACGAGAGAAGCATCCATCCGGTGAAGCGCTGCTCAGGCGAGGCGATGTTGTGGTCGGCATTCCAGGTGGGGTAATCGCCGTAGGCCGTGGCGCTGTACATCACGCCGTCGGCATCGAAGCCCACGGGGTAAAGGCCTATGCGGCGCTCAAACTTGTATTTGAGCGACAGCATACAGGTACCCACGTGCCAGTAGTTACCGGTTTTGTCGGCAAAGGTGCCGCCATGGCCCACCCCCTGCACAAAGCCGCCGGGCTTGTAGCTCATGGGGTTGTGGGGTTGGTAGACAAAGGGTCCCAACGGACTGTCGCCCACATAAACGCCGTCGGCGTAAGTCTTGAACTCGGTGCCGGGCGCGCCGTACTGCAGGTAGTATTTGCCGTTGTGCTTGGTCATGTAGGCTCCTTCGGTAAAGGGCTTGAGCGTCACCTCGTCGTCGTTGTTCATGCCGAACCGTTCCCAGCCGTGTTTGTCAGGACGCAGCATGATGACGTCGTGAATCTTGCTGATGGGCGAGAAGTCGTCGCGGCTCACCTGCACGGCCTTCAGCGGATACTCGTTGCTCGAACCGTAGTAGAGGTAAAGCTTGCCGTCGTCGTCGAGAAAAAGGCACGGGTCCCAGGAAGGCAATGTGTTGCGGCCTATGGCCTGGCGCCAGCGACTATTATAGGGATTGGTGGTATACCACACGGGAAGGCCTTCGTAGGTAGAGCCCGTGTAAAACAAGGTGTCGCCAGATACGTATGCCGCCGGCGCGCATTGGTCGTCATCGGTGGGTTTGCGCTGGAAGGTGGCAGTGGTAAAGTCCCAGTCGCTGAGGTTGTCGGAATGATGGAATCCGCCCTGGTTGGTAGAGAACAGCAGGTAGCGGCCTTTGTACATCAGGGCCATGGGGTCGGCGGCCGAGCGGAAAGCGCCATTGGCCTTCACGTTGTTGTTGTATGGCTCGTAGTTGTAACTGATGTTGAGCGGGTTGCAGAAGGTGGTGGTCAGGTGGTCAGCGGGGTCGAACCACGGAGTGGCCACGGCCTTGACGCGAGGCAGATTGGCCGCCCCCGGTGTCTTGGGCACCAGCTTGATGTTGACCTGCCGCTGTGTCTCACTGCGTGTAAAGTGACCGAACTCTTTGCCGGGATAATACACATAGAGGTGCTTGTCCCCGTTGGTGGCCGTGAGACGGTACTCGCCCTTGGCATTGGTGTTGCAATGTAATGGGCTGGAAAAGAACATCACGGTGGCGCCCTCCAACGGTGTGCCTTGCTCATCGGTCACGATTCCCGTTACCTCGTACGTGGTGTTGATAGGGATATAGTAGTCGCTCACCTGTCCCTTGACCACTTTGACCGAGTCGTCGGGGGCCATAGAGTCAGCCTGCGCGGACATGGCCGGAAGGCCATATCCTAACAGGCTGAGGATGAATAGTTGAAAGTGTTTGGTTCTGGTCATCATCATCATTCGTTGATGGGTTCTTTGGCCAAGTTGGGATTGTCGGTAAGTTGCGCGAACGGAATGGGATAGTAGGTCTTGTCGGCCGTCCATCCCTTGGGTCCGAGCACCTGCTCGGCCTTGCCCGTACGCACCAGGTCGTTGTAGCGCTCGCCCCACTCGCAGCATAGCTCCATGCGGCGCTCGTCGAGAATCTGGTCAACGGTGACATTGGTCAGGGTGGGCATGTCGGCACGGGCGCGTACGAGGTTGAAGGGTGCGTCGCCGTTCTTGCCCAACCGCACCTTGGCCTCGGCGTTCATCAGCAGCACGTCGGCATAGCGTAGGATGCGGATGTTGTTGTTGGTGCCGTACTTGGTGCGTCCGGGTGTGAGCTCGTTGGTCGGCGTGTAAGCCTTGCCATTCCAGCAGTCGGTCTGTGTGGGGTTCTGCAGCGGACGGATGACGTCGCCACTGGGGGTGGTGGTGCCAGCCTCAAGGAAAGAGGTGGTGTAACGCACCGTCTCACCGCGGTTCTTGGCCCAGTCGCGGAACGACTTATACAGTCCGATGAATCCCCAGCCCGAGATATTGCCATCGTTGGCAGGTCCCTGGAAGACAAACCACATGTCGGCATCTACCAAATCGCCGGAGCTGTTGCCGAAGTCGGTGGTCTGACACTCGAAGAGCGACTCGTCGGAGAGCTTGCCGGGTATCTTGAAAGCCTCGTAGAAGTCGGGGTAGAGCGCGAACTTGCCACTGTTGATGATTTGGTCGGTAAGCGATTCCACCTCATTGTAGTTGCCCATGTTGAGGTTGATCTTGGCGGCCAGTGCCATGGCAGAGTAGGCAGACACGGCACCTACGTGCTCCATCTCGTTAGGACGCACCTTGGGCGTATTGTCGATGGTGTACTGCAAATCTTCGAGCATGTATTTGTAAACACTCTCCACGGTCGAACGGGTGAGGTCGGTCTGGCTGTTGGTGCGCAGGATGGTCACTGGGCCGAAAGCTTGCACCAGGCGGTAGTAGGCGTAGGCGCGCAGGAATCTCACCTCGCCCGCATAGGCGTTCTTGGTGGCCATGTCGGATGAAGAGGTGATGTTCTCGGCATAGCTGTCGAGTGAGGTCAGCGCGGCGTTGGCCACCTTGATGATGCCATAATACTGGTTCCACATCTCGTTGAGGCCCCAGAAGCTGTTGTCGTATTGGTAGTTGCCGAAGTTGACAAGTGACTGCTGGTCGTCGACGCGGCCTGACCAGACATCATCGTCGCGCACAATAGACAGTGGCCATATCACCCAGTGCATGGCGCCGGTACGAATCTTGGCATAAACGCCCGACACCGGCTGGTACATGTTGCTCAGGTTGGTAAAGTCTACACTGGTCTCAGGAACACTGTTCTCTGGATCCTTGTCTAAGTAGTCATTGCAGGAGGTGAGCGCTCCTAACAATGCGGTGATGGCGATAGACGCTATATATTTGTTTAATTTCATAGTTGTGCTATTAACTGAGATTAGAACTGGATTTGAATACCGAACGTATAAGTAGAGGTCAGCGGATACACCTCGTTGTCCCATCCTTCGGCGTCACTGAGCTCTGGCGAGAACGAGTGGGCGGAGAAGAGCGTGAGCGGACGGTCGGCCGTGAGGCTGAAGCGTACAGACGGCATGGTATAGCTGCCCATCTTCGTATTTTTGAGCGTATAACCCAACGTTATGTTCTGGATGCGGAAGTAGTCGGCACTCTCCACAAAATAGGAGTTGCTGCGCTGGTCAGAAACATTCCAACCCTTGATGAGGGCCTTGGCGGAAGGATGCTCGTTGGTAGAGCCCGCTACGGTCCAGCGGTCGTTGTACTGAGCCTCGTCGAAGTTGAAGTTGCTCTGCGCGTATCTCAGCGCACGCTTACGGTTGTACATCTGCGCGCCGGTCTGCCCGTAAGTGGTCAGCATGAAGTCGAGGTTCTTCCACTCAAAGCCAAAGTTCAGGCCATAGGTGAAGTTGGGAATATAAGCCCCGAGCACCTG
>CAZBQA010000004.1:5533-6796 GCA_964493905.1 uncultured Prevotella sp.
GTTGCCGTCGATGACGTTGTCTTTGTTCACGTCCTCGTACTTGAAGTCGCCCGGCTCAAGTCCGTTGGCCACGGCGATGGGGTCGGCAGCCACCTCCTCAGGTGTCTGGTAAATGCCCACGACCTTGTAACCATAGAAGGAGTTCATCTCTTCGCCTACGATATTGACGGTCTTTCCGCCCTGTATGATGGTCTTTCCGCCAAGGTCCTTGACCGTATTCCAAAGGAATGAGAGGTTGGCTCCAATGCTATACTTGAAGTCTTTGCCAATGCGGTCGTTCCAGTTGAGCGACACGTCAAAGCCCTCGTTGAGAATCTTACCATAGTTGCCGGCCAGCACGTCGTTGCTGAAGGGCAGACGGGGAGAGATGACAGCATGTTTTGTCATGCGGTGGAAATAGTCGACATCCATGTTCAGGCGGCTCTGGAGTGTGGAGAGATTGAAGCCGAAATTGGTCTCCTCTACCTGCTCCCACTGCAACCAACTGAAATAAGAGTTGTTTTGGTAGCCGGGGAAGATGGTGTTGCCATACACACCCGAGGCCGAGTTGCCAGTAGAGATATTGGCAAAGCCGTCGCTGGCAGCCACATGGTCGTTGCCGAGCTTGCCCCAGCTGGCGCGCAGCTTCAGGTATTCTATAACGCTCTGGTTCTTCATCCAAGGCTCTTCAGACACTACCCACGAAGCGCCTACAGAGGGGAAGTAGCCCCACTTTTCCTGATACTTTGATGAGCCGTCGGCACGCATGGTGAACATCAGATAGTATTTGCCGGCATAGTCGTAGTTGAGGCGGGCAAAGTATGAAAGGCCGCGCTAGGTGTTACCGTCGTCGGTAAGGGTAATGCCCTTTGAGTCACCCTTGTTGAGATACCAGTACTCTTCCTTGCCTTCGGGCACATTGCTGGCGGTGCCTTTCAGCAGGCGATATTTCTCCTGGCGCATAGACACGCCGAGCATGGCGCCATAGTTGTGCTTGCCCGTGCTGTTCTTGAATGTCAGCGTGTTGTCCCAAATGTAATTGTCATAGTGGGTGGTAGACTTCTCTAAGCTGGAAGCCGTCATCTGCTGCCAGCTGCTTACATAGTACGTCGGGGTGAACACACGGCCTTCGATGCTCTGGTAGTTGTAGTTGATGTTGGTCTTGAACCAGAGTTTCTCAGGTATAAAGTTGAACTGGGCATACATGTTTGTCATGAACTGACGATTGTCGTTCTGTGAGTTGTAGTAGTTGGCTGTAGCCACAGGGTTGTAGAAGTTGCTGGT
>CAZBQA010000004.1:6806-78742 GCA_964493905.1 uncultured Prevotella sp.
GATGCCCGGAGAGTTGAAGGCCATGCGCCACGCTTGGTTGTTGGGGAGTACCTGCTTTGAACGGCTGAATACCCCGCTGAAGCCAACCTTCAGCCAGTTGGTGGCATCGTAGTCTACTGCGGCGCGGATGTTCATGCGGTCGTATTTGTTGTCAGTGTCCATGATTCCGTCTTGGTGTAGGTAGCTGGCTCCCATGGAGTAGGTGGCCTTCTCGCTACCGCCGCTGATGCCTACACTATGGCTTGTGATGAGGGCAGAGCGCAGCAGCTCATTGTACCAGTCGGTATCGCTGCCAAAGGTCCAGTTATGGAAGTCGGCATTGGCATAACTGCCGCCATAGTGGTCGATAGACGACTTGATGACCGGTGCGTAGGCGTCATAATTGGCTTCTAACAGCATGGTGGCATACTGCTGCGAGTTGGCCATCTTCAGCACGTTGGTGGCCTGCTGTACACCCACATAAGCATCGTAGGTGATCTTGGCCTTCTGATTCTTCACACCTTTCTTGGTGGTGATGATGACCACGCCGTTGGCGGCGCGCACGCCATAGATGGCGGCCGCGGAGGCGTCTTTCAGGATCGACATCTCCTGAATGTCATTATTATCCAAAAAATTGATGTCGTCGTAGAACATACCATCTACTACATACAGCGGTGAACTGTTGGCAAAGGAGCCCGCGCCACGAATGCGCACCGTGGGACCCGCACCGGGGGTACCTGCGCTGATGACGTTTACGCCTGCCACCTTGCCTTGCAGGGCTGTCATGGCTGAAGTAGAAGGGGTGGAGGTAAGTTGCTCGGCCTTGATCACCGAGATGGGGGAGGTGAGGTCTTTGGCCTTGGCAGAGCCATAACCAATGACCACGACATCATCGAGATTCTTAAAGTCGTCCTCAAGAGTCACGTTCATCGTTGACGAGGCTTTCAGCTGGCGGGTCTTCATGCCCACGTAGGTAAACTCAAGCGTGGCCGACGGTGATATGTTATCAATGGTATACTCGCCATTGAGATCGGTAACAGCACCTTTGGAAGTTCCTTCTACCTTGATGGTAACACCAGGGAGTGGAAAGCCTTCCTTGTCCACTACAGTGCCTTTGACAGTCTGGGTCTGTGCCATGACAGACTGACCCACTATCGCGGCAAACAGTAACATTGAAAGTTTTTGCTTCATTGATTTTAGGTTTTTATGATTTAACGTATGATGTTGCAAATTAAAGAAGATTTAGCCAATAGTACGAATATTAAGATACGCTACTACTACTTTTCGTCTCCATCGTACTACGATATTACTACGACATGCTTATCAACTAATTGATTATCAGTAGATAAAAAAGAAGAAAAAATATTAGGTAGTTTGGTCTAAATCTATTACATTTGTTGTCAAAAGATAACATTGCCCATGCTTATTCGGCATTTACATGCACTCATTGCGTTCATTTTGACAGGTTTGGGGCTCGGAACGGCCCATGCTTCTACGATAGATTTCATGCCTATCGTGTCTAATTTCTCACAGGCGGTTTACGGGGGAGGATTGCAAAACTGGTCGGTTACACAGTCGGCCACCGGACAAGTTTACTTTGGTAACCAAAAGGGGCTTCTCTCCTTCGACGGTTACCAGTGGAACACATACAGTCTGCCGAGTCATACTATCGTGCGTTCGGTGCTTGCGGATGGCGAGCGCATATACGTGGGCTCGTATACCGACTTCGGGTATTTCAGGCGCGACCGCGCGGGCCGTTACCAATACACTTCGTTATGGCCAAAGGGGTATCAGGCCCATGAAGATGAGATTTGGAAAATCATCAAGGCTCCCAATGGGCACATTTATTTTCAGTCGTTTTGCTCTTGGTTTGATTATGATGGGCAGAAAACGACGGCGCACTATGACGCGCGCCACCTGCCGCTGCATTTTTTCAAGGTCAACAACCGCATCTACGCGCAGATGATCAATGATGGGGTATATGTGTTGCAGGGTAATCGATACGTGCCCTTCCTGTCGCGTCAAGCCTTTAACAATGACGATGTTGTAGGTATGGTGGCGCTCAAGCATGGCGGCATTTTGGCCGTGACGTCGAAAAGCGGGCTATACCTCTATCAACATGGGAAACTGGAACGGTGGGCCACTACGCTTGACAGTGACCTCAGGCAATTCCAGCTCAACAACGCCACTCTTCTATCACCCACTGCATTGGTCATCGGTACTATTCTCAATGGCATCTATGCCTTGGACTTGAACACTGGACAGACGCTATGGCACTATAATCTGGCCAACAGTTTGCGAAACAATACGGTTTTAGGACTCTACGTAGACAAGGGCGGCAATGTGTGGGCCGCGCTCGACAATGGCATCTCTGTCATTCATTCAGGACTTCCGCTCACGGTGATGCGCACTGACCAGTTGGGCCTTCCCATTGGCATGGTGTATGATATCTGTAAGGCCGGTGACAACCTGTATATTGCCACCAACCAGTCGCTGTGGCAATACCTGACGGCATCTAAGGAGTTGCGGCAAGTGAAATATACCAATGGGCAGAACTGGTATGTCAAGGCATTGGGGCAACGTATATGGGTGGGACATAACCTGTCTACACTGGCCGTGACGGGCGACGTGGTCGCCGCTGTTCCCGGAAGTAATGAGGGAAGCACGATGATGAAGTCGTATCATGTCAACGGAGAGGAGGCACTGATTGAGTCGGGGTATAATGGTCTGAATGTCTATCGGCGACAAAACGGAGAATGGTCGGCAGCCCATAAGGTGCGTGGATTCCAGGCACCCATACTCGAATTTGAGATTGACAATAGCGGAACCATCTGGGCAGCGCATTTCAGCAAGGGAATCTATAAGATAGACTTGTCGGATGACCTGACGACGGTGGCTGATATCAGGTATTTTGGTGCTCCCACCAAGGAAGGCATACACAGTCAGATACACGTCATGAAGATAAGGGGAAGGGTGGTGTTTTCTTATCAAGGAAGCCTTTATACCTATGATGACCTGCATGGTAAGATTGTGCCCTATCAGGTCAACAGTCCGCGCTTCCCGCGGAATGTCATATCGACGGCAGTGGTAGACAACTCTTCCTTGTGGACGGCTGACAACGCGTCGTTCTCGCTATTCCACTACGATGGTGGTCAATATCATCGCATGGCCTGCTTCCCTTATAAGTTATTCGGATTGGATGTCAACACCAATGGCGTGGCACAGTATGTCAGTGGTGAGGAGACTTACTTCTTTCTCAATAACGGAATAGGCAGATACCGTATGAAGGCGAATAAGACGCGTGCGGTGAAATACCCGTTAACTATCGTCAGCGTATCGAGTATCAAGTCGGATAATGAGAAAGTGGAGTTGTCGTGCGCGGGAGATGACGATAACGTGATTCAGTCAGACAATATTCGCCTCGTATTGTCTTATCCCAACTACGACAGTCAACTGATCACTTTCAGATACAAGCTTCGTAAACAGGGAAAGGATGTAGAGGCGGTACAAGACAATCCCGTCATCACCTTTAACAGTTTGGGATATGGAAGTTATACCTGTGAGCTGGAAGCTGTTTCGGTGGATGGGGAAGTTCTTGCCCGGACAAGTTATCAATTTGAGCATGTGGTGCCATGGTACCTCTCTATCTGGGCTTTTGCCCTGTATGTGCTGGTAGGCTTCCTTGTCATTAGGAAATATGTGCAGTGGCACACGCGCAAAATCGTAGAGCGAAACCGGCATGAGGCAGAGGAAGAACTCATGCGACAAAACCTGAAGGTGCTCGAACAGAAGCAGATTATCGCGGCACAACAGCAGATTATCATGGAGAACGAGCTGACGAGCAAGAGCAAGGAACTGGCTACCATGGCATTCAAGATGGCTGTGCAGAAAGATAAGTCGGAGGTGTTGCGAGAGGGATTGCTCGAAAAGAAGCGAAAAGGAATATTGACAGACAAGGATTTCAAGGAGTTGATTACCACCGCCGAGGGCGAAGATTCTGAAGAAGTATGGAATATCTTCCAGCAGAACTTCGACCTCATTCACCAAAACTTCTTCAGGAATCTCAGGACGAAATATCCCGATCTGACCGCTACAGACCTGAAGTTTTGCGCGCTGTTGCGGCTCAATCTCAACACCAAGGAAATCGCCAAGAACACCAACCTCACCATCAGGGGTGTGGAGGGTGCCCGCTATAGACTGAGAAAGAAACTGGGTATCAAGAACGACCAGTCGCTTACCGCGTTTCTGATTGACCTGAAGTGACGGGCTTCAATGTGCTTTTTGTGATGCGGCTGTCACCATCCATGCGCTGGCCAATACCAGGATGAGGGCTACGGGCTTGTCCCAGGTAAGGCTGTCCTGGCCGATGGCGATGGCGACGAACGAGGCCACGATGGGCTGTAGGTTGGTGTAGACGCTCACCTCGGTGCCCTGAGCGGAGGTCATGTCTTTGTCAATCTGCTGTGGCTTGTAGCCCACGGCCTGGGCCACGATGGTCTGTCGGCCCACAGGCAGGTTGGTCATCTTGAAATGGCCGGTGGCATCGGCCATGGTCTTGAGGTTGGTGCCTTTCACGGTGATGGTGGCATAGGGGATGTGCTCGCCCGTGGCAGCGCTCTTCACGTCGCCGAAGAGCATGGCATCGGTTTTCTGTGCCCAAAGCTGCACGCTGCACATCACACAAAGAAGAATTGTCGTCAGTTTTCTTACCATATCGTATTTCATTGGTTTTATTGTCGGGTGCAAAATTACAGACTTTCGCGAGGGTGGGCAATACCTAAAAATGAGTAAAAATATTGCCGTCGAACCGGCCATTGGCGTTGTAAATGTGTGGGTTATGATGATACGAGGATATCGGCACGCCTGTAGGCACACCGTGTAGCGGGTGTATTGCAGCCGGTATAGGAGCTGCCGGAGGGTAGGCCACGAAGGGGGTGAAGGGGGGAAATTTTAGCAGAATAGGGGGTATTTTAGTGTCATACACGTTTTTTATAAACAAAATAATTGCAAAATAGCTTTTATTTCCTTAAATTTGCCACCAAATCTACTTGTGAATTAGCAAAACCTAACGAAAAATTCGACTGACCAGGTTCTCACAGGAAATTATTACTTAAATATTAACTATAAAAACAAATGTGGAATGAAGAACGCAATGAACGTATTGTGTAAGCTTTGCCTTCTGACCCTGATGTTGCTGTTGCCGCCAGCGGTGATGGCCCAGAATGTGGTCAAGGGTACGGTTACCGACTCCAACAACGAGCCCATCATCGGAGCGTCTGTTGTAGAGAAGGGTAACACCAAGAACGGTACGGTGACCGATCTTGATGGTAAATTCTCGTTGAAGCTCCAAAAGGGCAAGACCGCTGTGGTGAACTACATCGGCATGGTGTCGCAGGAGATTACTGCCGGCGAGGCCAGCCAGAGCATCGTGCTGCAGGAAGAGCAGGGGAGCCTCGACGAGGTGGTGGTGCTGGGTTATACCAGCAAGGCGCGCAAAGACCTCACCGGTTCGGTGGGTTCCATCTCGGGCGCCAAGCTGGCAGCTGTGCCGGTGACCTCGGCAGCCGAGGCCCTGCAGGGTAAGATTGCCGGTGTGCAGGTGACCACCGTCGATGGTCAGCCCGGTGCCGACATCAACATCCGCGTGCGCGGTGCCACCTCGGTGACACAGAGCAACGACCCGCTCTTCATCGTCGATGGCTTCCAGCAGAGCAACATCAACGATATTCCGCCTACGGATATCGCATCCATCGACGTGCTCAAGGATGCCTCGCTCACAGCCATCTACGGTGCCAAGGGTGCCAACGGCGTAGTGATTGTGACCACCAAGAGTGCTCAGGCAGGAAAGATCAAGGTGGGCTTCAACGGACGTATGTCGGTGTCGGCACTCTCCAAGTCGCTCGACATGATGAACACCCGGCAGTTTGCCGACTACCAGTACGACCGTGCCGCCGCCAATGGCACGCGCTCCTCGTGGGCCAAGTCGTTCCGCGGCAACTTCGGCAACCCCCTCGACCTCGACCTCTACGGCACCCTGCCCACACACGACTGGCAGGACGAGGTGATGGGCGAGAACCCGCTCAACTACTCGGCCAACGTCACCGTGGGTGGCGGAAGCGAGAACCTCAGGTTCAACGCCTCGCTCACCCAGAGCGAAGACAAGGGTATCATCCTCGGCTCGGGCGTGCGCCGCACCAACCTCAACGTGAAGATTGCGGCCAACCTCACCAAGAACCTGGAATTGACCTACAACCCACGCATGACCTATCGGCGTGACACCGGTGCCGGCGGCGACCGCATCGGCTCGGGCGGTATCATCGATGTGCTGCGCTATCGCCCCACCAACGGTCTGCGCGAGTATGGACACTGGGCATCGTACATGGTAGACCCCGACGAGGAGGAGAACTTCGCGTACACCAACCCCAAGAGCGACATCGAGACCAACCAGCGCAAGCGCCATACCTATTCTATCAGCAACCAGCTGGCGCTGCAGTGGACACCCATCAAGGGACTGGTGCTGCGCACCGAGGGCAACTTCTCAATAGCCTTCAGAAACACGGACGAATATTACGGACCCCTTACCGGTACGGGCCAGAGCGTCATCAACCAAGGACTGCCTGTTGCCGAGACCGAAGAGGTGCGCAGCGAGAGCTATACCTGGACCAACACGGCCAACTATTCGTTCACGGCCAACGACATGCACAACTGGTCGTTCTTGCTGGGACAGGAGATTTATCATGCTCAGTCTAAGGCACAGAACCAGACCAACCACCTCTTCGCCCGTTCGGTAGGTGCGGAGCAGGCATGGAACAATATGGGACTAGGCACGCCGTTGTATTCCACTTCGGCATTGTCGACCCCCAACCGCATGGCTTCGTTCTTCGGACAGGCGGCCTACAACTACGACCACCGCTACCTGCTGTCGCTTACGTTCCGTGCCGATGGTTCCACCAAGTTTGCCTCTGGCAACCAGTGGGGCTACTTCCCCTCTCTGTCGGGTGCATGGGACATCAAGCGCGAGGGCTTCATGAAAGATGTGAAGTGGATTGACCAGATGAAGCTCCGTCTGGCTTACGGTTTGGCCGGTAACAACAATATCAGCGACGACATGTGGCGTTACCTCTATACTGCCGCCAACAGCGGAGGCCCCGGATTCGGCGAGACCTCGGCCAACGGGCAGCTCTATTACAGCAGTCCCAGCAGTTTCCCCAACAAGGACATCAAGTGGGAGACGACCGTCACCCGTAACATCGCCCTCGACCTCTCGTTCTTCGACCGCCGGCTCACCATCACGCCAGAGGTTTACTTCAACACGACCCGCGACCTGCTCTACAAGTCGACCATCCCTTCGGTATCGGGCTATTCGGTGCAGATGCAGAACATCGGCAGGGTGACCAACAACGGATTTGAGCTGACCATCAACGGCGACCTCCTCCGCGGCAGAGACTATGTGCTCTCGGCCAATGCCACCTTTGGTATGAACAAGATGACCATCAAGAAGCTCAACAGCACCGATGGCGTGCTCTATAATACCAGTGGTCGCTGGAAGTCGTCTGACGCTGCCGACTATGTGCTCAAGGTGGGCGACCAGCTGGGCCTGTTCTATGGCTATGTGTACGACGGACTGTATTCGGCCGACGAGTTCTACTTCGATCCGGTGCAGAACTACCTCGCTGTGCCTTGGTCTGACGACAACCCCCACTACGACGAGAATGGCAACCGCCTGCCCAACACAGTGGTGAACAAGGCCCTCAATGCCAGCAACTCGGGTGAGGCAACGCTCCCCGGCAAGATCAAACTGAAGGATCTCAATGGCGACGGCATCGTAGACCAGAACGACAAGACCGTCATCGGCAACACCAACCCCGACTTCCAGGGCGGTTTCGGCCTGTCGGGACAGTGGAAGAACTTCGACTTCAATGCCAACTTCACCTATATGGTGGGCTTCGATGTCTATAACGCTACGGCCTACGCCTTGTCGAGTTCTACCACTAGTCAGTATAATTTCTATAATGTGTACAGCAAGTTTGCCACCAACCGCTGGCGCTATACCGATCCCACCACGGGTGAGTGTCTGTACAAGAACTATTATGTAGACGGCGCCCTCGATGCCTATAAGGCCATGAACGCCAATGCCACCCTGTGGAACCCTGCCGACCTGGTGAACAACCAGATGATTTCTTACTTCGTGGAAGACGGCTCGTTTCTGCGTTGTACTGACATCACGCTGGGCTACACCCTGCCCTCAAAGCTCACCAAGCGCTGGGGCATGAGCAAGCTGCGCGTATATGGGTCGGTGAGCAACCTCTTCATCCTCACGAGCTATTCGGGCTACGATCCCGAGGTTGACGTGCAGTCGGGGCTCACCCCTTCGATGGACTATAACCGCTACCCGCGCAGCCGTCAGTTCTCGATGGGTGTGAACGTTACCTTCTAATGATAATTAATACACGACAGATATGAAACTTAAGAATATATTTATCGGTGGCATCGGCATGCTGGGGCTCTTCGCCTCATGTAACGATTTTCTCGATGTCGATGCGCCCTCAAAGCAGACGGTGGAGTCGGTCTTCACGTCGACGACCGAGATCAATACCGCCCTGAATGGTGTCTATGCCGCGATACTGACCGACAACACCTTCGGACGTTACCTGTATAACGATGTGATGCTGAACAGTGATGTCGACTTCTCGGCCAACTCCAACGAGTCGCCACAGACCGATGCGCCGCGCCGTTTCGACATGACATCCGACGCCGGCAGCGCGGAGAAGCTGTGGAACGCCCTCTATGGTGCCGTCGAGACGGCCAACGAGTTTATCTACAACCTGGAGCAAAGCAGCATATATAAGAATGGTGGGACCGACCATGCCGATCTAGCGCAGATGCTGGGCGAGGCCAAGGTGATACGTGCCATGTGCTATTATGAGCTGCTGTGCTACTATGGCGACATTCCCTTTACGTTTACTCCGACCTACGTGTCGCAAGACTTCCTGCCGGCTATCACCAGCCGCGACGAGGTTTACAAGCAGGTCATTGCCGACCTCGAGGCTGCTGCCCCGCAGATGAAGACCACCGCTGCCCTCTCGGATGGTGTGGAGCGCATCTCCAAGGAGGCTTGCTGGGCCATGATTGCACGTATGGCTCTCCAGGCAGGTGGCTACTCGCTGCGCCCAGTGGATGGCAGTGCCACGAGCTACGGACAGATGGCCCGTCCGAGCAACTACCAGGACTTTTACAAGACGGCCCGTGCCTATGCCGACTCTGTGATTGCGTCGGGCACACACTCCCTGACCAAGTCGTATAAGGATGTGTTTGTCAACGAGTGTGACTTCGTGGTCGACAATACCGACGATGTGATCTTCGAGATTCCTTTTGCCAGAGAGACCAACGGTCAGTGGGGTTACTATCAGGGCCCCACGGCATCGGCCACCGAGGGTGTCACGCCCCACGTGTATGGTGCTACCAATGGTGGCGTGCGTACGGAGGCCTTCTATCGTTATACCTTTGATGAGAAAGACCTGCGTCGCGACTTCGTCAATGGGTTGTGGTACTATCCGGCCACGGGTCTTCCCACCATGCGCGCCGACTACAGCGTACACAACAACAAATGGTCGAAGCTGTGGAACTCGGTGGGCCTGGGGGCTAACACCACCGGCGCCACGGGCATCAACTTCGCTTATCTGCGCTATGCCGATGTGCTGCTGATGTTTGCTGAGGCTGAGAATGAGCTCAATGGTCCTACCGCGGCCGCACAGGAAGCCCTGACGCAGGTGCGCAACCGCGCCTTCGATGCAGCCGACCGTGCCGAAAAGGTGACGGGCTATGTGGCTCAGGCCGCTGCCAGTAAGGAGACCTTCCTCAATGCCGTGCTCAACGAGCGCAAGTGGGAGTTTGCCGGTGAGAACTCACGTTGGAAAGACCTCGTGCGCAACAACAAGTACGCCGAGACGCTCTTCTGGACCTTCATGCGCTACTACGCGGTGGCTGAGAACTCTGCCGCCTCATCGCCACACATGGACCAGCAGGAGCAGCACGACGGTATCAAATGGAGCGAGATTCTGCCCTACGATATCTACTCCTGTGTGATCAAGAACCCGGGCGACAAGACATTGTATCCCAATGCCACACTGGCCCTGCGCTATATCGCCAACCCTTATCAGGCAGGTGGGCAGCCACAGCTCTCTCCGGCCAACTACATGGCCCAGAACGAGCTGCCTTATACCGTGCTCTCTGACCGCGACGTGACAGGCCTCGCCAGTTCCAGCTCTACGCCGGTATGGACCGACACCCAGTATTACAACTGGTGGGAGGAGGCTGGCTACCCCAAGGCGCAGGTGCTCTATTCGCTCTACGGCTTTATACGTGGCGACCAGAACGGTAACATCTTTGTGGTGCGCAATGGCGTGGCCGAGCAGATCAACCCTGTGGGCTACCCAGTCAGCCAGCTGCCTGTGGTGCGCTACCTGCTGCCCATCCCACAAGAGGCCATCGCACGTTCTGCCGGTGCCTATACCCAGCATTACGGTTATTAAATCATCTATTTAAACCATTGAAGCAATGAATAATATTCTGAAATATACGCTCTGCCTCCTTGCGGCCACTACGCTCTTTGCCTGCAGCGACGATGACGACGTGGCAGGCGGAAGCAGCGACCGCATGTTCATGACGATGTTTCGCGTCGACAACAACACCGGAAAGGGCGACTCCGACCCCTACAACTGTACGGTGGTCGACATCAACGACATACACCTCTATTGGTATGCGGTAGACAATGCGGCTGGATACCGCATCAAATGGGCACTACAGCCCAATGTCTCAAATGGTCAGGAGGCCTGGGAGAATGCCGATACCACGGGTCTGATTGTGGGCGACACCATCCTGCCACCCGACCAGGTGGACTGCTTGATCAAAGACCTGAACTACCAGACCGACTATCGCTTTGCCATCCAGACCCTGCACTCGCTCGACCCCAACGACCCGCTCAACTCCAAATGGTATGGCTATGGCAACGGGCGGCAGTGGGCTGACTGGCTGGGGCTGCAGACTGGCGTGCGCTACGACGTGCCCAGCATCATCCAGGCCAGCGATATCACCAAGACCTCGATGCGCATCAACCTCAACCGTTCCATCGCCGGCTATACTGCCGACCAGATGCTCGGATTCCGTGAGCATTTCTCTGACGACGGTACCAACTTCAAGGTAGATTATCTGACCATCAAGGCCAGCTTCTCCTCACCCAATGCCGTGGTGCCCACGCAGTTTGTGAAGTACCAGCTCACCGATGACGACTGGAGCCGTGGCTATGTAGATGTGGAGGGGCTCTCCGAGAACTCTGTGTATAATATCGATGTGTGGGATGCCGATATCAAGGTGCCGGTAGATGCCTGCTACAACTCGTTGATGAAGCGTACCAAGGGTGAGGCCGGACCTCCGATCCTCATCAGTCATGTCACCAGCTTGACAGATACCATTGGCACCAATGTGTATGACATCTCTGCCTACAACTCGATGAAGCTCGACAATATCATCAACGACTATTGTGCCAGCAATGCGCTTGCCGAGAACCAGGTGTTCTATCTGGAGGGTGGAAAGACCTACCACTTCTCTACCAACTGCTCGATCTATAAGGGTCTGACGCTCCGTACCAACCCGAAAGACCTCGAGGAGGGCAAGGGTAGGGCCAAGCTGCTGCTCAGCGGTATGACACAGACGGGTTCGGCCATCAACACCTGCAACTTCATGCTGGGTCGTCAGCCACAGTCGGGTGAGAACTCCTCCATCGCCCTCGACATCGACTCTGTGCGCTTCATGGACCTCGATGTAGACGTGCCGCTGGCCAAGAACTACGGCCACTCGATGGATGGGTCGGGCTATAGTGCCGTGGGCAACTACTTTATGAACATGTATTCGAACGGCATGGGTATCAACGTCACATTGCTTGAGTGGAACAACTGTACGTTCAATGGCCTGATCCGCGGTTTCTTCCGCATCCAGGGCTCCAACGACTTCAATATCCACAACATCGTGATGCGCAACTGTGAGTTCTTCAACGACGGCTATTATGCCAACGGTGGCTCGGGTTACCAGATCATCTATGCTGACCACAACGGTAAGCCCAAGAGCAACATCCTGGAGCATGTGGTCATCGACAACAACACGTTCTACGACTCGCCCATGGGCTCGCTTATCACAGACGCCAACCGCAACCTGATGTGGGATGAGTCGATACGCTGGAACATTACCATCACCAACAATACGTTCATCAACTTCCAGACACGCGGTAACAGTCCGATTGTGAACTTCCGCTATCTGCCGGGTGGCTCTACGGTGACCATCAAGAAGAACTTCATCACTGTGACGGCCGATGCCGCCGACGTATTGCGCACGCTCAACTGTTCGGGCTCCGACATCCGTAACATCCAGGGCGGCGACGGTTCTGGCACAGCCACCTTCGATGTAGCCAACAACTGGTCGACCAACAACAACCTTACGGCAGGTCAAATCTTCTCGTCCAACGCTTTCTCGGCCAGCTCCAACTCTATGGGTAAGTTCAAGGCCACGAGCAACTATCCCAGCGGCCTCGATGAGTTGAATGTCCATGTCGACGACCTCTCGGCCACAGAGCTGATGGTGTCGCCCAATCCGAAGAACTTTATCCAGACGACGGCCAACCACCTCGACCATCACACCGACAACCTCGACGGTCTCTATTTCAAGAATACCGCGAAGGTACTCAACTCCAATATCTATAAGTTGAGTATCGGTGCATCGAAGTGGCGCGAGACGCTGAAATAAGCCTACGGTATCGGATATCGTGTCGATATCCTAATAACAACAGCCCCCGGAAGTTGACTGACAGCTTCCGGGGGCTCTGTATATGGGTTCAGTGTGAGGCTGAGTACGGGTCAGCGATTGTGCTGTGGGGCGGTGGTGACAATCCATGCGCTGAGCAGTACGAGTACCAGGGCCAGGGGCTTGTCCCAGGTCAGTAGGTCCTGGCCGATGGCGATGGCGACGAACGAGGCCACGATGGGCTGTAGGTTGGTGTAGACGCTCACCGTGGTGGCCTGCAGGTGGCGCATGGCAAAGGGAATGGCGAAATAGCCGGCCACGGTGGCGAAGACCACGATGAAGGCCATCTCGAGTATGCCGCTCCACTGCCAGGCGGTGCTATAGAGCGGTGCGGTCTGCAGGTCGCCCCATGAGAAAGGCAGCACAGCCACGGTCGATATCAGAAATACCCATTTCATCTGCGTTACGGCGGAGTATTTGGCCGATACCTTGCGTGTGATGATGAGGTAGATGGCCCAGGTGAGCAGGCTGAGGATGGCCAGTCCGATGCCCAGCAGGTCGTTGCTGCCTTGTCCGCCCTTCCAGCCCATCAGCACCATGAGCAATGCGCCGACGATGCCGATGAACACGCCCAGGATGCCCCGGCCCGTCAGTCTCTCTCCGATGAAGAGGGCGGCGCAGAGCATGGTAGCCACAGGGGTGAGCGAGGCGATGACGCTGAAGTAGACCGGACTGGTGAAACTGAGTGCCCAGGCGGTGAGGGTCTGCGAGACGACGAAGCCCAGCAGGCCGCCGAGCATGATGACCATCAGGTCGCGGCGCTCCACGTGCTCACGGGGTGTGAACAACGAGATGAACCAGAAGATGGCGGCGGCACCGATGCAGCGTGTGGCCATGTAGGCCATGGGCGATACCCAGTGGTCGAGGAGGAGTTTGGTAACAGGGACGCCGAGTCCGAAAATCACGTTGGCCAGCAACACGGCGGCATGGCCTTCCAGTTTTGTTCTTTCCATCATGGCGGCAAAGTTAGATATATTTTGACGGTCGGGCAAGTATTCTCGGCTTTTATCCAAGATTATGGGGTGCTTTCTCCCTCGTTTCCCTTTATTTTCCTTATTTTTGCAAAATGGCCGTTGTGCTGCGCAAGGGCGCAGCCTCTGCCATGACAGTCAGGGACCGTGTGGCCCCGTGGCTGTCATCATCACGAACAAGATAAGCTATGCGACAGATCATCAATCTTTTTACCGACGACGACCTTTATAAGTTTTCTATGTGCTGTGCCGTCATCGACAACTATCCCCGTGCCCAGGTGAAGTATGCCTTCGTCGACCGGCACAACACCGTTTATCCCAAGGGCTTCGACCAACTGGTGAGAGACCAGGTGAAGATGCTGGAGGATGTGGTCATCACCGATGAGGAGATTGACTTTATGAAGGACAAATGCGCCTATATCCCCCATTGGTTCTATACCTATATCAAAGGCTTCAGGTATCAGTCAGAGTGGGTGGATGTGCGCCAGGACGAGGAAGGGCACCTGAACATCGAGTTCGAGGGCAACTGGTCGGACACCATCCTGCTGGAGGTGAAGGTGCTGGCCATCATCTCTGAGCTTTACTACATCGTCACAGGCCAGGACGGGAGCTTCGACTACGACGACTACTACCAACGGGCTTACCGCAAGGCCGAGAAACTGCTTGGGGCGGGTTGCGTGTACTCCGACTTCGGCACACGGCGGCGGGCATCGTTCGAGGCCGAGGACATTGCCGTGCGGGCCTTCTGCGACTGCCAGTGCTCACGCACCGACTGGGCGGGTCGGTTTGTAGGCACCAGCAACGTGTATATCGCCATGAAGTATGGGCTTACGCCCGTGGGCACCATGGCGCACGAGTTTGTATGTGCCATCGGTGGGATGTTCGGACCGCAGATGGCCAACCACCTGGCCATGAATGCCTGGCGCAACACCTTCCGCGGGGCGCTGGGGACCTATCTCTACGACAGCTATGGCTGGGACATCTTCGCGCTAAACTTCTCGGAAGACTTCGCCAACCTCTTCAAGGGACTGCGGGTCGACAGTGGCGACAACCGGCATGAGCTGCAGCGTATCGTGGAGAAATACCAGTCGCTGGGCATCGACTCGCGCACCAAGCAGGTCATCTTCTCGAATGCACTCACCACCGACGATGCCATCGCCATCCAGCAGTATGCCAAGGAGCTGTGCCAGCCATCGTATGGCATTGGCACGCATTTCACCAACGACTTCCCGGGGGTGCAGCCCATGAACATGGTCATCAAGCTGGTGGCGGTGAAGATCACCGAGGCATGGCCGTTCTATAACGACACGTGTAAGCTGTCTGAAGATACGGGCAAGCATACGGGTAAGCCCGAGGTGGTGCAGCGGTTCATGGAGGCGCTGCATATCGAAGCGTGAGGCGTGAGGAGGAGGAAAAGAAAAGAGAAGCAGGATGGAAGAGGAAAAGGGGAAACAAGGCAAGACACAAGGCTACTGGCTGGAGAAGCACTCGTCGATGCTCTGCCGGTGTGAGACACACGACTATACCCCGCGCTGCTTCTATATGGTGAAGCGCAGCCACCCCGAATACTTCAGGGTGAGGCACGACGTGACGGTGCAAGGGGTGCGGTTTGCGGCTGTGGGCAATTATTTTCTGCTCAGCCACCCGGTGAAGATACAGATACAATGCTCGCGGAGGATGACACCGGAACAGGTCGAAACACAAAAACAAAAGGTGCTGACCGAGGCGGCACGCGGTGCCGTGCCCGTCTCTCCCTGCATTTCACCGGGTGAGAAGGCCATCATGCGGGCAGCCTTCGAGGCGGACTGCCCCGAGATCATCCTGGAGGAAAACGGCTTTGCCGAACTGCATAAGCCCTCCGGCTCGCGCTTCGATGCCTGCAGCCGCGGACAGCTGCTCTTCCTCGCTCCCTGGCCCCATCACCATGAGCGGCGCGACATCCAGCGCATGCAATGCCTGCAGCTCAACGCCCTCGCCGCCCTGATCTGCCTGGAGCGGCTCCCCGACAACGACCGTCCATGAGATAAACCAAGCCTGCCATCGATGCACATGGCCATTTTGTCGCCACCTATTGTATGGCAAACCTAGTCACGGCAGGGACTTTCTGCCCTGCTGTCGCCACGCTCAGCGTCACGGGCGTGGTGCCACTCTCCACACTGCGGATGATGACCTGCGCCTGGCCCATGAACGCTGCAATCTCGGCATGACGGCGGTCGGCCCCTTGCGGACGCTCGGCCTGCTTATACCCTGGGTCGCCGTTGCCCCAGCCCAACAGCTCGGCCGAGCCATCGAGCGAAATCATGATTTTGTCGCAAGCGTCGGGAACGGTGCGCCCTTTGATGTCGACCAGCGTGAGGTCGACCACGGCGATGTCTTGTCCGTCGGCACGCAGCACCTGCTTGCTGACCTTGAGCGTCACTCTGGCTGCAGGTCCGGTGGTCTCCACCCTCTGCGTCACCACTCGCTTGCCCTGTCGGTACCCGTAGGCCACAAGCCGTCCGGGGCGGTATGTCGTGTGCCATACCAGATGCCCGTCGCGGGGCATCGCCTGACGGCCGAGCGACTTGCCGTCCTGCGTAAGCTCCACCTCATCCATGTTCGAATAGGCCCACACCTCCACCGGCTGTCCTTCGCGGCCCTTGAGGTTCCAGTGGGGGAAGATATGCAGCACGGGCTCTGCGGTCCATGCCGCCTGCAGATACCATGCCTCATCTTTGGGAAATCCGCAATAGTCGAGGATGCCAAACTGCGACCCGGTGGCCGGCCACTTCATGGGGTTGGGCTCACCCCGGTAGTCGAAGCCCGTCCAGTAGAACAGTCCTCCGGCCCAGCTGTTGTCGCGATAGAACTTCCATCCGCGCTCAATGACATTCTTCTCGCCCTGCGACCGCTCCTCACCCTCGCGGTTGATGCTGACCATCCATCCCCGTGTGGAGTCGGTGACATAAACGTTGCGCGTGCCGCAGCCTGTGGTCTCCTCGGTGCCCACCACCAGCCAGTCGGGATATTCGCGGTGGCGGCGGTCCACGTCGTTCTGTACGATATAGTTGTAGCCATGCACGTCCACCTGCTTCACAATACCAAAGCCCCCGCTGTTGCCGTATGTATAAGGACGGCTGTCATCAATCTGTCGGGCATAGTCGATCATCGTGCGGGCAATCTTTTCTCCCTTGTCGCCGCTTTCGATCCACCACTCCTCATTGCCGATGCTCCACATGATGACCGAAGGATGGTTGCGGTCGCGCACGATCATACGTCGCAGCAGGTCGAGATGCTCATGGTTGACGCCCATCAGCCGGTTCTCGTCGATGACCATCACGCCCATCGAGTCGCACACCTCGAGCATGGCGGGCGATGCCGGGTTGTGCGAGCAGCGTATGGCGTTCATGCCCAAGGCCTTGAGGCGTGCCACACGATATTCCCACAACGCCTTGGGCACAGCCACCCCCACGCCTGCGTGGTCGAGGTGCAGGTTAGCACCGCGCAGCTTGATGGGCCGACCGTTGAGGCGTATGCCCTGCGCGGCATCGTAGGTGAGCGTGCGAAGTCCCACTTTTGTCGTCACCGCGTCCTCGCCGCCCGGCGTGGCGGTGCGCAGGGTGTAGAGATACGGGTCGTCGGGGCTCCATAGACGTGGCTTGCTGATGGCGAGCACGCCACGACCCTGTGCCACCACCCTGCCCGCAGCGTCGGTGAGCGTGTTGAGACAGCTGTCGGTGCTCACGACGTTGACCTGCAGACGGCCGTCGTGCCATACGTAGCTCACATCGTCGATATAATGCCGTGCGTCGCGCTTGATGAGCCACACGTCGCGGTAGATGCCCGCCCCCTCGTAGTACCATCCCTCCTCCACGGAGGCATCGCAGCGCACGGTCAGTACATTGTCGCCGCCGTAGTTGAGATAGGGCGACAAATCATACACTTGTGTGGCGTAGCCACTGGTCTCATGACCCAGATAGAAACCGTTGCAGAACACCTGCGCATTGCGGAAGATGCCGTCGAAGCGCACGGCGATGTGCCGCCCCTCGTCGGCCTTGTCGATGACAAAGTGCTTGCGATACCATCCCACCGACTGCTGCGGATATTTCCAGCCCACCTGCTTGTAGCCGTGCGAGTGGCTGGCCTCGCTGCTGTAGGGCAGGTCGACCACCCAGTCGTGCGGCAGGTTGACGTGCGCCCACGCCGAGTCGTTGAACTGCACCCATGCCGGGCCTTGGTTCTGCCCCACGGCCTTCGACAAAAAGGTGAAATATTCGGTGCCGTGGCCGAAGTCGTCGGCCATCGAGCCGGCATGTCCCAGGTGGAACGTCCAGTTGTTGTTGAGCAACAGGGTCTGGCGCTGGGCACGGGCAGCGCAGGCAAGGGTCATGATGCAGAGTGCCAGAAAGATACGTCTCATGATTCGATATGGTTTAGGGTAGGTTGCAAAGTTACGCAATTTATCAGAAAGAAATGGTTGGCGGGAGGTGCATTTCATGATACTATTATGGCAAAGATTAATCTTTTTTCTTAATTTTGCAAGCACATCAATCACAACCAATCTCATGAAGCGAATCATCCTTTCTTTCCTTTTCCTGACCCTCACCCTGGGTCTTTGGTCGCAAGTGTATCGCAATCCCGTCATCGGCGGATTCCACCCCGACCCCAGCATCTGTCGTGTGGGCAGCGACTACTATCTGGTGAACTCCTCGTTCCAGTATTTCCCCGGTGTGCCCATCTTCCACAGCACCGACCTGGTGCATTGGCGGCAGATCGGCAACGTGCTCACACGCGACTCGCAGCTGCCGCTCAAGGGTGCCAGTTCGTGGCTGGGCATCTACGCGCCCACGCTGCGCTACCACGACGGTACCTATTATATGATTACTACCAATGTAGGAAATGGTGGCAATTTCATAGTTACTGCTACCAATCCTTCAGGGCCCTGGAGCGAGCCCATCTGGCTGCAGCAGCAGGGCATCGACCCCTCGCTCTTCTTCGAGGACGGCAAATGCTACATGATGAGCAATCCCGACAACACCATCATGCTCTGCGAGATCGACCCCAAGACGGGTCGGCAGCTCACCGAGAGCCGTGCGCTGTGGCGGGGCATGGGCGGTCGTTATCCCGAGGGCCCGCATATCTACAAGAAGGACGGCTGGTACTACCTGCTCATCTCAGAGGGCGGCACCGAGCTGGCCCACCACCTCACCATCGCCCGCAGCCGCGACATCTATGGTCCTTACGAGGGCTATGACGGCAACCCCATCCTCACCAACTGCAACATGAAAGGACAGTCCATGCAGATCCAGGGCACGGGCCACGGCGACTTTGTGCAGGCCGCCGACGGCAGCTGGTGGGTGGTGTTCCTGGCCTATCGCCACTTTGGCGGCAGCTACCACCACCTGGGGCGCGAGACCTGTCTGGCTCCCATGGAATGGAAGATGGGCGAGTGGCCCGTGGTGTATGACGGCAACGCCATCGACACGGTGATGAAGGTTAGCAATTCAAAATTCAAAATTCAAAATTCAAGATTTTGTATTCAAGATTCAAGATTTAGTATTCAAGATTCAGCAATGAGCCTGCAGCAACAGGAGGGCGTGCAGGAGGATGATGGGGCATGGGGTGGCCAGGGCCGGGGCCACCGCTCCTATACCTTCGAGCGCGTACTGCTGGGGCCGGAGTGGATACACATCCAGAACCCCATCGCGGCCAACTACCGTTTCGGCGGTGGCCTGCTCACGCTCACCGGCCATGGCACCCTGAGCGAGAACCGTCAGCCCACCTTCCTCGGCCAGCGGCAGTGCGATCCGGAGCTCGTGGCCGAGACCACTATCGACCTCACCACGCTCAAGGCCGACGACACTGTACCCCTGCGTTGCGGACTCACCGTCTACCAGATCAACGACGGGCACCTCGACCTCTATACCGACGGCAAGCGGGTGAGGGTGGCCTGCCGACTCAAGACCCTTGATGTGGATGTCAGTGGCCCCGAAGGTGGCATCGCCGTGCCCAGGGGCACGCTCAAGCTCACGTTGCGCGTCACCAGCGACGGCCACCTCTACCGTTTTCTCTATGCCTTCGACCATGGCCACTTCACCGAGCTGGCCGCGCAGAGCTGCACGCTGGTGAGCACCGAGGTGGCCGGCGGCTTCACCGGTGTCACCGTCGGCATGTTTGCCGAGGGCGGCAAGGCCGGATTCACAGGCTATAAGCACAGCGAAGGCCGCCCTTAGGCTGCCTTCTGCCGGCCCGTGGCAGCTGTGATGCCCGTGCCGCTGCGCCGTGCAGGCTGCGTGGTTCGACTTGAATCACAGTCTGCTTCGACTCGAATTGCAGTCTGCTTCGACTCGAACCACAGTCTGCTTCGACTCGAATCAGGAGCCGCCCACGCCCCTGCCGATTTATGAAAAAGGGCCGGACGATACATTCGTCCGGCCCTTTGGCATGGTGAGAAAAGCCTTTCGGCCACAGCGTCACAGCTTCACCGTCACGGCCTTGCCGTTGTATGTCACCAGCTTGCCCTCGGGATTGTCGAGGTCGAGAGCACGGGGCTGGGCCTTGCTCACCGTCACGATGTTGAACCGGCGGCTCTTGAGCATGCCGTCGAAGGCTCCCTGGCGCTTGCCGATGGTGAGGGTGCGGGTGGCCTGGCTGTAGTGGATGTCGATGGTGGCATACTTGCCGCGCTCGTAGTTGTAGTTGGTACCTTCGTCCTCGTAGAGCTGGAAGTCGGCGTCGCGACCCTCATAGACGTAGAGGTTGATGAGTTCGGCCTTCTTCTGGTCGCTCCATTCCATCTCCGGACCGAAGGGTATGATGCTGCCCTCGGGCACGTAGACCGGTATCTTGTCGAAGGGTGCGTCGACGATGAGGCGCTGGCCGCCCTCCACAAACTGGCCTGTGTAGAGGTCGTACCATCCGCGCTGGGCGGGGAAGTAGACGCTGCGGTTGCGCGCCTTGTAGTAGCCCACGGGACAGGCCATGAGCGATGGGCCGAACATCCACTGGTCTTTGATGTCGTAGATGGCCGGGTCGCCGTTGAAATCCATCACCAGGCCGCGCATCATGGTATAGTCGCGGAAGTGTACCCATCCGGCCATCGAGTAGAGGTAGGGCATGAGACGGTAGCGCAGGCGGTCGTAGGCCACGATGGTCTTGTAGGCCGGGTGGTCTTCGGGGGCGATGTTCCACACCTCGCGCAGGGGCCACTGGCCGTGTGTGCGGTACAGGGGGATGAAGCATCCGAACTGGTTCCAGCGGGCCTGCAGCTCGCGCCACTCCTTGAGGTCCTCGGTCTCGAGGCCGTCTTTGTCATACTGCTGCTGTGCAGCCACGTAGCGGTTCTCGACGCAGAAGCCGCCCTGGTCCATGCCCCAGAAGGGCAGTCCCGACATCGAGTAGTTGAGACCTGCGGTCATCTGTGCCCGCATGTCCTCCCATCGGGTGGCGATGTCGCCGCTCCAGGTGGCGGTGGAGTAGCGCTGCTCGCCGGCGAAGCCGCTGCGGGTGAGCAGAAACACGCGCTGGTTGGGGTTCACGCTGCGCTGTCCATAGTAGATGGCGTCGGCGTTGACGATGGAGTAGGCGTTGAAGTATTCGGTCGAGGTGCCCAGCGCCGTGGGACCCGAGAGGGCCTTGCGATACCACATCGGCGTGCAGTCGCGCACGTTGGGCTCAGAGGCATCCATCCACCAGGCGTCGATGCCAAACTTGTATTTGGTGTAGAGGTTGTCGTTCATCTGCCGCCAGAACATCTTGCGTGCGCCGGCATCGTAGGCATCGTAGAACGAGCCGGCGTAGCCCAGCCAGTCGTGTATGTCGTCTTCGATGGCCTGGTGGTACATCCATCCCTTGGCGTCGAGTTCCTTGTAGTTGGCCACCGACGTGTAGAACTTGGGCCATACCGAGATCATGAACCGGCCGTTCATGCGGTGTACGTTGTCGAGCATGGCCTGCGGGTCGGGGTAGCGCGAGGCCTCGAAGGTGTGGTCGCCCCAGCTGTCGAGCTTCCAGTAGTTCCAGTCTTGTACGATATTGTCGACGGGGATGTGTCGCTTGCGAAACTCGGCGAGCGTGCCCTCGATCTCGTCGGCCGTCTTGTAGCGCTCGCGGCTCTGCCAGAAACCCAATGTCCACTTGGGGTAGACCTGTGCCTTGCCCGTGAGCGTGCGGTAGCCCGCAATCACCTCGTCGGCGTTGCGCCCGGCGATGAAGTAGTAGTCCATGTCCTTGGCCATCTCGCTCCAGATGCTTATGCGGCCTTGCTGCTCGGCCGTCTGGGGCTTGGCCACGCGCAGACCGCAGTAGCTCACGCCGCCGTCGGGCTGCCATTCCACGCGGATCTGTGTCTTGCGCCCGGCCTGCAAGGGAAAGGTGAACTTCCAGGTGTTGGGGTTCCAGGCCGTGCGCCAGCGCTCGGCCACGGCCTCGCGGCCGTCGATATAGATCTTGATGTAGCCTGCATAGTAGAGGAGGAAGTGGTAGGTGTCGGTGGTGGGAGCCTCGATGTATCCCTCGTACACCACGTTGGCGCCGTTGAGGTCGAAGCCCTTGGGCAGGTTCTTGATGCCGCCGGGCTCGGTGGCGTTGGCTAGCTTCGAGGCGGCGGGGGTGTCGAACTCATAGTAGAGGCTGTCTTCGTCGCGCACGATGCGCTTGCCCAGCTTGTCGGTGTAGGTGCCGGTGAGGTGTCCGGCGCGCCCCTGACGGTCGTAGAGCCTGAAGGCCCTGTTGAGCTGCAGATACTCGTTGGGGTTGCCCCAGCGGCAGTAGCTGTAGCTGTCCCAGAGCAGTCCGTAGTTCTTGTTGCTCAGCACGAAGGGCACCGACACCTTGGTGTTGTATTGGAAGAGGTCTTCGTTCTTGCCCTTCATGTTGAGTTCCTCGGCCTGGTGCTGCCCCAGTCCGTAAAACGCCTCGTCGGCCGGACTGTCGAAGAGGGCGTGCCACGTCCAGCCGTGTTTGTCGGCCTCCTTCACCTTGGCGATGTCTACGCCGATCTCGCGGTCGGGCACGGTGTAGGGGGTGAGCGTCTTGCCGCCCTGCTCGGCCTCGGCGAGCCACAGCTTGCCGTTGCTGTCTCTGAACACCACGCGCCCGGTGAGCGTGCTCACCTGCGCCTGCACGTCGGCCGTGGCCACCGTCACGATGTCGCCCTGGGCGCTCACCTTGAAGTCGTTGTAGGCCTTCTGCGGTACGATGATGAGGCTCTGTTTCTGTGGGAAGGCCTCCTCGGCGGTGGCCTCCACGCGTATGATCTTGCTGTTCATGGGCTGCAGGCGCACTATACGCGGCGCGCCGTTGCCGCTGTTCTTGACGTTTACCGTCACGGTGTTGCCCTCCCGCTGGTAGTCTTGTGCTTGCAGGCTCATGGGAGCGAGGAGCAGCGCTGCCAGGGAGGTGAAGAGATAGATAGGTTTCATGGATACAATGATATACGATTAGATGATTACTCTTATTTTCTTGTATTGCTCGCGAAACTCGCTGGGCGTGCTGCCCTTCTTGCGCTTGAAGATGCGGTTGAAGTTGCTCATGTTGTTGTATCCGCACTTGAAGCATATCTCGCTGATGCTCTCGTTGGTGTCGACGAGCATCCGCGTGGCGTTGCCCATGCGTATGTCGATGATATAGTCGCTCAGTGTTCGGCCGGTGTGCTGCTTGAAAAAGCGGCTGAAGGAACTCTTGCTCATGTTCGACATCTCGGCGAGGTCTTCGAGCTTGAGCTCGGCCATGAAGTGTTGCCCGATGTAGTTCTTCACCTTGAGGATGCGGCGGCTGTCGTCCTCAATCTCCACCTTGGCATAGCTCGAGGTGGCCAGTGTGTGCGCGCCCTCGCTCACCGAAAGGGTGTGCAGGATGTCGACAAACTGCATGAAGGCCTTGTACTTGTCGGTCTGCTGGCCGATGGTGTCGAGTTTGTCGTACACCTTGATGATGGTGCTGATGGGGAAGGCGATGCCCTTGCGGGCTTCGAGCAGCATCTTGTGGATGCTGAGCAAGGGCGTCTTGGTGAAGATGCTGTTCTCGGACAAGCCGAAGTCGAACTGGATGGTGATCTCGCGGATGTCCTCGCTCTGGCATTCGCCCTGTTCCCACACGTGTTCCAGGTCGGGACTGGTGATGAGCACCAGGTCGTAGTCGCCGATTACCTCGTTGCTGTCGCCTACGATGCGGCGCACCCCTTCGGCGTGCTCCACGAAATTGAGCTCGCAGACGTTGTGGCAGTGGATGGGGTAGGTAAACTCCTTCTTATTCCGGTCGGCGATGTATAACGCGTCTCGGTCCATGAGCGGCGTTATCTCATGCAATACATGACTGTCGATCATTATCATAGTGTACGTTCTAATATTTCCAGGCACATACGGGTGTTGTGGTAGGGGCACTTCCAGAATCCGGCCTTGTCGTCGTCAAGGTTGATGTTGCCCCGGTCGTCGATGGCCCAGTGCCACTCGCCGTTCTGACGGTCGATGAGGTGTTCCTTGACAAACTGCCAGCAGCTGAACACGATGTCGAGGGCCTCACGGTCGTTGTAATACTGATAGAGGTTGGTGTGGCCGATGATGTTCTCGCACTGCACCCACCACTGGCGCTGTCGGTCGGTCTCGCCGCTGTCGGTCCACCGCTCGTAGATCATCGAGCCGTCGGGGCACAGTCCCTCGTCGGCGGCCTTGGCCAGGCTGGCGATGAGGGGTCGCAGGCGGTCGGTGGCCTGCTGGTCGCCCAGCACGAGCAGGGTCTCGTAGAGCAGCCAGGTGGCCTCGATGTCGTGGCCGAAGCTCTGGATGTTGCGGCGCCCCTGCCACTCGTCGTCGAAGAAGAGGTCGAGGTGGTGGGTCGTGGGGTTGTAGAACTTCTGGGCGAATACATCGAGCAGGCGGTAGATGCTCTGTTGCAGCTCAGGCAGCGGCCACACGCGGTAGAGGTTGGTATAGGGCTCGATGACGTGCAGGTGGGTGTTCATGGTCTTCGAGCCGTTCTCGTCTTTGTCAGAGAGGCGCATGTCGGCGATGGGCTGCCAGTCGCGCGTGAGGGCCTCGCGGTAGCCGCCGTTCACGGCATCGTAGGCATGCTTCTCGATGTCGTGGTAGAGCGAGATGGCACAGTCGAGGGCCTGCTTGTCGCCCGTGGCACGTGCCAGCTCGCTCATGCCGTAGATGACGAAGCCGATGGCGTAGGTCTGCTTCTTGGTGTCGAAGGGCTGCCCCAGGTAGTCCACGCTCCAATAGACGCCGCCTTGCTCATGGTCGATGAAATGGTCGATGATGTAGTCGCGGGCACGAATGGCGGCGTCGAGATATTCGGGTTTGCCGAGCACGCGGTAGGCGGCGGCAAACGACCACAGGATGCGGGCGTTGAGCACGGCACCCTTGGGCGCCGTGGCATCCAGGCGGTCGCGACCGTCGATGCGGCCATAGTAGCCACCGTGCTCATGGTCGGTCATCCGCTCCATCCAGTAGTCGAGGATGTTCTGCTGCAGGCACTGCTGCATCTCGGCTTTGAGTTGCTTGATATCCATTAGTCGGTGATTTTACGTATTTCCTTCAGTTGTGCGCTGATGTCTCTCATCTTGCTCTTGGTGAGGGGATAGACCACCATGATGACCACCATCAGCACGGCGATGCCGGCGGGTATCCAGCTCATGGTGAGCTTCATGCCCATGATGGCATCGGCGGTCTGCTGCGGGGCGTTGGGCACCAGGCCGAAGGCGTCGAAGAGCCAGAGCACGGCCGACCCGGCGATGGCTCCGCCAAACTTCTGGGCCATGGAGCCCGACGAGAAGATGAGGCCGGTGGAGGCGCTGCCGTCCTTGATGGTGGCATAGTCGGACACATCGGCGTACATGCTCCAGATGAGCGGACTGATGATACCGGTGCATACCGAGATCAGAATCTGCAGCACCAGCATGGTGATGAAGCCGCCGTTGTTGAGTGGCAGGTAGAAGAACACGATGCTCAGCACGGCCATGCCGATGCACGAGGCGGCGAAGGTCAGTCGCTTGCCCAGCCTCTTGCTGATGGGTACGGCACACACCACGCCAATCATGTTGCACACCTCACCCACGGCGAGGAAGAGACCGGCGAAGAAGAGGAACCCCACGATGCCGAGGTCGATGTTGGCGTTCTCGCCGATATAATACTTGAAGTAGTAGGCCACCGTGGCTCCGCGCACCGTGTTGAACAGGTTGGAGCAGAGTGCGGCTGCCGTGAGCAGCCACCAGGGGGCGTTGCGCAGCAGCGACTTGATGTCCGAGCCCAGCGGCGTGGCCTCCACATGGACGTGCTCGCGCGTCAGCCGGAAGCAGGCCAGGAAGAGCAGGAAGCAGAAGGCGGCGATGCAGATCATGGCCCACTGCCAGGCCCCCTGCACCGTCTTGCCCTGTGCCTCGAAGAACTTGCACAGCGGTTCCCAGGCAAAGAGGGCAATGAACGAGCCGCCGTAGGCAAAGAACATGCGGAAGCTGGAGAACACAGTCTTCTCGTCGGAGTCGTTGGAGATGACGCCGAGCATGGAGCCGTAGGGCACGTTGATGCCCGTATAGACGGTCATCATGAGGATGTAGGTGACGTAGGCCCACACCAGCCGCTGGGTCTCGCTGGCCTGTGGCGTGGTGAAGAGCAGGATGCCGGCGATGGCGAAGGGGGCCGCAAACCACAAGAGATAAGGGCGGTATTTGCCCCATCGGGTTTGTGTGCGGTCGGCGATGACGCCCATCATCGGGTCGGAGACGGTGTCCCAGATGCGGGTGACGAGCATCAGCGTGGCCGTCGCGCCCAGCGACAGGCCGAAGATGTCGCTGTAAAATATGGGTAGATAATAGGAGAATATCTTCCAGAACATGCTCGATGACATGTCGCCAAAGCCATATCCTATTTTCTCGATGAGTCTTGCTTTTGCCATTTTGGTGGTAGGTATTGGGCCCATTATTTATTCTTTGCGATGAGCTTCTTGATGGTCTCCACCGATGCCGCGGTGGTGAATCCGTCTTCCGGCGTGTTCATGCAGTAGTCGATGAGCTTGTCGATGGTCGAGGTGGCCACATGCATGCGGGTGTCGGAGCTGGCATAATAGATGAACACCTTGCCATCTTCGTCGGCGATCCAGCCGTTGGAGAAGGCCACGTTCATCACGTCGCCGATATACTCCTCACCCTGGGGCACCAGCAGGTAGCCGCCGGGCTGGGCGATGACGCGGGTGAGATCGTCGAGGGCTGTCATATACATATATAATACATAGCGCAGTCCTGAGGCACAGGCGCGCACGCCGTGGGCCAGGTGCAGCCATCCCTTGGGCGTCTTGATGGGGTGGGGACCCTCACCGTTCTTCACCTCCATGATGGTGTGGTAGTGGCGCAGGTTGATGATCTTCTCTTCCTTCACCTCGGCATTGGTGATGTCGTCTACCAGTCCCCAGCCGATGCCGCCGCCCGAACCCGTGTCGATGAAACCATCCTGCGGGCGGGTGTAGAAGGCATACTTGCCGTCGACAAATTCGGGGTGCAGCACCACGTTGCGCTGCTGGCTCTTCGACTTGAGGTCGTGCAGGCGCTCCCAGTGGATGAGGTCCTTGGTGCGTGCGATGCCTGCCGTGGCCGTGGCAGCCGAGAGGTCGCCGGGCTGGCTGTCGTCGTGACGCTCGGCACAGAACACGCCGTAGACCCATCCGTCCTCGTGCGCCGTGAGGCGCATGTCATAGACATTGGTGGCCGGGATGGTGTCTTCGGGCAGGGTGATGGGCTCGGGCCAGAACCTGAAGTTGTCTACGCCGTTGGGACTCTCGGCCACGGCGAAGAAGCTCTTGCGGTCGGCACCCTCCACGCGCACCACGAGCACATACTTGCCGTTCCACTTGATGGCGCCTGAGTTGAGCGTGGCGTTCATCATGATGCGCTGCATCAGGTAGGGGTTGTCGTGTTCGTTGAAGTCGTATCTCCATTCCAGCGGCGTGTGCTCAGCGGTGAGGATGGGGTATTTGTAACGGTCGTAGATGCCGTTACCCCATTCCTGGGGCTCGTTGGCTCTGGTCAATAACTCCTCGTGGCGGGCACGGATAGCTGCTACTCTTTCTTTAAAACTCTTCATTGTATGTTTGTATTGTTTTGGTTCCTATCTTTTTTTACTGATATCGTTGACGAACAAGGTACGGCCGTAGCCTGCGAAGGTTCTGAAGTCTTGCTCCATGGGGCCTCCGGGGTATGCCATGTAGGTCTCTTTGTGGTTGTCCCATGCGTTGCGCCAGAAGAGCACGTAGCTGATGGGATAGTCTTTCACGGCGGGCCAGAACACCTGCGTGAACCAGGTAGAGTCGGGGAGCTGCTGCGCGCCCGTCTCTGTGAGGGCGATGAGCTTGCGGTGCTGTCGACCGATCTGCTGCAGTCGGCTGAGCTCGCGGGCAATGTTGGCGCGGTATTTGTCATTGTCGGCCTCGAAGTCGTAGATGTCTACGCCCATCAGGTCCACATACTTGTCGCCGGGATACCAGCGCAGAAAGTCCTCGTCGCCGCCGTTGGGCGAGTATCCCCACACCAGGTTGTTGAGGCGATATTTCTTGGTGAGCATGCGGTGGGTGTAGGTGTAGAGCTGCTTGTACTCGCTGGGCGTGCAGCTGTTGCTGCCCCACCAGAACCATCCGCCGCCCATCTCATGCCAGGGTCTGAAGATTACGGGGATGAGTTTGCCCTTGGCCGTGCGCAGCGAGCCCAGGAACTGGGCCACGGTGTGCAGCCAGTCGTTGAACTTGCTGTGCTGGCTACCACCGGGCAGAATCTCTTTTACGGGCCGTCCCTCGGGGTTCCAGGCATTCTTTCCCGTCACGGGGTTGTAGGGGTGCCAGCTCAGTTCTACGATGCCGCCGCGCTCGTGCTGCCGCCGGATCTCCAGTCGCATACGGTCGAAGGGCACCTGGTCGATGTTCTTGTCGTGGCCCAGTTCGAGGGCGCCGAGCTCGAATCCCATCACCGCGGGATAGTCGCCGATGATGTCTTTGATGTCGCTGCGTCCCTCGTCCCATTTCCAGTGGTGGCCGTACATTGGCGCATCCTGGTGACCCACCATGATGCCCGTCTGCTGCAGGGCCTTCATGCGCTTGATGAGTTTCGAGGCCGGCGATGCCGTGGCGGTGGTGAGGCCCAGCAGACAACAGGCCAGGGTCAGCAGGGCGGTTTTCTTTGATTGGATGAATAACATATCTATGAATGGTTGGATGATTATCGCAGTTGCATCTGTTTGAGCAGCCAGTTCTCCCACTCGTCCCACTGTTCCTGGTACCAGAAGTGCCCTGTGAGCGGATAGACGCTCAATGTCTTGGGCGCCGTCACGACGTTGTAGGTGGCGTAGGCCGAGGTGGGTGGCACCACCTCGTCGTTGTAGCCGAAGGAGAACCAGCTGGGGCAGGTCACGCGGCGGGCGAAGTTCACGCCGTCGTAATAGCGTGCGCCGTTGATGCGCTGTGTGCTGGGCGACTTGTCGTTGTAGAAGTAATGTGGCCATCCGCCGGCCACGCCGTTGAGCTCCGACTCATAGTCGCACATGGCGTCGTGTACGGCACCCATGAAGGTCACGCGCTTGTCGAGCGCGGCCACGGCCAGCGACAGGAACCCTCCCTGGCTCGACCCGGTCACGCCCAGGTGTGTGCCGTCCCACTGGGGCAGCGAGGCGATATAGTCTACGGCGCGCACCGCACCCACCACTACGCGCTTGTAATAGTTCTTGTCGGGGTGTTCGAGGTTGGTGTCCCAATAGTTGTCGAGCCCCCCGCGGAAAATCTCGTCGTAGATGTGCTGCGGCAGAGTGACGGGCATGCCGTGGATGCCAATCTCGAGTGTGATGGCTCCCTGCGCCGCTGTCCAGATGTCACCACCGTAAGGACGCACGCCCGCGCCGGGCACACGCAGCAATGCAGGGTAGCGGCCTGGCTTCTTGGGCACGCAGAGGATGCCGAAGATGCGGCCGCCGGGGCGGTCGTTCACGAAACTCACCTCATAGACGTCCACGTCTTGCGTCGAGCGGTCGGGCAGGAGCGTGAGGTGCGGGTCGAGCCCGAGGCCGCGAGCCTTGGTCAGGGCGTCGTTCCAGAAGGCATCGAAGTCGTTGGGACACTGTGTGGCCGGAGCGAGTTTCTCGGGCGAGAAGGCTGCCGTGCACAGTCCGGTATAGGTGTTGCCCTCGACGTGGGCTGTCACCTTGAGACGGTAGAACCCCGGACGGGTCATCTTGCCGCTGAACGACATCTTGCCGTCTTTCAGCGTCACGCCCTGCCGCTTGACATCGGGGTACATCACCGGGCCGGCCTCATAGTCTATCTGGGCATTGTCAACAGGTGTTCCCGACCGCAGCACGCTCACCGCGAAGCGGGCGGTCTGCCCCACCTTATAGTTCCAGTCGTTGTGGTCCGGCTGCACGTTGACAACGACATTCTTGCCCATGATCTGGGCATCGAGCCGGAGAACAATTAGCAATACCAAAAGCAATAAAATGCTAGGCTTTTTCATCGAGTGTTCTTATTATTAGGTTTTTATTTTCTAAGATTGCTGCAAAGATATGGCATAAAAGCGAAATGGAATAATACTATATTGACATATTCGCATACTTTGATGTTTATTTTGGCATCAATATGATCTGTATGATACTCTTTTGTATCTATTTCAAGAGATTCTCATGGTATTGTTTGCTGACATTGGTGGCAAAAGTGGCAGTATGATGGTATAGTTTATGTTATGTTAAGTGTATTTTTGACATATATCAAATCAAAATAGTTGTAGTATGGTATTCGTGTTGTCTTTAATTCACTTTGGTAGAAAAGTGTTAAGTTTAGTCAATAAAGTATTATTCAGTTTGGGTAAATAATGGCTAACTTTGCACCGAATCCAATTACTAACAACAAGTGCTTGCAAAACGACGGACATGTTGCTATATAAATAATGTGGTCATCCCGTCAGACGGCAGTAAACCTAATTTCAGAACTAAAAATTATTGTTTATGAAGAAACTCTTTACACTCATCGCAGTTGCCTTGATGGCTGTCACTGCAAACGCAACCAAGTTGCAACTCAATGTTGCCGGTCTCACCCCCGACCAGCCCGCGCAGGATGCTTGGGGAGGAAAGTGGTTGGATGCCGACCCGGCAACCGAAGACTGGACCAACTACGACTATTTTGTCATCGAGTTTGAGAAATGCCCGAGCATCAAGGTAGGCGTAGCCTATCAGAAAGTGATTGGGCAGGAATCATGGGGAGACGTACACCTCACCACGGAAGGCACGTTCAATGCCGGAACCGTGGTTGCCGGCGTGAAGATAGACCCCGACTATGCCGACCAGCCCTACCAGTATTTCTGGCAGACGACGGCTGCCGGCGACGTGGTGGTGAAGGATGCCTACCTCTGCGACGAAGAGACCTACCAGGCTGCGCTTGCCGGCAACAAGCCTCAGTCGAGCGAACTGTCGCTTGCCAGTCTGGGTTCGGGCTGGGGCAACTCTACCTATGATGCCGCCACCAAGACCATCACCATTGGCGACGACTGGTCGGGCAAGGGCTGGTGGCTCGACAAGGCCGACTACACCGACTTCGACCAGCTCTTCGTGCGCTTTGACCCGGCTACCGCTTCCAACGGCAAAGTCGTTGTGGAATATAACGCCTCTGGCGTGGCCAGCAGCGAGAGCCTCTTCGAGGCAGTCACCACAAGTGTTGTCATCGACCTCGACGCCACGGGCAAGAGCAGCGTCAAGCAGATCTACATTCAGGGCCCCGCAGGCTCCACCTATACGCTGGCCTCAGTCGTGGTGGCTACCAAGGAGTATGTGGCCGCTGGCGTGAAGACGATTCATGCTATCGAGAAGAAAGCTGACGGACGGATGTATAATCTGGCCGGACAGCAAGTATCCGAAACCTATAAAGGAGTTGTGATTAGGGATGGCAAAAAGTTCTTCAATAGGTAATCTACTTTAGTGTTGTGAACAGAAGGGCCGACCCTTGTGGGGTCGACCCTTTTTATGGCAACGTCCAACGCTTTGTGGCGGAGGAGAGCCGAGGTAAAAAGATATCAGTAGACAGGAACGCATGTGCCTGAAGGCAGCCCCGTCACCCCGGGGGCACAGCCCTGGCACCGGCTGGAAGTACAAAGGGCGCGCTGCTTCGAGCAGAACCACGCGTTGCTTCGAGTCGAACCACGTGCTGCTTCGAGTCGAACCACGCGCTGCTTCGAGTCGAACCACGCGCTGCTTCGAGCAGAACCACGCGCTGCTTCGAGCATAGCCATTGGGCCGCAAGGCCCCGATGATACCGCCAAAGCATGCCTGCGGTCGAATGAGAGCGGTGCAGAGCTTACGGTGCAAGCATGTCATCACCGCCGGGCAGAAGAGATGGCACCATGATGGCCCGACAAGAAAGAGAAAATATATATCAACAAATCACATAGAATGAAAAAAATATCAGTTCTTTTCATGGCACTCCTCGTGACGTGCCAGCTCTTTGCGCAAAGCAAGTTGACCGGCACCGTCATCGGTGAGGACGACAACGAGCCATTGATGGGAGCCACGGTCAAGGTGGCGGGCACCGGCACCGGCACGGTGACCGACCTCGACGGCCGTTTCACCATCAGCCTGCCCCAGGGCAAGAGCCGCATCACGGTGTCATACGTGGGCTACAAGCCCGAGACCGTGAACGTAAGCGGCAAGCAACATGTCGACATCGTGCTCAAGAGCGACGCCGCCTCGATGAACGAGGTGGTGGTCGTGGGTTATGGCACGATGAAGAAAAGTGACCTCAGCGGCGCCATGAGCCAGCTCAAGGGCGAAGACCTCATGAAGGGTGGTGCCATCGACCTGGCCCACGGCATGCAGGGCAAGGTGGCCGGCGTGCAGATCAACCAGAGCGACGGTGCCCCGGGCGGCGGCATGAGCATTGTGGTGCGTGGTGCCAACTCGTTCTCCACCTCGTCGCAGCCACTCTACATTGTCGACGGCGTGCCCTTCGATACCGGCAGCACCCCCGGCAATGGGGCTACCTCGAGCGAGCAGAGCAGCAACGCGCTGAGCTTTATCAACCCCCACGACATTGAGAACATCGAGATCTTGAAAGATGCCTCGGCAACGGCCATCTATGGCTCGCGTGGTGCCAACGGCGTGGTGATTATCACCACCAAGCGCGGCAAGGCCGGCAAACCCAAGGTAGAGTTTGCAGGCAGTTGGGGCGTGTCGCACATCTCCAAGAAAATAGACATGCTCGACCCCGTGACCTATGCCAACTACCAGAACGAACAGGTGACCAACGACCAGTATTACCTCGGCTCGCGCACCACCAACATGCCTTATCCCGGCACATGGGGCTACCAGTATTATGCCGACGGGCATGCCAACTACAATACCGGCAAATATACCGGCAAGCCCGAAGACTACGCCCATCCGGGATGGTACTACGACGCGTATGGCAATGCCACGCAGATCGACGTGGCCGACTGGCAGGACGAGATTTTCCAGACGGCCTTCTCGCAAGACTACAACCTCAGTGTGAGCGGCGGCGACGACAAGGGCTACTACTCCTTCTCGGGCAACTATGCCAACCAGAACGGTATCATCAAGAACTCGGGCTACGAGCGTTATGCCCTGCGTGCCAACATCGCCCGCAAGATCTACAGTTGGCTGGAGATCGGCACCAACCAGGGATTCACCAACAGCACCACCGACTTTGCCAATACCCTGAGCTACAACACCGGCGTGGTGCGCTCGGCACTGCTCTTCCCGCCGACCTACGGCCCCAACACCGACACCTCGCTCATGGACGACCTCAACTGGCTGGCCGCCAACCCCACGCAGTATGTCAACAACGCCAAAGACCAGTTGCGCGCCATCAACTACTTCAGCAGCTCGTTCCTCGAGATCAAGCTCGCCCCCTGGCTCAAGTTCAGGCAGAACCTCGGTCTGTCGTACAACGACTCGCACCGCGGCAGCTACTACGACCGCCACACCCAGGAGGGCAAGTCGCCCACCAACGGCAAGGCCAGCCGGGCCACTAACATCTACCGTAGCACCACGGCCGAGTCGCTGCTCACCTTCGACTATGTGCTCAAAGACATCCATAAGTTCAACGCCGTGGCCGGCTTCACCATCGAGAACGCCTCATGGGACAACACCACCATCCTGGCCACCAATTTCCCCGACGACCTGACCAAGGACAACGACCTGAGCCGTGCCCTCGACAAGGCCACGCTCACCAGCGACAAGGGCAACCTGCGCCTGGTGTCGTTCCTGGCCCGCGTCAACTACACGCTCAAAGACCGTTACCTCTTCACCGCCTCGGTGCGCAGCGACGGCTCATCCAAGTTTACCGATGCCAACAAGTGGGCCACGTTCCTCTCGGGTGCCTTCGCCTGGCGCCTGTCTGAGGAGCCGTTCGTCAAGAACCTCAACGTCTTCTCCAACCTCAAGCTCCGCCTGTCGTATGGCGAGACCGGCAACCAGGGCATCGGCTCCTACCGCACCCTGCCACAACTCAGCGTGGCCAACTACCCCTTCTCGGGCAGTCTGCAGAGCGGGTCGGCCATGGTGACCTGGCGCGGACCCGTAGACCGCGACATTCGCTGGGAGACCACCGCACAGTATAACGCCGGAATCGACTTCGGCTGGATGAACAACCGCCTCACCCTCACCCTCGACTTCTACCGCAAGAAGACGCGCGACCTGCTGCAGGAGGTTAAGATACCATCGTCTACCGGATTCTCTAACAAGCTCACCAACTCGGGCAATGTCACCAACACCGGTCTGGAGATCACCCTGGGCTATGCACCCATCGAGACCAAAGACTGGCACTGGAACTTCAACGGCAATATCGCCTTCAACAAAAACGAGATTGGCGGCCTGAACGGCGACCAGTATGCCAACACGCTGTGGTATGGTGCCGACAACGTGTTTATCCAGCGCAACGGCTGTCCCATCGGTGCCATCTACGGCTATGTGGAAGACGGCTACTACGACAACGAGGCCGAGGTGCGCGCCGACCCGCAGTACACCCTATCGAACGATGCCACGGTGAAGTCGAAGATCGGCGAGATCAAATACCTCGACCTCAACGGCGACAAGAAGATCACCGAGGCCGACCGCACCATCATCGGCGACACCAACCCCGACTTCGTGTGGGGCTTCACCAACAACCTCAGCTGGCGTAACCTCAGCCTCTCGTTCATGATCCAGGGCTCGCAGGGCAACGACATCTTCAACGGCAACCTGCAGGATGTCAAGCTCGGCAATATCGGTAACATACCGCTCTCGGCTTACAACAGCCGCTGGACGGCCGACAACTATGAGAACGCACGCTGGGCCAAGGCCTCGTCGGGCTACGAGCGCAACTTCCTCATCAGCAACCGCTATGTGGAGGACGGCAGCTACATCCGACTGAAGAACATCACCCTGAGCTACGGCTGGAACCATCCCTTCAAGAGTGCCGGGCTAGAGCGGCTGCAGTTCAGCTTCACCGCCACCAACCTGTTCACCATCACCAACTACAGCTGGTACGACCCCGATGTCAATGCCTTTGGCAGCGACTCCTCCAGGCGCGGCGTGGATATCTACTCCTATCCCTCGGCCCGCACGTTCTCTCTGGGAGTCAGCGCCACCTTCTAAATTTGCTTACAGACATTTAATATGATTATCAAGATGAAACTCAACAAGATCATTATATCAGCATTGCTGCTCGGCTGTGGCTGCACCTTCACCACTTCGTGTAACGATTATCTGAAAGAGAAGCCCGAGAGCATGATCGGCCCTGAAGACGTGGGCGACTCGAAGAGCGCCGTCGACAGCTGGGTGACGGGTGTGTATAGCAACTGGCTCTACGATATGTTCTGCTGGAACGAGTTCCCCCGTGTGCTCGAACTCGATGCCGACTATATCTCCGGCCCCGACTGGCTCTTTGGCTCGATGGGTGCCGGCAACTTCCAGGCCGAGTCGGCCCTCGACAAGATGTGGACGGGCCCCTACAACCTCATCAACGACGCCAACCTGGCCGAGCGATATATCTCGGCCATGAAGAATGTCGACGAAGACTATAAGAACAATGCCCTCGGCGAGTGCTACTTCCAGGAGGCCTTTGCCTATTTCCTGCTCGTCAGGGCCTACGGTCCTGTACCCTATATGGCCTCTGATGTGAGCCAGAGCGGAGAGTTCATGAACGGGCGCCGCCCGGTGGCCGAGATCTACAGCCACATCATCGACCTGCTTACCCAGGCCACAGAGCTGATGTACCATCGCGATGCCTCTGGCTATCAGGCCGGTCATGTGAGCGCGGGCTCAGCCGCCGGACTGCTGGCCAAGGTCTATGCCACGATGGCCTCTGCCGCCATGCCCGAGGGCACCGAGGTGAGCGTGCGCACGGGCGAGCCCTTCCGCACCGAGACCGTCAACGGCAAGGAGGTGCAGCTCTATCGCACACCCTCTGCCGAGACCTTCAAGAAGTCGGCCGTGGCCGGCTATGAGGACCTGGATGCGCAGGCACTCTATGCCAAGGCTGCCGAGTGGGCCGGAAAGGTTATCAACGGCGACTACGGCCCCTACGAGCTCAGCACCTACGACAACCTCTGGTCGCGCAACCATCGTCACGACGCCGAGATGATGTGGGGCGTGGAGAGCGCGGTGTCGTCGTCGGCCGACAACTACCGCACGGGTGTACACACCTTCTACTCGGGCATCAAAGAACAGACGGCCGACAAGGGCAGCGTCACGGGTGAGAAGATGCTGTCGACGGGTGGATGGCTCGGCTGTACGTCCAACTGGTACCAGCTCTTCGACGATCAAGACCTGCGCATCGTCAAGGGTGTGCGCCACACCTGGGAATACTACTACCAGGACGAGTACGACGGCTGTTTCTACTATCCCCAGTCGTGGAGCGTCAAGCTCACGGGCTACGACGTCTATGGCAACTATGTGCGCGAGCCCGATGCCGAGTACAAGAACACCGGTCTGAACTACCAGTACAACCAGAGCTCCGAGTGTCTGGCCTTCACCACGAAGTATGACGACTGCGAGAACCCGGCCATCGACTATCCCGACACCTACTGGCCCTTCCTGCGCTATGCCGACGTGCTGCTCATCTATGCCGAGGCACAGAACGAGCTTGGCAATCCTGCCGAGGCCATCCGCTGCCTCAACCTCGTGCGCCAGCGTTCCAATGCCACGCTCATGACCACCTTCTCGAGCAAGGTGGGCCTGCGCAGCAGCATCCTTGAGGAGCGCGCCAAGGAGTTTGCCTGCGAGGGCGACCGCCGCTGGGACCTCCTGCGCTGGGGCATCTACCTGCAGGCCATGAACGCCATCGGCGGACGCGACGAGGCCAACATCAACAAGGCCCGCACCGAGCGCAACCTGCTCTATCCCATCCCCACGAACGAGATCAACGTCAACGACAGCATCAACAGCAACAACCCAGGCTGGAACTAATATCAAATTCTTAAACATAGCAATATGAAGATCAATATCAAGAATATAGGGCTCACGGCCGTGCTGCTCATGGCCCTGGCCTCATGCAGCGACGTGGTCGACTATGTGGTTCCCGACAAGACGGTGAACCACGGTGCACCGTCCATCACGAGCATCTACGATGTCAAGGACACGGGCTATGTGTCGCCGCTCAGCGGTGGCATGCTCAACCAGATGCTGCACATCAAGGGGCAGAACCTGGCCAAGGTCAAGAAGATCACCTTCAACAACCTCGAGGTCGACGTCAGGCAGGTATATGCCGAGAGCGACGAGGCATGGGTGAAGATTCCGCGCGTCATTCCCGAGGTGCAAAACGATATCCTCTACTACGAAACCGAGCAGGGCTCATACACCATGACCTTCCCTGTCACCATCCCGCAGGTCAGCATCAGCGGGCTGCGCAACGAGTTTGCGTTGCAGGGCAATGAGGTGCAGCTCAACAGCGAGTATATGGACCTCTACGGCTTCAACGACACCACAGAGACCAGTCCGGCCACCATCTACATCGAGAACGTCGACTCCGGCTACCGCCAGACCATCCACTGCGACTCGTGTACGGAGAACTACACCAGCATCGTGATACCTGCCGACTGCCCCGACAACTCGCTCATCCATTTTGCATGGAACGAGATCGACGGACCCAAGACAGCCACCATTCCCTACCGCATGTCCAAGTCGTTGCTCTTTGGCAACTTTTCCAGCGACATGGGCTGGTGGAACGCCGACAGCAAGGCGCTGGTGGCACAGGGTGGCGTGGACGGCGCACCCGAGTCGCTGGGCTACAACTTCCTGCGTGTGAAGGGTACCTACAGCCTGTGGGCCTACAACGGCTGGGGATGGGGTGCCAACTGGCTCAACGACGATGCCGCCGCACATCCCGAGAACTATGTGCTGAAGTTTGAGGTCTGCTCCAACTCGTCGACACCCTATTACAGCTACGGCGACAACGGCAAGAACGGTTCACGCAACGGCGGATACAACATCACGCTCAACAGCGGCAGCAAGCGCTGCCAGTGGGACCCCGTGAGCGACGGCATAACCAATACCTATGGCCGATGGATCACCGTCTCCATCCCGCTGGTCGATGCCCTGGGCGGCTCCACGGCCACCCCCGGCTCATGGTATTCGTGCGAGTTTGTGCTTCAGCCCAACAGCGGCGACGCATGGACCGTAGACCACAGTTTCGGACAGTTCCGCATCGAGCCCAAGAACTATTAATGCAGACATCATCATGAAGAAAATCATCAATATCCTTGCAGCAACAATGTCGGTCGTGGCATTGGCTGCATGTTCCGACAAAGAGACCGATTATATCGAGCCCCGTGTGTTTGCCGACCAGAGTGCCCCGCAGGTGCTCTCGGTCAGCCCCGAGGCCGGTGCCACGCAGCTCGACTCGTTTACCAATGTGGTCATCACCTACGACGAGCCGGTATATGCCGCGCCGAACACCACCATACGCGTGTACACCAACGACTCCACTTATTACTATCTCAACGACACCCTGTCGTACACCCAGGGCAACCAGCTCATCATACCCCTCCATGCACAGGGCGGACAGACCTATAAGGTGGTGGTGATGAAACCCACGGTGCGCGACAGTTCGTACAACTTTGCCTCTGACTACAGCCTGTCGTTCTCGGTGCGCGCCTACAACAACTTTGCCGACAGTCTGTTCCAGATTACGCCGACGCTGGTCAACCCCAACGCCACCGAGCCCACCAAGAAGCTCTACCAGTATCTGGTCGACAACTTCGGCAAGAATGTGCTGTCGGGTGCCATGGCCGACGTGAGCTGGAACACGGCCTACGCCGACACCATGTACCAGATGACGGGCCGCTACCCGGCGCTCAACTGCTTCGACTTCATACATCATGCTTGGAGCAAGCCGCTGCGCAATTCCAACTGGATAGACTATACCAATACCAAGCCCGTGGAAGACTGGTACAACAATGGCGGCATCGTGGCCTGCATGTGGCACTGGAACGTGCCTGCCTCGGCGGCCGACTCTACCAACCTGAACACCTACACCGCCTCGGCCGACAAGACCACCTTCACCACCATCAATGCCACCCGCACCAACCGCTGGGAGTATGCCTGGGCCATGCGCGACATCGACATCATCGCAGGCTATCTCCTCGACCTGCAGGCCAAGGGCATTCCCGTCATCTGGCGTCCGCTGCACGAGGCCCGCGGCAACTACGGCAAGTGGGACGGCACAGGCAAGGCATGGTTCTGGTGGGGTGCATCCGGCCCGGCCTACTTCAAGAAACTGTGGCGTATGATGTTCGATGAGTTCAAGGCCCGGGGCGTGAACAACGTCATTTGGGTGTGGACCTCCGAGGGCTATTACGACAACGGTGACGGCACCACTGACGATGCCTTGTGGTATCCCGGCGACGACTATGTGGACATCATCGCCCGCGACTACTACAGCAAGAACCTGAACACGCCCTATCACGCTTCGATTGCCAAGGAGTATGAGACGCTGCGCAAGATCACCAACGGCCGCAAGCTCATCACGCTTGGCGAGTGCGACGCCATTCCCTCCATCGAGAACATGTTCACCGACGGTGCCATGTGGAGCTGGGTGATGCCGTGGTATGGCGCCGACAGCGAGGGCACAAAGTATGTCGGCGGCAGCTACAACACCTCAGTGTTCCTCAACAGCTTCTTCAATAACGACAACGTCATCACGCGTGACGAGTTGCCGAGTCTTAAATAAATGATATGATCATGTCTCGCAAATCCATTCTTACCCTTGTGGTCATGGCCCTCTGTCTGACAGGCTGGGCCAAAGTGCGGCTGCCGCACCTCATCTCCGACAATATGGTGCTGCAGCAGCAGACCGATGCCCGCCTGTGGGGCTGGGCACGCCCCGGACAGACCGTCACGGTGTCTACCTCCTGGAGCACCGGCAAATACCGTGTGAAGACCGGGAGCGACGGGCGCTGGCTGGTCAGCGTGAAGACGCCAAGGGCGAGCTTCACACCGCTATCGGTGACCTTCGACGACGGTGAGCCGCTCACCGTCAGGAATATCTATGCCGGTGAGGTGTGGGTGTGTGCCGGCCAGAGCAACATGGAGATGCCTGTGCGTGGCTTTGGTAACTGCCCTGTAGAAGGCTACGGCGATGCCGTGGCCAATGCCTGGCAGGACGGTGGCGTACACTATGTGAAGGTGCCCAGCGTGATGAGCACGCGGCCGCTCGACGATGCCGACTGCCACTGGGAGCAGGTCAACGCCAACACCGTGGGCGAGTGCAGTGCCGTGGGATTCTTTTTTGCGCGCATCGTGAGCCACACGCTCAACATCCCTGTGGGCCTCGTCATGGCCAACAAAGGCGGCACGCGGGTGGAGAGCTGGCTCGATGAGGACAACCTGCGGCGACATACCGACGAGCCCCTCGACTCGATGGCCATGGTCAATAAGTTCCACTGGGATTACCACCGTCCGCTGCTCTGGGGCAACGGCACGTTCCACCCCATACTCAACTACACCGTCAAGGGCATACTCTTCTACCAGGGCTGCTCCAACGTGGGCGACCCCGGCAACCGCTACTCCGAGCGTCTGAAGCTCCTGGTGGAGCAGTGGCGCCGCGACTTCAGGCTGGGCGACATCCCGTTCTACTTCGTGCAGATAGCGCCCTACTACCAGGATGCCGACGGCAAGGACGGCCTGGTGGGTGCCCGACTGCGCGAGCAGCAGCTGCGGGCATCGGAGATCATCCCCAACAGCGACATCGTGTGTACCAACGACCTGGTGTATCCCTGGGAGTATTCGCAGATCCACCCCTGCCAGAAACGGCCGGTGGGTGAGCGCCTGGCCTTCATCGCCCTCAACCGCGCCTACGGCTACACCAACGTGTGGTGCGAGAGTCCGCGCTACAAGAGCATGACCATCCAAGGCGACACCTGCTATGTGCGGCTGCAGAACGACTATGGTGGCATCTCGCGCTTCAGCGGCATCGAAGGCTTTGAGGTGGCGGGCGAAGACCGCGTGTTCCACAAGGCCGAGGCCGGACACTTCTGGGTGCCGGGCAACGACCCGCGCAACGAGACTGTCTATGTCACCTCGCCTGAGGTGAAGCATCCCGTAGCCGTGCGCTATTGTTACCGCAACTTCCAGCTGGGCAGTCTCAAGAACTGCGCCAACCTGCCACTCCTGCCCTTCCGCACCGACAACTGGGAATAAGTCTACCCCCTTTGCTTCAACGACACCGCCGGACAGCGTCACTCCTCTGTGAGCTGCTGCCCGGCGGTGCCGTTGTGCAACTCGGCATCAGCAGGTAATTGATATTCTTTACATTTGTGAGTATTCTATATAGCGATGGCAAAAAAGGTCGATTACTATTCTTTCACGTAGTTGTCGGGGTAGGTAGTGCGGTGGAGGATGGCTTCTCCGCGCAGGTGGATATAGGTGTCGAACGAGCGCTGGCCTTCCTTCAGGATGATGACGCGTGCGCCGTTAGGGTGCAGATGGTTGTACACGTTGTCGCCCCCGGAGTAGCGGCCGTAGCCCAGCAGTATGCCATGCCAGAGGGTAGTGTAGTCGTTATCGTGGTCGTGGCCCACGAACATCCCCATCACGTCACCCGCCTCCTTCATGGCCAGGAACAGTCCGCTGTTGAGGTCGGGCGCACACTCACGCTCCATCCTTGTGCCGGTGATGACGTTGTCGAGTGCGGTGGCGGCTTGTGTGTACTCGGGCAGTGGGATGTGCTGGAACAACAGCGCCGGCAGCACTTTGCTACCGGCACTCACCCTGAGCGAGTCGCTGGTGCGGCGGTACCAGGCAATCTGCGAGAAATGAATCCAGTCGTAGGTCCCCACGTCTTTGAGGGCAGGATAGCTGTGGCTGTCGAGGCAGTAGATCCAGGCGGCCGTGCGGCTTCCGTCGTGTGCAGCCACGGGCAACACATAGTCGGGCGACGGCCGCTTGCCACGGTCGGGCATGACTTGGTGTCGTGCCTTTCGCACCAGGTCGTAGAGGGCCTCGTTGCTTACGCCGCCCTCGTGACTGTCGTGGTTACCGAAGAGGATGACAAAGGGTACCCTGAACTTGTCGATGTGGTCGACAATGCGCTGCATGGCCGGCAGCCCCGGGCGTCCCCATACGTTATCACCGGTAGATACCACCAGGTCGGGCTTCTCGCTTGCGATGAGCTCGTCGATGCACTGCAGGGCCACGTCGGCCTTTGGGTCGTCGAGGATATAGTGCAGGTCGGTGAACTGTAGAATCTTGAACTTGCCGTCGGCTCCGAACTTCAGTTGCTGCGCCGTTGAGGGTAGTGGACATAGCCAGAATAGCAGCATGATGGCCATCATCTGCCTCACGATGCCGACAACCGAGGCGCCATGTGGGCGGCGGGCAGAAGTGGAAGCTTGGTGCTCGCGGAGAGCCCCAGAGACTTGGCAGAGATACGATGTTTGCGATGTAGGATTCATGAGATGTTATTTTTTGATGCTGTTCAGATACTTGTCGATACCTTGTTTCAGTGCGTCCCAGTAGTTGTGCTGCCTGATATGCACCATGTCGAAGATGAAATAGCCGTCGGCAGCGTTGATACAGGCATCCACGCTCTGCGTCACCGCCGTCGGCCGGCTGTCCTGTGCGAATCCGTCGGCATTGCCCACATCGGGTCCGCCCGCGAACTTCACATCCCCTTTGAGTTTGGCGGCTGCCTGACTGCAGAATCCTTGCATGGTCCATTCGGTGGTGCCATAGACCGCACTTGCAGGTGCATAGCAGCCCAGAAGCATATAGTCGAGCCGGTTGGCGAAGCCGTATTGCTGGTAGTCGTCGTTGGCCCATGTGGGGTAGTCGGCGGCCGGGTTGTAGTTGCGGCTGGCCCAGTTGACCCCTACCTCATAGTAGGTGGAATACCATGCGCCTACGTATACGCCCACCTTCACGTTGCTGTTCACGCTGCGCACGCGGGCCACCACCTTGCCGATGAAGTCGTAGATGGTCTTGGCGCGGAAAGCCAGCCAGTGCTTGAAGTAGACGGGCTGACCGCTCACGTCGTCAGCCCCCGGCATAGCCACGTCTCCGGGGAAGCTGAGGGTGCTGATGCCCTTGGTCTTCATGTAGGCCATGAACTTTTCACGAGTGTCGTCGGAGAAGTCGGCCAGCAGGTTGTCATAGCGGCATCGGTCGAGGAAGATGGCGTCGACCTGGTAACGGGCCAGGTCGCCGATGAGATCCAGGATATAGGCCTGCACCGAGTCGTTGTTGGGATTGAGAAACCGGGTGGCATAGTAGTTGGGTGCTTCGGCGGGCAGATCCATGCCGTTGGTGAGTCCTGTCGTCAGGTTGTAGGTGGAAGCCCAGCTCTTGCGTCCCTTGTTGCGGAACAGCATGCCCTGTCCTCCCAGTCCGTAGTTGTTCATGCACCCTCCCACGAAGGTGTTGAAGGCCGCGTTCACGCGGAGCCCCGTCTCATGTCCAATATCAATGAAGGCCTGCAGGTAGTCCCAGGTCGCCGTGCGGCTGTAGTATTTGTAGCTGGTACCTTCCCAGTAGTCGAGCTGCTTCACGGCATCGCCGTGCGTGCTGGCAAAGAGGATGTCGCCGGTATAGGGGCGCACGTCGACCACGATGTCGGTGATGCCCGCATCCTTGGCTTTTTGCAGGTCTTCGCGGATGTTCTCCTTGCTGTCGGCAAAGCGACTGAAGTTGGCCGGAGCGTCAATCCATAGATAACGAGGCTTGGGTTGGCTGGTAGTGGGGGTCGGGGGCTGGGGTGAAGGTGGAGTGGGGGTGTCGCTGTCATGGCCGCAGGCAGAGAAACCTACGGCCATGAGAAAGATGAAGGAAAGGAATGTCGTTGTTCTCATAGGTGTCGTCATCTGATGTAGCAGGCATCGAGCACGGCGCGCTCTTTGCCATCGGAGGGTTTGATGGTCTGCTTGCCGTTGACCAGCATGCACGACGAACCGCCGCCGTCGAGGTTCAGGGCCTCGGTGCATCCGAGACCTTTCAAGGTCTTGGCTACCTGGGCCGTGGTGAGGCCGGTCACTCCCTCGGTCATGTTACGTCCCTCGCAGACGAAGAAAAACAATTTCTTGGCACTGGCATCATAGCCTATGGCGGTGCGCGGCTGTGCCGTGGCAGCTTGCACGTCGAGCAGTTCGTCGGCCCAGGTGTCGAACACCGTCCCGTCGTGGATAAGCACACTCACGCCGCCGATGCCGTTGACGGCAGTGCCGTCATTCATGACCGTTCCCTTGGAGGGCGAGGTGGCATTGGGTGCGGAGGTCTCAGGCTTGCTCTTGTCTATCTTTTTGCACTGGGCATAGCTGTAGTCGTTGCCGTCGCTGGCATAGTAGGTCCAGGTGGCGTGGAAACCGCCTGCCTGATCTTGATAGAAGAAGCCCAGGGTGGGATACCAAAAGTCAGTCCAGTTTTCCGACCAGTAGTTCTGGTTGGGCGCGAGCAGAGTGCCGTCTCTGTAGAGCGCACTCTGGGCATAGTAGAAGCCGTTGGACTCAAAGAAGAGACCACCGTTGATGACGACGAGCGGCGAGGCATTGTCGTTGTAGAACTCGGTCGGCGTATAGATGCTTTCGTTGCCGTTGCCGCCTGCCTTCTCGCTCCAGTGAACGTTGCCCAGCACGCCGAACGTGGCCTTGGTCATGTCGGCCACGGCGATGTAGGCCACAGCCTTGCTGCCCTCGATGGTCTCGGGCGAGCGATAGACGTTGAGGTAGCCTGGCAGCCGGCCGTAGTCGGCCGAGACGTTGGTCCACCCCAGTCCTGTGATGTTGGTGTTGGTCTCGGTCTTGTCCCATTTCCAGTTGGCCAGGGTGTCCTCATGCGCCGTGGAGTCGCCGCAGGCGATGAGCGTGGCGGCGATGAGCGCGGCGAGTGTCATGGTGTATAATCTGTTTGTTTTCATCGTTGCTTCAGTTTGTGTTTGACGGGGGCGACAATGCCTGGTGTCGGCGCAGTCGCCCCTGTAAGTTTATTTGTCGATACAGTCTACCTGGAACCCACCAAACGAGAGGTGTGTGTTGCTGGCATAGTAGACATACATGAAGTAACCATCGGCTGAAGGTGTCATCAGCACATCGCCGAAACGGTCTCCTGCCGCATAACCTATGCTGCCGAAGCTGTCGCCCACGGGATGCCTGTATTTCAGCGCGGCACTCTGGTCGAGGGCGCCGCTGAGATTGGCAGGTGTGGTGGCGTCGTAGAGATAGATTGTCCCGGGAAGCCCCCAGTTGGGCCAATAGCCCATCTCGAAGATGGCAAGGTAGCGGGCGTGGTTGAAGTCGCGGGCATCGATGGCACCGGTGTTGTAGCCCCATCCTGCCTCGTTGCTGTTGGCCGAGAGCAACTGGGTGGCAGCGATGCCGTCGGGTGCGTAATACAAAGGACAACTGCCGTCTTGGTAGAAGTCGACGAACACGCCGTCGCTGCCGTCGTCCGATCGACTGACCACCTTGCCGATATTGTCGTAACTGCCCCAGATTTTGGCGATGCCCGTCATGCCGATATTCTCGGCCTGACCGGGTTTGCCGTCCCTGATCATCCAGCGCACATAGTTGTTGGAGTTCTCGGCGGTGGCGGTCACCACGGCGTTGCCTTGCAGGTCACCCTGGACGTGCAGACGGGAGCCGAGACTGATGCCAAGGTTGTTGTCATAGGTAATCAGGAGCTCAGGACTCTTTGTGACATCAGTCGTCTTGAAAATCTTGAGCGTGGAGCCGCTCGCGGCATAGTTGCAAATCAGCATGTTGCCGGCATTATCGCTGGTGATGGCTCCTGTGGCGGTGGCCGTGCCCAGGTTGACCTTGCCGACGAGCGTGCCCGTGGTCTTCTTGAAATACTGCGGCGCGGAGCCGTTGCCCAGGTTCAGCACCACGTAGCTGCCGAGGCAGGCCAGCGTGGGATGTACCGCCCCGGCGTCGGTCACCCCGAGCGTCGTCATGTCGTTCTCAAACATCTTTGTCGCGCTACCGCTGCGGAATCCGTTGGCAATCTTCGGCGGAATCTGTTTCATCACCTTGTACACTGCCTTGTCGGTGGTGTTGGCAGCGGTGACGGTAAATTCAAAACCATCATTGAAGTTGTGGGGCACCGCGGGATCGGGCGAGATGGAGGCATGGGGCGACAGTGTCACCTCGGCTGTCTCCTCGGCCAGGTCGGCGGCAGTGACCAGTGAGATGGTCTTGTTGTCTTCGTCGATGACTCCGTTCACTCCGCCGGGTTGGCTGGTGAAGGCCTTGATGGCACATCCGGCGGGCTTGGTCATCGCACCCGAGATGGTGATGTTGCGACGGGTGCCGTCGGCATCGGTATAGACAAAGGCGTTCTTTTTCGTCAGGTCGAGCACGCCGAGGGCGGGCTCCAGCATGCAGTTGTTCTCCAGGGTGGCGGTCACCTTCATGGCTGTCATCTGCGCCTCAGTGGTGTTGTCCGATTCTTCGGGGTACCAATAGGGCACAGGGATGACAAAGTCGGTGATGTCGGCACTGTTGGCGATTTTCCAGTCGATGGCTTCCTTGCCGACATAGTTGCCCGATGTGAAATAGGCGGCAAGACTGGTGATGCCTGAGCGCTGGGCAGTGGGGGCAACCCACTCCTCGTCGGCGCACGACCCACTCAGGCCTGCGATGGCCAGTGAGGCCAGCAGATATGCAATATGTTTCTTTTTCATGATAACCTCCTGTTGTTTATTTCCACTCAGCGAATTGTTCTACCAAAGCGTTGTTTTCCAGCTCTGAGAGCGGCAGCGGTAGCCGGTTCATCTTTGCAGGATAGTTCAGGTCTTGGTTGTCCACCTCCACGTAGGTGTAGGTGAACGAGCCGTTGGCGTTCTTCTCAATTTTCAGTCCATGTCGGCGTATGCCGGTGAAGGCTGTGGGCGAGAGACCCCAGCGTCGCATGTCCCAATAGTAAAGCGCTTCATAGGCCAATTCTACCTTGCGCTCATGGCGCAGGGCTGCAAACAGGCCGTCGCCCGAGAGTCCTGTCAGCAATGGCAACTTGACACGAGCGCGCACCTTGTTGATATATTTCAGTGCCTTGGCATTGTCGCCGCTGCGGTAGCAAGCCTCGGCATAGTTGAGATAGACCTCGGCCAGCCTGAAGGCGATGAACGGCTGCGAGCTGTTCTGGTTGTCGGTGAAGTGGTGGGTCTCGTCCACAAGCTTGCGCAGGTAGTAGCCCGTGGTGGTGCGTCCGTTGTTTTGAGCATCGGTCTCCCATTTGCACCAACCGTCTGCTCCGCCTACGAAGGGCTCAATGGTGCGTCCCTTCCATGATGCCCCGTTGTAGAGCACCGTGGCCTGGAAGCGCGGCTCCAACTGGTTGTAGGGCGGCTGCTCTGTGGTGCCCGAGGGGCTGTGCCATGGGCTCCAGTCGGGTCTGCCGCCGGTGGCCAGTTCATATTCCTCGACCATCTCCTGCGTGGGGGTGGCATAGCCGCCAGCCATCTGGTTGCCGTCGGCAGCCTTGTCGCCGCCGGGGGCATAGTATCCGTCGAAGCTATGGCTGATGTCGTTGGTCAGGCTGTAGGTGTACTGGAATATGGCCTCACTGTTGTCGGCCTTGAAGGCATCGGCATAGTTGGTTGTCAGCGCATAGCCCATGCCCATCACCTTCTGCGCTGCCGTCTTCACCGCCTCCCAGTTCTGGCAGTAGAGCATGGCCCTCGACAGCAGGGCGTAGGCTGCCCCGCTGGTGAGCCTGTCCGAAGCCTGGGTGCTGACGGGCAGGTGCTCGCCCGCATATTCGAGGTCGGCGCGGATGAAGTCCCATCCCTGTGCCTCGGTGGCCAGTTCATGGTTGGTGGAAATTCGGCTGAGGTTCTCGTCGTAGAGGATGACCTGATGGTAGCGTTTCATCAGCTCAAAGTAATACATGCCGCGGAAGAAGCGCAGCTCGGCGCCCAGCCGGGTCTTGGTAGTTTCTGAGAAGCGGCTGCCCTGCAGCTTGGCGAGAGCCTCGTTCACGCGTCGGATGTCGTCGTAGGTTGTGCCCCACACGCCCATGTACACATCAGTGTATCCGGCTGTGAGCACGGTGCCGCCATAGGCAATCTCGTTGGGGATGTACATCTGTGCATTGTAGGTCATGTTGCCGTACTTGAGCTCGTCGGTCAGTCCTTCGGTCATGCCAGCCAGGCACTGGTAACTGCTGAAGTTGCCCAGACGGGCAATGTCGGCATAGAAATAATTGACGGCCATGGTGGCGTAGCTCGAGTCGCTCCACACCAGTTTGTCGGTGGCCTTGTCGGTGGGATTGATATCTAGGAACTCGTTGCAGGAGAAAAGTCCCATGAGCGAAGCCCCCAGTAAAATGCTAAGATATCTTGCTTTCATAACTTGTCGTATAAAGGGTTAGAACGTGATGTTGATGCCGCCCATGTAGGTGCGCTGCTGTGGATAGTAGCCATTGTTCACGCGTGGCGACTCGGGGTCTACTCCAGCGGGCAGGCTGTCGATAGTGAAGAGGTTCGAGCCTTCGACATACACCCTGACTCGCTGTAGCCCTAGCGCGCCCACTACTGCCCGGGGCAGCGTATAGCCCAGCTGGAGGGTCTTCAGTCGAAGGTAGTCGCCTTTTATCATCCAGAAGGTGGAAGCCAGGCCGTTGTCTCCGCCGTGACTGGTATTTCCGAGGGTAAGGCGGGGATAGGTGGCGTTGGGATTGTCGATGCTGTAGGAGTCTTGCACGAGCCATAGGGGCGAGTTGGCACCTTCCTTGAAGGTTTGCGACCACACCGTGTTGTCGTCGTAGCCGTTGTAGTAGGTACCTAGCAGCGAGACATCGAACTTCAGTCCTGCGGTAAACTGTGCCGCAAGGTCAAAGCCGTTCCAACTGGCCACAAGGTTCAGGCCCATCATCACCTGTGGCCGGTTGCTTCGTCCGATGCGTGCCTTGTCTTGCTCGTCGATCTTACCGTCGCCATTGAGGTCACGGTACTTGATGTCGCCCAGGTTGGGTCGTGTGCCATACCATGCCGACTGGGTAATCTCATCCTCGGTGCGGAACAGTCCGTCGGCTACCCACGCATTGTAGGCATCGACGCTGGTGCCCACCACCTTGCGCCACGACTGCGTGTTGGGTGAGTCGGGATATTTCAGCCATTTGCTCTTGGTGTAGGTCATGTTCCAGTTGACATTGTAATTCAAGGGCTTGCCGCCAAGGGCCACGCGGTTGCGGTGTGAGAGTGCAAGTTCCAGTCCACGGATGTCGTAGGCGTTGTGGTTTTTCCAGGTGGGGTAGTAGCCGCCCATCGAGGGTGACATGTCGCCACCCATGGCTGCCAGCAGATCGTAGTTGTAGTTGTAGAACACGTCGACCGTCAGACCCAGCAGTCCATCCCACAGCGTGGCATCAAGACCTATGCCTGTAGACCGTGTCTTGCTCCAGGTGAGACTGGTGTTTGGAATGCCCGTAGTGTAGAGCGAACTCACGGCAGTGCCGCCAATCATGCGGTTGGCACCGAACGAGTAGGTGCTCAGGAACGAGTAGGCCGGCACCCCGTCGTTGCCCATCAGACCCAGCGAGGCCCGCAGCTTAAGGTCGCTCAGCCATCTGCGCGTCGGGCGCATGAATGCCTCTTCCGACAGGCGCCATGCTGTCGACACCGAGGGGAAGAATCCCCACCGCTTGCCCGACTCGTTGCCACTGAAATTGTATGAGCCGTCGTAGCGGCCGCTGACCTCAGCCAGGTAGGTGTTGGCATAGTCGTATTTCAGACGGAACACATATCCCGCCTTGCGCGTGTGGTCGCTGCTGCCCGAGAGGGGGGAGCCCTGGATGGGCGTTCCGAAGCTCAGTTCGGGCAACTGGGCGAAGGGCACCTTGTAGGCATAGGCTGCAAAGACGTTACCCTTGTAGTCGCGTCCTTCTACCAGCAGAAGGGCATCGACGTTGTGCTTGCCAAAGCGGCGCGCAAACTCGGCGCTGAGCTGTCCGGTCAACTCCTCGGTACTATTTTCGCCTTGCCCCACATGATTCAGGTTGGTTATCGCGCTGCGCGGGTCGTCGTTGAGCACGAAGGTGCCGAAGCTGTCAGATGCCATCGACATGGAATAGGTCTGGTAGGGCGTATCAAGATTCTTGTTCATCGACGAGAGATAGTCGTATGCCCCGGTGGCCTTCAGTTTTAGTCCTGGCAGCCACGGTGCCTCGTATTCGATGGTGATGTTGCTGTTGAGCTGCATGCTGCGCGTCTTCTTATAGCCCGACTGGTAGATGGCGGCCAGGGGTGAGTAGGCAATGGCAGCGTTGCTGGGAATGGTGGCCGTGTAGCGCCCCTGCCATGTCTCGGGCAGGAAGGGGTGCATCATGATGGCCTGATGGCCTACCGACAGCCATCCTACCTCGGTATCCGCGTCACTGTCAGACCCTCCAGAGGCGTATCCCGGTGTGCTGCGTCGCCCCACGGTGCCTGCTGCACCAAAGGTCAGTTGCCAATGGCGACCCAGTCGGGTGTCTATATTGGTACGCAGGTTGTACCGTCGATAGTTGTAGTTGTCGATGTTGCCTTGCTGGCGCATATAGCCGGCCGAGAGGTAATAGTGTGTTCGATCGTTACCGCCCTGTACCGAGAGGTTGTGCTTCATGTTCGTACCTGTGCCAAACACCTTGCCGATGTAGTCCACGTTGTCCCATCCGTCTGTGGGGTCGCCGTTCAGCATGGCTTCGATATTGGCACGACTGAACACAGGTGTATAATCGTCGCGCGAGCGGACGGTTGTTCCCGTGAGTTTATCCATCAGGTCAGCCATGTTGTAATAGTCGGCATATTCCGGTCCGTTCATGAATCGAGGGAAGTTGGCATTCACCGATACGCCGTATTGTCCGTCGTAGCTCACCTGTGTCGCTCCCTCGCGACCGCGGTGGGTGGTGATGATGATGGCGCCGCCCGCTGCGTCAAGGCCGTAGACGGCTGCCGAGGCGGCGTCTTTGAGCACCGATATGCTCTCGATGTCATTAGGGTCGATGTCATTGATGGAACGGGGCATTCCGTCCACAATGCACAGTGGGGAGTAGAATGAACCGCGTATGGCCAGCTGTGCCTGGTCGTTGCCGGGCTCGCCCGAGGTCTGTACAGAGAGCAGGCCGGGCAGCTTGCCCGCCAGCACGCTCGATACGTTGGTCAGAGGTCCCCGCAGCAATTCGTCGCCTTTGATGGCCGACACGGCTCCCGTGAGCGACTGCCGTCTCACCTGACCGTAGCCCACCACCACCACATCGCCCAGTGCTTGGGCCTCAGCTTGCAGTGTCACGTCGATGCGGCGGCGGTTGTTCACCGTCTGCCGCTGCGACTTCATACCCACATACGAGTAGGTCAGCACATCTGTGCCGTTGGCTGCTATGGTGTAACGGCCATCGGCATCGGTCACGACACCCGTGCGGGTATCTCCGTTTCTGAGTATGGTCACTCCGGCGAGCGTCTCACCAGAGTTGTCTCTCACCACGCCGCTGACGGTCTGTGCCTGCAAGTGTACTGTAGAGGAAAGCAGCACCATTGCCGTGAGTAGTAGCACACGGGTGAAGACATAACTTTTTGATTTAGAAAGTAATCCCATCATGGTGATTCAGAATAATAAAATGGAACACAAAAGTAATTGGTCAATACAAGTCAGAGGCAGATTCTGGGAATCTGAAAGGATCGGGTGTGGATGAATAATGAATAGTGATATTAGAGGGACACAGCGCGGAGGAACGACCGGATAAGGGCGTTCCTCCGTATGTGCGAGATGATCATTCTTTGTTGAGAATGTCTTGACAGAGCATGTACGACGTGATCATCATGCGCGGAATGTGGAAGGGACCCTTGAAGAGGTTTCCCTTGGCGGCTTGTGCCACGCTGCCGTCGCGGTGCAGGTAGCCATACCACTCACCATACTCGCTGTCGGGGAAGTGACTGTAAGTCCATTCGCTCACTAGACGGTGTCGCTCCAGGTACTTCTCGTCGCCGGTGCCCAAGTAGGCATAGAGCGAGGCGATGATGGCTTCACACTGTGGCCACCAGAACTTCATATCCTGCGAATAGTCCTGGTGAGGCAGATTCTTGCAGTCGCGGAAGTTGATGATGCCGCCGTACTCGTGGTCCCACCCCCATTCGAATGACCAGTCGAAGATCTGCAGTGCAGTGTCGAGCAGGTCCTTGTCCCAATTTCGGTGTCTGGCTTCCTCCATGATAAACCAGCTGGTCTCAATGCAGTGGCCTGGGTTGATGGTGCGGGTCATGTTAGTGTCTACGAATTCTCCGTGAGGCCCCACGTTCTCGAGCAGACACTTGAACTCGGGGTGGATGAAGTATTTGCGCAAAGTGTCTATCGACTCCTGTATCTGCTGGTCGAGACGAGGGTCGTCTATTACGGTGCGCAGTCTCGATGCCACGTTGATGAGGATCATCACGATGCTGTGACTCTGCAGTTGTACAGTGGGCTCATATTTCGGCTCCAGCAGTCCTGGTGTGTTGAGCAGACGCAGTGTGTTCTCAAATATATGCAAGGCCTTGTCGGCATAGTGCATGTCGCCTGTGGCCAATGCATACTCGCTCATGGCAATGGCTGCGAAGGTCTCGGAGAACACGTAACGACGCTTTCGCAACGGGAGCCCGTCATCGGTAACAGAAAAGAACATGTGTCCATCGGTGTCGAAGCAATGCTGTTCTATGAAGTCGAGCGTGCTTCGTGCGGCTTCGAGCCACTGGTCGTTGTGCTCCATGTGGTTGTAGGCGTATGCGCATATAAAGGCAAAGCGTCCTTGGAACCACACTGATTTGGTGGTATCCATTAGTCCACCATCGCGCTCCAGGCAGGTGTAGACACCACCGTGCCGCCGGTCCCATCCGTAGTCCATCCAGAAGGGCATAATGTTGTTTGTCAGGTCGCGGCGATAGGTCTCGGCCCAAGTCTGTAGATATGAATTCTTATTTATCATACATAGTCTTGATTTGTTGGTTGTTGGTTCGTTGGTTTGTTAGTCCCTCGCCCCAATCTGGGGAGAGGGACCGGGGTGTCGTGGTATCAGGTTATTTATATCGTTCAGTGTCCCACCACACGCGTACGTTCTGTCCGTCGCCCTGACCGCTGTTGAGCGTTTTGTCGGTGGCGTTGGGGTTGTCGCGTGTCTCATCGTCCACATATTTCAGTTTCTTGATGAATGTGCCAGTGGGTATAGAACTGTCGAGACTCTGCACGGCAGGGGTGAGAGCGGGATAGCCTGTGCGCCGGAACTCCGACCAAGCCTCCACACCGTCGGGGTAGAGTGCCAGCCATTTCTGTGTGATGACTTGCTTGAGATGGCCTTCGGTCGTGCTTTCGCTGTCCCATGCCACGCTGCCCGAGGTCTTGTAGGTCTGATCGTCGGCCGTTGAGTAGTATTGGGCATCTACTGACGAACGCTCATAGTCAAACGAGGCTTGGATGCCAGCGAGATAATTCTGCTGAGCGTCACCCGCCCCGGCATAGCCTCTGAGCGCAGCCTCTGCCTTGAGGAAGCAGACCTCAGAGTAGTCCATGATCTTCATGGGCTTGGAGATGCAGAACGTCGATTCACTGTTGTCCTTGCTGTTGTAACCAGGCATGTGCTGATATCCCCATACGTAGGATTTGTCCGAATAGGACGCAATCTTGTCAGAGGGCAGCCCGTTGGGTATGCCGGCATACTGTGGATGATCGGCCGTGGAGGTGGAAGTGTGTCCGAACCACAGGCTGGTGCGAGGGTCGAGGACGGTGCTGGTATTCTTGAGCATGTTCTCCATCGTCTTGCTCATGCAGAACTCTCCCCAACCCGAGATTTGGAACAGGGGATATCCGTTGGCTCCTTTGCCAGAGATATAGGCGGCGGCATTGTCATCGTTGCTGGCCAGTAACCCTCCAGGTGCCGAAAGGGCGGCTTCGGCCTGCTGCTTGGCCAGTGCTGCGTCGATGTAGGCCACGCGGAGGGCATAGCGTAGGCGTAGCGAGTTGGCCAGTCGAATCCAGCGGGTGAGGTTGCCTTTGTAAATGAGGTCCTGGCTTTCGCCCAACTTCACTTGCGAGGCATCGTTGAGATTGGCGTAGAGCTTGTCTGAAGCCTCGGTGAGCTCCTTGAACACTTCTTGGTAGATGCTCTGCTGACTGTCGTATTTGGCATTGCTGTTGCCCACGGCAGCTTCGGTGTAGGGTATGTCGCCGAAGATGTCGGTAGTCTGGGCGGTGCAACGAGCGGTGAAGATGCGCATCGCCTGATACACATTGTCATATTCGGGCTTCTCCTCCACGATGGTCTTCACGTTCTTCAGTTGTTTCAGTACGCCCACGTAGTACGAATTCCAGAATCCGTCGGTCACCCAGTTGCTGTGGTACACATAGTTGTCGGAATTGAAATAGGAGGCCGAGTTGGCAAAGTATTCCGCATAGAGGTTGCTTTGCAGGTTGTCACCCACCTGGTATTCCCACGATGCCATACGGCTGCCCTGCTCCAGCATGTAGGGGAGTATATAGGTAGGGTCGCCTTCGGTCAGGCCGGTGGGGTCTGTATTGATGCTGTCGAAACGGTCTGTGCAACCCATGATGATGCCCGAGAAGCAAAGCAGCTGCAGACCTTTGATGATATTACGTTTCATAGTCGTTGCGGTTTTGTTAGAATTTTACGTTGAATGCGATGCCGAGGCTCCGGGTCGGTGGCAGTGAGGCCAGTTCGAAGGCCTGTGCATAGTCGCTGCGTGAGAATGCTCCCTCGGGGTTGACAGGTGCATTTTTGTGGAAATAGAAGAGGTCGCGCCCCACCACAGAGAGCTTGGCATACTTGATGGGCGTGTTTCTGAACCACCGCTGCGGCAGGATGTAGCCAAGAGCCATCTCGCGCATCTTGACGTATGACCCGCTGTACATGAAGGCTTCGGCCACGCCTGTGGGGCCGCCGATGGCGTTCCAGTAGGCTTCGGCGCTCACACCGGTGGTGTTGACTGATCCGTCCTCGGTCACGCCGTCCATCACGATGAGGTCGTCGCTCTCACGCCCTTTGAGGGTGCGTGAAGAGTTGCCCTGCTGACAGGCGTAGGCATCGGTGATAGAGACGAAGTTGCCGCCGTGGCGGATGTCGATCAGACAACTGAGTGACAGGTCTTTGTAGCGTAGCGTGCTACCCACCGATCCAGTCCATTTGGGCATCATATTGCCGATGACCTGATCGTCTATGGTCTCGGGCAGTCCATTGGCGTCGACCACGATGCGTCCGCTGCCATCGCGTTTGAAGGCCTTGCCCACGATATCGCCGTAGCTGCCTCCGCTCGACACCACCACTGAGGCAATGCGCGTGGATCCCAGGGTGAATCGCGATATGCCGTCAGTGAGGCTCTCGCAGGTGGTGCGGTTCAGACCCCAGTTGAGGTTGACGTCCCACTGCCAGTCTTTCGTCTGTATCGGGGTGCCGTTGAGCATGAGCTCAAAGCCATGGCTTTTGATTTCACCGGCATTGATGCTCTTCGAGGTGTATCCTGAAGAGCCTGGCATGCCTACGCTCAGAATCTGATTTTTGGTATTGGTGTTGTAATAGGTGAAGTCGAGGCCCAGCCTATTGTTGAACAGACGCAGTTCTGTACCAACCTCGAACGAATTGGTTTTTTCGGGTTTCAGGTCTTCCAGAGCCTTGGTCTTGCTGAGGTATTCCTTGATGATGCTCGGGTTCACTTTGTCGCCTTCGGCATCGAGCTTGTCACCGGTGGTCCACAGGTAATAGAGTGTCGCCAGCTGGTAGGGGTCGGTGTCGTTGCCCACCTGTGCCCACGAAGCCCTCACTTTCCAGTAGCTCATCCAGTCGGGCAGTTTGAACATCTCTGTCATGATGCCCGATACGCTCACCGACGGGTAGAAGTAAGAACGGTTTTTGGCAGGCAGCGTCGACGACCAGTCATTGCGACCGGTAAGGTCGAGATACACCATGCTCTTGTAGCCTAGGGATGCCTGGGCGAATACCGACTGAATCTCTTTCTTCGAATAGCCTTCGCTCGTGGTCTGTGTCAGGCCGTTGGCAAGGGTGACAGCACCCGGTATGGCAAATTTACCTGATGAGCTGGACAATGCGTCGTACTTGATGTTTTCGACCGAGGTGCCGAGGTTTGCAGTGACAGAGAAATCATCGAAACGTTTGTCAAAATAGAGAATCAGGTCGGCGTTGAACTCCTGGTTGGTCAGCACACTCCTGGCATACTGCGATGCCGTGGATGTAGGGTCAGGCAAGGTGTTGAAGTTTTTGATGTTATCGTTATACCAGTCGATACCTGCCCGGCCGGTGAGCCGTAGGTAGTCGGTCAGCTTTACCGTGGCGCTGAGTTGTCCGAGAAAGCGGTTGCGGGTGGCCTTGCTGCCGTTTTCGGTGGCGCTGAGTGCGTAGGGATTGGCGAAGTTATCGCTCGGTCCCGACCAGTTTTCTGCATAGTTGATGTAGGCTCCTATGCCACGCGGATTCTCCAGATCGCTCAGCCTGATGCCTCGTGGCATCTTCACCAGTTGGATCATCTGCCCATACTCACCCTGTCCGGGGCGGTTGTTGGTCTTCTCGTGCATGTAGCTGGCCTTGATACCTACGGTGAATAGTTTGTTGTTCATCTCGGTATGGAAGTCGATGTACTGCCTGTTCTGGTTGTAGTTGGGGGTAATGTCATCGGCGCGTGTGTCGGTAAACGACAGGCGTCCTGTGATGTTCTCGCCACCGGTAGTTGCGGTCACCGTGTTGGTGTATGACGCTCCCGTGCGGTAGAAATCTTTAATATAGTCTTTCTGTGGTGTAAGCGCATAGGAAGAATATCGGTCGTCACCATAGAAGACTGTGCGCCAGTTGTCTACGGTCTGTCCCGCCATCTTGGCACCCCAGCTGGCTGTAGCCTTGTTGTCATATACACCGGCCGACCCTTGCCCGTATACATTTTGGAAGTCGTAAGGCGAATATACCGATGTAAGGTCCACTGTGCCGTTATATTCTAGTCGTAAAGGCTGCCCGTGTCGTCCTTTCTTGGTGGTGATGATGATGGCGCCATTCTGTGCCCTCGAACCGTAGAGGGCTGCAGCGTTGGCCCCTTTCAGCACAGAGATACTTTCAATGTCTTCGGGATTGATTTCCGAGGCAGCACCAGCGTAGTCAGAGCCGCCCCATTGGTCGGCTTGCTCTACCGAATTGTCATTGATGGGGAATCCGTCGACTACCCACAGTGGCTGGTTGTTGCCGCTCAACGAGTTCAGTCCTCGCATGACGATGCGGGTTGAGCCTCCGAGGCCTGTGCCCGATTGGGCTATCTGCACGCCGGCAACCTTGCCCTGGAGCATATTGGCCACTGAAAACGATTTGTTCTCAGTGAGTCCGTCTGTCTTCACCTCTTGCATGGCGTAGCCCAATGCTTTTTTCTCACGTTTGATACCTAAGGCTGTCACCACCACCTCGTTGAGTTCACTGCTGGTTGAGTTGAGCACAATACGAATTGCATTTTGGTCTTTCACCGACACCGTTTGCGTGGCATATCCTACGTAGGTGACCACCAGTCGGGCATCGTTCTTAACTTGTATTGTGAACTTGCCATCAATATCGGTTACGGCACCGTTCTTAGTACCTTCCTCGACGATACTGGCACCAATGACAGGCTCTCCGGTCTCATCCAACACGATTCCTGTGACAGTCTTGGCTTGCTGTGCGATTTCTGTTGGTTCCGGCGACACGGGAACGGCATAAGACGGTTGGGGCGTCGTCAACATCATTCCTCCGACGAAGAGGATTGATGCTTTGTGTAAATGTCTTTTTTTCATCATGGTCATTAAACTTATTTTGTTATGTTATTATGTCGTTTACCGTGTTCTTAACAAAGTTTGCTGCAAATATAAAGGATTTTATAATAAGTTCCAAAAAAATAACGGATAATATTTTGGTACTTAAATAAATATTTTGTAAATTGCGCCCATATCAAACAAATGATTATTTAATAACCTAGGTATACATCTTATTATGTTGAGTAGAAGAAGTTTTATTAAAGATTTGCTGCTTACTGGCGCTGCAGCCGTAGTGTCACCAAAGTTACTGGGTGCTGAACCAAGCAAAGGGAGAGTGAGCAGCAAGTGGCATGTGGGCGAAAACCGGGCCAAACTTGAAAGTCCTGCGGGCAGTCTGCTGGTGCCTAAGGCCAATGCGCTCAGCATTACAGGCACGTTTCTTGATGAAATCTCACACGACATCCCTCACCAGAACTGGGGCTATCGGGAATGGGATCGTGACTTTGCTTACATGAAGTCTATTGGTATTGACACGGTGATCGTCATTCGGTCGGGCTATCGCAAGTTCATCACTTATCCGTCACCTTATTTATTAAAGAAGGGATGTTATATGCCTTCGGTAGACCTCATAGAGCAGTTTCTTTCGCTGTCTGACAAGCATGGCATGACATTCTATTTTGGCCTCTACGATTCTGGCCACTATTGGGATACAGGCGACATGTCGCAAGAGGTAGAAGATAATAAGTATGTCATTGACGAGGTGTGGCGTATGTATGGCCATCACAAGAGTTTTGGTGGATGGTACGTCAGCACAGAGATTAGTCGCAACACCCGGGGCTGCATCCCTACGTTCTATGCCATGGGCAAGCAGTGTAAGGATGTGTCGGGTGGACTGCCGGTGTTTATCTCGCCCTGGATAGATGGTAAGAAGGCTGTGATGGGCACCACCAAGATGACCAACGATCAGGCTGTGAGCGTGGAGCAACACGAACGCGAGTGGAACGAGATTTTTGATGGCATCCACGATGTGGTAGATGCCTGTGCGTTCCAGGACGGGCATATAGACTATGATGAGCTCGACGCTTTTTTTAGCGTGAACAAAAAACTGGCCGACCGATATGGCATGAAGTGCTGGACCAATGCCGAGACCTTCGATCGCGATATGCCCATTCACTTCCTACCCATCAAGTTTGATAAGCTGCGTCTCAAGCTCGAGGCGGCCAAGCGCTGTGGGTACGATAAGGCCATCACCTTTGAGTTCTCACATTTTATGAGTCCACAGTCTGCCTATGTACAGGCAGGCCATCTATATGACCGCTATCGTGAGTACTTTGGCATCTGATGGTGGCCAGGGTAATAATATCAAGACACAGAATAAATAAGGCAATGGAATACAGATTGGGATATATGGTTTTTCTGGCCGTGGTGGCAGCGTTGGGCGGGTTGCTCTTCGGTTACGACACGGCGGTGATATCGGGTACCATCGATCAGGTGTCGGCACAGTTTGGTCTCGATGTGCTGTCACAAGGATGGTATGTGGGTTGTGCGCTCATAGGCTCGATAGGAGGTGTGTCTGTGGCTGGCATGATGAGCGACCGTCTGGGCCGTAAGCCCACTATGCTCGTGTCGGCCCTGCTCTTCACGGTATCGGCCGCAGGGTGTGCCGTAGCTGGCAATTTCGGACAACTGGTGGCCTACCGCATCATTGGTGGCGTGGGCATCGGCATCGTGTCAATCGTGGCACCCATCTATATCTCAGAGATTGCAGTGGCTCGACTGCGTGGACAGATGGTGTCGCTCTATCAGCTGGCTGTGACGGTCGGTTTTCTTACTGCCTATCTGGCCAACTGGTTGCTGCTGCGCCATGCCCAAGGTGCCGGTGTGGGCAGTGGGTGGTGGCACCAGCTCTTGGTGAGCGAGGTATGGCGAGGCATGTTGGGCATGGAGACCCTGCCTGCAGCGCTGTTCGGACTGGTGATCCTCCTGATACCCGAGAGTCCGCGCTGGCTCATCGTCCGCGGCCGTAGTTCCGAGGCTACAACCATCTTGGCGAGAATCTACAATACGCCCGAGATCGTGGCTCGGCAGGTTGACGCCGTGCGGTCGACGCTGGCTGGGGAGAACAAGGCCAGTTGGCGTATGCTCCTGAGCCCCGGCATTCGCAAGGCCGTGGTCATCGGCGTGGCCATTGCCATCCTGGGACAGTTTATGGGCGTGAACGCCGTGCTCTATTACGGCCCGTCGATGTTCAGCGCGGCTGGCATGAGCGAGCCGCTCTATTGTCAGGTGTTGGTCGGTATGGTCAACATGCTGACCACGGTGCTGGCCACATTCATCATCGACAGGGTGGGGCGCAAGCGGCTTATCTATTACGGCGTGAGCGGCATGGTGGTATGCCTGCTGGCTATAGCCATTTGGTTTGCATGGGGCGAGGCGATGCATTTGTCGGTGTGGTACATGCTTGTCTTCTTTCTGCTTTATGTCTTCTGCACGGCCATCTCGATCAGTGCCGTGGTCTTTGTGCTGCTTTCAGAGATGTACCCCAACCGTGTGCGTGGCATCGCCATGTCGGTAGCAGGGTTGTCGCTGTGGGTGGGAACCTATCTCATCGGACAACTCACACCATGGATGCTCGACCGTGTCACGCCTGCCGGCACATTCTTGGTGTTTGCCCTGATGTGCTTGCCCTATATATTTATAATGTGGCGATTTGTACCCGAAACTGCGGGCATGTCGCTGGAAGATATCGAACGTTATTGGGAAAAACATTAATACAGCGAATTACGATATGAGACGAGGCTTATTGATGCTGTTGCTGTCTGTGCTGCTTGGCACAACAACAGCCGGCGCACAGAAGCGGGCCATGATGTGGATCGATGGTGAGGCCAACTTTGGACGGTTCAGCCATACCGACAGCATCGACTATTATTTGTACAAGATACACAGTATGGGGTTCACCGATGTGGTCGTCGATGTGCGTCCCATCACCGGCGAGGTGCTCTTCGACACACCACATGCACCACGAATGCGAGAGTGGCAAGGCGTGCATCGCACCGATTTCGACTACTTGGGCCACTTTCTGGAGATGGGCCACAAGCTGGGCATGAGGGTCTATGCCTCCATGAATGTCTTCGTTGCCGGGCACAACTTTTTTGACCGCGGACAGGTGTACACCTCACATCCCGAATGGGCCTCGGTGGTCTACACGCCCAAGGGCATTAAACCCATCACCCAGTGTAAGGAACGCTATTCGGCCATGGTCAACCCGCTTGACACAACCTTCAGACACCATATCGTGGCCGTGATGCAAGACCTGCTCAGAGCCTATCCTACCCTCGACGGCATCATCACCGACCGGGTGAGGTATGACGGCATAGAGGCCGACTTCTCAGACTTAAGCCGCAAGAGCTTTGAGGCATGGTTGGGCAAACGCCTGAGACACTGGCCCGGCGATGTGATGACATGGACGCATGATGGTGATGGCCATCCTACGGTGAAGCGTGGCCGTTGGTTCAAGCAATGGGTCATGTGGCGGGCGCAGAACATCTACCAGGCCATGCATGAGTTGCGCGATGCTGCCAAGGCCGTGAACCCTGCCATTCGTTTCGGCACCTACACCGGTGCCTGGTATCCCAGCTACTATGAGGTGGGTGTCAACTTCGCCAGCCGCGACTACAATCCGGCCACCGAGTACGACTGGGCCACGCCCGACTATCGCAAGACAGGCTATAGGGAGCTGCTTGACCTTTACATCACAGGCAACTACTACACAGACATCACCGAGCAATCCGCCCGCGAACGCACCACGGGCGTGCGCAATGAGACCGACTCGCGTACATGGCATGGCAGCTGGTACAGTGTGGAGGGCTCATGCAGACATCTGCGCCAGATTCTCGGTCGACAGCCCTTCTACGGCGGACTGCTGGTCGACCAGCTCTACGGCAATCCCGACAAGTTGCGCCAGAGCGTAGAGATGAACCTTCGCGAGTCTGACGGGCTGATGGTATTCGATATCTGCCACCTCATTGCCCGTCCAGAGCTCTGGCAGGTGTTGGAGCAAGGCATGCGGAAAGGAGGGATGCTGCCATGAGTCGCCCTAGGTCACATGCTCTCGATGCCCTGAGAGGTTATGCCATCATGACGATGGTGCTGTCGGCCACTGAGGCTTTTCGTGTGTTGCCGGCATGGATGTACCATGCCCAGGTGCCACCACCCGAACACGTCTTCACCCCCCACACGTTATGGTATCACTTGGGTAGACCTGGTGTTTCCTTTCTTCCTCTTTGCCATGGGGGCAGCCATCCCGCTGTCGATGGAACGCCAACTGGAACAGGGTACGGGTTGTCAACGGCTGGTGTGGAAGAGCATGCTGAGGTGGCTGAAGCTGGTTTTCTTTGCCATTTATTGCCAACACGTGCTCCCCTCGGTGATGGGCTGGGAGCCTGGATGGCTGAATGCGATAGCTTCTGTGGTGGCATTTGGTTGGATGTTCCTGCTCTTTATGCCCAACCCATTGGGACTGCCCGATGGTCCTCGCCGCCTGGTTAATGGTGGTGCTTATGTGGTGGCTGTAGCTTGGATGGTGTTGCAGCCTTACAGGCAGGGCAAGCCCTTTGCGCTCACCGACAGCGACATCATTATCCTTATTCTCTCTAACGTGGCCTTCACCGGTGCGCTGGTGTATCTCTTCACGCGGCGCAACAAGTTGGCGCGTATGGTGGTCATGGCCTTTGTCACCTTTGTCTTCCTTGGCGGAGAAGGCGGAGAGGGCTGGCAGCATCAGTTGCTCCACTGGCAGCCTCTGCCGTGGCTATTTCGTCCTGTTTTTCAAGAGTATCTGCTCATCATCATCCCCGGCACATTCGCCGGTGAGCTGCTTCGTCAGTGGATGGGACATCACAAGGTGGACGACATCGGCCGACAGCATAGTGCGATGGCTGTGGCACTGCTATCTCTCCTGCTTGTCGTGGGCAATGTGGTGTTGCTATATACACGCTGGCTGCTGGCCAACGTGTTGGTGAGCGCACTGCTCATCGCTGTGGTGGGTAAGGTCTTGCCTCACCATGGTGGCGAGAGCCGTTTCTGGCGAGACCTTTGGTGTTATGGCAGTGTGATGCTCATGCTCGGCCTCACGATAGAGGCTTTTCAGGGAGGCATCAGAAAAGACGACGTCACCCTGAGCTATCTGTTCGCCACTTCCGGGCTAGCCTTCTTTGCACTGCTGGTGCTCACTGTAGTCTGCGACCATTATCAAGTGAGGTGGGTATCGGCACCGCTCGAATACACCGGGCGCAATCCGTTGGTAGCCTATGTGGCCTGTTCGTTGCTGGTCATACCGTTATTGCAGCTGACTGGGCTGTACCCGCTGTTGCAACAGCTCGAGGCCACACCCCTGACGGGATTGCTCAAAGGAGTGGTGCTCACAGCGATTACGATGGCTGTGGCAGCCTGGTGTACGCAACGCAAATGGTACTGGAAAACTTGATATAACTACAATTATTCCGAGCATTATTACGTTAATCAACATGAGCAGGGGCTTGGACATGGACATTATCATCCATGGCAAGTTCTATAAGGGAAAGTGGGCTATTCTGAATAGCTGGGGCATACCTATGTCTTCGGTCACGAGGTACTCTGTCAGTGGGGCAAGAAAGGATGCCTAGGGACAGAGGTATCTGGCGCTGACTTCCTACGTATTGTCAAAGAGCGGTTATGCAAAGTAGAGTCATCGGTGCTGTCGGGTGTTCCTGTCGATGAGCTGACTCTCGGAATACTGGTCGATGCCCTGCAGTGTGAAGGTCCATTGTGTATCGACATCATCGAGCAGATGGACTATGCCATCGGCGGCACCTTGGCATGCCTCATCAATATCTTCAATTCTGAACTAGTAATCATCGGTGGCATACATACTAATGGAATGGCAATGCCCTTATCCGAGGAGTTATCACGGACGTATGGAATACTTCCTTTGCGAAAGATGCGGAGTAAAGCTTGCTGTGAGAAGTCAGCAGATGCCATCGTAGTTCAGCAGTCGGTAACGCTGCACGAAGGGCTAAATCTAATAATTATACGATAGTAACTGAAACATAACTGAAACATAACTGAAACATTCCTTATAAAGGAAAGAATGCAGAAAACAATGTCTTGGGCCAATGATTGTCCCCCATGGAGATAGGTTGGAAACCGAATGGTATGGGGGAGTGCAGACCTTCATGTGGATCGTGCCCAGCTGATATCTACTCTAGATGATCACATCCATACCCCATAATCATTTGGTGCGTATTTTGTAACCTGCAAATCCGTAATAAAGAATGAACAGAAAGCAGGGTACGCAAACCCAGTAAGAGGCTTGATAGCCATAGGCATCCTGCACAAGTCCCTGAATCCAGGGCATGACGGCACCACCGGCAATAGCCATGGTGAGAAGCGAGGATCCTGATTTGGTGAAACTGCCGAGATCTGCCATCGCCAGTGGCCAGAGGGCAGGCCACATGAGCGAGCATCCCAAAGCCATAAAGAAGATGCAATAAACCGACACTTCTGGGTTGGGCACCACGGCCACTGCAATACTGCCGATAACAGCTATGATGGCGCATATGCGCATGGCTGCGGCTTGTGATAGATACTTGGGGATGACCAGTACCCCGCACACATAGCCCACAATCATGCCAACGGAGGGGATGAACCCATAATTGTCACCATCGAGTTGCAACGACTTGGCGTAGCCTGTGGCAGTGGCCAGCGATATGGTCTCCACGCCTACGTAGAGGAACAGGGCAAGGCAGCCCAAGAGCAGATGCGGAAACTGCATGATGCTGGTCTTCTTGTCTGCGTATTGGCAGGCAGTGTTTTTTTCTGCCTGGTCAATGTCTTCGTCATCATCGTCCTCACCTTCAGCCTTCACCTCAGGCAATGGTGCCAAGATTGCTATGTTGGCCAAGATGAGGAATATGCCAATAATGATGATAAAAGGCAGGTTGAGGTCATGCAATGACGTGTCTTCAATGCCTTTGCCAATGACCAGGGTGATAAACAATGTGGTTACCGGCCAAGCCAACTTGTTGCATATACCCATGCAAGACATACGCTTGGCGGCAGAGTCCATTGGGCCGAGGATGGTAACGTAAGGATTGACAGAAGCCTGGAGTATAGTATTGGCTGCGCCGCTTACGAAACTGGCTATGAGAAACCATATTAGCGAGTCTAGGTTGGCAGCAAGGGTGAACAAACAGAAGGCAAGGGCGAAAATAAGAAATGACAATGCCATGGTACGCTTGTAACCTATGGCCTGGATACATAACAGTGGCTGGTATTCCGAAAAGGAGAAAAGGTACGAACGTGGCTGCCAAAAGCAACGTGGCTGTCGCTCCGGAAATCTGCAATGAATCTTTAAGCACTGGCATCAGATAGGAGTTGATACCAAGCGCAAAGCCTATGGAAAAGAAAAAGAGGCCAATGATGGCAAGGGGGATCAGAATCTTGCTTTGCTGGGTCATGTTGATAAATTTTAGTATCGAATGGTTTTATAATTACAAAATTAAGAAACATGTCCTAAATAGCAAATCATTACCATACCCGTTAACTTATTTTTTGTTCTCTTTATCGTTTATACGATACGACGGGAATAGTCAGCCGGATGTCTGCCCCTAAAGGATAATAGTCTAAACGCAGTAGGTGATATAAGGTGTTGAAATACAGAATGATAAGATATGTTTTGGTGCTGATGGTGAGAAAGGGGTGGCTTGCCGCAAACATCTCGGCACGCTGGCAATAAAGGCAGTAAATCACGTGGCTTAGATTTAGCCATATAAAAGATGTGTAAGCGAGGCTCCTTGTGCCGGCAACCCTTTATTAACGTCTCACTATTAGTAGTTTCTCTTGTTTCTTATGTGCTATGGTGTACATGTTGCAGATTAATAAAGGTTTACCCTAAAAATTGTTGGTGTTTTTCTTGGGGGTTATCTAAATATTTTGTAAATTGCACTCCCTTTCATTAATATGCTTAGTAACCACCCCAATAACCAATGAGTTTACATCTCTTTACAATGGTCGGTGCGGGCTTTGCAACAGCGTAGGCCGCACGTCTGTAGACGGCGAAGACCAACAAACGAACAAACCAACGAACCAATATGGGAAATATCTTTCGAGACGAAAAGGACAACAAGTTCAATCCTGCCAAGAGCAAGATCATCGAACTTTTTATCAACAATGGCAACTCTACCAATAACGACTTGGCCAAAGAGTTGGGGCTCAGTGTGCCCACAGTGGCCAAACTGGTTGGAGAGCTCAACGAGGAGGGGTTTGTCAACGAGTATGGCAAACTGGAGACGGCCGAAGGTCGCAAACCCACCCTGTATGGCCTGAATCCCGACAGCGGGTATTTTGTAGGCGTGGACATCAGGAAGAGTTCGGTCGACATCGGCATCATCAATTTCAGGGGCGACTTGGTGGCACTCTGTGAGAACGAACCGATAGACATAGAGAACACGCTCGAGTCACTCAACAAACTGAGCGAGGTGACACTCGATTTCATCAACAAGTCGGGCGTTGACAAGAAAAAGATATTCAATGTCAATTTCAATATCTCTGGTCGTGTCAATCCCGATAGCGGTTATAGCTATAGCATCTTCAACTTTTCAGAAGAGCCCCTTACCCGTCTGCTGAGCGAGAAGCTGCAACTCAACGCCAGTATCGAAAACGACACACGGGCCATGACCTATGGCGAGTATCTCAAAGGTCAGGGCAATGGCGAGCAGCATGTGCTTTTTATCAATCTGAGCTGGGGGCTGGGCATGGGTATTATCATCGATGGCAAGCTCTATAAAGGCAAGTCGGGATATGCCGGCGAACTGGGTCATATTCATGCCTTCGACAATGAGGTGCTCTGCCAGTGTGGCAAGAAAGGCTGTCTGGAGACAGAGGCCTCGGGCACAGCCTTTCTGCGCATAGTGAAGGAACGGCTGAGCAAGGGTGAGACCTCCGTGCTCTCAGGCACACCTGTCGACGAGCTGACCCTCGAAATGGTGGTCGACGCCCTGCAGCATGAAGACCCACTGTGTATCGACATCGTCGAGCAGATGGGCTTTGCCCTCGGTGGCACGCTGGCAGGCATCATCAATATCTTCAATCCCGAACTGGTGATCATCGGCGGCACGCTCTCGATAGCCGGCGACTATCTGATTCATCCCATCAAGTCGGCAGTCATCAAAAACTCGCTCAACCTTGTCAATCGCGACACCCGCATCGTACTCTCCAAGCTGCGCGAGAAAGCCGGGGTCATCGGTGCCTGCATGATGGCGCGAAAGCTCGCGCTCGACTGATATGATATAGGCGCCGCTTGCTATTCTCGTCTTAGAAAAAACATTCGCCGTACTTGGTTTCCATAGATCCAGTGAAACCAAGTACGGCGATTTCTCATTCATAGGTCATGCCACCGATGTATGGTACTGGCATTTTATTGCAGGTCAAATGATTTTTTCAGGGTGATACGGTCGGCGGCGTTGCCCACGAGAGCCCAGAAGCGGCCTGGCTCAGCCTTCCAGCTGTGCGTGCCCTCATCGTAGAAGCTCAGGGCGTCGCGACCGATGGTGATGGTCACGTCGCGCTGCTCACCCGGCTGCAGATACACCTTGCTGAAGCCTTTGAGCTCCTTGTAGGGACGGTCTACTGATGCCTTCTGGTCGTGGATGTAGAGCTGCACCACCTCGCTGCCCGCCCGTGAGCCGGTGTTCTTCACCGTGACGGTGGCCGTGAGGCTGTCGTTGAGGCTCATGGCCGTCTTGTCGAGGCGAAGGTCAGAGAGCTGGAAGGAGGTGTAGCTCAGTCCGTGACCGAAGGCGAACAGTGGGCGCGTCTTCATCTTGTCGGCCCAGCGGTAGCCCACATACACACCCTCCTTGTATTCCTCGTCGATGATTTTCTTGTCGGCGCGCCACGTGCCGGGATAGGTCTTCAGCGCATGGGCACCCACGTCGTTGAGGCTTGCGGGCCAGGTGAAGGGCAGCTTGCCCGAGGGGTTGACATCGCCGGTGAGCACGGCAGCGAGCGAGGTGCCTGCCTCAGAGCCGATAAACCATCCCTGCACGATGGCCGGCACGCGGTCTTTCCAGGGCATGGCCACGGCGTTGCCCGAGATGTTGACGTAGACGGTGCATGGGTTGGCCTTGGCCAGGGCCTCCACGAGGGCGTCTTGGCCGTAGGGCAGTCCGTACTCCTTACGGTCGTGGCCTTCACAGTCCTGATAGTCACTCTTGTTCAGCCCGCCGAACATGATGACATAGTCGGCCGTGCGGGCCTTGCTCACGGCATCGGCAATGAGCTGGTCGGCCGTGCGCTTCTCAGAGAGGTCCTGACCGGTGGTCACACCGTTGTAGGCACCGGTCACGTCACCCACGTAGCCACGCTCATACTCCACGTCGGCCACTCCGGCCAGGCGCGCCCTGAGCCCGTCGAGGGGCGAGATTTCGTGCTGTACCTTCAGCGACGACGAGCCGCCGCCCACGGTCATCATCTTGACGGCATTCTCGCCCACCACCAGCACCTTGAGCCTGGCGCCACGGGCATTGGCCGTATTGATGGGCAACACATTGCCTTTGTTCTGCAGCAGCACTATGCCCTGCGTGGCTATCTCCTGCGCGGCTTCATAGTGTTCTTCCGAGCAGAGGAATCCGCGGTTGGCGTGAGGGGCCATGGTGGTGCGGAAGTAGAGGCGCAATACACGGCTCACCTTCTCGTTGAGTTCCTTGTCGGTGTATTTACCCTCCTGGATGAGCTTCTTGTAGGGAGCGGCCAGATAGTAGTTGTCGTAGGCATTGGTGGCGCCCATCGTCAGACCGTCGGTCCAGGTGCCAAACTCCATGTCGAGGCCGTTCTCTATGGCTTGCTTGGTGTCGTGTACGCCGCCCCAGTCGCTCACCACCACGCCGTCGAACTTCCAGTCGCGCTTCAGCACCTGGTTCAGCAGGTAGTCGTTATGGCAGTTGTGCTGGTTGCGGTAGAGGTTGTATGCCCCCATCAGTCCCCACACCTTGCCTTTCTGCACGGCCGCCTTGAAGGCGGGCAGGTAGATCTCGTGCAAGGCGCGCTCGCTCACCACCACGTTCACCTGGTGGCGGTATTCCTCATCGTTGTTCAGCGCATAGTGTTTCACGCAGGCGGCCACACCGTTCGACTGCAGGCCCTGGATGTAGGGCACCACCATCGTGGCAGCCAGCAACGGGTCTTCGCCCATATACTCAAAGTTGCGGCCGCCCAGCGGCGTGCGGTAGATGTTCACGCCGGGTCCCAGAATCATGTCCTTGCCGCGGTACAGGGCCTCCTCGCCCAGACTCTTGCCGTAGATCCATCCCATCTGCGGGTTCCAGGTGGCGGCCAGGCAGGTGAGTGCCGGGAAGGCCACACACGAGTCGTTGGTCTGTCCGGCCTGTTCCCATTCGTCCCAAAGCACGTCGGGGCGCACGCCGTGAGGGCCGTCGTCGGTCCAGAAGTCGGGCAGTCCCAGTCGTTTGACGCCGGGGGCCGAGAACTTGCTCTGCGCGTGTATCACGGCAATCTTCTCGTCGAGTGTCATGCGCCGCAGCGCGTCTTCCACACGGGCTTCAACGTCCTTGGTTGGGTCGAGATACACAGGCAGTGGCTTGTCGTTGCTTGCAGTGCTCCTGGCTTGCAGCGGCGCTGCTGTGCACAGCCATACCGTAAGAAGCAGGGCGGGTGCCAGTTTTTTCTTCTTCATATTGGTTTGTTGGTTTGTTGGTTTGTTGGTTTGTTGGTTCAAGCTTTCTCCGTCTCACGTTTGCCACTTCTCTTGTTGTGTTTTCTTGTTGCTTAACGTAATTCTTGTCCCAACTGACAGGTCTATTCGCATCTCATGGCAGAGATTCTTACGACCTCCCAGCACCCCTTGCAGCTACGGTCGTTGGTGCTTTTTGGAGGGGTAGGGGGGCTGGTGCGGTGTTGTGCTTCGGGTCGAATCATCGTCTGCTTCGAGTCGAAGTAGACTGTGTTTCTAGTCGAAGTAGCCTGTGCTTCGAGTCGAAGTAGCGTGCTTGGCTGCCGCTGCCGTTTGTGTAGAAGGCCTTGGAGGCGTTACGAGTGGGGAGCGTAGGAGTGGTGGCAAGACCGTGAAACAGGCACGTTTTTATCGCAAATTTAAGAAATAAAGCAATATGTCATGGAACGGTATGGGTAAAAAGTGGGAAATGAAGCCCTGGTAAAATACTCAATCTTCTGGTTTTTAGGTTGTTGTAGGTTGTCTTCCCAGCCCTAAAAAGTGGATGTTGTAGATGGTGTTACAACCTACACCCAATGCACTGAGGTGCTTGATATGGCATCCACTTTTATTCACTCAAATTGTTAGTATTGTTCTTTGTAAGTGTTTGATATATAGCGTTATATAGATTATAGTCTGTCGTCCCCATCCACTTTTTTACCTTACACGGTTTTTTTGCATGGTTATTTTATTTATATTTGCAGAAACGAAAGCCGCCGCCCCATAGGTGCTGCTACCTCGACGATATGGGGCATACCCGATGATGACCAATATACTTTTATCAAATAAAACCTAATTCATTATTACCTATGAAACAAAAAAGATTCATAACAATGGTTCTGACTCTGCTGTTAGCCATTGTGGTCCAAGCCCAGGAACAGGTGTTCACGGGTACTGTGACCGACGGGCACGGCGAACCGATTATTGGTGCCTCGGTCGTAGAGAAGGGCAGCACGCGCGGTGCGGTGACCGACCTCGACGGTAAGTTTACGTTCCAAGGCAGCCGCGGGGCAACGCTCGTATTCTCGTATGTGGGTTATATCACGCAGGAGATGGTCGGTGGACAAAACATGCAGGTGGTGCTCAAGGACAATCAAGAACTGCTCAACGAGGTGGTGGTCATCGGTTACGGCGTGCAGAAAAAGAGCGTCGTGACGGCCAGCATCGCCAAGGTGAGTGCTGACGACCTTGCCGGCACCAACCCCGTGCGCATGGACAATGCCCTGAAAGGACTGGCCGCCGGCGTGAATGTGACCTCTGCCTCTGGTCAGCCAGGCTCGGCCGCGCGTATACGCGTGCGCGGTACGGGTACCATTAATAACTCCGACCCGCTCTATATCGTTGACGGCATGCCCATCGAGGGTGGCCTCGACTATGTGAATCCGACCGACATCGAGAGCATCGAGGTGCTGAAAGACGCTGCCTCGGGTGCCATCTACGGTGCCCGCGCCGCCAATGGCGTGATACTCGTGACCACCAAAAAGGGTAAGGTGGGGAAGACGAAGGTAGACTACAACTTCTCTTACGGCTGGCAGAGCAAGTGGCGCAAGCGCGACGTGCTCAGTGCAACAGACTACGCCATCCTGCAGAATGAGCAGTATATCAACTCGGGTCAAGCACCCCTCTATGCTGACCCCTATTCGCTGGGTACGGGCACCGACTGGCAAGACCTGGTGTTCAACGACAATGCGCCGGTGATGAACAACGAGCTGTCGGTGAGCGGGGCAAGCGAGAAGGTGAACTATTACCTCTCGATGGGCTACTACACCCAGGACGGTATCGTGGGTGGTAACTATGGACAGTCGAACTATGAGCGTATGTCGCTGCGCAGCAACACCAAGTACAACCTCTTCGACGCCACCAAGGAACGCAACTGGCTGAACAAGCTCGACCTGAGCGTCAACCTGTCGTATGCCCGTATCAAGAGCACCGGTCTGGCTGTGAACTCACAGTGGGGCTCTGCCCTCGGCTCGGCCCTGACCCTCTCGCCTGCACTCACCCCAACCGTTTCGGGCGATGCCGCGACCGCACAGAATGGCACGTATACTTACACCGATAAGGATGGACAGAAGCAGTATTATGAGCCCCTCTACTGGAACGGAGAAGTGCTGATGATTCCGGGCACCTCATACAATGAGATCAACAACCCCCTCTCGCTCATGGTTTTGCCTGCCTCAAAGGGCTGGAGTCACAAGTTTGTGACCAACTTCGCCGC
>CAZBQA010000004.1:78842-91555 GCA_964493905.1 uncultured Prevotella sp.
CTGAGCGGCAACCGCGACTATCTCATCAATGCCGACAAGCCATCGATCAACTATGCCACCGGTGACTATCACCTCTCTTATCAGCGTGACAGTAATGGTAACATCGTCTATGCCACCGATGCCAACGGTAACCTCGTACCCATCGTGACCGGTGCTGTGGTAGAACACGGCGTGAGCGGATGGGTGGGTAGCCCGCACTCGATGTCGTCACTCTTCTTCCGTGGCAGCTATGACTATGCCGAGCGCTACATGGCACAGGTGACGGTGCGTCGTGACGGCTCCAGCCGCTTCGGCACCAACCATAAATACGGTACCTTCCCCTCGTTCTCGTTAGGATGGAACATTGCCAATGAGCCTTACATGAAGATGCCCGAGTGGTTCAACGGACTCAAGGCCCGCTTCAGCTGGGGTAAGAACGGTAACGACAACATCGGAGATTTCCGCTACACCGTGCTCACGGCCACTGGCAACAACTACTACTTTGGCAAGAACTCCACCCTCGCCCAAGGCTCAAAGGCCAACGGACTGGCCAACCCCGACCTGAAGTGGGAGGAGAGCGAGCAGACCGACTTCGGTGTAGACTTCGCCTTCTTCAACAGTGCGCTGACCTTCACCGTCGACTATTTCAAGAAGAAGACCAACGGCATGCTGATGACCATGAGCATCCCCTCGTATGTGGGTGAGAGCAAGCCCATCGGCAACGTGGGTGACATGGAGAACTCGGGTCTGGAGTTTGAGCTGGGTTACAAGTGGAACGTGGCCGACGCGAGGTTTGCCGTCAAGGGCAATGCCTCGTACTTGAAGAACAAGCTCTTGCAGTATGGCAACGACACCGGTTATGCCAACCTCGACTCTTTCCAGGGCGTGGGCACTATCACCCGTGCCGAGAACGGCCATCCCTTCCCCTTCTTCTATGGTTACAAGACAGCCGGCATCTTCCAGAATGCCGCTGAGGTGCAGGCATACCGCAATGCCGACGGCGGACTGATACAGCCCAATGCCGTGCCTGGCGACGTTCGCTTCGTGGATGTCAACGGCGACGGTAATATCTCTGCCGACGACGAGACCGACATCGGCAACGGTACGCCGAAGTGGACCTTCGGTCTGAACATCAACGCCCAGTGGAAAGGCTTCGACTTCAATATGTTCTGGCAGGGCGTGGCCGGTGTTGACGTCTTCGATGCCACCCACCGCACCGATATTGCCTCAAGCAACTACCCCTCATGGATGCTGGCTCGCTGGACCGGCGAGGGCTCAGGCAACAAATATCCCCGCCTGAAAAACGGTGACGCTACTAACTGGCAGAGCAGCGACCTCTACATCTACGACGGTGCTTATCTGCGCCTGAAGAATGTGGCGCTGGGCTACACGCTGCCGCAGCAGCTAACGCGCAAGTTCTTCATCGACCGGCTCCGCCTCTACGTGATGGCCGAGAACCTGTTCACCTTCACCAAGTACCATGGTTTCGATCCTGAAATCTCGTCGGGCGGCACTTCACTGGGTGTAGACTACGGCGTATATCCCCAGGCACGCACATGGACCGTGGGATTCAACCTTTCGTTCTAACCATCCTAAAAGCAAATGACAATTATGAAAACAAAGAATATATTGGTATTGGGACTGATGGCCATGGCTACGGTGGCACTGACCGGCTGTAGCGATAGCTTCCTGGAGGAAGAGAACCCATCGGCAGACCCTGTTGACGAATACTACCTCACCGACGCTCACCTGCAGGAGGCCGTGGTGGCAGCCTACGACCCACTGCACTGGCCCGACTGGGGAAACGGCGGCTACAACCCCATCAATATCAGCTCGGACATCATGGCCGACGATATCAACGTGGGTGGCGCTACGGCGTCCGATAACCTCTTCTGGCAGCTCATGGCCAACTACTCGGCCAACTCCAACAACACGCTGGCCGCGCTGTGGGTAGACGAGTATAGCGGCGTGAAGCGTTGTAACGACGTCATAGCCTACGTGGCCAACGCACAGGCCTCTGGCAAGAGCGACGTGACCGAGGCCAAGGCTCTGGATTACACCACCCAGGCACGGGTACTGAGGGCCTACTACTACATGAACCTGTGGAAGTTCTGGGGTAACATCCCATTCTTCACCACCAACCTCACGGGCAACTACCTGGCACCGCAGCTGCCGGCCGACGAGGTGTATGCCAACGTCATCACCGACCTGGAGGAAGCCATGACCAGCAGCACACTGACGATGAAGGCCGCCGATGCCACCGAGGGCCGCGTGACCAAGGCCTTTGCCTACATGGTGTATGCCGAGATGGTGATGTATCAGAACGACAAAGACCGCTACGCCAAGGCGCTGGGCTATATGAACGAAATCATCAGCAGCGGACAGTATGCCCTGCTGGCCGATTATAAGGCGCTGTGGGAGGAGGCCAACGAGTGGTGCCCGGAAAGCATTTACGAGATTAACTACAACGACGATAACCATGCCCGTGGCTGGAGCAACTCGCTGGGCGTGGGTGGCACGGTGTTGCCCCGACTGCTGGGTCCGCGCGGCTGGACATCGGGCAAGGACGGTGTGGACACGGGTTGGAGCTTCGGCCCTGTGCGCAAGGAGTGCTACGATATGTTTGCCACCAACGACGCGCGCCGTGACGCCACGGCATGGGATGCCAATGCTGCGGCTGCCGCCAACGGTTTTGATTATGAGCACGCTTGGCAAGACACCGGCTATTTCCTCTACAAATACCTGCCACGTCCGGAGAACAACAAGGATGCCGGATGGGATGTGGACCTGAACTTCAACAACAACTTGCGCGTGTACCGCTATTCAGAGGTGTTGCTCAACGCTGCCGAGCTGTTGCTGCGCACCGGTGGTGATGCCGCTACGGCTGCCAAGTATGTGAACATGGTACGCAAGCGCGCAGGTATCAGCGACCTGGGCAGCGTGACCGTCGACGACGTGATCAACGAGCGCCACCTGGAGTTTGTGGGCGAAGGCAAGCGCTACTGGGACCTCGTGCGTACCGGAAAGGCTGCCACCACTCTCGTGGCCAACAGCGCCGCCAACCGCACTAACAGCTGGACCGAGAGCAAGAAGTATCTGCCCATACCGCAGAACGAGCTGAGCTCAGACCCTAATCTCGTGCAAAACAACTATTGATCTATCCACCTACAAAGCATTTGAACAATGAAAAATATAATGAAAACATGGGGAATCATCCTTGCGGCGGGGTTGGCCTTGACGGCATGTTCGCCCGACAAGTTTGACGGGGCCGACGAGAACGGCCTACCCAATATCTCTGGCGTGGACTATACGGTAGCCGTAGACCAGAAGACAAACGTGGCTACGTTTACCCTCAACACACCGGGATGCTATCCCATCTGGACCATTGAGGGTTCGCCAGAATACAAGGGTACGGTGAACGGATACCAAAAACGTTATATCTTTAAGGGTACTTACAAGTACAAACTGAAGGTGGGCAACCGCAATGGCGTGAGCGACGGAGAGATTACAGACTCGTTTACCGTGGACACCACACGCTACGATTTCTCGAAGACCATTGCTGCCCTGACCGGCGATGGCACCAAGGAGTGGCGTATCTATGCCTCGAAGAAAGGACACATGGGTTGCGGACCTACGGGCACCGCCGGCCTCGACTGGTGGTCGGCAGGCCCCAACGAGAAGGCCGACCAAGGTATCTACGACGACCGCCTGACCTTCAGCAACACCAACGACTATGTCTACAGTGCCGGTGAAGACGGCAACACGTTTGTCAACGCAGGTATATCGTCGCTTGGGGTGGCAGGTGCCGGCAGCGATTACAGCATTCCGTTGGTAGGCCAGTATGGTATGCTGGCCGAGGGCAAGTATGCCTTGGGCTATGACGATGCCTCACAGACTGAGACCATCACCCTGCCTGCACACATGCTCTTCCCCTATATCGCGCATCAGGCACAGATTGATGAGGCATATACGTTCCGCATCCTCTCCATCGACTCCAAGTATATGGAGCTGGCGCTCGACCTGCCTGGCATCGTATGGCACTTCTCGCTCATCAACGGCGACGACCCTGCGCCCTCTACCGACTTCGACCCCGACAAAGTGAATTGGGCCGACGCGTCAAGCGACCTCAACCTTGCCAAGGGCCTCAACAGCGTGGGCTCGATGGTGTTCTGGTGGGCTAATGCCGATTGGGCACAGCAGGCCGACCCCACCTTCGCGTATGCCGATGGTGTCTACAGCATCACCGCACCCTATGCCACTGCCGCCCAGTGGCAGGCCCAGTGCTCCATACACAATGGCGGCGTGGACCTCAAGGCCGGACAGGCCTACGACATCTCGGTGACCCTCGTGGCCAGCGAGGCCTTCGAGAATGCTACGGTCAAGGTTTGTCAGGAAGACAACGACGACAACACGCTACTCTATGCCAGTCCCGTGAGTCTGAATAGAGGCGAAAACGTGCTGCGCTTTGCCAAGCGATACGTGAAGAATGAAAAGGTGGGCGACGTGGATGCGAGCAATGCAAAACTTGTCATCGACCTCGGCGGATGCCCGGCCGGACTGAACGTGCAGGTGAAGAACATCATCATTCAGGCACACAATCCAAAGTAACTGGTTATATTTGATTTTAGGTTAATATCGTAAGGGGGGGCGGGCATCTTACTCCTGCCTCCCTTTTTGCTATGATTTATGAAACAAAAACTCAATCTCTTTCTAACAGCCTTCTCGGCCTTCGTCTGTCTGTCGTGCAGTGGTAGTGATGACAATACCACCACGGGCAATACCGATAATACGCTGACCGTAAGTCCCACGGAGCTACAGGTAAAGGCTGGCGCCGCCAGCTACCAGGTGGCGGTGACAGCCTCGCGGGGCGAGTGGACCTCGTACAGCGCAGCCGACTGGGTGACGGTGACCAATGCCAATACGAATACGAGCAAGGGAACCATCACCGTGAACGTGGCCGAGAACAAGGGTACCGCTGCCCGCGAGACCACCATCACGGTGAAGTCGGGCACCAGCCGTGCCACGGTGGTCGTGAAACAGGGCGCGCCGCTGCTGCTCTCACAAACGCGAATCGTGACAGGCTCTGTCGGCGAGAAAGTGTCGGTGACGGTGACATCGAGCGAAGCATGGTCGGTGAGCACAAAGGATAGTTGGATCAGCGTCAGCAAGACCAACGACACAACATTCGACGTGACGACGGCGGCCAACGATGCCCAGAGCTCGCGCACAGGCAAGGTGACGGTGGCCACGGAGTCGCAGACGGTGGACGTGGAAGTGTATCAGGAGTCGGTGGCCGACCGCACGATGACTATCCCCGACGGCTACCGACTGGTGTGGCACGATGAGTTCGACGGCAACAGCCTCGGCAGCGACTGGGTGCAGGAGGCACAACCCGCCGGATGGGTGAACAATGAACTGCAGACCTACATCAAGGGATCGAGTGTCAACGAGGTGGCCAATGGCAAACTCAATATCCATTGCTACAAGGGCAGTGACGGCAAGATCTACTCGGGTCGTGTGTATGCCAAGCCGTCGACAGGCTGGACCTATGGTTATTTCGAGGCCCGCATCCTGCTGCCCAAGGGCAAGGGCACCTGGCCCGCCTTCTGGATGATGCCGAGCAACAACGACTTCAACACCAACCCCTGGCCGCGATGTGGAGAAATCGACATCATGGAAGAGGTGGGCGCCGTGCCCAACGAGGTGTCGTCGTCGCTTCATACCCAAGACTACAACCACACCAAGGGCACACAGAAGACACATGCCATGACGCTCCCAGATGCCGAGGGTGCCTACCATGTCTATGCCTTGGAGTGGACTCCCGAGACCATCACCACCTATGTAGACGGTAATGTGCAACTCGCGGTGACCAAGGCTGCCATGGGCTCAGGACAAGACCAGTGGCCATTCCACTATGCCTTCTATCCCATCTTCAACCTGGCATGGGGTGGCAGTTGGGGCGGCATGAACGGCGTGGACGAGAGTGCGCTGCCCGTGACCATGCAGGTAGACTATATCCGTATCTTCCAAAAATAGTGGCATGAAGAAGACCTTTATTCTTATGCTCACGCTCCTGCTCTGTCTCACGGGCACGGCAGGCAAGCGTAAGTTTGTCACCATCGACGGTACAAACCTGCGGCAGCCCAACGGCGAGCGGCTCTTCATTCAGGGCACCAACCTGGGAAACTGGCTAAACCCCGAAGGTTATATGTTCGGCTTCAGCAAGGCCAACAGCTATTGGATGATCAACGACATGTTATCGCAGATGGTGGGGCCTGATGCCACCGCGGCGTTCTGGCGTGCATTCAAGGAGAAGTACATCACCCGTCGCGACGTGGAGTTCATCGCCGTCACGGGCAGCAACACCATCCGCCTGCCGTTCAACTACAAGCTCTTCACCGACGAAGACTATATGGGACTCAACGCCCGACAAGACGGGTTTAGGCTGGTAGACTCGGTGGTGACCTGGTGTCGCGACAATAACCTGTATCTTATCCTCGACATGCACGACTGTCCCGGCGGACAGACCGGCGACAACATCGACAACAGCTATGGCTATCCATGGCTCTTCGAGAGCGAGGAGAGCCAGCAGCTGTTCTGCAAGATATGGCGCGACATTGCCCTGCGCTATCGCAACGAACCGGTGATTCTGGGCTATGAACCGATGAACGAACCCATCGCCCACTATTTCAAAGACGACCTCGACGCGCTTAACGCCAAGCTGGAACCGCTCTACAAGCGGGTGGTGAAGGCCATTCGTGAGGTAGACCGCAACCACATCGTGCTGCTCGGCGGGGCACAGTGGAACGGCAACTTCAAGCCGTTTACCGACTGGACGTTCGACGACAAGATCATGTACACCTGTCATCGCTATGGCTCGGCAGCCGTGGTAGAGGCCTATCGCGACATTATCAGCTTCCGCGACCGCACGGGGCTGCCGATGTTGATGGGCGAGACGGGCCACAACACCGACGAGTGGCAGGAGAGTCTGTGCAAGATTCTACGCGACTACAACATCGGCTACACGTTCTGGCCCTATAAGAAGGTAGACGGGTCATGCTTTAATGCTATCGACCGCCCCGAGGGCTGGGACTCGGTGGTGGTGAAGTTTGCCGAGGCCGACCGTAGCACCTATCAGCACATCCGAGAGGCACGGCCCAGTCAGCAGCAGGCGCTCAAGGTCATGCAGGCATTCCTGCACAACGCCGAAAGCCACAACTGCACGCCCCAGGCCTCTTACATCCGAACCCTTGGCCTCAATGGCGATGCCAAAACAAGGTAACGTCTCACGTTGTATATGGTCATGTCGTCGGGATGAAATACATCGTAACATAATAACAAGTGCTTTTGTCGTCGGGATGAAATACATCGTGACAGAGCAACTTCACAATAGCGTAGTAGTTTCCTCGACACAGGTATAGAGATCAACTGACAGAATAACAGAGGGTAGGTTTTTTTGTGAATGGAGTGACCAAACCGATGATGGAAGTCGGAAGTGTTTGGTGGCGACATCTCGAAAACCTACCCTCATTTTGTGTGGCTTCGAATGATAAGCAGTCCCTTTTAGGCACATCTCATTCTAATGAACGGCCGTCAATTCCATGTGCGGATTGAAAAAAGTAGATTGAAAACCCAGCCGGTGATTGAAAAAAGACGTATCTTTGCCAATAAGATTACCTATCCGAACATGACCAAACGACAACTTATCCTATATCTTCTTTGCCTGGTGTTACCGGCACCAATAATGGCCAAAGATGCCAAACTCGACTCGCTGCTGACCCTCATCGACCAAGCCATCGACAACTCACAGCAATATGTAGCTGCCAAGGAGCAGCGCATCACTCTATTGAAAAGCGAACTGCAGAAGGCGGGCGACGATTTCAACCGCTATGACCTTTCGTTCAGATTGTATGAAGAATACAAGCCTTTCATCAACGACTCGGCCATCTATTACCTCAACCATTGCATCGCCTTGGCCTACAAGCACGCACGGCCCGACAAGGCCCACGAGTGCCAAGTGCTGTTGGCCATACTGTGCAGCAATACGGGGATGTACGACGAGGCACTATCGGTACTCTCGCGGGTCGACTCCACGTTGCTCCGAGGCACACCGCTCGGAACCTATTATTTTGCCTATTCGCACGTCTATGGCGAACTAGCCTACTATACCCACCTGTCCGACTTGCAGAAATGGTATGGCAGCGAGGCTGCCAGATACCGCGCCCTGCTGCTCAAGACACTGCCCCGCTACGACAACAACAGGATGCAGGTGCTCGAGCTCTCGCTGCTCAACGGCCGCAACCTCAAGGCCTCGAAGGCGGTGAACAACGAATGGCTGCGCCACGTGGTCAAGGGCTCGCATCCCTATGCCTTGGTGGCACTCTACCGCTATCTGGAATACAAGAACGTCGACGACACCCTGCACATGATGCGCTGGTTGGCGGAGTCGGTGCTCGCCGACATACGCAATGGGGTGATGGACCAAGGGTCGATGTGGGAGATGGCCAACCAGCTGCTCGTGCAGGGCGACGTCGACCGCGCCTACCGCTACATCAGTTACACCAGCGCCTGCGCCGGACGCTTCGGCTCCAGGCAGCGCCTGTCGCAAATCTCGCCCCTGCTGTCGGCCATTGCCAACCGGTATAAGGCCGAGAGTGAGGAGAACAACCGCAGGCTGATGCTTGCCCTGGGCATCATCAGTGTTATGGCCCTGCTCTTGCTGGGCACCCTCTTCTATGTCAACAGTCAGCGCAAACGCCTGTTGGTGGCACGCGACGACCTCTCGCGAAGCAACAGCAAGCTCTCGGAACTCAACGGTCAACTGTCGTTGCTGAACCAGCAACTCAAGACCTCTAACATCCAGTTGCTCGATGCCAACCGTGTGAAGGAAGAATATGTGGGGCGGTTCATGCGCCTGTGCTCCATCTACATGGACCGGCTCGACGACCTGCGCAAGAAGGTGAACAAGCGCGTGAAGCAGAGGCAGTATGCCGAGCTCATTGAGCTCACACAATCGGCCGAGTTTCAGGAACAGGAACTGGAGGAGTTTTATGCCAACTTCGACTCAGCCTTCCTGCACCTCTTTCCCCATTTTGTTGACTCGTTCAATGCCATGCTCAAACCCGAGGAACAGGTGACGCTCACCGATAAGAACAGGCTCAACACCACCGTCCGCATCTTTGCCCTCATACGTCTGGGCATCGACGACTCAAGCAAGATTGCCGAGTTCCTCCATTATTCGGTCAACACCATCTACAACTATCGTGCGCGCGTCAAGAATGGTGCCCTCACCGACCGCGAGAGCTTCGAGGACATGGTGAAGAACATCGGGAACAATACATAACTTCGGACGACCATCAACTCTTGCTGCAGGTCGTGAACGACGCTAATGATTGAGACACAAAGAAACCGATTGCTTGCTGAGCAATCGGTTTCTTTGTGTTAGCCCATCAAGCTAAGGGGGGGCAACAAGTATGGCTGATTGCTGACATTGTCAAAAAGAGGATATGCTTCACACACGAAGCATACCCCTTTGATAATATTACACGTCGAAGAGGATATCAATAGCCTGGGTTTTGTGTGACCTTGCCCTGGTTTTTGTCAATGGCATCCTGCGGGATGGGTCTGAGGATCTTGTACTTGCCGTCGCTGTCTTTCATCATGGCATCGGTAACGCCGTCCTCATTGTATTTTGTGACATATTCCACCAGTTTATGCGTACGCTTGAGGTCGTACCAGCGCACGTATTCACCAGCCATCTCTCTTGCACGCTCATCGAGGATGAAGTCGATAGTTACATCTGCGGCAGCTACGTTTATGCTGCTCTCAAAGCCCGCTTTAATGGTGCCGGGGCGCTTTCGAAGGGCGTTGATATACTCGGCAGCCTTCTGTGTGTTGCCATTCTGCAGGTACGCCTCAGCAGCAATGAGATAGGCTTCGCCCAGACGGGCAGCAACAAAGTCGTGTGTGGAGCAGGCCGACGAGCGGTTGCTGATAGAGGCTGCCGTGTAGTCATCAAACTTCTTGATGCAGGGCACACCAATATCCATGCTCCTGCGTTCTGTCCAGCTTGCCCTGACCCGGGTAGAGGGGCCGATGCCGCCCTCTTCTGCTGTAGCAACGGTCTTGGTGATAATGGTGTTCTTCTTCTGCCCATTAGGGTCGTTGGCCTTCCATGCCTCAATGTCGGCATCGGTTGCCCATGACGGAGCATAATAGGCAAGGATGGGCTTAGCGGTATCGTTGTAATAGTTGAAATATTGAATGCCGTTCTTTTCCACGCTGGTGCCATAGAGCTCCAGCATGAAAGTCTGCTCCAGACGTCCGTCACCCTTGCTGTACATCTTCATCAGCCGCAGGAACGGCGACTCGTTGCCGTCGATGGCCTTGGTCAACGGCATCTCTAATCCGCCCAGATAGCTTCCAAACTGAGCCTGCTGGTAACTGCCATCATTGGCTGGTGAGGCCATAGAGCTTGAACTGAACTGCACCGACCAGAAGATTTCGGCGTTTTCCTCATTCTGCACGTCGAAAGCATCTTCTATGGAAAGCGAAGGCTGTTCGCCATTGATGGCTTCCTCAGCATATGTTGCGGCATTCTGGAAGTCGGTGGACTGGGCGATGTTGGCTTCTTGGGCCTCATAGTCCTTACCATTGAGGTAGCCTCTGGTGAGATAAGCCTTCGATAGCAACAGTGCTGCTGCACGCTTGTTGGCACGACCGACTCCAGACTTGTCTCTAGTCAGCAGACTGGAGTTGTGGGCACAGTGGTCAAGTTCACTGATGATAAAATCGTACAGCGTTGCCAGGTCTGTCCGTTCAAATTGCATCTCGGCAGCATTGAACTGCTTGGTGACCAGGGGCACCTCGCCGAATGTCTGCACCAGCATGAAGTAGTCGAAGGCACGTATAAACCGGGCCTCATCAATGTACTGTTGCTTGACACTGTTGTCTGCTGTGCTCTCGCCATTGGCAATAACGGCGTTGGCTAGCTGTATCGACTTATAGAGGTTGGTGTAGAGCAAAAGGACGTTACCTTCTGTTGCCGTGTGCTGATAGTAATTCATTGCCACGCCAGCCGATTTTCCGTCACCAAAGAGATCGGTGCCCGCCGTCATGGTCAGTGGAGAGTTGCTATAGATTTCGCGCAGAGACGAATACATGCTGGTCGTGAGGCTCTCAAAGCCTTTTGTTGTCTTGTAAAACTCATCAGCGTTTACGTTCGAGCGGTTGTCTTGTTCCAGAAAGTCTGAGCAACTGCTGGTCAGTCCTAGAAAGATGGCAGCTGCAATGATAATTTTTATATTCATACGATTTGTTTTTTAGAATTTAATGTTCATACCCACTTGATAAGTCCTTGAGGCTACACCGCCTGTGGCATCGTTGATCGGGGCTGCTGCCCATTCGGGATCGAATCCCTTGTAGTCGGTGAAGACAAACGGATTGACGAAGTTCACATATAGGCGCAGGTAGCTCAGCCCGAGCGAGGTAATCCATTTCTTGGGGAAGGTATATCCAAGGATGATATTCTTGACCTTTGTGAAAGAGTTGTCGACAAACCATTGCGAACCGGTACTGTTGTTCACCCAGAACTGTCCACAGCCCTTATTGTTACCGCCGTTTGTGGGGAACGGGTATGTGCCAAGATGGGCTTCGGTGGTGGTATAGAGATTACCATCGTCACCCAGTAGTTGCACGCCTGCCGGGGTGTACATGTCCATCTTAAGACGTTGCATGCCACGCTGGCTGTAGTCGGTAAACTCGGCCATGAACGGACTGTACACCTTGCTGCCTTGACTGGTGTAGATGTTAAATGAGAAGTCGAAGCCTTTCCACGTCAGCGTAGAGCTGATGCTGCCTGTCCATGTAGGTTCGGCATGACCTTGCACGCGACGGTCTGTGGGGTCGATGGTGCCGTCACCGTTCATGTCTTTCACCATATACTCACCTTCGTAGAACTTGGTGATTTTGGTGGCGTCGGCAGCCAGCGCGGCAGCCTGGGCGGCAGTGCAGATACCGTCAGGAACATAGCCGTAAACCACGTCGATAGGCTGTCCGATGAACCATCCGTTGCCAGTCATGTCTTGTTTACCACCGTTGAGTTCCAGAATCTTGTTACGGTTGTGTGCGAATGTGAGGCTAGTGGTCCAAGTGAGATCTTTGGTCTGGATGTTCACAGTGTTGACTTGCAGTTCAATACCCGTGTTTCTAACCTTCCCGACGTTGCCCCAGATCGAGCTGGTGGTGGAGCCCATCTCGAGTGGTGTCTCCATCTGCATCAATAGGTCGCGTGATGTGCGGGAATAGAAGTCCACAGTACCGTTAATCCTGTTGTTGAGGAATCCGAAGTCAAGGCCCAGGTCAAACTCTGTGGTCTTTTCTCAGGTCAGGTCTTGGTTTGACAGTTCATAGCCGTATCCGTTAGCCACGGTATTACCGAAGTTGTAGTAGTACTTGGTGTTGGCCAGGAGTTGCGTCTGATACGGCCCCACGGCGCTGTTGTTGCCGGTGATACCGAAACTGAGGCGCAACTTGAGGTTACTCAGCCAGTTGTGGGTATTCGCCATCCAGGGCTCTTCTGTGACGCGCCATGCCAAGGCTGCAGATGGGAACATGCCCCACTGGTTGCCTTTCTGGAACTTTGAACTGCCATCCCAGCGCGAAGACACGGTGAGCAGGTACCGATTCTTGTAGTCGTAGTTCAGACGAAGCACCCAAGAAAGCATGGAGATCTT
>CAZBQA010000005.1:0-88855 GCA_964493905.1 uncultured Prevotella sp.
GAGAAAGAGCAGGCCGAGCACATGGAGAAAGTGAAATGAGCACCGTTCGTGGATACAGCTGTCACATCATCTATTAGCACTTGTTCTCCGAGAAGAGTTTGAGGTCGATCATGTGATACTTGAGATTAGTGATACGCTCCATGCCTATTCTGTAACTCTGTCTCTTCAGGGCTATTAAATATTTTTGACCCGGTGGTAATTAATATAACCCACCTGAAGTCTATCCTGTTAGTATTTTTCTGTCATACGACCTTCCTTCTGGGGCATGGTTTATTCGTTGGCAACATATTTCCTGCCGTTGCGTATATACACCTCGCCGCGGCGGGCCTTGTGGATGCGCACACCCTGCGGCGTGTAGATGGCATCGTGGGCAGGGGTGGTGGCGATGGCGGCGATGCCGGTGGTGCCGGCCGGAGAGACGAGCACGCGGTTGAGGCTCATGCCGTAGCCCTGGATGATGAGGCCGCCCTGGCGCAGGCGTTCCACGGTGGTGGCGTCGAACGAGACGACGAGGGTGTGGGTGCCGCTGCTCAGGCCCAGCTGTGTGCGCGGACTGTAGTCGCCCGTGAAGGCGGTGCCGTCGATGGTGTAGGCACAGCCCTTCCAGTCGGAGGTGCAGAGTTGTAGGTCGTCGTAGCCGGCCGCGGGGTCTAGGGTGACGGTGATCACCACCTTGCCTGCTGGGGTGAAGCCGGCAAACTGCGTGGCCGGTATCGTGAGCTGCAGCCCTGTGCCCCAGTTGAGTGCCCTGTCGCCCTCCCATACCACCGTGCCCTCATAGTCGGTCGTGGCGGTATTGCCGGTGCCGGGATTCTCGTCGAACACGGTGGCTGCGCCCTCCACCATGCCGTTGAGCACCCAGGGGTTGTCTACCGACATGTTGTTCTTGCGGTTGAAGATGCCAAACTGCTCAGAGCCGTTGCCGAAGGCGCTATTGTCCCATACGAAGGCGGCGAAGCCGTTCTTGCGGGCCTCCTCCACCACACAGCGGGCATAGTATTGCATGTTCTGCTGCTGCGTGGTGCGGTCGTCGTCGGTATAGTGGTTCGATATGCCAAACTCGCCCACCACGACGCCCACGCCCTGGTCGTACCATTGTTTCCTGATTTGCGCAAAGAGGTTCTTCAGCGCCGTCTCGGTCTCGGGCGCAATCTCTCCCTTGTCTTTGAAGGCGTTGCCCCAGTAGTAGTAGCTGCCTGCGGCACCGCTGCAGTAGTTGTAAGGATTGTAATAGTGGAACTCCACGGCCAGTCGGCCCTTCACCTCGTCGGTGGGCACCACCAGTCCGGCGAGTCCATAGTGTGGGTTGCACGAGTAGGTCTGCACGATGAGCGTGCGGTAGGCGTTGCGGCCGCCCGTGGCGCGCACGGCATCGACGAAGGTCTGGTTGTAGCTGTTCATCACCGCCGTGTTCTCGGCCGTGGGTGCCTGCCAGTTGATGTTCACCTCGTTCATCCCGGCAAAGGCCAGTCGCTGGTCGTAGTCGCGAAAGCGCGTGGCAATCTGCCGCCACAGGGCGGCGAGCTTGTTGTTGTTGGCCTCCTGCCGGTCGTAGGTGGGGTGGCTCTCCAGCCATAGCTCGTGGTGGGTGTTGAGGATGACCTTCAGGTCGAGCTCCATGCACCAGTCTACAAGTTGCTGCACCCTGCTCATCCATGTCTCGTCGACGGCCATGGTGCTCTCGTCGGTCACGTGAGGCTGCCAGCGCACCGGCAGTCGCACGGCGTCATAGCCTGCGGCCTTCACCGCTGCCAGCATCTCGCGGGTGGTCTTGGGGTTGCCCCATGCCGTCTCCCATTCGTTGCGGTTGGTCATCCACACCTTGGTCCAGGTGCCTGTGGCATCGTCCCAGTCGGCACCGGCACTCTCCAGCGCGTTGCCGAGGTTCCACCCCATCTTCACGCTGCGTGTCCACGTACGTGCGTCGAGGGTCATCCCCGTGCTGTCGGGGGTTACATCGGCAGCTGGGGCCGGGAGGGTCATGAGGCATGCCATGACCATGGTCATGATAGTTCTATTCATGGGTTAGGGATTGATTAGCGGTTGCAAAGATACGGCAAAAAACGGAGACTGGAAAAGAAATATGTATAGAAGTCGCCTTAGTTTGTTGGGCTATTCGTTTATCGCCTCAGCAGTACATCATGTCACCATGCGGGCCGTAAGACTACTTTTGCCCATTGTTGATATTATTTTGCAAATACGATGGTCGGTTGCGTATTATTGCTTATCTTTGCGTATGTTTAAATATGACATACCGTTACGCTGCCCCAACGCACCTGCAAGCACGCGGGGGACTGTCGGCGGAACAAGAAACCTAATCAAACCCACTATGTATCGTAAACTGTTTATTGCAATGCTTATTGCGCTGCCGCTGTCGGCCATGGCCCGCCAGCTGCACCTGCAGACTCCTCATCTGTCGATGGTAATCAATGCCGATGAGGGCAAACAACCCGAGTATGTTTATTTTGGTTCGCGGCTACAGGCTGCCGACTTGCAGAACCTGCCCAAGCCGCGTGGCGGGCGCATGGACGCCTATCCAGCCTACGGGCTCAACACGCCGGTAGAGGCCGCCTTCGCCTGCCGGCATGCCGACGGCAACCTCTCCACGCAACTCGTGGTCGCCGGCTCCGACACGCAGGGCGACATCACCACCATCCACCTCAAAGACCCCGTATATGCCTTGCGCGTAGACCTGAAATACAAGGCATACTCCGATGTCGACATGATCGAGGCATGGACCGAGGTGAGCCACCAGGAGAAGGGTGCCGTGACGCTCACCACCTTTGCCTCGGCCATGCTTCCCATCCGTCGCGGCAACGTGTGGATGAGTCATCTGTGGGGCACCTGGGCCAGCGAGTGCAATGTCACCGAAGAGGAGCTGCACGCCGGCGAACTGGTGATCCGCAACCACGACGGCGTGCGCAACACGCATACCGACCATGCCGAGGTGATGTTCTCGCTCGACGGCAAGGCCCGCGAGAACTCGGGCGACGTCATCGGGGCAGCACTCTGCTACATGGGCAACTACCGTCTCAAGACGGTGACCGACGACACCGACTACCATTACTTCTTTGCGGGCATCGACGAGCAAAACTCTGAGTACCGCCTCAAGAAGGGTGAGGTCTTTGCCACCCCACGCCTGGCCCTCACCTTCTCGAAGGAAGGCCTCTCGGGGGCCAGCCGCAACTTCCACCGCTGGGGCCGACGCTACCAGCTGGCCAACGGCAACCGGGAACGCATGATCCTGCTCAACAGCTGGGAGGGTGTCTACTTCGACATCAACCAGCAGGGTATGGATCAGATGATGGCCGACATCGCCTCGATGGGCGGCGAGCTCTTCGTCATGGACGACGGCTGGTTCGGCGACAAGTATCCCCGCAAACGTGACACCTCGTCGCTGGGCGACTGGGTGGTGGACAAGAACAAGCTGCCCGAGGGCATCGAGGGACTGCTGCGCGACGCACGCAAGCACGGCGTGAAGTTCGGCATCTGGATCGAGCCAGAGATGACCAACACCGTGAGCGAGCTGTATGAGAAGCACCCCGACTGGGTGATCAAGGCCCCCAACCGCGAGGCCGTGAAGGGACGCGGCGGCACGCAGCTCGTGCTCGACCTGGGAAACCCCAAGGTGCAGGACTTTGTCTTCGGCATCGTCGACAACCTCATGACCAAATACCCTGAGATTGCCTACATCAAATGGGACGCCAACATGTCCATCATGAACCACGGCTCGCAATATCTGCCCATGAACGAGCAGAGCCACCTCTACATCGCCTACCACCGCGGACTGCAGCGGGTGTGCGAGCGCATACGGGCCAAATACCCCGACCTGGTGATCCAGGATTGTGCCAGTGGCGGCGGAAGGGTCAACTGGGGCTACCTGCCGTGGTTCGACGAGTTCTGGACGAGCGACAACACCGATGCCCTGCAGCGCGTCTACATGCAGTGGGGCACCAGCTATTTCTTCCCGGCCATCGCCATGGCCAGCCATATCTCGGCATCGCCCAACCACCAGACACAACGCCTCGTGCCGCTGAAATACCGCATCGACGTGGCCATGAGCGGACGACTGGGCATGGAGATACAGCCCAAGAACATGACCGACGACGAGAAGGCCATGTGCCGCAAGGCCATCAGCGAGTACAAGGAGATCAGGCCCGTGGTGCAGATGGGCGACATCTACCGCCTGCAGAGCCCCTACGACAAGAAGGGCGTGGCCAGCCTGATGTATGTCAGCGAAGACAAGGCCAAGGCCGTGTGGTACTGGTGGAAGCTCGAGACCTTCATGTACCAGCACCTGCCGTGCATCAAGATGGCAGGCCTCGACGCCGACAAGATGTACCGGGTGCGCGAGCTCAACCGCATCGACAGCAAGCTCCTCGACTGCGAGGGCAAGGCCTACAGTGGTGCCTACCTCATGGAGCACGGACTGGAGATGCCCACCAACGACAACTCCGACTGGGACAAGTCGACCAGCTGGGCCAGTCGTGTGCTGTATCTGGAGGCCATCTAAGGGCCAGCACCGCTCACGCTTCGCGAAACCACACCTGTGCACATGAGGCATCTGCCCTGCCATCATTGGGCATTTGCCTTGCCATATTAGGGTCTGAGCCCTGCCATCTGAGGGTATCTGCCCTGCCATCATCAGAAATCCCGGGGACAGCTTCGGGATTTCATATTTTTGTTTGACCAGCCTTCTAGCAACGCTTGATTTCTTCTAAAGCCCGCGTGGCATGCTGTTGGCCAGGCAGGCATCGCAGGCCGTGAAGATTGCAGAGACAGCGCAATACGATGCATACCGAGGGGCGGCCAGCACCCTACCGGCTTTTGTTTCGACTTGACACAAACGGTGCTTCCAGTCGAAGTAGCCTGTGTTTCGACTCGAAGTAGCCTTTGTTTCGACTCGAAGTAGCCTTTGTTTCCAGTCGAACCAGCCTGCAGTAGGTGTTCAATGGTCTTATGAACTGTGCCTAACCGTCCTGGGGTTTGTGTCGAACCGTACTGCGGTTGCTATCTGCGCCATCTGCGAAAAACATGGAGGTGCCGAGCGCCTGTCGCGTTGGCGCAATACCTGCATCGTTCCTCGGTATGATATATTTTGGGTGTCGAACATAATTTTTATACCATTTCTTTGCGCTACTACTGTTTTTTTCCTATCTTTGCCACGAAGTAAGATGTGTAATCAAGATTAAGACTAAATGCATGGTTGACAAAGATATGACATCAGAAAAAAATCAGGCCCCCGCACTTCTGTCTGCCCGTAGAAGGGACGACGCGCGCCTGTCTTGTGACTCTAAATTACAAATACTGTGATAAGCCTATGAACAAAAGAACTTGCCTTTACGACCGCCACGTACAATTGGGTGCCAACATGCAGCCCTTCGGCGGTTTCGACATGCCCATCGAGTACACCTCTATCATCGAGGAACACCAAGCCGTGCGTCAGCATTGCGGCGTCTTCGACGTCTCGCACATGGGCGAGGTCTTCGTCAGGGGCGAAGACGCGGAACGGTATGTCAACCACATCTTCACCAACGACGTGACCGATGCTCCCCTCCACAAGATTTTCTACGGCATGATGTGCTACCCCGATGGTGGCACGGTGGACGACCTGCTGGTCTACAAGATGGCCGAGCAGGAGTTTTTCATCGTCATCAACGCCGCCAATATCGACAAGGACGTGGCCTGGATGGAAGAGCAGGCCCATGGCTTTGCCGTGGAGATCGACCACGTGTCCGACCACTTCGGACAGCTGGCCGTGCAGGGCCCCGAGGCCGAGGCCGTGATGGAAGAGGTGCTGGGCCTGCCCTGCCGTGAGCTGGTGTTCTACACCACCAAGGTGCTGCAGGTGGGTGGCGAGGACGTCATCGTATCGCGCACCGGCTATACGGGCGAGGACGGCTTCGAGATCTACGGGCCCCACGCGTTCATCGTGGCCCAGTGGGACCGTCTCATGGCCAGCCAGCGCTGCCGGCCGTGCGGCCTGGGCTGCCGCGACACCCTGCGCTTCGAGGTGGGCCTGCCGCTCTACGGCGACGAGCTGTCGGCCGACATCTCGCCGGTGATGGCCGGACTGGGAATGTTCTGCAAGTTCGACAAGCCCGAGTTTATCGGCAAGGAGGCGCTGCTGCGCCAGAAGACCGAGGGCGTGGCACGCCGTCTGCGCGGCATCGAGCTGGCCGACCGTGCCATACCGCGCCATGGCTATAAGGTGCTGAAAGACGGTCGCGAGGTGGGCGAGATCACCACGGGCTACCGCCTGATATCGGTCGACAAGAGTTGTGCCGTGGCACTGGTAGACGCCGGCATCGGGCTGGGCGACACCGTGGAGGTGGCCATCCGCAAGAAGACCTTCCCGGGCACGGTGGTCAAGAAGAAGTTTTACGAGAAACATTATAAGAAATAACAATACATTAAAACAATTTGCGTATGAAGACGTATTACAGCGAGTCGCACGAGTATGTCCGTGTAGACGGTGAGTTTGGTTATATCGGTATCTCTGACTATGCCCAGAAGCAGTTGGGCAACATCGTCTATGTAGACCTCCCCAGCGTCGACGACGAGATTGCCGTGGGAGAGGAGTTTGGTGCCGTGGAGAGCGTCAAGGCGGCCAGCGACCTGCTGGCACCCGTGAGTGGCACGGTGGTTGAGGTGAACGAAGCCCTCGACGACGACCCCGGGCTCATCAACAAGGATGCCGAGGCCAACTGGCTGGTGAAGGTGCAGCTCTCCGACCCCTCGGAACTCGAGGGTCTGATGGACGAGGCCGCCTACCAGGCCTCCCTGCAGTAGGCCGGTAGCTTAGACCGCCGGCACGCCGTGTGCCGGCGGCTCACCGTGGTGAGGCACCCTTCGTGTACCATACCTTATTATATATATCACCTGGAGCCCCGCTCCCTATCCTTTATTCAACGAGAAAAACACCATGTTCAAATATTTCCCACATACGCCCGATGACATCCAGCGGATGCTCGATGTCATTGGGGTGAAATCGCTGGATGACCTCTACGCCGATGTGCCCGCGGGCGTGCGTCTGAAGACCGACTACGACGTGCCCGAAGCCAAGAGCGAGATGGAGATCCGGCGGTTGTTCGACCGCCTGGGCGCCGCCAACGAGCAGAAGGTATGCTTCGCCGGAGCCGGCGTCTACGACCACTATGTACCTGCGGTGATTCCGCAGGTGGTACAGCGGTCGGAGTTTCTGACGAGCTACACGCCCTATCAGGCCGAGATTGCGCAGGGCACGCTGCATTATATCTTCGAATACCAGACCATGATGGCCCGCCTCACGGGCATGGAGGTGTCGAACGCCTCGATGTACGATGGCTCCACGGCCACCGCCGAGGCTGCCATGATGGCCTGCGCCATTGCCAAGAAGGCCGACAAGGTGCTGGTGTCGGAGACCGTAGACCCCAAGATCGTAGCCGTGATGGACACCTACGCCCACTACCAGGGCATACAGCTGGTGCACGTGCCGCAGACCAACGGTGCCACCGACTTTGCCAAGCTGCCGCAGCTGCTCACCGAGGGCGGCGTGGCCGGCATCGTGGTGCAGCAGCCCAACTGTTACGGCATCGTCGAGGACTTCAGTGGCGTGGCCGACGTGTGTCATGCCCATAAGGCCCTGCTCATCATCAACAGCATTGTTGCCGACCTCGCCCTGCTCAAGACACCGGGCGAGTGGGGGGCCGACATCGCCGTGGGCGAGGCCCAGAGCCTCGGACTGCCCATGCAGTGGGGCGGACCCTACATAGGCTATATGTGTACCACCGAGAAGCACATGCGCAAGATGCCGGGCCGCATCGTAGGCCAGACCACCGACGAAGACGGCCGCCGCGCCTTCGTGCTCACGCTGCAGGCGCGCGAGCAGCACATCCGCCGGCAGAAGGCCACGTCGAACATCTGTTCCAACGAGAGCCTCATGGCCCTGTGGGTCACCATATACATGGCACTCATGGGACGGCAGGGACTCAAGGAGGTGACGCAGCGCGGATGCGACGGCGCCCACTATCTGCACGACCGACTGGTGGCCACCGGCCGCTTTGCCGACGCCTTCGACGGACATGAGTTCCTCAACGAGTTCTGCCTGCGCTACGACGGCGACCTCGATGCCCTGCAGCAGCGGTGGCTCGACAACGGGTTCTTCGGCGGCGTGAAGGTGGCCGACGACGTGCTGATGCTGGCCGTCACCGAGCAGCGCAGCAAGCAAGAGATAGATGCATTGGTAGACTTAGTAAAATAGAAAGGGACTGCGATGAACAACAAAATCTATGGAAAACTGATCTTTGAGCTCAGTCATCCCGGCAGCGAGGGCTACAGTCTGCCCAAGAACGAGTTTCCCCGTCATGAGATGCCCGCCGCCATGTGCAGGGCCCACGACGCACAGCTGCCCGAGTGCGACGAGCTGACGGTGGTCAGACATTATACCAACCAGAGCGGCAACAACTTCGGTGTGGAGAACGGCTTCTATCCGTTGGGGTCGTGTACGATGAAGTACAACCCCAAGATCAACGACGAGACGGCCGCGCGCAAGGAGTTTCTCGGCCTGCACCCCCTGCAGCCGGAGTCGACGGTGAAGGGTGCCCTGGAGGTCACGCGCCTGCTGCGCCAGATGCTCTCGGCCATCACCGGCATGCACGACTTCACGCTCAAGCCCTGCGCCGGTGCCCACGGCGAGCTGGCCGGGCTGATGGTCATCCGTGCCTACCATGAGCAGCGCGGCGACACCAAGCGCACGAAGGTGCTCGTGCCCGACTCGGCCCACGGCACCAATCCCGCCTCGGCCGCCGTATGCGGACTCGAGGTGGTGGAGGTGAAGAGCCTCGCCGACGGCACGGTAGACGTCGACGACCTCACCGCGAAGCTCGACGACACCGTGGCCGCCATGATGATGACCAACCCCAACACCCTGGGACTCTTTGAGCACGACATCGTGCGCATCGTGGAGATGGTACACGCCTGTGGCGGACTGATGTACTACGACGGGGCCAACCTCAACCCCCTGCTCGGCGTATGCCGGCCGGGCGACATGGGCTTCGACGTGCTGCACGTGAACCTGCACAAGACCTTCTCGACGCCTCACGGCGGCGGCGGGCCCGGCAGCGGACCCGTGGGCGTGCGCCAGGGGCTGGAGCAGTTCTTTCCCCAGGTGCATCCTTACCACGGCAACTTCCTCGTGGAGCTGCGTGCCCTCACCTATATTCTCACCCTCGGGCGCGAGAACCTTAAGATGGTGGGGCCGCTGGCTACGCTCAATGCCAGCTACGTGAAGGAGCGGCTGAAGGATGTCTACGAGCTGCCCATCGACAGCTTGTGCAAGCACGAGTTTGTGTTCGACGGACTGAAGGACAAGTCGACGGGTGTCACCACGTTGGATGTGGCCAAGCGCCTGCTCGACTTTGGCTTCCATGCGCCCACCATCTACTTCCCGTTGCTGTTCCACGAGGCTATGATGATCGAGCCCACCGAGAACGAGAGCAAGGAGACCATCGATGCCTTCATCGCCGTGATGAGGCAGATAGCACAGGAGGCCGCCGAGCAACCCGAACTGGTGAAGACGGCACCCCACAACACACCCATCAAGCGCGTGGACGACGTGGCGGCTGCGCGGCAACCTATCTTGACTTACAAAGGCGATGAAGACTGACCTGATGATCATCGGCAGCGGTCCCGGAGGTTACGAGACTGCTGCCTACGCCGCCGCGCAGGGATTGCAGGTGGTGGTGGCCGAGGAGCACCTGGCGGGGGGCACCTGTCTCAACAGTGGGTGCATACCCACCAAGGCACTGGTACACGATGCGGCCAAGGCCGTGGGCTGCGACAACGGCGCGGCGCTGTTTGCCGCGGCCATGCAGCGTAAGAACAGCGTGGTGGAGGGTCTGCGACAGGGCGTGGAGATGCTGCTGGCCCAGCCGGGCATCACGCTGCTGCGCGGCCATGCACGCTTTGTCGACACACATACCGTGGCCGTGGGCGATGAGCACGTCACCGCCGACCATATCATCATTGCCACCGGCTCTACGGCCAAGCTGCCGCCGCTGCCCGGACTGGGTGCCGACGGCAAGGCGCTGAGCTCGCATGTGGTGACGTCGGAGGCGTTGCTGGCGCGCGATACGCTGCCCGAGAGCCTCTGCATCGTCGGTGCGGGTGTCATCGGCATGGAGATGGCATCGGTGTTTGCCGCCTTCGGCTGCCGCGTGACGGTGGTCGAGTTTCTCAAGGAGTGCCTCTCGACGATGGATGCCGAGATTGCGCGACGCATACGCAAGACGATGGAGAAACGCGGCGTGAAGTTCTACCTCAACGCCGGGGTGCAGCGCATCGACGGAGCCACGGTGGTGTTTCAGGACCGCAAGACTCTCAAGGAGACCGCGCTTGAGGCCGAGTGCATCCTCATCGCCACGGGCCGACAGCCCAACACTGCGGGCCTCGGCCTGGAGGCCGCAGGCGTGACGGCCGGCGGCAAGGGCATCGCCGTAGACGACAACATGCTGACCAACGTGCCGCAGATCTATGCCATCGGCGACGTGAATGGCCGACAGCTACTGGCCCACGCCGCCACCTTCCAGGGCATGAGGGCCGTGAACCATATCCTCGGCCGGCCTGACGACATCCGTCTCGACATCATGCCGGCGGCGGTGTTCACCACGCCCGAGGCAGCATCGGTGGGACTGACCGAGGACGAGTGTAAGCTGCGCGGCATGACCTGCACCACACACAAGGCCATCTACCGCGCCAACGGCCGGGCACAGGCCATGGAGGAGACCGACGGACTGGTGAAGCTCGTCTGCGATGAGCACGACGTCATCATCGGCTGCCACGCCATGGGCGCCGAGGCATCGGGCATGGTGCAGGAGGTGGCGGCGCTGATGAACTTTGGGGCCACGCGCTCGCGCCTGGCAGCTATCGTACATATCCATCCCACGCTCCACGAGATATTGCTCGATGCCGCAAGGCATTGAGCAGGCTCTCGGCACGATGCACGAAAAACGTTAAATAAAAGACGTTTAGCCAGCACTTTACGTATTTTTTTGTATTTTTGCAATTCACGTAAAGTCATGTGCTAAATGAGACAAGTCAAACGCATCGCCATTCTCTTATACCTCATCTGTGCGTTCATCCCGATGAACGCACAGATGAGGTTTAACGCTAAATATCAGCTCTATTTCGAACAATACAGAGACCTGGCCATCGAGCAGATGCTGCGTTACCGCATACCGGCGAGCATCACGCTGGCACAGGGGGTGTTTGAGAGCGGAGCGGGCCTGAGCGAGCTTGCCACTGTGGGCAACAACCACTTCGGCATCAAGTGTCATGGCTGGACGGGGCGCACCATGGCCAAGGACGACGATGCCGTGGGCGAGTGTTTCAGGGCCTACGACAACGCCCGTCAGAGTTTCGAGGACCACAGCATCTTCCTGGCGCGCAACCGGCGCTATGCGCGGCTCTTTGCCCTCAGCCCCACCGACTATCGGGGATGGGCACGCGGACTGCGCGAGTGTGGCTATGCCACCAACCCGGCGTATGCACAGAAGCTCATCGACATCATCGAGCTCTATGGTCTCTACCAATACGATACGGCCAGGGGCTACGACAAGTTTATGGCCGAGCGGGCAGGGCGCGACAAGCCGGCACAGCGCGGTGGAACGCTGCATCCCATCAAGATCTACAACAAGAACTATTATCTGGTGGCACGTCAGGGCGACACCTTCAGGTCGATAGGCAAGGAGACGGAGCTGCCATGGAAGAAAATTGCCAAATATAACGAGCGCGACAAGAACGACGTGCTGCAGGAAGGCGACATCGTCTACCTAAAGAAGAAACAGAAGCGTGCCATCAAGGCTTACAAGAACCGGCCGCATGTGGTGCAGCCCGGCGAGAGCATGTATGGCATCGCGCAGCGTTACGGCATACGCCTGAAAAACCTCTACAAGAAAAACAACCTCTCGCCCGACTATCAGATTCGGGTGGGCGACAGGCTGAAGGTGTATTGATATTTACAAGCTAACGTCTGTGGCAGGCTATCGGTGATAGTCTGCCACAAACTTGTCTTGCTCAATATAGATATAGATCTTATATTGGGGCAGGCTGGCGCGGATGTCTTGCTCGATGGTGTTGATGAGGTCGGCGGCTTGGTGGCTGTTGTGGTCTGCAAGCTCGACCTTGGCCGTCACGAGCAGGTCGTCGGGGCCCAGGTGGACGGTCTTCAGGTTGATGAGGCGCGACACTGGCTTACGGTCGAAGGCTCGTCGGATGACCATCTGGTCTTTCTCCGTAGCACTCTCGCCGATGAGCAGACTGTAGAGTTCGCGGGCCAGGAAGAGGGCGGCCAGGCACAGCAGCATGCCGATGAGCACGCCCGAGAGCGCATCGTAGATGGGGTTGCCGGTGACGTGGCTCAGCATGGTGCCGCCCATGGCCAGCAGCAGGCCTACGACGGCGCAGGTGTCTTCGGCAAAGATGATGAGAATCTCGCTGTGCCGGCTCTCGCGCAGGAAGCGGGGCAGCGGCAGGCGGTCGGTGTTGAGATGGCTGATCTCCTTGAAGGCCACGCGCAGGCTGAAGCTCTCGATGATGATGCCTGCCAGAAGGATGCCCATGACGAGCCACGTGTTCTCGACGGTGTGCTCGGGATGAAACAACTTCTGCGTGGCTTCCATGATGCCCAGGGCACCGCCACCGAAGAAGAGCATCATGGCGACGATGGTGCTGTAGAAATACTTGGCGCGGGCCTGGCCGAAGGGGTGGATGTCGGAGGCGGCCTTCCTGGCCTGGCGGTTGCCCACGAGGAGCAATACCTGGTTGGTGCAGTCGACGACGCTGTGGATCGACTCGTTGAGCATGGCTGCCGAGCCGGAGACGGCATAACCGATGAACTTGGAGACGGCAACCAGTAGGTTGGCGCCCAGGGCGGCCAGTACGCTGGCCATTCCTCCTTGGTGTTTCTGTTCCATGACTTTGCTGATGAGATGATGTGGGATGGGTAACAGAAGTCCCCGAAAGTCACAAGTGTACTTTCGGGGACTTTTGTCATTTGGAGTCGAGCTCTTCCTTCATGTCGATGAACTCTCCCTTGGAATCGTAGAATTCATACTGTAGGAAGGCGAGCTTCTGGGATGGGATGATGTGTATCCCAAACCCGTACTTGAGCTTCCACTGCAGACCCAGTGAGAACGCGCCCTTGGTGATATAGGCGGCGACGTATGGGTGTACGTGGAGATCGAATTTCTTGACGCCGATCTTGTTGACCAGTTGGTCAATCTTTCCTTCGAGCTTGTCGGTGAAGAGGATGCTCGACCTGATCTTGCCGGTACCGTTGCATGAGGGGCAGTCTTCCTCAACGTTGACATCCATGGCCGGACGCACACGCTGGCGCGTGATCTGCATGAGTCCGAACTTGCTCAAGGGCAGGATGTTGTGTCGGGCCCTGTCTTTCTGCATGGCTTTGCACATCCGCTCATAGAGCATCTGTCGGTCTTCGGCCAGGTTCATGTCGATGAAGTCCACTACGATGATTCCTCCCATATCACGTAGCCTGAGCTGGCGTGCCAGCTCGTCGGCGGCCCCGAGGTTGGTGTCGAGGGCCGTGCCTTCCTGTCCCTTCTCGTTCTTCGAACGGTTACCGCTGTTCACATCCACCACGTGCATAGCTTCGGTGTGCTCGATGATGAGGTATGCCCCATGGGCATAGTTCACCGTCTTGCCAAAGCTAGCCTTAATCTGTTTCGTTACATTGAAGTTGTCGAAGATGGGCACTTTTCCGGTATACTGCTTGACGATACCTGCCTTTTCAGGGGCGATGAGTGTCACATAGTCCTTCACTTCGGTAAAGACATCTTTGTCGTTGATAAAGATGTTTTCGTAACTGGGATTGAAAAGGTCGCGCAACAAGGCGACGGCCCTTCCGGTCTCCTCATAGACGAGTTGTGGTCTGGTCTGGGTTTTCTGAACCTTTACGATGGCATCCTCCCAACGTTTTGCCAGGATCTTGAGTTCAGAGTCCAGTTCTGCCACACGTTTGCCCTCGGCCACGGTGCGCACGATGACGCCGCAGTTTTTGGGCTTGATGCTGTGGATGAGTTGTTTCAGTCGTGCTCGCTCCTCGCCGCTCTTGATCTTCGACGATACCGATACCTTGTCCCCGAAGGGGATGAGCACCAAGAAGCGGCCTGCAAAACTCAGTTCGCCGGTGAGACGGGGACCCTTGGTAGAGATGGGTTCCTTGACAATCTGCACCAGCACCTCTTGTCCCACCTGCAAGGTCTGCTGCACGCTGCCGTCCTTCTTGAGGTCGGGCAGGCGTGAGGCTTTCTCGAAGGGGTAAAGTTTTTTGCGGTCGCTCTGTACCTGTTTCAGATACTTGGCGTAGGAGTTGGATTGACTTCCGAGGTCAAGATAATGCAAGAAAGCGTCGCGTTCATAGCCTACGTCTACAAAGCATGCGTTAAGGCCCGGCATGAGCTTTTTGACCTTTGCAATGTAGATGTTGCCCACAGAGAAATTGGCCGAACGAGGTTCGCTCTGGTATTCCACCAGTCGCTTGTCTTCGAGCAAGGCAATGGAAATCTCCTTGGGCTTGACGTCAATTACTACTTCGCTTGTCATTACTTGGACTTTAATTTAAAAAGAAAGGAGTACGCCCCGAGGCACACCCCTTCTCTAGAACTGTCGGCCTGAGCTTACTTGCTCTTGTGACGGTTCTTACGTAATCTCTTTTTACGCTTATGCGTAGCCATCTTGTGGCCCTTCTTTTTCTTACCGTTTGGCATAGCTTGAATGTTTAAAATGTTGTATAATATTGTTTGGGAATTCTTATTCGCCTCTCATCTCCTCTACGAAGGCCTTAGACGGCTTGAAGCTGGGGATGTCGTGAGCGGCAATGGTGATGGTGGTGTTCTTGCCGATATCACGTGCAGTCTTGGTGGCGCGACGCTTGATTACGAAACTGCCAAACCCGCGCAGGTAGACATTCTCTTTTTTCTCGAGCATGCAATTCTTTACGGTCTCCATAAAGCTTTCTACAACAACTGCAACTTCTTTTCTCTGCAAGCCGGTCTGTTCAGTAATCTCACTGATGATATCTGCTTTTGTCATTTCTGATTTACTTGTATCGTTATTGTTTTATAATAATCAGACAAAGATTGTCTAATGGATTGCAAAGGTACAAGTTTTTCCCGTTATTAAGAAATATATTTGGTTTTTTTTCGATATTTATGGCGAAAAAATGGGTTGTGAACTGCCTAGTTCTCAACTCTTTATCGTAAGATAGGCGGAATGGGGTGCTGGCGGTGGGGAGGAGTGTGCATAACAGAAAAGGCCGCAGATGCGCTGCGACCTTTTCTGGTGACTCCGGCGGGATTCAAACCCACAACCTTCTGATCCGTAGTCAGATGCTCTATTCAGTTGAGCTACGGAGCCTTACTTTTTCGTAAGCGAGTGCAAAGGTACGATGTTTTTCTTTAACGGCCAAACTTTTGGGCGTTTTTGTTGTCGTACATCTTTGTTTTTTTATTTCTTGGCAGCGGCGGCCTTGCCTTTGTAGGCCTTGTTCAGGCCGGCCACCACCTCGTTGGTGATGTCGTAGGCCTTGTCGGCATAGAGCACGTTGTCGCCCTGCTTGGCGAAGATCATGCCGTACTTCTTATCCTTATTATATATTGCCAGGTAGTGTTGCAGCGAGTCGTGCAGGGCTTTGTTGTATTTTTCGGTCTCGGCCTGGAACTCGCTGCTGAGGCGCTGGTTGAGCACCTGCAAGTCGTTGTTTTGCTTCTGCAGTCCGGCCTGCACGGCCTCTGCCTGCTCGCGGGTGTAGGCGTTCTGCTGTACCTTCTGCTGGAAGTTGGCTGCGGCGGCCTGCAGCTGCTGCTGTTTGGCGGCGAGCGTCTTCTGGATGTTGTTGCCTTTCTGTTCGAGGATCTTGCTGTACTCCTTGCAGAAGTTGTACTGGGTCATGATCGAGTCGACCTCCACGAAGGCAATCTTGCTGCTGGGAGCAGCCTGGGCGGCTGTGGGGGCAGCTTTCTCGTCCATCTTGGGACTGCTCTTGTCGCATGAGGCGAGGCCAACAACAGATACGGCTGCAATGGCCAGGGTGCGGAAAAGATTTTTCTTGTTCATTTCAATATTTTTATTGTTTTTGTTCTGATGGGGTTGGCCTTGGCCGTGCGCTGCCTGGCCTTGGGGGAAGGGGGTCAATAGGCGCGGTTGGCCTGGCGTGCCTCGCGGTCTTGGTCGATCACGCAGTGGATGCCACGGTCTTTCATTGCCTGACTGTCGTGGATGTGCTGCGAGGTAAACGAGCCGTTCTTCCTGACAATCAGTTTCACCGACAACAATGCTATGGCAATAGCAATTATTAACACACTGGAGAGTAGAGTTTCCATCATTTATTTGTACTTTTGCAATATGCCTGAGCACATAAACGTTGCAAAGTTAGTGCAAAAAGAGCAGAACACAAAGAAAAAATAGATAAACCTTTTTAAAAAAAATAGAATTATGGCAGAATTGAAACCTGCTCGCGTTTTCGAGCAATTTGCAAAAATCAATAACATTCCCCGACCCTCTAAGCACGAGGAGCAAATCATTGAATATCTGAAAAAATTTGGTGCCGACCGCGGCTTAGAGACGAAGGTCGACGAGACCGGCAACGTGCTCATCAGCAAGCCTGCAACCAAGGGCCATGAGAACCGTCCGGTAACGGTGCTTCAGAGCCACATGGACATGGTGTGCGACAAGCTCGTGGACGTGGACTTCGACTTCTATAAAGACCCCATCCAGACCTATGTCGACGGTGACTGGTTGCGTGCCAAGGGCACCACGCTGGGTGCCGACGACGGCATCGGAGTGGCCATTGAACTGGCCCTGCTCGACAGCGATGACGTGGAACACGGTCCGCTGGAGTGTCTTTTCACACGCGACGAGGAGACCGGACTCACCGGTGCCTTTGGCATGAAAGCCGGATTTATGAGCGGCGACTATCTCATCAACCTCGACTCGGAGGATGAGGGGCAGATCTTCGTGTCGTGTGCCGGTGGCATCAACACGGCAGCCACGTTCGCCTTCGACCGTGAGGCTGCGCCGCAGGATTATTTCTTCATGCAGGCATCGCTCAAAGGCCTCACTGGTGGCCACTCGGGTGACGACATCGAGAAGAAGCGTGCCAATGCCATCAAGATCATGGCTCGCTTCCTCTATAACGTGCAGCAGAAGACTGACCTGCGACTGGCCCAGTGGAACTCGGGCAAGATGCACAATGCCATCCCGCGTGACGGTAAGGTGGTGTTTGCCGTGCCTTTCGACACGAAAGAAGAGGTGAAGGCCGACTGGAACATCTTTACGAAGGACGTGGAGGATGAGTTTCATGTGACCGACACTGCCATGGTGTGGAGCCTGGAGAGCACTGAGGTGCAGACCGTGCTGCCCAAGGAGGTCAGCAGCAAGGTGGTCACCGCCCTGCAGGCCCTCGACAACGGTGTCTTCGCCATGTGTCAAGACAAGGCCCTGGAGACCATGGTCGAGACCTCGAGCAACGTGGCCAGCGTGCAGAGTGAGGATACCAAGTTGGTGGTGGTGACCAGTCAGCGCTCCAACGTTATGAGTAACCTGCGCAACATGGCCAACACGGTGAAGGCGGTGTTTGAACTGGCCGGTGGCGCAGTGAAGCAGAACGACGGGTATCCGGCATGGACGATGAATCCCGACTCAAAACTCGTGCAGATCACTGTCGACGCTTATCGTCGTCTCTTCGGCAAGGACCCTGTGGTGCGCGGCATCCATGCGGGTCTGGAATGTGGTCTCTTCTCTGAGAAATATCCCCATATCGACATGGTGAGCTTCGGGCCCACGCTGCGTTATGTGCACACCCCCGAGGAGCGTCTCAACATTCCCACCGTACAGATGGTATGGGATCATTTGTTGGAGGTGCTCAAGAATATTCCTGCCAAATAATCCATGGCACCTATGTTGAGAACACTCACCATGGCAGCCGTGGCCTGCGCCGCGCTGCTGCTCATGGGTTGCGGACAGGACCGTGAGGCACGTGGCATGGTAGAAGACTTCATGAAGTCGGGCCTGCAACTCACCGACTACGACGTGGTGGAGTGGTCGAGGGTCGACTCTACGTTTTTCGTCTCCGACTCGGTGTTGCAGGTGATGCGTTCGCGGGCAGCCTCACAGGTACACGGCATGGGCTATGCCAAGGCTACGCCCAAGCTGCTCTATCTTCACGTGAGGTATGTGCAGGGCAATGATACGCTGCGCAAGACTTTCTATTTCGACGATGCCATGCGTGGCATCGTTGGATTTAAGGACAACTAGCCGGGGCTGCCGATCCTGCCGGTTGATGATGTGTTCATAACCGGCATCACCTTATTGGAACCAACGAAAGGGGGCATGACAACTATCATTATAGTGTCATGCCCCCTTTTGTTGGTCGTGTTTTGCCGGCTCAGTTCAACTATTTGTGTGATTAACAATAACCATCGACTTGTCGTCAAGATGTTGGTTAGACCGTGATGTGCTGTGCTGCTCTTCAGGTCATTTGGTCTTCAGGCAGGCCGACCCCATGTGTCTCATGCCACGGTGCCACTGCTGACTTACACGCTTCAGATGATACCCAAGGTGCGATTCAGCTCGAAGCAGACCCTGTTTCTACTCGAAGCAGACTCTGTTTCTACTCGAAGCAGACCCTGTTTCTACTCGAAGCACAACGGCCCGACGGCAATCCCCACGTAGCATCACTGTGCTCTGGAGGCAGGGTGGCCCTTGTGCGGCATCCAGAAAGCGGACGGATCATTCGCCATGGATGCCCATTGTCAGAAACTATTCCAACCGAGGGGCTCGCTGGCGCCCAAGTCATGTTAAAACCACCAGCATGTTATCAGAGCTGTTGTGTCGCCGCTTGTGTCGGCCAGTGGTAGCTGGACAGGGTCATAACTGCCACCAGTGTTTCTTGCGCGGCACCTCTATCTCCTCATAGCCCATGTTCTCGCGGAGAATCTGTATGTAGGGCTTGTGCTGGTGGATGATCTGGTAGATCTGGCCCCAGTCGGGCAGTCCGGCGATGCCTCGGTCATCGATGAAATAGTCGGCCTTGATCTTACGGCTGAAATGATTGTTCTTTTCTATCTCTTCTTCGGGGTAGTCGCGGTTGACGGCCCAGAAGTCGACGCCTCGCTCATGACACCAGTCCACGGCTGCTTGCAGGGTTTCACCCTCGCGCACCGTCCAAAGGATGAGACGGTGGTGCTCTTTGATGAGCATGCGGAGGGTGTCGGTGGCGAACGGGCGCTCCTCGCCGATGGCCGGATAACGGTCTTCTACGATGGTGCCGTCAAAGTCTACTGCTATTGTGGCCATGCTCTATTTCTTGATGGAGTCATCGTTCTTGTCGCCATAGTGGCTGTTGGCATACTTGCCATAACTGGTATAGCTGGCATACTTGCCGTAGCTGCCATATCTGCCATACTTGCCATAACTGGTATAGCGGGCATACTTGCCGTATTTGCCATACTTACCGTAGCCGTAGTAGTAGCCATACTTCTTCTTCGACATGTCGATACCGTTGATGACGATGCTCATCTTCGATAGCTTCTTCTCGTTGTTCAGGCCATTGATAAGTCCGAAGCACTCCTTGGCGGTATAGTCGGCACGGCAGACATAGATGGTGGCATCAGTGATGCGGCTGATCTGTATGGTGTCGGTCACCAGACCCACGGGCGCGGTGTCGACAAGAATGTAGTCGTATTGCTCACGCAGCACGGCAAAGATGTCATCGAGACTCTTGCGGGCAACGAGTTCGGCGGGGTTGGGGGGTATGGGACCGGCCATGAGCAGGTCGAGGTTGTTGTTGATGCCTGATGGCAAGATTTGTGACTGCACGTCGGCCCATGTGGGAGCGTCCTTGACCAGAAGGTTGGTGATGCCGTGGTTCTTGTCGGTAATCTCGAAGAGCTCGGCCAGACGTGGCTTGCGGATGTCGAGGCCCACGAGCAACGCCTTCTTGCCCAGCAGGGCAAACGACATGGCCAGGTTGGCGGCAATGAAGGTCTTACCCTCATCTGAGGTGGTGGAGGTGAGCATGATGACCTTCTGACCTTCCTCGAGCATAAACTGCATGTTGGTGCGCATAGAGCGGAACACCTCTTCCATCATGTTGTTCTTGTTCTCGTGGACCACGATGTCGGCCTTGGTCTTGGCTGTTTCTGAGGCCACAGGCACATCAGCCATGATGGGGATGTCGGTCAGACGTGCCACATCGCTGTGTCCCTCAATCTTGTACTTGAAGAACTGGATGCAGAATAGCACGAGTGCAGGGATGGCCAGTGCCAGGATCAGGGCGATGAGCATGATGAGCGAGCGCTTGGGACTGATCTGTCCACCCACGGCGGGGTCGTCGATCAGCTTACCCTTGTCGGCGGTGGCGGCGAGCGAGATGGAGTTCTCCTCGCGTTTCTGCAGCAGCATGAGGTACAGGCCCGACTTCACTTCCTGCTGACGTCCGATCTGGGTGAGCATGCGCTCCTGCTCGGGTGTCTCGCCCACCTGGCCCTGGTATTTGCCATACTGCATGGCCACGGAGCTACGCTGGATGTCCATGCTGCGGCGGGCCTGGGTCATGGCACGACGGATGGCACCCTGCAGCTGGTCAAGCTGTGTGGTCAGCGGCACCACCGAGGGAGAGGTCTCGCTGGCACTCTGCAACAGGAGGTTACGACGCTGCACCAGGTCGTTATAGTTGTTGATGAGCGACGTAGCCGACTGGTCGGTCAGTCCGACGTTCGAGGGCAGGGGCTGGTATTTGTTGGCGGGATTGTTCATGTAGCTCTGCATCTCATCGAGCAGGGCCACCTGTGTGTTGGCTTCGGTGAGTTTCTGCGAGTAGGCATCGGCGTTGGCCACTGCCTGACCGGCGTTCATCTTCAGCTCCACCATATTGTTGCGCTTCTTGTAGTTCTCCAGTGCACCTTCTGTGGCGCCGAGCTCAGCATTGATTTTCTCGAGGCGGCCGTTGATAAACTCCTCGGTGCGCACGGCAATCTCGTTTTTGTCGGCGTTGGCCTGACGGTTGTAGCAGATAGCCAGCTGCTTGAGATAGTCGACCGAACGCTGAGGGCTCTCATCGCTGAGTACCAGCTGGGCAATGGTGGTGGTCTTGGCAGTCTGCGACACACTCAGCGCGCCCACATATTTATATGATGCGTTTTTGGGCGACTGGATAAACACCTTGAGTCTTGCACCCTCAGCCATCGGCGTGACCACGTTGGTGGAAAAGCTCAGGATACCGGCCTTGATGCCGATGGTAGCCGGCAGGGTGGTGAGCTGTTTGTCAATGGTATATGGGCCGTCGGCACGGTTCTCGTCCAAGGGTACATAATAGGTACCTGTGACATGGTAACCATTGCCCAGACGCTCGATTTCCAGGCTGATGGGGGTATTGAGCTTCTCAAGATGAGCGGGGTCCAGGTCTACGCTGATGGGCTGGTTGCCGTAGAGAAGGATGTCCTTCACCTTGCCCACCTGATAGTAGTTGGTGTAGAGCTTCAGGTCGCGCACAGCCTGTTGGGCCAGCGAGTGCGAGGTAAGAATCTCCATCTCGTTGTCGATACCATTCGAGTTGGAAATCAGACCCAGGGTGGCGGAGTTCAGCATGCTGCTGTTGCCACGCCCCGACTGGTCGTTGTCTTTGATGAGTAACTTGGCAGATGCCTGATAGATAGGTGTCTTATAGCGCAGATAGATTGCGGCGGCACCGAGACAAATGATCAGTGAAAGCACAAACCACTTCCAGTTGAGGACAAGTGTGGTGTAAATGGCGGCAAAGTCGAACGATGACTTTTCTTCAGCCTGCACATTCAGAGCTTCCAACTCCATTTTCTGTTTTTCTTCCATTATTCTTATTGATTATTTTATCCTATTCGTTATTGATTTTCTTCTGCCAGTCGTAACAGATATTTTCCGTAATTGTTCTTGGCCATGGGTCGGGCAGCTTCGAGCAGCTCATCGCGGGTGATCCATCCTTTCTTATAGGCTATCTCCTCAAGGCAGGCCACCTTCAGGCCCTGGCGTTTCTCAATGCACTCGATGAACGTGCTGGCCTCCGACAGGCTGTCGTGTGTGCCGGTGTCGAGCCAGGCGAAGCCGCGCTGCAGGGTCTGCACCATGAGGTCGTGCTGGGCCAGGTACTGCTGGTTCACCGTAGTGATCTCGAGCTCTCCGCGTGCGCTGGGCTTGATGTTTTTGGCAATCTCGATGACGCTGTTGGGGTAAAAATAGAGTCCCACCACAGCGTAGTTGCTCTTGGGATGCTCGGGTTTCTCCTCAATACTCAGGCAGTTGCCATCCTTGTCAAACTCCGCCACGCCATAGCGCTCAGGGTCGTTGACATAATAGCCAAATACCGTTGCCTTACCGTTTTGCTCAGCCTGCTCCACGCTTTGGCGAAGCAGTCCACTGAATCCTGCGCCATAGAAAATGTTGTCGCCCAGCACCAGGCACACGCTGTCGTTGCCTATAAACTTCTCGCCGATGATGAATGCCTGTGCCAATCCGTCGGGACTGGGCTGTTCGGCATATTCGAACCGGACGCCAAACTCATGGCCGTCGCCCAGCAGGCGGCGGAAACCAGGAAGGTCGTAAGGAGTCGAAATGATGAGAATGTCACGAATCCCGGCCAGCATCAACGCCGAGACGGGATAGTAAATCATGGGCTTGTCGAAAACGGGAATGAGCTGTTTGCTGATTCCTTTCGTAATGGGATAGAGTCGGGTTCCTGACCCACCTGCAAGTACGATGCCTTTCATTATGTTAAAAATTATGTTTGATCCCGGCCTGAATCAATGTACATTTGAGCCAATCATTATTTTGGCCGATGACATGTAATTACTTGTTTCTTATAAAATATTCTGTGCAAAGTTACAAATTATAATTGATATTTCGCCATATCAGTATAGGAAAAATGGGTCAAGGGGTGTTATTTTTTTGCTTTTTCTCTTCTGTCGCGCCGTTCCCCCTGCGTTCGTTTGTCTGTACATGCCTCATGATTTTAAATCGTTTTGTTTGGGTATGTCGTATTATTGTTGTAATTTTGCAACGATAAAAACGAGTGTGGCAACTCGTTGTGCACTACGAAATTATATGTATTAATATTTAATCAATTATGGGATTACTGTCAAATATCTTTCGAAAAAAAGAACAAGAAGATAAGACGGGTGGCATGCAGGACTTTATGACCCTTGTGCGGGTTTACTTTCAGGCCACGTTGGCGGCTCAGCTTGGCATTACCAATCTGGCCATGTTGCCTGACCTGCGCATGTTCAAAACCACTTTGCATGTGCCGACACAAAACAACAAACTAGGTGTCGGGGAGAAGGCTCATTGTAAAAAGATGATGAAAGAAATTTACGATATGGATGACGATTTCTTCAAGGAAATCGACCAGAGCGTGCGTAAGAACTGCAAGAAGCTGCCCGATATGCAGGTTTATCTCATCCAATTCCAGAACTTCACCCAAGATCTGATGATGCTTATTGGCAACCTGATGAAGTTCAAGTTGCGTGTGCCGGGCTTTTTCAAGAAGGCGTTGCGCACGATGACCGAGAAGACCGTCAACGACATCTTTACCAAGAACAACTATACCGATGCCGGTGTCATCAAGGCTGTGATGAGTGTCAGGCAGTATAACCAGCGGCTGGGTTTCTCGCAGCCGTGGGTCACCAGTTTTGTCTACCAGGTGGTGATGCTGGCTAAGAAGGAGCCCGCCCCCTCGCAAGAAGATGTGAAGGCGGCTGAGGGCAAATCATAAAACCGATGCGAAGATGACGTTCAAGTAAAGATTTAAGCGTTTTTTCTTGGAATTGTCATTAAATATATATAAATTTGCAGAAATTTGAATCGAAATGGATGCAGCCGAGAAGACTATCAATACGTTTGCGACGCGCGTAAGGCAGATGATTCTCCAATATCACGACTTGAAGAAGGAGAATGCGGAGCTATATGGGCTGGTCGACGAGCGTGATGCTCAGATCAAGCAGTTGGAGACACAGCTGCGGCAAGTCCAGGCCGATTACGACACGTTGAAGATGGCCAAGATGCTCGAGGTGACCGACGGCGACCTGGAAGGCGCCAAGAAGCGGGTGGGCAAGCTCATCAGAGACGTGAACAAATGTATCACGCTGCTGAGTGAAAAATAACAGACGCGATGGCAGAAGGAAACTCGGATAAGATCAATATTAGGCTACATATTTACGATACCGACATCAGTGTGAGGGTTCTTCGTGAAGATGAATACTTGTATCGTAAAGATGCGGAACTCATTAATGAGCTCCTTAACGCTTACTTCTCTAATTTCAAGGGAACCAAGAGCGACAAGGAGATTACATATTTCGCAATGATAGACCTTGGGTTGCGGCTGATGAGACAGCTGGAGCGCAATGACGCCAAGCCTTATGATGATATTCTCAATAAGTTGACCGCTGAAATCGAGGACGAGCTCGGGCAAAAGTGATGGCATGAATAGTCAGAGAATATAATCAATCTAACAAAACTGTAATGATAAGTATGATAATTATAGCTGCAATTGCACTGATTGTCGGTGGATTTGTAGGCTTTGCTGTTTTCCGTTACATCCTTACCGGAAAATATAAGAGTATGTTGGAAGCAGCCGAGAAGGAAGCTGAGGTGATGAAAGAGAAGAAGTTGCTCGAGGTGAGGGAGAAGTTCCTCAACAAGAAGAGCGAGCTCGAGAAGGAGGTGCAGCAGCGCAACCAAAAGATTCTTCAGAACGAGAATCGCCTGAAGCAACGCGAGATTATCCTGAACCAGCGTCAGGAGGAGATTGGCCGCAAGAAGCAAGAGGTAGACCAGATGCAGGTGCGCATCGACAACGAGAAGAAGCTCCTGTCGGTGAAGCAGGCTGAGCTCGAGACCATGGAGGAGCAAGAACGTGCCAAGCTCGAGGAGCTCTCCGGACTGTCGGCCGAGGAAGCCAAGAACCGTCTGGTGGAGAGCATGAAGAACAAGGCCAAGATGGATGCTGCCAGCTATATCAATGAGGTGATGGACCAGGCCAAGCTCGACGCCAACCAGAAGGCCAAGAAGATTGTCATCCAGACCATCCAGCGCGTGGCCACCGAGACGGCCATCGAGAACTCTGTCAGCGTGTTCCATATCGACAACGATGAGGTGAAAGGACGTATCATCGGTCGTGAGGGTCGCAACATCCGCGCCTTGGAGGCCGCCACAGGTGTGGAAATCGTTGTCGACGATACGCCGGAGTCGATCGTCATCTCTGCCTTCGACCCTGTGCGCCGTGAGGTATGCCGTCTGGCCCTGCATCAGCTGGTGGCCGACGGTCGTATCCACCCGGCCCGCATCGAAGAGGTGGTGGCCAAGGTGAAGAAGCAGTTGGAGAACGAGATCATCGAGACCGGCAAGCGCACGGCCATCGACCTGGGTATCCACGGCTTGCACCCCGACCTCATACGCATCGTCGGCAAGATGAAGTACCGCTCATCATACGGTCAGAACCTGCTGCAGCATGCCCGCGAGACCGCCAACCTCTGTTCGGTGATGGCTGCTGAGCTGGGCCTCAATCCCAAGAAAGCCAAGCGTGCAGGACTGTTGCACGACATTGGTAAGGTGCCCGATGAGGAGAGCGAGCTGCCGCACGCCCTGCTCGGCGGCAAGATGGCCGAGCGTTGCAAGGAGAAGCCCGAGATTGTGAATGCCATTGCTGCCCACCACGACGAGATCGAGATGCAGACGCTGCTGGCCCCCATCGTCCAGGTGTGCGATGCCATCTCCGGTGCCCGTCCCGGTGCCCGCCGTGAGATTGTCGAAGCCTATATCAAGCGTCTCAACGACCTCGAAGCCATCGCCATGAGCTATCCCGGTGTTACCAAGACCTACGCCATCCAGGCCGGTCGTGAGCTACGTGTCATCGTCGGTGCCGACAAGATGACCGATGAGGAGAGTACCAACCTTAGCAACGAGATTGCCGAGAAGATCCAGAACGAGATGACCTATCCTGGTCAGGTGAAGATCACCGTCATCCGCGAGACCCGCTCGGTGGCTTACGCCAAGTAAGGTGCCCGTTCTTTAGCGAGAATACATCACACAACGCCCCACCGCTCATGTCTGAGTGGCGGGGCGTTTGCGTAATCTCTTCTTGGATTATTTATTCTTCTGTTACTGCTTATTATTATTATCTTCCATCTGTTATTCTGTTACTCTGTCTCAATCATTGTTATTCTGTTACTCTGTCTTTATTATCTTCCATCTGTTATTCTGTTACTCTGTCTTTATTATAATCCATTCGTTATTCTGTTACTCTGTCTAAACACCACCTTAACATGATTACCATGTCTTGACGGCCACACATTCCATCTCAACCAACCATCCGGGGCGGCAGACGGGTGCATGCAGGAAGAGCGTAGGAGTGGATGGGCAGGCCTTGGCAAACATCTGTTCAACCACCGCGTAGTCGGCGGGGTCGCGCAGGTAGACCAAGATCTCTGCGATGTTGTCACGGTCGCATTCGGCCTCGGCCAGCAGAGCATCCACATTCTCCCACATCCGTATCACCTGGCGTCTGATGTCGCCGTGATGCACAATGTTGCCTTGGTGGTCGATGCTGGCCGTTCCGGAGACATGCACCCTGCGATGCCCATCGAAGTCGATGCATACGCCACGCTCGAATCGCACACCATAGTCGCTGGTGCGGTTCATCAGGTGTGAGGCATAGAGGTAGTGCACCTGTTCGGGGCGTAGCCCCTTGATGGCTAGCGCATTCATCATACACCGTGTGCGTGCGTCGGCCACGCGCCCCTGTATGCCCGTAGAGGCGATGTAATGGGTGTCGTCGGTGAGGTGCTCGGCATCAAACACCGCGTTTCTTGCGCGCACCACCTCGCCGTAGTGGCTGTCGATGTCGTTCACATAGAGCCATGTGCGCATAGCGTTGTCGGCCAGTGTGCAGTGGTGCTCCTCCAGTTGTCGGGCGTAGCCGTCGAGCATCCGTTGCGCCTGGGTGAAGGCATCCGGGCCCTCGGCTGTATGCTGCACCGACCACAGCTCCTCTATGCCGTAATGAGCCACCACGAACGACCCGTCGGCACATTTCCGTCTGTCGGTGCCGCTCATGAGCCACACTGCCATGGCCACCTTACCCCCGCCGAGCGGTGGTTGCTGCACCACCGACACGGCACAGTCGTCCTCGCCGGTGGCGGCAAGCAGCATAGCCTGTTGGTTGGCGGCATCGCTCAGGAAGTAGCGTTTGAAGACGGGCTGCACCTGGGCCAGTCCCGGCGCATGACCGTAGTATCTGCTGTCTACAATCTCTTCGTAACAACTGAGCATGTAGGTCAACTGCTCCTCAAAGGTGAGGCAGGCATTGCCTGGTCCAATGGTGAGGTAATACTCTTTCACGCCGTTGTCTGCGTCGAGGCAAAACAGCGTGACATACATCTGTTGTAGGTTGATCTTCAGTTTCTTATCTTCCATGCTGTCAGTAGAGGGTTATGGTGTGCAGGTAGCTCATGGGCTTTGGGTGTGCCCTTGCGTGCCATCTTGCGTGGGGCACGCGGTGCCTGCGTTGTTGGTTACATCAACAAATTTACAAACTATTTTCGGTAACACCTTCTCTTTGCCATGTTTTTTCTCTCTGGAGGCTTGGCGAAAGACTTCGCAGCCTACCGCTCGTCCATGCAACGGCATTTTTGGCGATAATGCGCCGGTACTTTGAAAAAATAATAATGAATGATTGCTCATGTCACTATTTTTTATTTACTTTGCAATCAAGTATTGATGTAGGCGTAATCGTTTATGAAGAATCAGAAGATGTATGAGCCTGATGACAAACTGATCAATATCATCAGGGACAATTATAATGTGTTGCAGAGTCTGGGATCCTTTGGTATCAACCTCGGCTTTGGCGACAAGACCGTCAAGGAGGTCTGCGAAGACCAGAGCGTAGACACATATACCTTCCTGGCCGTGGTTAACTTCACCATTAATGGGTATCGCGATTACGATGATGCCCAGCGTCTGTCCATCTCCACGCTCATCCACTACCTCAGGGCCAGTCATGCCTACTATCTCGACTTTCAGTTGCCCGCCATCCGCAAGGAGCTGAAGGGTGCGCTCGACGAGAACGACAATCTGGCGCGTCTCATACTCAAGCTCTATGACGAGTATGCCCACGACATCAAGAAGCACATGACGTATGAGGAGAAGATGGTGTTCCCGTATGTCGAGTCCTTGGAGCGCGGCGAGCCCACGCCCGACTACGACATCGACACCTTCTCCAAACATCACAGCCAGACCGACGTGCGGCTGCGCGAGTTGAAGAACATTATCATCAAGTACCTGCCTTCCGACGGACTACGCAACAATCAGCTCACCGCCACCTTATATAATATATACAACTGTGAACAGTGGCTTGCCGAGCATGCGGAGGTAGAAGACATGCTCTTCATTCCCGCCATCCGCCGACTGGAGCAGAAGTCGAAGCAGAACGATGTGAGTGCCAAGATCAGCAATATGATCAACCAGAACCCCAACGCGCAAGACCAGCTCTCCGACCGCGAGCGCGACGTGATCATTGCCGTGGTGCAGGGCATGTCGAACAAGGAGATTGCCGACCACCTGTGCATCTCGGTCAACACGGTCATCACCCACCGTCGTAACATCGCCCGCAAGCTGCAGATCCATTCGCCGGCCGGCCTCACCATCTATGCCATCGTCAATAACCTGGTGGATATCACGACCGTGAAACTTTAGGAATTCAAAATTCAAAATTCAAAATTCAAAATTGGCTGACGCGAAGGCTTCATTCTCCTTTCACTATTGGTAAATGTGCCGGGGGAGGGGAGGAGTGGGTTATTCAAACAAACCAACCCACCAGCCCACTAGCCCACCAACAAACCAGCCCACCAACCCACCAACCCACCAGCCCACCAACAAACCCACCCACCCACCATGGAACGACCAAAAATAGCAGTTCTAGATACCAATACCCTGGCCCTCATGGGCCTCAAGCACATCCTGCAGAATGTCATCCCTATCATGCAGGTAGAGACCTTTGGCTCGGTTGCCGAGTTGGAGGCCAGCGGTCCCGACAGCTTCTATCATTATTTTGTCAGTCAGAGCATTATGGTGCAGGAGCGGCAGTTCTTTATGGAGCGCCGCCACAAGACCATCGTGCTCACCCCCAATGCCGACCCCTCCACCCAGCCCACCGGCTTCCACTGCATCTGCGTCAACGTGCCCGAGGAGCAGCTGGTGCGCTCGCTGCTGATGCTCGAGCAGCACGCCCACGCCCACGGCAAGAACCTCCCGCCGATGCCCAAGGCTCTCACGGCCAAGGTGCTGTCTGACCGCGAGATCGACGTGCTCAGCCTGATTGTGCAGGGGCTCATCAACAAAGAGATTGCCGACCGTCTCAACATCGGTCTCACTACGGTCATCACCCATCGCAAGAACATCATGGAGAAGCTCGGCATGAAGAGCGTGTCGGCCCTCACCATCTACGCGGTGATGCACGGCTACGTAGATATCAATAAGATCTAGGCCTAAAGGCATATACAGCAGGCCCCCTCCCTCGCACACCCATTGGGGTGGCAGGGGAGGGGGTTTGTCGTTGGGAGGGGGCACCGGTGGCGTAGGTCAGCGCCGGGGTATGGTGTGGCCCTGCCGTCTAGAGGAATGGGGCAAGCAGATGCGCCACCCATCCGATAAACTTCTGGCCGGGCGAGCGCCAGGCATCCCATGTCTCCTCGGTGAGCCTGAACGACTGCCGTTTCTCGCTGTCGAAGAGGTCGTTGAGCTCGCGTGTGGTGCAGGGGTCGATGATCACGGCATTGTCTTCATAGTCCCACGACAGGCTGCGGGCGTTGAGGTTGGCCGAGCCCACGGTGCAGAACTTGCCGTCGACCATGATGACCTTCGTGTGGTGGAAGCCGGGCTTGAACATCCAGATGGTGCAGCCCTGCTTCATCAGCCGGTGGGCGTTGTAGAAGCCGCAGTCGGGCGTGAGGGGTATGTCGCTGCGTATCGACAGCATGATCTCCACCTTCACGCCGCGTTTGGCGGCGTCTTTGAGGGCACGCTTCAGTTGCCTGTTGAGCGTGAAGTAAGGGTTGATGATCTTGATGCTGTCTTTGGCGAAGCGTATGGCATTGGTATAAAACTCCCTGATGATTTTGTTCGACGTGTGCGGCTCACGGTTGATGATGCCCACCATCTTGTGTCCGGCCGTGCGCGTGGTGTCGGCCTTCAGTCCCTTGAAATAGCTGTCATCGCCCAGTCCACGGTAATACTGCGGGCCGTGGACGTTCTGTCCTGTCACCTTGTTCCATGTGCGCAGGAAGATCTCCTGTAGCGTGTTGACCTCCGTGCCCTGTATGCGGCAGTGCATGTCGTGCCAGTCGCCCACGGCCTTGGTGCCGGTGATGTAATAGTCGGCCACGTTCATGCCTCCGGTGTAGGCCACCTTGCCGTCGATGACCACAATCTTGCGGTGGTCGCGAGCCCATACGTGGTTGACCCAGGGAAAGCGAATGGGGTCGAACTCATAGATCTCGATGCCCCTGGCACGTATGGCCTTGAGGTGTCGTTTGCGCAAGGGTCGGTTGTTGCTCGAGTTGCCGAACGAGTCGAACAGCGCCCTCACCTCCACGCCTTCGGCCACCTTCTCGGCCAGCAGGTCGAAGAGCAGGCTGGCGATGGAGTCGTTGCGGAAATTGAAATATTCGAGGTGTACCGACGAGCGTGCCTGCCTGATGGCGGCAAAGAGGTCGTCAAACTTCTCCTGCCCGCTCGTGAGCAGCGTCACGCTGTTGTCGTGCGAGAAACGTATGCCGCTGTCTCTCAGTCGGTCGACGATGAGCGAGTCGCTGGTCTGCCCCCTGGCCGAGAGTGTCAGCAGGGCAGAGAGGAAGAGCAAGCAGAGTAGTCGTGTAGTTTTGTTCATCTATTTTATTATGCGTTTAACAGCGTGGTGGCATAGCTGTCTACGATGCCCAGCAGGTGGTTTTCGTCGTCGCAGACGAGCACCGAGTGGATCTTGTGCTGGTGCATGATACGCTGTATCTCAGAGATCTTGGTGTTGGGTGCAACCATCTTCGGCGTGCAGGTCATGATGTCGGCGACGGTGCGGTTGAAGAACTGCTCCTGCCAGCGCTCCATGGCACGGCGTATGTCGCCGTCGGTGATGAGTCCTGCCACGCGCTGCTGGTCGTCGAGCGACACGCCGAGTCCGAGCTTGCCGTTCGACACGTGGATGATGGCCTCGCCCAGGTGCATGTCTTGTGCGATGATGGGCAGGTCGGTGGTGCGCATCACGTCTTCGGCGGTGGTGAGGAGTCGCTTGCCGAGCTCACCGCCGGGATGGAACTGGGCGAAGTCGCGCGGGCGGAAGTCGCGCACCTGCATCAGGGCCACGGCGAGGGCGTCGCCCATGACCAGCGCGGCGGTGGTCGAGGAGGTGGGTGCGAGGTTCAGGGGGCAGGCCTCGCTCTCCACCCATACCTTGAGGTGTACGGCCGAATACTTGGCCAGGAGCGACTCGGGGTTGCGGCTCATGCCGATGATGGGCACGTGCATGTGTAGCAGGATGGGCACGAAGCGCAGCAGCTCGTCGGTCTGGCCCGAGTTGCTGATGGCCAGCACCACGTCGTCGGGGGTCATCACGCCGAGGTCGCCATGGTAGGCGTCGAGGGGGTTGATGAAGAAGGCCGGGGTGCCGGTGGAGGCCAGCGTGGCTGCTATCTTGGCGCCGATGTTGCCGCTCTTGCCCACGCCGGTGACGATGACCTTGCCACGGCAGTGGTACATCATGGCCACGGCACGGGTGAAGTTGTCGTCGAGCTGGGGAATGAGGTCGAGTATGGCCTGGGCCTCGTCACGGAGGCAGCGCTCGGCATATTGGCGGGAGAGCGCCAGGCGCTCATCGGGGGTAGAGGGTATGTGCATGGGTGGTGTTGTTTTTAAAGGGGGAAAGGGGAGGGGAGCATGGCCGCCATGGTATGGCGGCCCACAGGACCAGGACAGCGGCAGCACCGGAGCGAGGCAGGGGCCGGGTGAGGCGGCGGCGAAAGGGCTGGGCCGGCGCTATTCCAGCAGGCGGGCGATGAGCGGCTGGAGCTGGTCGAGGGGCAGCATGTTGGCGGCATCAGAGAGGCCGCGGTCGGGGTCGGGGTGTACCTCGAAGAAGTAGCCGGTGGCACCGAAGGCCTTGGCGGCCAGGGCCATCGACGGCACAAACTTGCGGTCGCCCACGGTCTTGCCGTCGCCCGCCGAGGGGCGCTGCACGCTGTGGGTGCAGTCCATGATGACGGTGGGCACGATGTCGAGCATGTCGGCGATGTTGCGGAAGTCGACCACCAGGTTGTTGTAGCCGAAGCTGTTGCCGCGCTCGGTGAGCCACACGTCGGGGGCACCGCTCTCGCGGACCTTCTGCACGGGGTATACCATGTCGCGGCCCGAGAGAAACTGGGCCTTCTTGATGTTCACCGTGCGCCCCGTGCGTGCGGCGGCCACGAGCAGGTCGGTCTGCCGGCACAGGAAGGCCGGAATCTGCAATATGTCGCACACCTCGGCCACGGGCTGGGCCTGCCAGGCCTCGTGGATGTCGGTGGTGATGCGTAGCTGGTAGGTGCTCTTGATGTCGGCCAGCATCTGCAGCCCGCGGTCGATGCCCGGGCCTCGGAAGGCATGGAGCGAGGTGCGGTTGGCCTTGTCGAAGGAGGCCTTGAAGACCACCTCCACGCCGAGCTCGTGGCCGATGGCCACGAGCTGGCGAGCCACCGTGTCGAGCAGTTCGGCCGACTCGATGACACAGGGGCCGGCGATGAGTATGGGTTGGTTGTTGTTCATTGTCATGACTGTATGCGCCTTGTATGGTTGCTATTTACGTTTCTTGTCGCCGTCGGGGGTGCTGTCCAGAGCCTCTTCCACCGAGTCGACAAACCTCACCTCGCGTGTCTTGTCGCTCACGATGTGGAGGTCGCGCTGCGGGTAAGGTATCTCGATGCCGTGCTCGTTGAGCGCGTTGTAGATGGCCTCGAGCATGTCGCTCTTGGCCCATGTCTGCTTGCGCGAGTCGACCCATGCCAGCACCTTGAAGTCGATGGAGTTGTCGCCGAAGCCGTCGAAGGCAATGTTGACGTAGCGTATATACTCCTTGCGGTCGAGGGCCTTGACGGCGTCGCCGATGATTTGCTTCACCTCTGCCACGTTGGAGCCGTAGGCCACACCCACAGGGATGACGGCCAGCTCGTTGCCGTGGTTCTTGGTGAGGTTCTTGTAGTTGAGGGTGAAGAGCTGCGAGTTCTGGTAGGCGATGACCGACCCGTCGAGTGCCTCGAGCATGGTGGAGGTATAGGAGATGTTCCTCACCGTGCCTCGCGTGCCGTCGATCGACACGAAGTCGCCCACCTTGATGCGTCCGGCCATGAGCGAGATGCCGTAGTAGATGTTCTCGATGATATCCTTCATGGCGAAACCGATACCCGTCGACAGTCCTGCCGAGATGGCCACCAGCCAGGTGTTGTTGATGTTGAAGATATTCATCGAGATGAGTGCCCATGCGCCCCATACGATGACCTGGATGACGTTCTTCCACATGGCGGCGCGGCTCACCACGTTCTGTGGGTCGGGCTTGCGGTGGTCTTCCTCGGCCTGTTCTTGCTCATTTATCCAGAACTGGTAGTTGAGCAGCGCGATAGACGTATGGTTCAAGTATCTGAAGAGGAAGAAGAGCACCATGACCTGCACGGCGCCGAAGAGGCTGAAGGTGAAGTTCTTCGAGTCGACGAGTCGGATGGTGAAATAGTGTATCGTCGTGTCGCTCAGGTTGAACACGTCGGCGGCCCAGTAGATGGCCAGGATCACCGACGAGGCCCCCAGCGTGGGCAGCACCACGCTGTACACCAGCCTGAAGAGCCACGTGCGGGTGATGGGTGTCTTCTCGTCGAAGTAGCGTCGTTTCTCGTTGTTGCCATAGTTGCGCAGCATCGACGAGATGCAGGTGATGGTCAGGATGCAGGCCATCTGCATGGTCCACCAGATGAGCATCTCCACGGCCAGCAGCGTATAGCCCAGCATCGATGCCACCACGCTGGCAATGAACACGCCGAGCGACACATAGGTGTAGAACATATCGCTGCGCGGCACCTGCCTGTTGTACCTCCTGATGGCCACCCACTGCCACAGGGCGCAGGCCAGCAGGATGGGTGGGAAGATGAGGTTCACCAGGTCGTTGGGGATGAGCACGATGCGGAAGACAATCACGATGAGGCAGATGGCCATGATGGGCGTGTAGATGCGGAACCCTTTCATGATCTGCCTGCCGTCGAGGCGGATGAGCAGCGACAGCAGGATGACTCCCATGAGCCAGGTGTACTCTACCAGCAGTCCGCTGGCCATGATGATGAAGTTTTGTGCCCAGATCAGTCGCACCAGTCCGAGGATGATGGCGAAGGTGATGACCGCGGCGGCCATGATGATACACATGCGCTTGTCTTGGAACGCCTTCTTGGCGTCGTGCCCCGCCTTGCGCTTGCTGATCCGGTTGAACAGAAAGTCGAGCTTGCTGTGCCTCACCAGCCAGGTGAAGAGAAAGCCGATGAAGAAATAGTTGAGTGCCATGGCCAGCGCCCCTCCGATGACCAGCACCACGAGCAGTCCGAGGATGACGCGGCTGTCCCAGTCGGAGCTGGCCCGCTTGATGGGCCTGTACTTCTCTCTCACCGTCTTGGCCGTCTCCGTCACCTGCCGTCGCAGGCTGGTGAGGATAGAGAGGTAGTCGTCGCCGTTGCCGAAGATCGAATGCTGGATGCCCGCGTAGCGCTTGTTGGCATAGTCGTTGAGGTTCTTGAGCTGTGTCTCGGTGTACTGGTACATCTGCACATACTGCTCCATCTGCGTGCGGTTCTCGTTGAGCGTGCGCCTGATGTTGATGGCCAGCGTGAGACACACGTTGCGGTCTACCTTGGCCTTCTCGGGCAGTGTAGCCACATACATCCGGCTGAGGTCGTTGATGAGGCTGTCGTAGCGGTTCACCTCGATGTTGGCATTGTCGATATAGGCCTTGAACGGACTGGCGTTGACCTTGAACCTGCGGTATTGCTCGGTGGCCTCGTGGCAGGCATAGGTCAGGTCGAAGATGTTGCCGCTGCGCTGCGAGTAGAGCATCAGGGCGTTCTGCTGGCTCTGGTTGAGCACCGTCATGACGTATGACCTGACGCTTGCCTGCTGCTCCTTCATGAACCCTGCCTGCAGGTCCAGGTCGTCGTGGTAGTTGGTGAGTTCCTGTCGGAGGATGGCCAGCGTGCTCGAGATGTCGCGCTCCTTGAGCACGGCATGCGCCTGTAGGGCCACCATCGTGAGCAGGGTGGCAAAAAGCATGATCTTCTTCATCATTATTCTTGCTAATTTATATGCAAAGGTATAAAAACTTTGCTGTATGGCACAAAGGTTTGGCTTTTTTCTTCGTCGCCTGCGCAACGCGCTCGCCCGCAGGCTCCTCCCATGGCCTCTGCAAGGCCCACCCGCAGGGCCTCGACACCCTTTTGCTGCACGCCCTCGGGGCCTGCCGCGGTGTGCTTCGGGTAGAACCAGACCGTGCTTCGAGTAGAAGCAGGGCCTGTTTCGAGTGGAAGCAGGGCCTGTTTCGAGTCGAATCATATTTTGTTTCGAGTAGAGTCAGCATGGATTGCGAACCGTAAGGCGCTCTGGCAACGGCCTTTCGGAGGTGTCGCACCACAGGTACGGCGGGTGCATCGAGGCGCGGCGGACCACGGACGGCGGCATGAGAAATATGATTGGGTTATTAATATTTTATCCTTATTCATGAGAGAGTTATTGAAAGATTTAGTACCTTTGCACTCGCTAAGCAAATTTTTAAATAACGTTATCATATTTTATGAATTTCACTTTATTCATTACCGTTCTGCTGACGGCTATCACCTTGGTTTTGGCGGCATTCGTCATTGCCAAGCTCATAGGTCCGCGCTCTTACAATCCGGTAAAGGGTGAGCCCTTCGAGTGTGGTATCCCCACCCGTGGCAGCTCGTGGCTGCCCATGAACGTGGGTTACTATCTCTTCGCCATCCTCTTCCTGATGTTCGACATCGAGACTGTGCTGCTCTATCCCTGGGCCGTGGTGGTCAAGCAGTTTGGGCCCATGGCTCTGGTGAGCATCGGGTTCTTCCTTCTGGTATTGGTATTTGGCCTGGCCTACGCCTGGCGGAAAGGAGCGTTGGAATGGAAGTAAGCAAGAGAGCGTCCATCAAGAGCATCCCCTATGGGGAGTTCAAGGACAACGATACGCTTGAGAAGATTGCACAGGAGCTCAACGAGGGCGGCACCAACGTGGTGCTGGGCTCGCTCGACGCCGCCATCAACTGGGGTCGCTCCAACTCACCCTGGTCGCTCACCTTCGGCACCTCGTGCTGCGGCATCGAGTTCATGGCCGTGGGCTGTGCCCGCTACGACTTCTCGCGCTTCGGCTTCGAGGTGACCCGCAACTCACCCCGCCAGGCCGACCTCATTATGTGCGCCGGCACCATCACCAACAAGATGGCCCCGGTGTTCAAGCGTCTGTACGACGAGATGGCCGAGCCCAAGTATGTGGTGGCCGTGGGCGGATGCACCATCAGCGGCGGTCCGTTCAAGAAGAGCTACTGCGTGGTGCGCGGCATCGACGAGCTGGTGCCCGTGGATGTTTACATCCCCGGCTGCCCCCCGCGTCCCGAGTCGATCCTCTACGGTATGATGCAGCTGCAGCGTAAGATCAAGGTCGAGAAATTCTTTGGCGGTGCCAACCACAAGATGACCGCCGAGGAGCGCGAGCAGAGCATGTCGCTGGGTGGCCTGCGCGGCCTGAGCAACGAGAACTTCTCGTCGGCCAAGATCGGCAACAAGACCCCCATCATCGTCACCGGTGCCCCCGAGCCCGAGGAGATGGAGCGCCTGGGCCAGGAGCTCGACAGCCTCGCCGGCCAGGACAAGGCACAACAAGCAACATCTGAAAACAAATAAGGTAAGCGAAATAAGATGAAACTGGAAAACAAAGAATACGGCTTCGACAACTTCGCCCGCGAGATGGGCAAGCTCAAGCAAGACAAGCATTTCGACTACCTGGTGACCATTGTAGGCGAAGACTTCGGCCCCGAGGAGGGGCTGGGCTGCATCTACATCCTTGAGAACACCACTACCCACGAGCGTATGTCGGTCAAGCAGCTGGCCAAGCAGGTGGGCGACGACTATGTCATCCCCTCGGTGTACCACATCTGGGCCGACAGCAACCTGCTCGAGCGCGAGGTGTACGACTTCCTGGGCATCAAGTTCCTGGGACATCCCGACATGCGCCGCCTCTTCCTGCGCAACGACTTCAACGGCTGGCCCCTGCGCAAGGACTTCGACATGAGTCCCGAGGCCAACCGCTTCCCCGTGACCGACGAGCCCGAGAGCGACTGGACCTCTGAGTGGAACCTCACACCGTCGGGCGACCTGGTGGAGACCCGTCACCGCCTCTTCGACGAGGACGACTACGTGATGAATTTCGGTCCTAACCACCCCTCCACCCACGGCGTGCTGCGCCTGCAGACCGTCGTCGACGGCGAGACCATCAAGCGTATCTACCCGCATCTGGGATACATCCACCGCGGCATGGAGAAGATGATGGAGGACATGACCTATCCGCAGACCCTGGCCCTGACCGACCGTCTGAACTACCTCTGCGCCATGCACCACCGCCACGCCCTCGTGGGCGTCATCGAGGAGGCCATGGGCATCGAGCTCAGCGACCGCATACAGTACATCCGTACCATCATGGACGAGCTGCAGCGCATCGACAACCACCTGCTGTTCCTCGGCACCTGTGCCCAGGACCTCAGTGCCCTCACCGCCTTCCTCTACTGCATGCGCGACCGCGAGCACGTGCTCAACGTCATGGAAGAGACCACCGGCGGACGGCTCATCCAGAACTATTACCGCATCGGCGGACTGCAGGACGACATCGACCCCAACTTCGTGGCCAACACCAAGGCGCTGTGCAAGTATCTCCGCCCCATGGTGCAGGAGTACCTCGACGTCTTCGGCGACAACGTCATCACCCACCAGCGTCTGGAGGGCGTGGGCCCGCTCAACCTGGCCGACAGCATCGACTACGGTGTCACCGGTCCGGCAGGACGTGCCGCAGGATGGCACAACGACGTGCGCAAGAATCATCCATACGCACTTTATAATAAGGTGAAGTTCGACGAGATCGTAGGTACCCGCGGCGACTCCATGGATCGCTACATGATACATATCTATGAGATCTACCAGAGCCTCGACATCATCGAGCAGCTCATCGACAACATCCCCGAGGGCGAGTTCTATATCAAGCAGAAGCCCATCATCAAGGTGCCCGAAGGACAGTGGTACTTCTCGGTGGAGGGTGGAGCCGGCGAGTTTGGCGTCTACCTCGACAGCCGTGGCGACAAGAGTCCCTACCGCGTAAAAATGCGCCCCATGGGTCTCACCATCGCCGGTGCCTTCGACAAGATGCTGCGCGGACAGAAGATTGCCGACCTCGTGGCCACAGGTGCCGCGGTCGACTTCGTCATTCCCGACCTCGACCGATAAACCATTTGAGATTAGAACATTATTAGATTAAAATATTAAAACATTCGTTAGATGTTTGATTTTAGTACCATAACGACTTGGTTCGACTCTCTCCTGCGCCAGACGCTTGGCTTGGGAGACTTCTGGTCGATCCTGATCGAGTGTGTGGTTGTGGGCGTGCTGATCCTCACAGCCTACGCGCTCATCGCCATCGCCCTGATCTTCATGGAGCGCAAGGTGTGTGCCTATTTCCAGTGCCGCCTGGGCCCCATGCGTGTGGGTCCCTGGGGAATCTTCCAGGTGTTTGCCGACGTGGTGAAGATGCTCATCAAGGAGATCTTCACCGTCGACAAGGCCGACAAGTTTCTCTATTACCTGGCCCCGCTGCTGGTGATCATCGCCTCGGTGGCCACGTTCTCGTTCCTGCCGTGGAACAAGGGCGCCCATATCCTCGACTTCAACGTGGGCGTGTTCCTCGTGACCGCCATCTCGTCGATCGGCGTGGTGGGCATCTTCATGGCCGGTTGGGGCAGTAACAACAAGTATTCGGTGGTGTCGGCCATGCGTGGCGCCGTGCAGATGATCTCTTACGAGATGTCGCTGGGCCTCTGCCTCATCACCGCCGTGGCCCTCACCGGCACCATGCAGGTGAGCGGCATCGTGGAGGCACAGACAGGCCCCTGGAACTGGCTCATCATCAAGGGCCACGTGCCGGCCATCATCGCCTTCCTGGTGTTCCTCGTTGCCGGCAACGCCGAGGCCAACCGAGGCCCGTTTGACATGGCCGAGGCCGAGAGCGAGCTCACTGCCGGTTACCACACCGAGTATTCGGGCATGGGCTTCGGCTTCTACTATCTGGCCGAGTATCTCAACCTCTTTGTCATCGCAGGTATCGCCGCCACGGTGTTCCTCGGTGGCTGGGCACCGCTCAACGTCGGCATCGGCGCCTTCGACACGGTGATGAACTATATCCCCGGCTTCGTATGGTTCTTTGCCAAGGCCTTCGCCGTGGTGTGGCTGCTGATGTGGGTGCGCTGGACCTTCCCGCGCCTGCGCATCGACCAGATCCTGAAGCTCGAGTGGAAGTATCTCATGCCGCTCTCGCTGCTCAACCTGGTGCTCATGACCGTTTGTGTGGCACTGGGATGGTATATTCAATAAATAAGGTATAGCAATGGCAAACAACGAAAAAACATATTTCCAGGAGATTGCCGACGGTGTGAAGACCCTGGCCGTGGGCATGAAGACCACGCTCAAGGAGTATTTCACACCCAAGTCGACCGAGCAATATCCTGAGAACCGTAAGACCACGCTCCACGTCTCCAAGCGTTTCCGTGGACGACTGGTGTTCAAGCGCGACGAGAACGGCGACCACAAGTGTACGGCTTGTACGATGTGCGAGAAGGCCTGTCCCAACGACACCATCCGCATCGTGGCACACATGGAGACCAACGAGGAGACCGGCCGCAAGAAGAAGCAGCTCGACGACTATCAGTACGACCTGGGCGACTGCATGTTCTGTCAGCTCTGCGTCAACGCCTGCAACTTCGACGCCATCGAGTTCACCAACGACTTTGAGCATGCTGTCTTCGACCGCTCGAAGCTCGTCATGCACCTCGACAAGGAGGTGTACGACGGCGGCAGCCTGCCCAACCTCATCGACGGTGGCGCACCGCTCACCATCGGTAAGTTTAACACCAAGACCAAGTAAGAAGATTATGGCAAATATCGTAGTATTTTGTATTCTCGCTGTAGTCATCCTTGGCTCAGCAATCCTGTCGGTGATGACCAGAAGCATCATGCGGGCCGCCACCTTCCTGCTGTTCGTGCTGTTCGGCGTGGCAGGACTCTACTTCCTGCTCGACTACACCTTCCTGGGTGCGGCGCAGATCAGTATCTATGCCGGCGGCATCACCATCATGTATATCTTCGCCATCAACCTGGTGTCGAAGAACGTGCTCCAGGGTCTGGTGTCGCGCTTCAAGGGCTCCCACGTCTTCCAGGGCGCACTGCTCTCGCTCGTGGGCCTCGGCGTCATCGTCGTGGTGTATCTCAAGACACAGTTCATCACCCACTTCACCCAGCTCGCTGACGTGGAGGTGCCCATGACCGAGATTGGCACGGCCCTCGTCGGCAGCAACAAGTATCAGTATGTATTGCCTTTCGAGTTCATCTCAGTGTTCCTGCTGGCATGTATCATCGGCGGCATCCTAATTGCTAGAAAGGAGGACAAGAAATGATTCCTGTAGAATGTTTTTTGGCGCTGGGAGCGCTGCTGTTTTTCATCGGCGTGTTTGGTTTCGTGACCCGTCACAACCTCATCACCATGCTCATCTCCGTTGAACTCATCCTCAATGCCGTCGACCTCAACTTCGCCGTGTTCAACCGTTACCTCTTCCCCGGACAGCTCGAAGGCTTCTTCTTCACGCTGTTCTCCATCGGTGTGAGTGCTGCCGAGACGGCCGTGGCACTGGCCATCATCATCAACGTTTACCGCAACTACCACAGTGACCAGGTGAACAGTATTGAAAACATGAAATTCTAAATCGAGAAATGGACTACAGTTATTCATTTTTGATACTTCTTCTCCCCCTGCTGAGCTTTCTGGTACTCGGCCTGCTGGGCATGAAGATGAAAAAGCCGGTGGCCGGTGTCATCGGCACCGTGGTGCTGCTCACCCTCTGGGGCATGAGTCTCTATACGGCCTACGAGTATTTCTTCGTGCAGGGCAGGGGAGCCGACGGCGTGTATCCCACGGTCACGGTGTTCAACTTCACGTGGCTGCGCTTCTCTGAGCTGCTCACCTTCAACATTGGTTTTCGCCTGACGCCCATCAGCGTGATGATGCTCATCGTCATCACAACCGTGAGTTCGATGGTGCATATCTACAGCTTCGGCTATATGGCCGAGCGCGACGAGCACTACAAGCTCGAGGAGTATGAGCCGGGTTTCCAGCGTTTCTACGCCTACCTGTCGCTCTTCACCATGTCGATGCTCGGTCTGGTGGTGGCCACCAACATCTTCCAGATGTATATGTTCTGGGAGCTTGTGGGTGTGTGCTCCTACCTGCTCATCGGCTTCTACTATCCCAAGCACGCTGCCGTGCATGCCTCGAAGAAGGCCTTCATCGTGACACGCTTCGCCGACCTGTTCTTCCTGCTCGGCATCCTGTTCTACAGCTTCTATGTGGGCACGTTCAACTACGACCTCTCGGCCGACGCCACCCTGGCCTCCAAGTTGCCGGGTGCTGCCTGGGTGCTGCCCATGGCCCTGTTCATGATGTTCATCGGCGGCGCTGGTAAGTCGGCCATGTTCCCCCTGCACATCTGGCTTCCCGATGCCATGGAGGGTCCCACGCCTGTCAGCGCGCTCATCCATGCCGCCACGATGGTGGTGGCCGGTGTGTTCCAGGTGGCCTCGCTGTTCCCCATCTGGGTGCAGTATGCCCCCGAGACGCTCCACTACATCGCCTACATCGGTGCCTTTACCGCCTTCTATGCCGCTGCCGTGGCCTGTGCCCAGAGCGACATCAAGCGCGGCCTGGCCTTCTCGACCATCTCGCAGATTGCCTACATGCTCGTGGCACTCGGCGTATGTACCGCAGTAGAGGGCGAGGGCGGACTGGGCTATATGGCCAGCATGTTCCACCTTTTCACCCACGCCATGTTCAAGGCCTTGCTGTTCCTCTGCTCGGGTGCCATCATCGTCATCATCGGCAGCAACTTCAAGGAGTATATGGGCGGTCTGCACAAGTACATGCCCATCACCAACATCTGTTTCCTCATCGGCACCATCGCCATCAGCGGTTTCTGGCCCTTGGCCGGTTTCTTCTCGAAGGATGAGATCGTGGCAGCCTGCTTCCACTTCTCTCCCGCGCTGGGCTGGTTCATGACCCTGGTATCGGGCATGACCGCGTTCTATATGTTCAGGCTCTACTACGTCATCTTCTGGGGCAGCTCCTACTATGAGGCCGATCCCGAGCACCGCCGCCGTCCGGCCGAGGTGCCCTTCATCATGTGGGGCCCGCTGGTGTTCCTGGCTATCATCTCCTGTCTGGCCGGCTGGATTCCCTTCGGCCACTTCGTGACAGCCAGCGGTCTGTCTGAGGACATTCACCTGCAGCATTTCCACTTCAGCAGCGTGGCTTGGTTCAGCCTGCTGGCAGCCACCATCGGCTTCGCCCTGGCCACGTGGATGTATGCCGGCAAGACACAGCCCGTGGCCGACATGCTGGCCCGCCGCATGCCGCGCCTGCACAAGGCAGCCCTCAACCGCTTCTACATCGACGATGCCTGGCAGTTCTTCACCCACAAGGTGGTGTTCGCCTGCTTCTCCATCCCCATTGCCTGGTTCGACCGCCACGTCATCGACGGCACCTTCAACTTCTCGGCATGGGCCACGCAGGAGGCCGGCGAGACCATCCGTCCCTGGCAGAGCGGCGATGTGCGCCAGTATGCCGTGTGGTTCCTCACGGGTACGGTGGCCCTGACCCTGGTGTTGCTTTGCATGTAAGCTAACTGAGTAAACAATTAAGAATAACATAAGATAATGACATTTTTAACATTATTCGTTGTCATACCTGTCGTGATGCTGCTGGGCCTGTGGATTGCCCGCAACGACAGTCAGGTACGTGGTGTCATGGTAGTTGGCTCGGTGGCTTTGCTTGCCCTGTCGGTCTACCTGGTCTTCGCCTTCCTCGGAGCGCGCGAGACGATGCCCGCCGAACAGTATCCCTTCCTCTTCGGCGACGCCATCCCATGGTTCGAGTCTTTACATATTTATTATAGGACGGGTGTCGACGGCATCTCTGTGGTGATGATCCTGCTGTCGGCCATCATCGTCTTCACCGGCACGTTCGCCTCGTGGCAGCTGCACCCCATGCAGAAGGAATACTTCCTGTGGTTCACCCTGCTGTCGTCGGGTGTGTTCGGGTTCTTCATCACCGTCGACCTGTTCACCATGTTCATGTTCTATGAGGTGGCCCTCATCCCGATGTATCTGCTCATCGGCGTGTGGGGTACGGGTCCCAAGGAGTATTCGGCCATGAAGCTCACCCTGATGCTCATGGGCGGCTCGGCGCTGCTCATCATCGGCATCCTGGGCATCTACTTCTTTAACGGCCAGTTCAGCGGCACCTATTCGATGGACCTCGTGGCCATCGCCCAGAGCCATGCCATACCGGTGTTCATCCAGAAGGTGTTCTTCCCCTTCATCTTCATCGGTTTCGGCATCCTCGGTGCCCTCTTCCCGTTCCACACATGGTCGCCCGACGGTCATGCCTCGGCGCCCACGGCTGTGTCGATGCTCCATGCCGGTGTGCTGATGAAGCTCGGCGGCTATGGCTGTTTCCGCATCGCCATGTTCCTTTTGCCCGATGCCGCCCGTGAGCTGTCGTGGATCTTCCTCATCCTCACCACCATCTCGGTGGTCTATGGTGCCCTCTCGGCCTGCGTGCAGACCGACCTGAAGTACATCAACGCCTACTCGTCGGTGTCGCACTGCGGCATGGTGCTCTTCGCCCTGTGCATGATGACCCAGACGGCAAGCACCGGTGCCATCATGCAGATGCTCTCGCACGGACTGATGACCGCACTCTTCTTTGCCGTCATCGGTATGATCTACCACCGCTGCGGCACGCGCGACGTGCGCTACCTGGGCGGACTGATGAAGATCATGCCGTTCCTTGCCGTGGCCTACGTGGTGGCCGGTCTGGCCAACCTCGGACTGCCGGGCTTCTCGGGCTTCGTGGCCGAGATGAACATCTTCGTGGGTTCGTTCATGGTCAACGATACGTTCCATCGCACCTGCACCATCATTGCCTGTACCTCGATTGTCATCACGGCTGTGTACATCCTTCGCGTGGTGGGTAAGATCCTCTATCAGAAGGTGCCTAACCCCGAGTACTATAAGCTCACCGATGCTACCTGGGACGAGCGCATCGCCGTTGCCGGCCTGATTTTCTGTGTGGCTGGCCTGGGTATGGCCCCGCTTTGGGTACAAGACATCATCAATGATGCCGTAGCCCCGATGATCCATCACATCATGGGTACGGGTGTAGTAGCCGGAATGTAAAACAAAGCCCCGCCCACCCCGGTGGGTGAGGGGCTCAACACAATATGATTATGAATATCGATTACAGTCAGTTTTTAAATATGATTCCAGAGGTCACGCTGATGGCCTTGCTGGTTATCGTCTTCCTGGTCGACCTCTTCACCGCGCCTAAGACGGGTGAGACGGCGTCGCGCCGGTGGTTCAACCCGCTGGTGTGCGTGCTGCTCTTTGCCCATGTCATGGTCAATATCTTCCCCACCGAGGCCGCCACGACCTTCGGGGGTATGTATATGACCAATGCCAGCGTGGGCGTCATCAAGACCATCCTGGCCTTCGGCACGCTGGTGGTGCTCATCCAGGCCAACGAGTGGCTGCAGCGCCCCGACACCAGTTTCAAGGAGGGCGAGTTCTACGAGCTCGTCATCGCCACGTTGCTGGGTATGAACATGATGGTGAGCGCCAACCACTTCCTGCTGTTCTTCCTCGGACTGGAGATGGCCTCTGTGCCCATGGCCTGCCTGGTGGCCTTCGACAAGTATCGCCACCAGTCGGCTGAGGCCGGTGCGAAGTTCATCCTCACGGCCACCTTCTCGAGCGGCGTGATGCTCTACGGCATCAGCTTCCTCTATGGTGCGGCCGGCACGCTCTACTTCGATGACATGGTGGCCAAGCTCTCGGCTACCCCTATGGCCATCGTGGGCATGGTGTTCTTCTTCAGCGGACTGGGCTTCAAGATTTCGCTCGTGCCCTTCCACTTCTGGACGGCCGACACCTACCAGGGCGCCCCCACTGCGGTGACCGGCTACCTGAGCGTTGTGTCGAAGGGTGCCGCCGCCTTCGCCTTGTGTGCCATCCTCATGAAGGTCTTCGCCCCCATGGTGGCCTACTGGCAGGTGATGCTGATGATCGTGGTGGTGCTCTCCATCACCATCGCCAACCTCTTTGCCATTCATCAGAAAGACCTTAAGCGCTTCATGGCCTTCAGCTCCATCTCGCAGGCCGGATATATCATGCTGGCCGTGCTGGGCGACAGCGCCATGGGCATTACCGCCCTGACCTACTACGTGCTGATTTACGTGGTGGCCAACCTCGCGGTGTTTGCTATCATTGCCTCGGTGGAGGAGCACAACGGTGGCGTGGTGAAGCTCGACGCCTACGACGGCTTCTACCAGACCAACCCCCGCCTGTCGTTCATCATGACCATCGCGCTGTTCTCACTGGGTGGCATCCCGCCCTTCGCAGGCATGTTCTCCAAGTTCTTCGCCTTCATGTCGGCCGTCAACGGTGCCGAGGTCACCACGCCCATGGGTGCAGCCATCTATGCCGTGGTGCTCGTCGCCTTGGTCAACACGGTCATCAGCTTGTACTACTATCTGCTCATCGTGAAGGCCATGTATATCAAGCACAACGACAAGCCGTTGCCCACCTTCGCCAGCCACACCAGCACCAAGCTGGCCCTGGCCATCTGCACGCTGGGCATCGTGGCCTTCGGTGTGCTGAGCTACGTGTACAACTGGATCAACGCAGCCACGCTGGCCAGCCTCTAACCGGGTAGCGCCACATACAACAATAAAGGATGGACCCACTGTTGAGGTCCATCCTTTTTTTAGCTGTCACTTATTCGTCGGGTGTAGCCCAGCGTTGCTTGCTACACCGCAACGTCAGTGGTTTGGTATATGCTTGATTTGCACTTTGCCCGTCCTGATCTCGAGGGGTGTGTCACCGAGATAGGCTTTGCAGAATGTGGTCATGCGCTGCTGCGATGAGAACTTCAGGTGGTAGGTGATGTTGACCAGCGACTCTTCGGCGGTGGTCAGGGCAACGGCCAGTTTGATGGCCTTTTGTTGGAGGAGCCAGTTTTTGGGCGATTGGTTGAAGGCCTTTTTGAAATGTCTGAAGAAGGTGGGACGGCTCATGTTCAGTTCGTTGGCCATGTCATTCGGCGAGAGCAACTGGTAGCCCATCTTGATGACCTTGCCATAAAACGACTCGCCAAAGGCGTAAAGTGGTGAGAGGAGATAGTGCAGCTGGTCTCTGCTATAGAAGGAGGAGAGCAGTACGGTGAGTTCCTGTTGTTTGATATCACTGATGTCGCGCTGCACTTTCTGTCCTTCGCAATAAGTCACGATCTGCTCCATGAAACTTTTGAGGTCTGGCAGGATGGGCAGGGTGTGTATCAAGCCATCGTAAGGCTCGATATCCTTGTGGGCATCTCTCAAGAGAATCGACTCACAGAACGATTTGTAGTCACCGATGATATATAGGAAGACGGCCACGCTGTCTTCGATGATGTCGATTTTATATGGTGCCTCGCTGGGTATAATGGCCATCTTCCCACTTGGTATGTCTTTTGGTTCGTGGTTCTTAGCAGTAATTCGTACCTTGCCCTTCAGTAGGAAGGCCAGGGCCGAAACCGGATTGTCAGTTAGATCTTGTTCTCCTTTCGTGGCTCGTATCAAGGCAAACCCCATGCGCACTACCTCATACGAGTTGGTGCTGAAGTTAGCGTCTTTCATGAATTGTATCTGTATCATAGTACACTTTGAGTGGTGACAAATATCGGGTCAAGGCACAGATGCGCCGCCGTATTTCTTTGTTTATTTCGTTTACACAGATGCTCAGGGATGTCAATGCAGGAGTGAGTCTGAACCTACAACGTCCACTGATTCTTGATTGAGTGTCAATTTGGTAGTTAAAAGACCCTTTTTTAAGAGGTCTAACGATAAATGACGGTGCAAATTTACTTTTTTTCTTTTAATTCTCTCCTTTCTGTCAGTTAAGTTCTTGGTCAGAACAAAGAATTGCATGAAAAATATAAAAGAATGACACAAATCTATAAATTTACATGAAATAAACTTCTTATCTTTGCAACGAAAGATTAAATATCTTTACGTGATGTTTCTTAGTCTAATGGATGATTAACGGTGCCACCACCTGAGTCCATGTTCGCATTCGAGATGCAGTGGCCTTCTTCTGCCCTCAATGCCAGTGATTGGATGTAGTTATAAAAACTTGTACGAATGAAATTGATGTATCTGAACAGACATTCCAACTGTTCCCATTATATTGGCAATAGCCCGGTTGGCTTTGGGGAATTGGAAGCCGAGCTCGGAGAGGATTTGAAGGTCTCTTCCTCTTTTGGCATCGTTGTCATGCTACTCGAGGGCGAGCTATTGGTTGTTGGCCATGATGGCCCATTGCTGAGGGTATCGGCTAGACAGATGTTTACGCTACCCCCGCATGTTGATTTTACCATCCATGTCTTGCAGAAATCCAAGGCCATTCGTCTGTATATCATTGGCGACAAGCTCGATTTCTGCCATTGTGTGGTTTCGGAGGAACAGATACGTCAGACCGATGACATGCTCTATGCCTTGCCCATGCTGCCTGTGGTAGATACCTTTGCCGAACAGATGGGTGTCTACATCCGTGACAAGTTGCTCTGCTGCGAGATCCACTAACTCAAGCAGCGGGAGCTGTCGGCGTTGTTGCAGGCATACTATCGTCCCATGGTGCTACAGCGCTTTTTGGCACCGCTGTATGCCAACGACAGTTCGTTCATCGAGAAGGTGATGGAACTCTCTACCAGTTTTCTTACCGTCGACCAGATGGCCGAGCAACTCAACATGAGTCGTTCGACCTTCATGCGGCATTTTTCCAAGAATTTCAAGGAGCCGCCTTTGCAATGGCTCAAGCGCATTCGTACCAAGGCCCTGTTCGACTCGCTGCATGATATGAGCCTCTCGCTCGAGCAAGTGGCCAGAAAACTGAAATTCACATCGCAGCAGAGCATGAACGCGTATTGCCGCAAAAATATCGGCGCCACACCCATGCAAGTGAGGGGTGGGGAGGTGACCGTACCCAAGATCGTGACAGAGACTGTGTAGTTGTGAATGGGGGAGGATTGACGGTGGCCTGCTTTTGTGGCAGGCCACCGTCGTGTATGATTGTTTGGCACGGACGGACGACAGCGCTTGTATGAATGAACTGTTTTGTTAAAATAATGATAGATATTCGTAAAGCAGTATAGGATAATAAGAATTAATTTTGTACCCGAAATAAGTAAGTCTATAGTTCTTTGATAGGTTGTAATGAGAATGGACACAGACAAAGATTGATTTGACGATGTTCCGTACCTGAAGTTGACATGTATTTTTTTTTGAAAAAGGGATCAGTCCACAAAGAGAGTTAATAAGTACGAAGGGGTATAACAGGTCGAGCTCTGATGCACTGGGGTAATAACGACAAGAGTAATTCCATTTGCAGAATCAAGTCTATTGTCATCTCTTAAGGCGTTATATGTTGAGGCAATGTGAGTAAAGAGAGACACTGCCACCGAGTATCATCAACGTTTTTCAACCAATGATCGATTCCGGCTCCCGCCGGTGCCACCTCACTCAAGGATGTAAGTTGGCAATGATTAGAGAATAAATTTTATACAAACAATAATGACACCCACAATGAATGTGCAATCACAGATAAACTACTTTTCGGCAACAGGTGTTGTCGAGGCTGATTGCATTGTGGGCAGCCAGGCAGTTTCAAGCCTACTGTCGGGTGTTTTGGCGACGCTTTTCTTTTCTCAGGGCGAAGGTGTGGGCCCTTGGCAAAATAACAACCGGATGTTAGTAAACTTTAACGACTTGTTTTTGGCTGAGTCGAATAATTTATCACGACCCAAGTGCATGCTTGGGTCGTGATGCTATATATGGGGTGTGGGCTTAATAAGTCCGCGTGGTAGTTTTCGTTTTCGGCAGGACAGGCCGTAGGTTAAGCGTAATCAAAATGAGACAGCAACCCGTAGTGTGTTGTACCACCGCCTGATTTGAGGTAGCCAGGATAGCCTTTAAGCCGGCCATGGCCTGGCTATGAGGAGAAAAAAGTATGAAATGAACTGTTCGATAAAAAAAATGACTAGTTTGCGTAAAACACTATTAAGGTTCTTTAAGTAAATTTGCCACATCAATCATCTTAGAAGTTTCTAACAATAGATATAGGCCTTTGTAGCCTCTCAAGTTGTTGTTTTGTTCATCTATTCAAATAATTACCAATTAAAGTTTAAACCACATGAAAAATGTATTGAAACGAAGTCTGTTGCTCATGCCCTTGGCAGGTTTGATGCTTACCGCATGCAACAGCAACGATGACATTGACGATTCGTATGTCGGTCCAAGTGGCGATACGTCGGTATTCAGCAATCTGACGCTGGGTTCGGGTATGACGCGCGCAGGAGAGAATGCCCCCGACCTTCCCGATGTTCCTGGTGGCGAGAGCACCTATTACGATTTTCAGAATGGGGTGCCCGGTGTAAAGATCAGTCGTACCACCTATCATCAGTCGGGTACGGCTTATAATGAGTTTATGATTTTCAACCCTGCCTCCATCTCAATCTATCCCGGACATGTGTTTGTAGGCGGGTCGGTCACTAGTGGTGAGTATAAGCCTGTGCCCCGTCAGCAGATAGTGCCCATCACGCTGTCCAACTCGTTGATACCCATCAATACGGGTACCATGTCGTCGCGCCCGGTCAACAACATTTCGTGGAGTTCGTACCAAGACATCATGAAAGACTGGTTGGTGAACCAGACACAGGATGCCGGTGCGATGACCGAGTATGAGTTTAACCAGGTAACGCTCGACAAGTCTGGCTCGATACACCTGTCCGGCTCTATCGGTTCCACAGCACAGCTGACGTGGGATTTGAACAACTCCTGGCAGCGCAACAAGACGCACGTGTTGCTGAAATTCATCCAGAAGATCTACACCGTCTCTATGGACACCCCCGACGGTTGCATCTTGAAGAATGCTGCCGACCTGAGCAAGGAGTACGAGGGCACCATCCCCGTATATGTGAGCGACGTGTATTATGAAAGGATAGCCTACATGCTCGTTTCGAGCAACTATAGCTATGATGAGGTGACCAACGCCCTGGCCTTGATGCTGCCCGACTGGGACAACCTCAATGCGCAGCTTAAGGTAGAGTATAAGCGCGTGTTAGACCAGTCGGCCATCCACCTGCTGTGCATCGGCGGCAAAGCTGAGCAGCACAGACGCCTGGCAGAAAACGGTTGGGAAGGGTTCCGCAAGAGTTTGTCTGAGCCTGTGCCTGTCTCTACGGCCGAGCCTATCTCTTACACCCTGCGCTATGTGGACGACAACTCTGTGGCACAGGTGCTCACCACCGACCGGTTCCCCATCATCTCATCTATCTTCGTGCCCGAGTGCAACTCCATCACCTTCAACATCACACCTTCTGCCCTGGAGGCCGCTGCCGCCACCAAGCCCGACCTGTATGTGTGGGGTAAGGCCACGATGACCCTGCCTAGCGGTGAGACGGTATCGCTGTTCGACTCAGACATGAAGAACTATTATAAGATGGCCAATCCTAATGTCTTCACACCCATCGACGCACCGCAGGCCACGGTGACCATCAACCGCAACGGAATGGACATGGAGCAATTCCTGAACCAGAAGGTCACCATCACCGTCGAGTTGCACAACACGACGGCTACCGGTGGCGTGCCAGGCGACGACCTGGGCACACAGACCGTGGAGAGGACCCTCAAGGACCTGATCTTTGCTTCGAAAGACTATCAATTCAGCATTCAGACGAACCGTAAGGTGGCTATCGACTACCACGGAACGATAGTCTTCGACATCAACTACAGCACCAACAACTGACGTTTATCCGGCCATGGCGATAGCAATGCCTTGAGAGAGGCGCGCTATCGCCATTTCATCTTCGCGCCCATGGCTACCTGTTGCCATGCAGGGCGCTTGAGACTTCCGGCTACGGAAGTGACATACTTACTATATAAATCAAGATATATTGTCGACAAACATGAAAAAGATATTAAACTATTGCTATGTGTTGATGGCCTTGACGGTATTTCTGCTCGTAGGCTGTCAGACAGACGATGATCGTCTGGCAGGTGATGTGGGTCAGGAGAGCAGTTTCGTCGATCAGAATGAGGCCATGAAACTGGCACACGACTTTCTGCTGACCAATGGCGATGTGAAGGAGGTGAGGACCAGAGCCCAGGGCGGTGAGCCAAACCTCGAGATGGTATATACGGATGGCACGCCCAGCACCCGCAGTGGTGCCGGCAGCCGGTCAAACTATTACATCATCAATTACGACAGCGGCTATGTCGTGGTCTCTGCATCCAAAGGCACCTATCCTGTACTGGGATATTCTACCGAGGGCAGATTCAATCCCGACAACATCCCTGTCAACATGAAGGATCTGCTCAACGGCTATGCCAAGGAGATACAGTTTGCAGAAGGAAAGGTGAAAATAGACCAACGCATCAAAGAGATGCGGTCGACGGCCCTGGCAGGAACGAATATGGAGATGAATGCCCAGACCGCCGTGTATTCGTTGCTCGGAACCATCAACTGGAACCAGGCACCCTATTACAACTACTAGTGTCCGCCCAACACCCCTGTGGGTTGCGTGGCCACAGCCACGTCGCAGATCATGCGTTACTGGGAGTATCCCTCGCGCGGGCAGGGCTCCCACTGGTACAACTCCAGCTATGGCACGCTCTCGTTCGACTATAACTATCCCCTGAACTGGAGCTATATGCCCAAAGAGACGCTCACCCGTCCCAACGACGACATTGCCAGGTTGTGCTATGGGGTGGCAGTAGGGTTGAACATGAATTTCTCGCCCTCGGGCAGCGGGGCCTATCAGCAAGACGTCCCCGCATTGCTCAAAGAGCATTTCTTCTATCCCAGCGACGTGATGAGTCTGGAGCGGTCAGACTATTCTACGGCCCAGTGGAACAGTATTGTGCGTGAAGAGTTGGACAAGGGACACCCCGTGCAATACGCCGGTACGGGCAGTGGGGGAGGACACTCCTTTGTCTGCGACGGCTACAGCAACAACGGCTATTTCCACATCAACTGGGGATGGGGCGGCAGTTTCAACGGCTACTTCCTGCTCAACGCCCTCGACCCAAGCGGACTGGGCATCGGCGGCGGTTCGGGTGGCTTCAACTATTGGCAGACCATCGTGGTCAACTTCGCACCTCCTGGAGGAAACGGGGGCAACTTAGACCCGGAGCCAGACCCGGAGCCCACGCCCAATCCCTCGGGCGACTATTGTCCATCCTATTGCGACAACACTAATGCCGGATACATTTACTATGTCAGCATCGGCGACATGGCAAACTATAGTGGCGCATCGACCTATACGTTCTTCAGTGACAAGAATATGAGTCTTCGGGCCGGAGATAGCTATTACATCACCTTGATGCCTAAGTTTCCCTATAGCATCTATCCCATGTATTGGTGTGTGTGGATAGACTTCAACGGCGACAAGAAATTCGATTCCTCAGAACGCATCGTTGCCCAGTACACCAATTCCAACGGCTATTTCTATCGTATGTTCAAGGTGCCGGCCAATGCCGTCACCGGAGCAACGCGGGTACGGGTAAGCATGAAATGGGGCGGCTACCCCGAGGCATGTGAGCACTTTGGATATGGTGAGGTGGAAGACTATACGGCAAACATCCTGCCACCCACTGTCACTCCTCCGGCTCCCGACCCCACCCCCGACCCTAATCCCGATCCCATCCCCGACCCTAATCCCGATCCTAACCCCGACCCCAATCCTACCCCGCAGTCTTATTGTTCGGCCAAGGGCGTGGGTGCTTCGAACTATATCAGCAAGATTATGTTGGGCAATGTTGTCAACAGCTCGAAAGCATCGGGGTATGGCGACTACACTTCTCTCAAGGTCAATGGCACAAGAGGAAAGTCGTTCTACTATGAGTTGACTCCTGCATACACCGGATTTTCTTCCAGGTTCTATTGGAGAGTATATGTCGACTTTAACAATGACGGAGTATTCTCAAACTCAGAAAAGGTGGTGGAGCGATATAACATGTATAGCTTCACGGGATATATTCTTGTGCCTGCTACGGTTTCTAAAGGTCAGTACCGCATCCGCATAGTGGCAAGTGCTGACGGCTACCAAGACCCATGCGGCGACTTTACGAACGGCGAAGTAGAGGACTACACGCTCTTGGTCAACTGACCATGTTTATGGTGCGGGCGAAAGGCTTTGTCTAGCCTTTGCCTGCACTTCTCACTGTCTTAAAGTAGTGTCATAGGCCTCTCTCGTGCCATATTGGCCTTTTTAGCGCATTACTTGAACAGCCATCATATTTTTCTTTTTCTTATTATCTGTTGATCGGTCGGCTTGTCACAAGTGAAGTGGCAGCCGACCTGTTTCTTCATGGTTTATTGTTGGGTCGCATTTAATAAGTCAGACTCAGGTTGGCTTCCCCGGTGGGTGCCGTTGCTTGCCGCATCAGTATCTCCGACCGCCAGAACCGACAGCGCCGTATATCCCTCACTCCGCACTGTACTGAACCGTCAACGGCTTGACGGCCTGGTGGTAGGCCGGGCAATGTGCCCTGTTATTTTGGAAATTCGGTCTTCAGGCAAGCCCGTTCGATGTGTTTCATGTCACGGTACCGTTGCAGATGTATATGCAGCACATGGTTTCTGTAGTGTGGTTCCACTCGAAGTAGAGTGTGGTTCCACTCGAAGTAGAGTGTGGTTCGACTTGAAGTAGAGTGTGGTTCGACTCGAAGTAGAGTGTGGTTCGACCCGAAGTAGACCGTGGTTCGACCCGAAGTATGGCAGCCCGACGGTCATACCCTCGTGGCATCACGCCACTTTGGAGGCAGGAGGACTGTCGTGTTGTTGCCTCCGCAGCGGGCGAAGGACATGTCAGACTGCCCATTTTGGGAAACTGTACCCACCGGTTTTTCTTACTGGTTCATAAATTCACAAAATGTTTAAAAGAATGGACGGTTTGCGTAAAATGATAATATATTATTTGATGTAACTTTGCGCCCTGTTAAACATTAACGGTTTTCGAGAGGGAGCCAAGGGCTTCATAGCTCTCTAGGTATTATTGTAATATGAAAATTGTAACGGTATTAAAACAGCATGACATGTATCATCAAATGAATTCAAAAAAAGCAATTTATGTCAGACCCGAAACCACGGTCATCAATATTGATTCAGAAAACAATATGTTGGCAGGCTCGGGAGGCGCAGACTCACCATTACCACCCGGTGGTTCTAATGAAGGGAATTTTGCAAAAGAGAATTTTTATTATGAGAGCGATAAATCCTGGACTAGACAGAACAACCAATGGGGCGACTAACCCTATAATTTGAAATACAGACAGAAGAGAAACAAAGAAAAATGAAGAATTACATTTATATCGTTTTGATAATACTGCTTTTTTCTGCTTGCAGCAATAACGATTTTGGATCAGAGGACATTGTAGTAACAGATAATCCATCTGCCGGGAAGACAATTTCGGGGGAGGTTACATTCAACAATACCCTAGTGGCAAATACATTGAGTGGAACACGTACAAATGTTACATTTTCTAAGGAGACAGGTATAACTTATAACTGGAAAGAAGGAACAGTACTCCCTCTTTACATCTATGCCGAGCAGAATGGCATCCGAAAGACATTTGAAGGGAAGTTGGTCGTCAAGTCCGGCAATCTGGCACGATTCACCCTGACGTTGCCAGACGGCTTGGACCCCAGTAAAGGAAACTTAAAGATTGCCACGGCATTAGGGAAGCAGGATGGTGTGGACAATGGAGCTTATGCAACCGGCATAGACCTAAACGGAAGGGTGAAAATTGTCAATGCGTCTACCATCAATGTGAATGACTCAACAAACATCAACATACCGTTGTATTCCACGCTTCAAGAGGTCTATGCGGCAGGTGATGTGAAGCTTGATTTGAAAGTGCTGGGCAGTTGGGCGCAGATTATTGTCAATTCAGGCCGTAGTTTAAGTATGTCTGAGTTTGTTATTAATTCTGACGCGGTTTGTGGTAAGGGAACATTGGATTTGTCGCAGAATATTCCGTCTTTCACGAGGGATGCCACCGAGTCAACTTATATGACTTATACTTTGCTGAATTCAGATATCATATCAGATGGGTCTTCAAAGGTAACAAAAAAGTTCTTGACATGGATGATGCCGATCACAGGAACAGATACCCAGGTAGTGAGCACCGACAGGGCCTCTAGCGCCTATGCTACGATGCCAACTGTTGTCTATATCAATGACCTCTACTCAGGAGCCAGCTATAACACATCCACTAAAAGAAACTACGACTTCATGGGTGGAGGTAGGTGCTATACTTTTACGATTGACATCCCAGACAGTAAATATGCCTCCGGGTTGAAAATTACCGAGTATTGTAGCCACTCGGCTACAAGCAAAAATTTAGACTGGATTGAAATCACCAATCAAACGGGGAGGGATGTCAACTTGAGTGAATACTATTTGGTGCGTGCTGTTGCCGGTGCTCCTGATGATGTGGCAGGAGCCATCAACCTGGGAGAACTTGCCACAGCACAGGGGGTGGCATATTCTAAGCCTAACCACAGCAAGACGATACTTCCCACAGGGGCTAGTTTCGTCATTACGGGCTCGCTTATAAGTAATCTCTATTTCTCTGTGGAGGAATCAAGTCAAAATATGTATCAGGCTGTTTGTCTGGGAGGTAATCATGAACTGTTGAAAGCTTTCACTGCCACCAAAGTTAATAATATTTACTACGATGCTTACTTCATTACCCATAATGGCACAAATATCAAGCGAGGTGTTGTAAACGACATCGTCGACAATTTTGGTAGGTATAGTAACGGTACCATCAATCGTCTTGTAGATTCCCGTACCTATATCACTCGATTATATTTTGGCATCACCCCGGGAACAACGACAACTGTTGATGGTATTACCGACTATGACTACAGCCGTACTTCTGCTATGTATACCAATGCATCAAAGAATCCTGTGAAAGACTTCGATAATGACTCTTGGACATATATAGGTAAGGTGCATGGGTTAAATTTGGGTGTTGAATCGCGAAGTGGACTTTCTACGTTAAATGACCCTACGGTTGCGAATGATGCAAAATAACGGATGATGCTATTTCTGCCCACTATGTGCAAAATATGGCAAATCATAGTGGGAAGGCCTGACGCTGGTGGCTGACATACTCCCCGATGTTTTTTTATATCCATCGGGGAGTATATTTGTCAGATATTCGTCATAGGTATGTTTTTTTCGTTATTGGTTCAATAAAAACAAACGAAGTGGAGTTATATATATAATAAGGTATAACCCCCAACCATCGCCTATGGCCAACCTATCCCTGCGACTGACCCGTTTTGTCGACCGTTGCAAGACCGAGATGCGAGACACCCGCCGTGTGGTGTTCATGGAGCATCCGCGTGCTTATTTGTTGCAACGGCTCTACATGGTGTACCACGACCTCTTCGTGCAGAAACACTGGGGCTTTGCCGCCCAGCTCACCTTCAATACCATGATGGCCATCATCCCGGTGTTTGCCATCATCTTTGCCGTGGGCCGTGGCTTCGGCTTCGAGGAGAGCATTGCCAACTGGTGCCGCGAGGTGTTTGCCAGTCAGCCGCAGGTGGCCGAGGCCATTGTGCAGCTCTCCACGTCGTATATCCACTACACCCATACGGGCGTTATCATCGGCATCGGACTGCTGTTTATGATCTGGAGCGTGGTGTCGCTCTTCGAGAATGTGGAGGGTGTGTTCAACGATATCTGGGGCGCCACCAAGGAGCGCAGCCTGGGGCGTAAGGTAACGGACTATACCGCCATTGTCTTCCTCGTGCCCATCGTCATCGTGTTCTATTCGGGTCTCACGGTGTTTTTCTATTCCGTGCTCGACTACCTGCCGCAGTTCCAGTTGCTCACGCCCGCCATGAAACTGGTGCTGGGCTTTGCCACCCCGCTGCTGTTGCTCTGGGCATTCTTTCTGTTGCTCTACATGGGCATCCCCAACACCCGCGTGCTGTTTCGTCATGTGTGGTTCCCGGCCCTGCTGGCCAGTCTGTGTATCATCGGCCTGCAGACCGTCTATGTGCATGTGCAGGTCATCGTCACCAGCTACAGCATCATCTATGGCTCGCTGGCCGCCCTGCCGCTGTTTATGATCTGGCTGCAGGCCTCGTGGTTTATCGGCATCGGCTTCGCCGAGTTTGGCCATGCCAACCAGAACCTCAGCCTGGGGCTTGATGCCGAAGGCGTGACCTATAGTGTGGCCGACCAGCTGGAGCACTGTCTCATCATCCTCAACCTCATCAGTCGCCGACAGAAAGACGAGGCGCGACCCTGTCGTATGCGCGACCTGCAGCGCGTGACGGGCTATGCTTATTCGCATATTGTGCATTGTCTGCGACGGCTTGAAGAGACACACCTTATCCTCTGTGTCGACACCAAGGGCGACGATGCGGCTTTTACGCCCAGCCGCGACACAGCCAGTCTCACCCTGGGCCGTGTGCTGTTCATGCTCGCCACCCATCCCGTGCTGGGCACCGACCATCCGGCCCGCTGCCGCATGGGCGACGAGGTGCGTGGCAGGGTGGCCGGGGCGTTGCGCCTCAGTCTCGACGAACTGGATAAGATATCGGTGAACGACTGTTCGGCCTGGTAAGACCCACGGCAAAGGGCAAGGCGTCAGGCCTTGCCCTTGTTGATGATATAGATGCCCAGGGCGGCGAGGGTGCCGGCCACGGCATACTTCCAATAGAACGGCTCGCGCAGGCAGAGGCATGAGGTGACGGCACCCACCACGGGGATGAGCGAGTTGTAGATGGCCACCTTACCCACGGGGTTGCAGGTCAGCAGTTTGTTGTAGAGCGTGAAGCCGGTGGTAGAGATGCCGATGAGCAGCAAGAGGTAAACCAGTCCCAGCGGTGTGACCGTGGGCAGTGTGCCGCCCGCAGCCATGCCGGGCACCACCAGCATGGCACCGCCGACGGCCAGGCTCAGGCCCGTTCCCACAAACACGTCGACACGGTGGCCCAGGCCGCGTGTCATCAACGAGGCGATGGCCGAGCAGAGGGCGTTGAGGATAATCATGCCGTCGCCCAGCCAGGTGAAGTGGCCGCTCTCGGCACCGCCGAGGTTGAGGGCCAGGATGCCGGCGATGCCCACGATGCAGCCCGTCAGCTTGCGGGAGGTGAGGCGGTCGCTCTTGAAGAACACACAAGCCAGGATGACCACAAGAAACACGCCCATGGAGTTGAGGATGGCGGCGCGCGAGCCGGCACTGTGCGAGAGTCCGAAATAGAAGAAGGCATAGTGCAGGCTGGTGTTCATCAGCGAGAAGAGGAGGATGAAGAGCCAGTCGGTGGCGCGGCGGATGTGGAACGAGCGGTGGGTGAGCAGGGCCACGGCCAGGATGATGAGTCCCGAGCAGCTGAAGCGGATGCCCGCAAAGAGCATCTTCGAGCCCGTCATGTCGGGTGTGATATGGAACTCGCCGAAGCCGAGCTTGATGAGGGGATAGGCCCATCCCCATACGATGGCCGCCGTGAGGGCGAAGATCGCCACCCACAGCGGTCGCTGGAAAATACTTGTCTTGTCTTGATTCATTGTCCTGAACGGCGCTTGTCTATAGACCCGTCCACGTTTTTATTCGTTTCCTCGTGCCGGATGCCACCTTATTATTATTGTCGGTCCAGCATTTCCTTGATATATTTCGGCGTATAGCCTTTCTTGCTCTTGGCCACCTGCTCGGGCGTACCCTCGGCCAGCACGGTGCCGCCGTTGCGCCCGCCCTCGGGACCGATGTCGATGATGTGGTCGGCCAGCTTGATGACGTCGAGGTTGTGCTCGATGATGATGACCGTGTTGCCGCGGTCGACGAGCTTCTGCAGCACGTCCATCAGTATGCGTATGTCCTCGAAGTGCAGGCCGGTGGTGGGCTCGTCGAGGATGTAGAGTGTCTTGCCCGTGTCGTGCTTGGCCAGTTCGGTGGCGAGCTTCACGCGCTGACTCTCACCGCCCGAGAGGGTGGTGGAGCTCTGTCCGAGCTTGATATATCCCAGTCCCACCTCCTGCAGCGTCTTGATCTTGGGCAGGATGCTGGGCACGTTTTCGAAGAACTCCACGGCCTGGTTGATGGTCATGTCGAGCACGTCGGCAATCGACTTGCCCTTGAACCTCACCTCCAGCGTCTCGCGGTTGTAGCGCTTGCCGTGGCACACCTCACAGGGCACCATGACGTTGGGCAGGAAGTTCATCTCGATGCTTTTGTAGCCGTTGCCTCCGCAGGCCTCGCAGCGCCCGCCCTTGACGTTGAACGAGAAGCGTCCGGGCTTGTAGCCGCGGATCTTGGCCTCAGGGAGGTTGACAAAGAGACTGCGGATGTCGCTGAACACGCCGGTGTAGGTGGCGGGGTTGGAGCGTGGCGTGCGACCGATGGGACTCTGGTCTACGTTCACCACCTTGTCGATGTTGTCGATGCCCTCCACCTTGTCGTAGGGCATGGGCTTCTTGAGTGAGCGGTAGAAATGTTGTGAGAGGATGGGCTGTAGCGTCTCGTTGATGAGCGTCGACTTGCCCGAGCCCGACACGCCCGTCACCACGATGAGCTTGCCCAAGGGGAAGGCCACGTCGACGTGCTTGAGGTTGTTGCCCGTGGCGCCGATGACCTTGATGGCCTTGCCGTTGCCCTTGCGGCGGGTGGTCGGGATGTCGATGGCCCGCTCGCCGTTGAGATATTGTGCGGTGACGGTCTGCGTGCGCAGCATCTCCTCGGGCGTGCCCTGGAACACCACCTCGCCGCCCTTGCGTCCGGCACGCGGTCCGATGTCGACAATCCAGTCGGCGGCACGCATCATGTCCTCGTCGTGTTCCACCACGATGACCGTGTTGCCCAGGTCGCGCAGTTCCTTGAGCGAGTTGATGAGTCGCTGGTTGTCGCGCTGGTGCAGTCCGATGCTCGGCTCGTCGAGGATGTAGAGCACGTTGACGAGCTGCGAGCCGATCTGTGTGGCCAGCCTGATGCGCTGGCTCTCGCCGCCCGAGAGCGTTGCCGACTGCCGGTTGAGCGACAGGTAGTCGAGGCCCACCTCCAAGAGGAAGTTGACACGTGTCTTGAGTTCCTTCACGATCTCGTGGGCGATCTTCTGCTGCTGGGGCTCCAGGTGCTGCTCCACCTGGTCGAGCCATTCCTTGAGGTCGGCCATGTCGAGGCTTGCCACCTCAGAGATGTTCTTGTCCCAGATGCGGTACGACAGCGACTCGCGCTTGAGGCGCATGCCGTGACACTCGGGACACTCGACGTCGGCCAGAAACTGTGCCGCCCACTTCTGGCTGGCTGCCGAGTCGTCGGTCTCCATCACCGTGCGCAGGTATTTCACTACGCCGTCGAAGGCCACGAAGTAGTCGCTCGAGGTATGTACCACCTCCTTGTCGATGCGCACATTCTCCACCGTGCCGTTCATCATCTCGTCGATGGCATCCTGCGGGATGTCGCGGAAGGGTGTCTTGATGTCGCAGTCGTAGTTCTTGAGGATGGCTTCGAGTTGCCAGAAGATCATCTGGTTCTTGTATTTTCCCAGCGGGGCGATGGCACCCTCGCGTATGCTCAGCTTGTCGTCGGGCACCACCTTCTTGAGGTCAATCTCGCTCACGTAGCCCAGTCCCTTGCAGTGGGGACAGGCTCCCTCGGGTGAGTTGAACGAGAAGATGTTGGGTGCCGGCTCGCCATACGACAGTCCGGTGACGGGGTCCATGAGTCGTTTGGAGAAGTTGCGGGCCTCGCCCGTGTCCTTGTCCATGATCATGATGACGCCGTCGCCCTGCTTCATGGCGGTCTGCACGCTGCGCTTGAGTCGCTCGTCGTCGCTGCCCTGTACCCTCAGCTTGTCGATGATGACCTCGATGTTGTGGTTCTTGTAGCGGTCTACCTTCATGCCGCGTGTGATCTCGAGCACCTCGCCGTCGACACGTATGTAGAGGTAGCCCTTGCGGCGCATGCTCTCGAAGAGCTCGCGGTAGTGGCCCTTGCGCTGACGCACGAGGGGCGCGAGGATATAGATGGGGCGGTCGGCATAGTCGGTGAGGATCATGTTGATGACCTGCTCCTCGGTATACTTCACCATCTTCTCGCCGCTCATATAGCTGTATGCCGTGCCGGCGCGGGCGTAGAGCAGGCGCAGGTAGTCGTAGATCTCGGTGGTGGTGCCCACGGTGGAGCGTGGGTTCTTGTTGGTGGTCTTCTGCTCGATGCTGATGACCGGGCTCAGGCCGCTGATCTTGTCGACGTCGGGGCGCTCCATGTTGCCCAGGAAGTTGCGGGCATAGGCCGAGAAGGTCTCGATGTAGCGGCGCTGTCCTTCGGCAAAGATGGTGTCGAAGGCCAGCGACGACTTACCCGAGCCCGAGAGGCCGGTGATGACGGTGAGCGAGTTGCGGGGGATGTTGACGTCCACGTTCTTGAGGTTGTGGACACGGGCGCCCAGGACGTCGATCCATTCCTGGGGCTCGGAGGTATCTTGAAGGGTATGGGTGGGTTGCATGTGGGTAGGTTGCATGTGGGTGGGTGTTTGTGGGGATGGGGAGGGTTGAGTGGACCGCCATGCTATGGCGGTCAACAGAACCGGGGAGAACGGGGAGACTGGGAAGAGCGGAAAGGCGGGAAGACCTGGAGGCGCAGGGGGCCTGGGCCTGTGGCTCAGTTGTCGCCGGTGGTGGTCTCGGTGTAGCCGCGCAGGAGGTTCACGTCCTTGCGGATGTTGAACTTGCGGCCGTCGGCGCCCTTGGCCTTCACAAACACGAAGTAGACGCCCTGCTTCACGTCCTTGCCGTTGTATTTGCCGTCCCATCCACCAGCCAGGTCGGTCCAGGAGTAGAGCTTCTGGCCCCAGCGGTTGAAGATGGTGGCCTCAAACTCCACGATGCTCTGGTAGCCGGCCTTGGCCTTGTAGACATCGTTGATGCCGTCGCCGTTGGGCGAGAAGGCGTTGGGAAACTCGAGCTTGCTCTCGGCAATCGAGATATTCACGGGCGTACCCTCCTGCGACCAGTAGTCGTTGGTGTAGGCCACGGTGTCGGTGCCTTGTGTGAAGATGGCCCACAACTCGATGTAGTGGGTGCCGGCCTCGGTGAAGGTGTAGGTTGTCTGCTCGTCGTAACGCACGAGATAAGGCTGGTCGCGCAGTCCCTCCTTGTAGAAATGCCATTCGTAGTGTGCCGTCCATCCGTCGGTGTTCTCGGCATTGGCTTTGAAGGTCACGGTGAGAGGTGCCGATGCCGATACGGAAGTTTCGGTCTGCTCGCTGCCGTCGCTGTCGGTATAGGTAGCCGTGGGCGCGATGGCGGGCAGTGCATTCTGTGCCTGTCCGATGCCGGTCCACAGCGTCATGACGATGAGAGCGAGGATAAATCTTCTGTACATCTTGAAAAAGTTAATTATGCAAAGTTAACCATTTTCGTGCGAAAATATGATTCCCCATGAGTTAAAAGATACCTTACATTGAGTTTTTTATGCGAGAAAGTAAATCGTTGTGATTATTTTTTGTATTTTTGCATTATCATAATCAAGAAGACACCGTTAAGAGATGATACTGAAATCAAGATATTTGCTGCTCGCCTTCGTGCTCTGTCTGGCTGCCGTGGCCATGGCACAGTCTACCAAATGGCGCGATATGTACAAGGTGAAGAAGAAAGACACCATCTTCGGCATAGCCCGCCAGTATGGCATCACCGTGCCCGAGCTGATGGATGCCAACCCCGAGATGAAGCAGGAGGGCTATTTGCTCAAGAAGGGCGACTTCGTCTTCATCCCCTTCGCCAAGACGGCCGCTGCCCTTGCCGCCACCCCTGCCGCCACCTCTGCCAAGCCCTCGGCGCAGGCACACACCATCTGCGTGGGCGTGATGCTGCCTCTGCACGACGTCGATGGCGACGGCCGCCGTATGGTGGAATACTATCGTGGCCTGCTCATGGCCTGCGACAGTCTGCGTGCGCAGGGTATCTCCACCGATGTGCATGCCTGGAACGTCAACATCGACGCCGACATCGCCCAGTTTACCAAAGACCCGGCGGCCGCCCAGTGCAACATCATCTTTGGTCCCCTTTACAGCCACCAGGTGCGCGGCTTGGCCGAGTTTTGCAAGGCCCGCGGCATCAAACTGGTCATACCGTTCTCGATCAACGGCGACGACGTGTCGCGCTATCAGCAGATCTTCCAGGTGTGGGAGTCGCCCGACAAGCTCAACAACAGTGCCATCGAGGCCTTCATGCAGCGGTTCCCCAATGCCCATCCCGTGTTCATCGACTGCAACGACAGCGAGTCGAAGAAAGGCGTGTTCACCTTTGCCTTGCGCAATCGCCTGACCACGAAGAACATCGCCTACAGCATCACCAACCTCAACAGCAGCGAGGAGATGTTTGCCAAGGCCTTCAGCAAGACCCAGCGCAACGTGGTGGTGCTCAATACCGGCCGCTCGCCCGAGCTGACGGTGGCCCTGTCGAAGCTCGCCTCGCTGCAAAACAACAACCCCTCGCTGGCCATCTCGCTCTATGGCTACACCGAGTGGCTGATGTATGTCGACAACAACATGGAGCAGTTCTTCCGTTTCGATACCTACATCCCCACCCATTTCTATTATAACCCCCTCGACGCCAAGACCCGCCAGCTGGAGCGGAACTACCGCCGGTGGTTCCGCCAAGACATGCAATATGCCCTGCCGCGCTTTGCCATCACGGGCTACGACCATGGGCAGTTCTTCCTGCGCGGCTTGGCCAAATACGGCAAGTCGTTCGTGGGTACCAAGGGCCAGAATGGCTACACCGCCTTGCAGACGCCCCTGAGCTTCAAGCAGGTGGGGTCGGCAGGCATGCAGAACGAAGTGTTTCTGCTTATCCACTACACCAAGGGCGGAGGCATAGAGTCTATCGCTTATTAATACCAGCCTCCACTCCACAACGATGATGCCGATGACCATACATACCACAACCCCCATACTCCATACCCTCACGCGCCATTCGCGCAGACTGGCCGCCTTCCTCCTGTTGCTGCTGTGCCTGCCTCTTGGCCTCTCGGCTCAGATTGGCGAGCACCGCAACACCCTCTCGGTGGGTGTCAACGGCGGCTACAACATGACCACCATCCGCTTCACCCCGAAGGTCGTGCAGAAGTCGCACGGCGGACTGGTGGGTGGACTGGCCCTGCGCTACACGGTGGAGAAATATTTCTCGACCATCGCCTCGGTGGTTGCCGAGGTCAACTACGGACAGATGGGCTGGAGCGAAGACATTCGCGACCTCGACAACCAGCCGGTGATCAATGCCGTTACCGGGATGCCCGAGGAATACAGCCGAACCATCAACTACGTCCAGGTGCCCTTCCTGGCCCATCTGGCCTGGGGCAAGGAGCGCAAGGGCATGAACTTCTTTGTGAGCGCGGGTCCGCAGTTTGGCTATTACCTCAGCGAGAGCACCAAGACCAACTTCGCCTGGAGTGAGCGCAACATGACCGACCGCGCCAACACCATTGTGGCACAAGACACCATGGCCGTAGAGAACAAGGTCGACTATGGCATCACCGTGGGTGCCGGACTGGAATACAGCCATCCGCGCCTGGGTCACTTCCTCCTTGAGGCCCGCTACTATTATGGGCTGGGCAATATCTACGGCGACTCCAAGCGCGACTATTTCGGGTCGAGCAATTTCGGTACCATCACCATCAAGATGAGCTACCTGTTTGACATCACCCGATAATGACATAAGCACACATCCCCCGACACACAATCACCAATCTATTAAATTTAATACACATTCTATGTTTGAAAATCAACCCAAAGGCCTCTTCGCGCTAGCTCTGGCCAATACAGGCGAGCGCTTTGGTTATTACACCATGTTGGCCATCTTCGCCTTGTTCCTCCAGGCCAACTTCGGTTGGGGCGAGGGACTGACCGGAACCGTGTTCTCCACCTTCCTCATGCTGGTCTACTTCCTGCCTATCGTGGGCGGCGCTGTGGCCGACCGACTGGGCTTCGGCAAATGCGTCACGGCAGGTATCATCGTGATGTTCCTGGGCTATCTGCTCATGGCCATCCCCGCCGGCTCGGGCACCGCAGCCGTGGCCATCATGGTGTGCGCCTTGCTGATGATCAGCGTAGGCACCAGTCTCTTTAAGGGCAACCTCCAGGTAATGGTGGGCAAGCTCTACGATGAGGAGCGCTATGCCAAGCAGCGCGACAACGGTTTCTCCATCTTCTATATGGCTATCAACATCGGTGCGCTCTTTGCCCCCACGGCAGCCCTGAAGCTCATGGACTGGGCACAGAAGTCGCTGGGAGCCAGCGAGCAGACGGCCTACCACTATGCCTTCGGCGTGGCCTGCGTGTCGCTTATCGTCTCGATTGCCATCTATTACACCTTCCGCTATACCTTTGCACATGTAGACAGCGGTGCCAAGAAACAGGCCGGTGCCGATGCCAAGCAGCAGGCCGCCAAACCAGAGACCGCCGAAGACAAGGCCGACACCCACAGCCGTCTGGTGGCCCTGTTCCTGGTCTTCGCCGTGGTGATCTTCTTCTGGATGGCCTTCCACCAGAACGGTCTCACGCTGACCTTCTTCGCCCGCGACTTCACGCAGACCTCTGCCACGGGCTGGACGGCCATGATCTTCGACGTGACCAATGTGGTGGCCGTCATCCTCGTCGTCTACGCCCTGGTGGCCATCTTCCAGGGCAAGACCGCCAAGGGCAAGGGCATCGCCGGCCTGGTCATCGTTGCCGCTCTCGTCTTCATTGGTTATAAGTATAGTGCGCTGATGGGTGAAGGCGGCACGGTGGCCGTGTCGGCACCCATCTTCCAGCAGTTCAACCCCGCCTTCGTGGTGGGTCTCACCCCGCTGAGCATGGCCCTCTTTGGCTGGCTCGCTGCCCGCGGCAAGGAGCCCTCTGCTCCGCGCAAGATTGGCTACGGCATGCTCGTGGCCGGACTGGGCTATGTGGTGATGATCTGTGCCTCTGTGGGTCTGAGCTATACGCTCACCGACGAACAGCGTGTCTCGTCGATGTGGCTGGTGAGCACCTACCTCATCCTCACCTTCGCCGAGCTGCTGCTCTCGCCCATGGGCATCAGTTTCGTTTCGAAGGTAGCCCCGCAAAAGTACCAGGGCCTGATGATGGGCTGCTGGTTTGGTGCCACGGCCATCGGCAACTTCCTCGTGCAGATTCCCGCCTATCTCTGGAAAGGCCTGCCCCTCACCATGGTATGGGGTGTGCTCGTTGCCCTCTGTCTGGCATCCTTCATCTTTATCTTCGCCGTGATGAAGAAGCTCGAGAAGGTTTGCTGAATGGGCCTTGTATGATGTAGGTGGGTTCTATTAATTACCACCGAAACAAAATAATGAAATCATGGGTTACGTTTTGCCATCTTTCGGCCTCTCTTCGGCTCAAATCGCAAGTACACTCAGTCGTTATGCCCGCATAACTCCTTCGTGTACTTGCAATTTGACCTCGAAGACAGTCTCGAAATCTGACAAAGCTAATTAGTAGAACCCACCTGTAATGATTTCGTTACGGTGGTAATGAATAGCCACCACCCTAAAAAGCGTTAAGAGGTCAAGACCGATGACTGCTGGCCGTGGCAAGCCATTTGCCCTAGAGCCCCATCATCGGTCTTGATTTCTCAACCTCTTCACTTCCAACAAGTCGCCTTGTTTTTTATGCCCAGGGGCCCTTAAATGCGCATAAATCAAGAAAGTGGATTAATTTTTTATAAAAACTCTATAATATTTTCTTGTTTCATCTTTTTATTGTATAACTTTGCATCAATATTAGGAGTATTGCAAAGTCATCAGGCCTGTACCTGATGTTTTTTTGCTATTTTTTACAGCGAAAAAGGGAATTACAAGATGTTCGAGAACTTGTCTGACCGCCTTGAACGCTCTTTCAAAATATTGAAGGGCGAGGGCCGGATCACTGAGATTAACGTCGCAGAAACACTGAAGGACGTGCGCCGCGCCTTGTTGGATGCCGATGTTAACTATAAGGTTGCCAAGAGTTTCACCGATACCGTGAAGCAGAAGGTGATGGGCATGAACGTGCTGACGGCCGTCAAGCCCGGACAACTGATGGTGAAGATCGTTCACGACGAGCTGGCCAAGCTCATGGGTGGCGAGGCTGCCGAGCTGCACCTCAACGGCCGGCCGGCTATCATCCTCATGTCGGGACTGCAAGGCTCGGGTAAGACCACCTTCAGCGGCAAGCTGGCCAACATGCTCAAGAACAAGCAGCGCAAGAACCCGCTGCTCGTGGCCTGCGACGTCTATCGTCCCGCCGCCATCGACCAGCTCAAGGTGGTGGGCGAGCAGGTGGGCGTGCCTGTCTACACCGAGGAAGGCAACAAGAATGTCAACGAGATAGCACTCCACGCCATCCAGGAGGCCAAGGCCAAGGGCCATGACGTGGTGATTATCGATACTGCCGGCCGTCTGGCCGTCGACGAGGAGATGATGGACGAGATCACCTCGCTCAAAGAGACCGTCAACCCCGACGGCACACTCTTCGTCGTCGACTCGATGACGGGTCAGGATGCCGTCAACACGGCCAAGGAGTTTAACGACCGCCTCGACTTCGACGGTGTGATCCTCACCAAGCTCGACGGTGACACCCGCGGTGGTGCGGCCCTGTCAATCCGCACGGTGGTCACCAAGCCGATCATGTTCATCGGTACCGGCGAGAAGATGGACGCCATCGACGTGTTCCACCCCGACCGTATGGCCGACCGCATCCTCGGCATGGGCGACGTGGTGTCGCTCGTGGAGCGCGCCCAAGAGCAGTTTGACGAGGAGGAGGCCAAGCGCCTGCAGAAGAAGATCCAGAAGAACAAGTTCGACTTCAACGACTTCCTCGGACAGATCGAGCAAATCAAGAAGATGGGCAACCTCAAAGACCTGGCATCGATGATACCCGGCGTGGGCAAGGCCATCAAGGATGTAGACATCAATGACAACGCCTTCAACGGCATCGAGGCCATCATCCGCAGCATGACGCCGCTCGAGCGCATCAACCCCGAGGTGCTCAACCAGAGTCGCCGCTTGCGCATTGCCAAAGGTTCGGGAACGAGCATACAGGAGGTCAACCGACTCATCAAGCAGTTCGACCAGACGCGCAAGATGATGAAGATGGTCACCGGCAACCAGATGAAGTCGATGATGGCACGCATGAAGGACATGCAGGGCGGTATGCTCGGTATGCCGAAAATGTAAGTCGGAAACAAGATAATAACAGTACCAAATATGACGTTGATAGATGGCAAGGCAACGGCAGCCGAGATCAAACAGCAGATTGCCGAGGAAGTAAGACAGATCGTCGCCAATGGCGGCAAGCAGCCCCATCTGGCCGCCGTGCTGGTGGGACACGATGGCGGCTCTGAGACCTATGTCAAGAATAAGGTCATCGCCTGCGAGCAGTGTGGCTTCAAGTCGACACTCATCCGCTACGAGGCCGACGTCACCGAGGAAGAGCTGCTGGCATGTGTCGACAGGCTCAACCGCGATGCCGACGTCGATGGCTTCATCGTACAGCTGCCCCTGCCTGCACACATTGATGAGCAAAAGATCATCATGGCCATCGACTACCGCAAGGACGTCGACGGTTTCCATCCAGTCAACGTAGGACGTATGGCCATCGGCCTGCCGTGTTTCATCTCGGCCACGCCGCTGGGCATCCTCACCCTGCTGCAGCACTACGGCATACAGACTTCGGGCAAGAAGTGTGTGGTGCTCGGCCGCAGCAACATCGTGGGTAAGCCCATGGCACAGCTCATGATGCAGAAACAATATGGCGACGCCACGGTCACCGTGTGCCACTCCCACTCAGCCCACCTGAAGGAGGAGTGCCGCGAGGCCGACATCATCATCGCAGCCATCGGTCGTCCCGACTTTGTGACTGCCGACATGGTGAAGGACGGTGCCGTCATCATCGACGTGGGCACCACACGTGTACCCGACGCCACCCGCAAGAGCGGGTTCAGGCTCAACGGCGACGTGAAGTTTGATGAGGTGGCACCCAAGTGCTCGTTCATCACACCCGTCCCCGGCGGGGTGGGGCCCATGACCATCTGCTCGCTGATGAAGAACACATTGGCGGCAGGCAAGAGAGCCTATTATCAATAAGAATACACGTAATAACTTGTTTTTTATAACTCTCTAATTTTTGGGGGGTAGGTCGCAGTGATGCAACCTACCCTTTTTTTGTGTCATTACTTTTTCAGCGTGGTGCTGTAAGCGCAGTAGGAAGAAGCAGGTGTGTAGCCCTTGTTGCAGTTTCAGCCTTGTCTGCCCATCGCGTAGCGATGTACCCTGCTATCGCCGGGTATGGGTCCTGACTGCTGTGCAATGACAGGCAGCCGTTGTTCATCACAATGGTATGATAGAGGCGTTGGGCCTCTTTGGTGACAGATGATGATAGCAAGCATAGGCTGCTTTGCGTGGTATGACAGGCTGGTTCGAGCTGACAGAGAGGCTGGTTCGAGTTGAATGAGACGATACTTCGAGTTGAAGCACGAGCTGCTTCGAGTCGAAGCACGAGCTACTTCGAGTCGAATGAGACACTGGTTCGAGTTGAATGATGAGCCGCTGAGTGTCTATAGCTGCTGTCTGTGATATCCTTTCACGTTGCGACAGCTACGCAGGGGTACTGTGAAATGATCCTGAAGGTCATTGCGCGGCATTGGTGTCGGTCGGGGGTGGATGATGGGGCGGCCATGTCCCGGGTCTCGACGATGCCCGATGACAGGCCCTGTGCCGGGCGCCACTGCCACTGCGCATGAGCTGTAGGGTTATGGGCTCGATGGTATCTGTGCCACTGCTGCCTTGGCAAAACAAATCCCGAGGCCGTCCTTTGGCAAGGATGACCCCGGGATGAATGATGTTTGTGGCGCGCCCACCGCCGGGCGGGCACGTATGTGATGGTTTACTCGCCCTTGATGGCTGCTACGCCGGGAAGCACCTTACCCTCGATGGCCTCGAGCATGGCACCGCCGCCGGTAGACACGTAAGACACCTTGTCGGCCAGGCCGAACTTGTTGACTGCGGCCACAGAGTCGCCACCGCCCACGAGCGAGAAGGCGCCGTTCTTCTGGGTAGCCTCGGCCACATACTTGGCGATCTCGCCGGTGCCGTGGGCAAAGTTCTCAAACTCGAACACGCCTACAGGACCGTTCCACAGGATGGTCTTCGACTCGAGGATGATCTTCTTCCAGTTCTCGAGGCTCTCCTCGCTGGCGTCCATGCCCTCCCATCCGTCGGGGATGTTGAAGATGTCGACCGTCTGGCGGTTGCAGTCGTTGGAGAAAGCGTCGCCGGCCACGGTGGCCACAGAGAGCGAGAGGTTCACGCCCTTGGCCTTGGCAGCCTCCATCACCTTGAGTGCCTCGGGCATCAGGTCGTCCTCGTGGAGCGACTCACCGATCTTGCCACCCTGGGCCTTGATGAAGGTATAGCCCATGCCACCGCCGATGATGAGGTTGTCTACCTTGTCGAGCAGGTTCTGGATCACGCCGAGCTTCGAGCTCACCTTAGAGCCGCCGATGATGGCGGTGAAGGGATGCTGTGCGTTCTTCAGCACGTTGTCGATGGCGGTCACCTCTTTCTCCATGAGGTAGCCCAGCATCTTGCTGTCGGCATCGAAGTAGTCGGCAATGACAGCCGTAGAGGCGTGGCGGCGGTGAGCGGTGCCGAAGGCGTCGTTCACATATACGTCGGCGTAAGAGGCGAGCTTCTTGGCGAAGTTCTTCTGCGACTCCTTCATGGCCTTCTTGGCCTCGTCGAACTCGGGAGTGCCCTTCTCCACGCCCACGGGCTTGCCTTCCTCCTCAGGATAGAAGCGGAGGTTCTCGAGCAGCAGGGCCTCACCGGCCTTCAGGGCTGCGGCCTCGGCCTCGGCATTGCCACAGTCGGCGGCAAACTTCACCTCTACGCCCAGACGCTCCGACACCTTGCCTACGATCTGGCTCAGGCTCAGCTTGGGGTTAACCTTGCCCTTGGGCTTGCCCATGTGGCTCATCATGATGACAGCACCACCATCGGCGAGCACCTTCTTCAGGGTAGGCACGGCACCACGGATACGGGTGTCGTCAGTTACGTTGCCATTCTCATCCAATGGCACATTGAAGTCCACGCGGACAATTGCCTTCTTACCGGCAAAGTTAAATTGATCGATAGTCATTATAACTTATAATTAATAGTTAGAAAAATCTGCTTATCTGTTACTGCAAAGTTACTAAAATTATAGTTAACGGGGCCAAGGGCAAAAGAGATTTTTGATTATTTTCACTCAAATGCTTTTTGATTGTCACTTCTGCGTGACAATTATCGGCCGCCCCTTGTCTCAGTCGTCGATGATGCCGGCCTGGCGCCACTGTGCGGCCACGGCTTCGGCGTCGTGCAGGGCCTGTTGGTGGGTCAGGGGCGTGTTCTCGTCGATCTGGTAGTAGTCCATCAGCGTCTGGGCCATATCTTCGGCAGTGAACTCCTTGTCCTGCACGCTCTTCCAGAGCAGTGCTGAGCTGTCGTTCATGCTGATGATATTGCTGAAGTCGATGTTCTCTTTGCCTTCGGCCACGATGATGTTCTGGCCGCAGACGTTGCGTAGGTTGAATCCTTTTTTTGCTTTCATAATGGCGGGGGTTACGTGTTTTGGTGTATGATGGTGTGCAGGTGGGTGTGCCCGTTGTGCCTCTTGTTGCAGCATGGTGTGGCGGGGCAGGTTTAGCTAGCAGGGGCCGAGGAGCGGTATCCACACCCTTCGGTAGAAGGCCAGCAGGTAGGGGCGCAGGGGCAGCAGCCGCATCCATAGCCACGAGTAGGTCTTCCACTTGCGGCCGTCGGTGCGGTCGAGGGTCTCGCGGCTCTTGCGGTAGAAGCCGATCACGCTGCCCTTCACGTCGGTAAGCCTGCAGTGCTCCACGCCGATGTTGCCGTCGCCGCGCAGCGTCACGGCCTCGCCGTCGATGGCCACCACACGGTGGAGCACGAAGTGGGTGGGCCTGATCTCGGCCAGCACGGGGTCGCCCACGTGCACCTCACGGGCCTTGGTGAGCAAGGCCTTGTCGCGATGATCCTCGAGAAAGGGGCGCATGGAGTATCCGCGCAGGTTGAGCGTCACGGTGTGACCCTCGTTCAGCAGCTGGACAATGGCGGGCAACAGTTCGGCATTGGCAAACTGTACCTCGCGACGGGCAGGTTGATGGTTGTTGGCAGGGGCATAGTATCCTGGGCGTTTGTGCCACAGGCGTCTGAGGAGTCCTATGTCTTGCGGATGGCTTGGTTGCATACGATGGCGGCTTGTTCGTCGGGCAGGCAGTGCAAGGTATAGATGCCCGTGGTCTCGACGAGACGGGTGATGGTGTTGCAGATATGGTTGAAGATATCGCTGTCCCACTTCATCGACGAGCAGGAAGGCAGCAGCGAGGCAAAGGCCTCAATGGGGTCGAGCTGCTCGATGGCGTTGTGGGGCGCGCGGTCGATGCGGGTGATGGCACCCAGGCGGGCCCTGACGTTGCGGTAGCAGGGTGTCTTGCCGCTCCACGGACAGCCGTAGATGTAAGGCTCGCCGTCGATGATGCGCACGATGGGGTTGTCGTCGTTCATGAGGTCGCAGTCAGGCAGGTGGCGCAGCCACATGCTCACGTGGGTCGACTTGCCTGTGCCGCTCTTGGCGATGAAGGCATAGCCGTAGCCGTCTTGTCTGACCAGCGAGGCGTGGATGAGCAGTGTCTGCCTCCGGCTTGACGCAAAGGCGAAGACGAGCATCAAGGCGTTGTTGAGGCCGAAGCATCGCATGTTGTAGTTGCCGTTGAGGGCGCACTGGCAGTCGTCGAAGCTCTTGTTGGTCTGGAGCATACAGCAGTCGCCTCCGTTGATGTCCTTGATGATATACTGGTATCCGCCGTCGTCGAGCCGGTCGACGATGGTGTCGCCGTTGCCCGTGTCGAAATTGCGTATGCGCTCGCGCTCAGCCTTGGGCCGGGGGCGCAGACTGTCGTCGACGGTGAGTTGGAAAAGCAGGTTGTCATCGTCGAAATGGTCTACGGCGAAGGGGGTGAACGAGGGCAGCAGCGACATGCTGTTGCCTTGGCCCGACTTGAAGATGATGCGGAGATTGAAGTCGGCGATGCGGAAGAGGTGGGTGTTCTGCGTCTCCATGGGTGCCGGGGGCCTTACTTGTCCTCGGTGATGGGCTGGAACCTGAAGTCCTGCTCCTTGAGGTACTTGATATTATAGTTGCCTTTCTCCAGGTAGCGCTTGCGCAGCTTCAGGTATTTCTTCTCGGCCTCCTTGCGGGTCATGGCAAACGAGGTGATGCAGGTGGCGTTCTTGAACCCCTGAGTGCCGAGATAGTCGCGCAGCTGGTAGGAATAGTTCTCGCGGCTGTAGAGAAACTTGGTCTTGCTGTCCACGTAGGCCGAGTCGAGCTGCTGTATCTCGGTGAAATAAACGGTAGAGTCGTTGAACGAGGCAGCGAAGCCATACATATAGACCGTGCGGGCCTTGTTCTCGGCAAAGGTACTCAGGCTGGCCAGTACCATGATGGCGCACAAGAGGCGACGTTTCAATTCCATGCTGTTGTCAATCTTATTATTGGGTATGGCTACAAAGTTACAAAAAAAGTGGCGTTATGGCTTGTGTTTTAAGAATTTTAAAACAAATAATCAATTGGCCGCCCAGCCCTCTGCCACACCAAAAAGCCGCCCCGGCATCATGCGATGCCAGAGCGGCGAGTGGGGAGGGACGGCATGCCGTTGCCGGAGCCGACCCGATGTTGTATGTGTGTTAACTCTCTTTGCTAACCTTATTCTCCACCTACCTTGATGGCCTTGTAGTCGGTCTTGCCCGAGGGCCAGATGCCGGTGATGAAGAGCACGGGCGTCTTGCTCATAGAGGCGGCCTTCACAGCCTCCTGCAGGTCGGAGATGGCCTTCATGGGCATGTCGTTGGCCGTGAGGATGATGAATCCGTCGCCAATGCCGCCATCCTTGAAGGCACCGCTCTTGACATCCTTCACCTGCAGGCCGTAGCTGATGCCCAGCTGCTTCTTGAGGCTCTCGTCTACGGGGAGCACCTTGGCGCCGAGCACGTCGAGGTCGGCGGTCTTCACGACCTTGGTGTTGCCCTGCTGGTTCTTCATCGTCACGGTCTTGCTCATCTTTTTCTTGTTGCGCAGCCAGGTGATGGTGGCCTTGTCGCCGGGACGCTTGCCGTTGATGGCCTCTTGCAGCTCAGCCATCTTGCTCACGTTCTTGCCGTCGATGCTGATGATGACATCGCCCTTCACCAGTCCGGCCTCAGAGGCGGCACTGTTGTCGGTAATCTCGTCGACATATACGCCGTCGTTGGTTCCCAGGTCGGGCACTTCCTTGTCGTCGTTCTTCTGGTTGTTGATGTAGTTGAGCACATCGGTACCCTTGATGCCCAGGTAGGCGCGCTGCACGGTGCCATACTCCTTGAGGTCGGCCACCACCTTGTTCATGATGGCCGTGGGGATGGCAAAGCCGTAGCCGGCGTATGAGCCCGTCTCAGAGTAGAGCATGGCGTTGATGCCGATGAGCTCGCCCTTGGTGTTGACGAGGGCGCCGCCCGAGTTGCCGCGGTTGATGGCTGCGTCGGTCTGGATGAAGCTCTCCACGCCGTTCTGCCCCAGTGTGCGGGCCTTGGCGCTCACGATGCCGGCCGTCACGGTGTTGTTCAGACCGAAGGGGTTGCCCACGGCGATGACCCACTCGCCCACACGAATCTTGTCAGAGTCGCCGATGGGCAGCGTGGGCAGGTTCTTGCCGTCGATCTTGATGAGGGCCAGGTCGGTGGTGGGGTCGGTGCCGATGATGCGAGCATTGAACTCGCGGTTGTCTTCGAGGGTGACTGTCAATTCGTCAGCACCATTCACCACGTGGTTGTTGGTGACGATATATCCGTCTGAGCTGATGAGCACGCCCGAGCCGGTGGCCTCTTGCTTGGGGGTGCGCACCTGGCGTTTCTGGGTGCCGCCACGACCTTGGTTGGGGTTGCCAAAGAAGCCGAAGGGGTCGCCGAAGAAGTCGGAGAAGGGGTCGCTCTGCACCTCGACGGTCTGTGTCTTGGAGTTCTTTACGTATTTGATGTGTACCACGGCAGGCAACGCCTTCTCGGAGGCGTAGGTCAGGTCGACAGGCTGTCCCGACTGGGCAACCTCGTGGGTCTCGGCATTTGCTTTGATAAATGAGCCTGCAGAGAAGGCCAATGCAACGACGCAAAGCCCTGCAAGCAGATAGCTGGAATATTTTCTCATACTCGTTATGTTTTTAATTTTACTTTTTTGTTGTTTCTTCTGTATGTCTGAGGGTGGCGCGTGACAATGCGTTTGTCGCCGTCCGAGACGCACCGCTGCCTGCTCAAGTCGGTTGCAAATATAGGCGCAAAAATCGTGATAGTGACATTTTGTCGGCTTAGTTTATCCCAATTTAACACTTTGATTTTAACAGTTAACGGCTCTTAAGCAGAATTGCTTTTTATTTTACATTCATTAAAAACGTGGAAAATATGGATATGAAAACGGCTATTTCGATTTAATTTATTACTTTTGCAGCTGTAAGGCAGTGCCCCGGCTTTGTCGCTGGCTCACCATGGTGTGCGAGAGGAAAGTCCGGGCAGCATAAGACGCTCCACTTCTGAAAATGGAAGCTATTGGTGACAGTAGGTGAAGGTAGAAGAGAATGACCGCCACGACAGCGTTGTGGTAAGGGTGAGAAGGTGGTGTAAGAGACCACCGGGCGGCGGGTGATCGTCGTGCCGTACCGTCTGGAGGCTGCAAGTTCATGTAAACCATCGTCATGTCAGGGTTGTCTGCCCGATGTGCTCTCGAAGTGCAACGATGGAGGGTAGAACGCTTGAGTTGCAGGGTGACCTGCAATCTAGATAAATGACAGAGCTCCTCCTCAACAAGGGGGATACAGAACCCGGCTTATCAGGGCAGTGCCTTACGTTTTTTTCTTGTCTTCTTAAAATAATCTGCTAATCATCAAGTTATATGATTATGAAGGATCTGCAACCCAATATCTTTGACGACTACGAAAAGCGGATTTCCTTGGCCATCTTGCGTCATCAGGATGAGTCGGGGTTCCCAAAGATGGAAAGCTATCATGTCGACCGTGCCATGCTCGACGACTATCTCTTCGATTATCAGGCCACGCTCGACAGTGAGGGTTCGCAACGTGCCCAGCTGACGCTATATGGCATCATCGCGCTGATACCCGTGCTCATCCTCAGTGCCTTTCCCGAGAGTAAGCTCCCATGGGGAAGCTACTCATTGCTCGTTGGGGTGGGCCTGGGTGTGGTCGTCGCCATAGCCGTGAAGGGCATCCGCGTGCTGGTCAGGCAGGCGAGGCTCAGAGGTCTGCGCGCCGCTCGCCAGAATGTGGCGGCCTACTGCGATGCAGTGAGTGAATATGTCAAACCATAAACCTTTACCCGTATGAATAAAATTGAACTCCCCGATTTTATGAAATACAAAGACAAGTTCACTGCTTCTGAATTTGTCGAGAAGATTTCGCGTGTGGCCAAGCGTGCCGGTTCGAAGTTTGTGTATGCTGCGCTCATCTTGTATTACACGCTCGAGAGCGACAAGGTGTCGATCAAAGACAAGGCTATCATCATTGGTGCCTTGGGCTATCTCATCAGTCCGCTGGACGTCATGCCCGACGCCATTCCCATTGCCGGACTCAGCGACGACCTCGCCGTGCTTATCTATGTGCTTCGCAAGGTGTGGGGTGAGGTGTCGGAGGATGTCAAGACCAAGGCCCACGCCAAACTAAGCAAGTGGTTTGACGAGGATGAGATCCAAGAGGCTGACCATATCTTTGAAAGTGAAGAGTAGGAAGCTGTAGGTGAAGAGCGAATAAAGAAGTATGAAGGGTGTGGCAGCAAGTGACAGGCTACTGCTCTGCGTCCAGTCCGCCTGCTGCGTCACCCTTCATTCTTCATCCCTTCACTGGGCTATCCTTCCAGGCAGGCATCGAGGGCGGCCTCGATCTCGGTGCGGTTGAGGTTCTGACCGATGAAGACAATTTTCTGCATTCGGTCGCCGTAGTTGTCATCCCAGTCTCTGCGCAGACTGGCGTTCTGCTCCATAAACTCCTTGAGCTCTTTCTCGGGCATCGTGGCAAACCACTGCCCGGCGTTGGTGATGTTGAACTGCTTGCCGGCCTGCTCAAAGAGATAGCAGGTATCGGGCTCGTCGTGGAAATAGCACATGCCCTTGGCACGCACCACGCCACGTGGCCACTTGGTCGACACAAACTCGTCGAAACGACCCAGGTTCATGGCCTTGCGGCGATAATAGACAAAGGTCTCGATGCCATATTCCAAAGCCTCGCCCGACTCCTCGTTCTCCAGTTCGTCTTCCTCCTCCATGGCTTCCACCCAGCGGGGCGACTTGGCCACCTCCTCGAAGTCGAAGGCACCCGTGTTGAGCAGCTTGTCGAGGTCTACGTTGCCGTAGTCGCACTCCAGGATCTGGGCCTTGGGCTGTATCTCGCGGATGATGCCCTTGAGGTGGGCCAGCTCGTCGGCACTCACCTCAGAGGCTTTGTTCAACAGGATGATGTTGCAGAACTCGATCTGCTGGATCACCAGACTGGCCAGGTCTTCCTCCTCCATATCCTTCTTCTTGAGTTCCTCGCCGAGTCCGAATTCGTCGCGCATCCGCAGGGCATCGACCACGGTGACGATGGCGTCGAGACGTGCGGCACCGTTCTGCATAACCTCGGGGGCGATGAGCTGGGGGTAGGTGCTGATGGTCTGGGCGATAGGTGCAGGCTCGCAGATGCCACTGGCCTCGATGACGATATAGTCGAACCGCTTCATGTTGATGATGTCGTTGAGCTGGTTTACCAGGTCCATCTTCAGCGTGCAGCAGATGCAGCCGTTCTGCAAGGCCACCAGACTGTCGTCGCCTTGGTTGACGATGCCGCCCTGCTGAATGAGGCTCGCGTCGATGTTCACTTCGCCGATGTCGTTGACGATGACGGCAAACTTGATGCCTTTCTCATTGGCCAATATCCTGTTGAGCAGGGTTGTCTTGCCACTTCCCAGGTATCCGGTGAGCAGCAGTACAGGTGTTTCTTTCTTTTCCATGTCTTATATTTTGTTACTATTGATGGTTCTGCATCCTCGGATGCAAAAGTAGTGCCAAAATGAGCACGTTGCTCTGGTTTTGGATTTTATTTATCTTAAATCTACAATTTTCCCGCTCTGTTTTCCCTGTTGATGCGGTCTATATGCGGCTTCAGCACGCGGCTCCACACCTGGTAGCCCTTTTCGGTGAGGTGGAGGCCGTCGGTGGTATAGGCCCGTTTGAGCACGTTGGTACCCTCGTACACCATCTGGGGGAAGATGTCGACATAGGTCAAGCCCTGGGCTTGGCAGTATTCCTTCAGCAGTCGGTTGATGGCCGGCACCGTGGGGGTGCATCCGCGCAGCGTCTTCCAGCGTCCGGTCGACTCGTTGATGGGCAGGATGCTCTGCACCACGACGCGCACCTCTTTGTCGGCCCGTATGATGGTCTCGATCAATATTCTTACGTTTTCGAACACCTCCTCGGCCGTGAGGCCATGGCTAAGGTCGTTGATGCCACACATCAGCACGATTGTCTTGGGGCGACGCGGGGTGATTTGGTGCAGCCGAAGGGTCATGCCCTGGGCGTCATCGCCGATGATGCCGTAGTTCACTACGTTGTCGATGCCGAGTCGGCGGCTCCAGTCTTTGCCATTCTCGGTAAGGCTGTTGCCCAGCATGACAATCTTGGTGGAGTCGGGCAGCGGCTGCCGGTCAAACTCCCTGACCCGCTGTAGGTAGTGGGCCGTGGGCTTGAAGTCGGAATGCTGGCCAAGCGCCGTGTTGCTCATACATAACAAGATAAGGATGAAAAGATAGATATTGCAATGTCTCATAGATATGGTCTCCTTACTTTAGCCGGCTCAGAACTGGAAATAGATGAACGGCTGGATCTGGCTGCTCTTGATCTGGATGACGATGAAGATAATCACCGTGATCACCAGCACATTGAGCACCAGACCGCCGCGCTTGAGCGCACAGACCGAGAGGCTGCACAGCCGGTCGGGGACAAAATGGCTGACGAAGCCGAAGGCCACAAGCAGCAGGATGTAGCGGTAGGAAGCCAGCACCTCGCCAACGAGCTCGGGATGGAAATTGGTGAAGATCTGCGAGAGCATCACGCCGCATCCCTCCCATGTCTGCATGCGGAAGATCATAAACATAAACGCCACGGCCTGGAAGGTGAGGAAGACGGCCGCCACGCGTTTCCATCCCGTCGACTGGTAGTGCTTGTCGTGGTGGAGGATGTTCTGCCGCAGAAACTTATGCGCCGCCAGCAGCAGTCCGTGGATGCCGCCCCATACCACAAAGTTCCAGCTGGCGCCATGCCACAGGCCACAGAGAAGCATCGACCCCACCAGGTTGACGTAGGTCATCACCTTGCCCCGGCGGTTGCCACCCATCGAGATATATACATAGTCGCGGATCCACGACGACAGCGAGATGTGCCAACGGTGCCAGAAGTCGGTCATGCTCTGGGCCTTGAACGGGGCGTTGAAGTTGTCGGGGAAATGGAAACCCAGCAGCAGGGCTAAGCCGATGGCCATATCGCTGTAGCCGCTGAAGTCGCAGTAGATCTGCAGACTGTAGCTGTAGAGCCCGAGCAGATTCTCAAAACCCGAGTAGAGCGAAGGGTTGTCGAAGATGCGGTCTACGAAGTTGAGGCTGATATAGTCGCTGATGACAGCCTTCTTGAACAGTCCGATGGCAATCATGAACACGCCGCGCGCCACCATCGTCTCGCTCACCTCCAGCCTGCGGCGGATCTGCGGGGCGAAGTCGCGTGCCCTGACGATGGGGCCGGCCACGAGTTGCGGGAAGAACGACACGTAGAAGGCATAGTCGAGCAGGCTGTCGAGCGGCTTCAAGCGGTCGCGGTAGACGTCGATGGTGTAGCTCAGGCTCTGGAACGTGAAGAAGCTGATGCCCACCGGTAGGAAGATGTCCCAGGGCTGGAAGTTGTTGCCGATGATCTGGCTCACCATGCCCGCAAAGAAGTTGGTGTATTTGAAATAGGCCAGGAACCCCATGTCGATGAGTATGCTCACTGTGAGCAGCAGTCGTCGCAGGCTGCGGTTGTCGCGGTGCCGGTCGATGCCGCGTGCCAGCAGAAAGTCGGTCGTCGTGACCAGCCCCAGCAGCAGGAAGTAGAACCCGCTGCTCTTATAATAGAAGTAATAGGAGAAGAGTGTGACAAAGAGGATGCGCGCCGTGTCTCTGTTGCGCAGCAGATAATACACGGCGCTGAAGGCGACAAACAGAAACAAGAAGAGGCCGCTGTTGAAGATGACCGGATTCTGCGGACTGTAAGATAATTCGTTGAGAAGATGCTGAACCAGTGTATTCACGTTGTTCGTTTATTTAATGATTCCCGCCTGTTGCTTGCGTCGATAGTTCTCCATGCCCACCTCGATCGACTTGCAGAACTGGCGGGCCAGTTGCTTACCGCCTTCGTAGTTGATGTGGGTATAGTCTTTGTTGGCCCATTTCTTGTCTACATACCTGCGCACGGAGTTCTTGCCGCCCATGGCCTCAAACATGCTGTAGAACGCCACCCGCTCTTGGGCAGCCAGTTGCTGTTGGTAGGAGATGAGCACGGGTATGACCTTCATGGTGTGTATGCCGTCGGCGGTGCGTTGGTCGCGGTCGGTCACGCTCATGATGAGGATGGCAGCCTGGGGGTAGGCCTTGCGCAACTTGGCCACCACGCCCTTCATCTTGGTGAGATAATGCTTTACAAACTGCGTGTCGTTGTCGTCGGTGGCCACATTCAGGCCATAGTGTAGGATAATGAGGTCGTATGGCCGCAGGTGGGCAAAGGCGGCCAGTCGCTCGTCGGACAGCGATGCCAGCGTATAGCCCGAGATGCCGCGCATGCCCAGGTTGTCGACGATGATGCCCCTGTCAGACTCGAAGGCGGCACCGAAGAAGAGACTGCCGGCACCGGCCTGCGTCACCTCGAATACCGCGGCATGTGCCGGCCGGCTGATGCGCACCATGCGCAAGCCACTGCCCGTGGGCTGCAGCGGCTGCAGGGTCTCGCCGTTAACGGCCCCCGACACCTGCGTGGTGCCCTGCCGGTCTTCGTAGAAGAACACCGAGTTTTGCCAGGTGCTCGTGCCTTGGCGGAAGGTCGTGGCGGTAGACGTCAGGCTGGCTCCCGCCGTCGCTGTGTAGTATTTCTGGTTGATGCCGAGGTTGGCACTGACATAGGGATGCTTGGTGACGCTCGCCTCGGTGAAGCCCTTCGACACCACGGCGATGGTGGGGCGGCTGCCGTTGGTGCCCTTGGTGCAGTCGATCCAGCCGATGCCCCGTCCGCCGTATTTCTCTTGCAGCATCTCTCGTATGTCGGCCGTGAGGATGTCGGCCTCGATGAACGAGTCGCCATAGTAGGCGATGCGCACGGGGCGGTGGAGCGTCGTGGCCTTCGAGAGCATCTGGTAGAAATGGTTCATGCCTCCGGCCGAGTCTTGCGCATAGTCGTCGATCATCACCGTGCCTTTGGGTCGGTACTCCTTGTAACCCTTGGCCTTGGAGGCCGATACGGCAGGCAGCGGCACGGGCTTGGGCAGTGGTACGATGGCCTCGGTAGTGTCTGGCTCGGGCAGGAGGTCAGAGAGCAGTGCCACCTTCCGCAACGGCGTGTTGCCGATGTGGAGCGTGGGTAACTGGTACATCAGCAGCAGAATAGCCAAGATGATGCCCGAAAGGGTGAATGCCTTTAACCGATTGTCCATGAATAAGTATGCCTCTGGCGTTGTCGAATAATGAATATGGGTGCAAAAGTACACAATTTTTTTGTTTGGTCACCATAAATCGTGCATAAATTTGTGAAGAGTTTTCTCTCCCGGCGGGTGCACTGGGGAGGGATTTACATTCTTGTCATGCTTCAGTTTTTCAGTCGTAACCGAAGACACAACAAGACATCACTATGCGATGAAAACCAGCCGTCCCTCAGTCCTTAACGAGGACTGAGGGACGGCTGGTTTTGGCATCGGCTCGGGGCTGTTTGTCAGAGGCTGTCGTCTGTGAGCAGTCGTCTTGCTCCGCTTCCTTCCAATACGCGCATCTGCTGGATGGCGATTTGGTTGAGTTTCATCAGGCGTTCGCCCTGCGCGATGCCCTCGTCGATGAGCATGGCATTGATGTTCTCCATGTTCGACAGGCAAATCAGTTCGTTGATGCTGGCATAGTCGCGTATGTTGCCTTTCTGCGAGGGATTTGCCTCGCGTCATTGTCTGGCGGTAATGCCGAACATGGCCACGTTCAACACATCAACTTCCTCCGCATAGATCATGCTTGCCTGTGCCGGTGTCACCTCGGTTGGTATCAGGTGTTGCCTGATGGCATCGGTGTGGATGCGGTAGTTGATCTTCGACAGCTCACGCTTGGCCGACCAGCCCAACTGCTTCTGCTCCTCGGCTTTGAGGTGTTGGAACTCTTTCACCAAGTAGAGACGAAACTCGACTGAGATCCAAGACGCAAACTCGAAGGCAATGTCTGAACAGGCGTATGTACCGCCGTAGCGCCCGGGCTGCGCCACAATGCCGATGGCCCGGGTAGCCTCTATCCAACGGGTGGGTGAGAGGGTGAAAGCATTTAGCCCGGCAGATGTTCTAAACCCATCGAATTCGAGGGGGTTAAAATTCGGGTTGTAAAGTGTTTCCCAAATCCCTAGAAACTCGATAGTGTTACGGTTACGCATCCAGTTGGCGATCACTCCGTTGGGGTCTGTTTCGTTCTTTTGCTTGGCAATGTCGGTGATGCTGATAAAATCCATGCCGTTTTTCCGCATCGTCTTAATGATTGCCGACTTCACTTTTATGTCATTTTGCTTAGCCATGACTAAATTTTTTCTTCTTCTTCTTGGCAAATATACCGATTTTCTGTGACACGGCAAAGCGGAAAGCGGTTTTTCTCCACTGGGGCGAGCCATCATGTGTCGAGGCTCGAAGGGCTGCGGATGCTGCGACGCACCGCAGTGGGTGATGGTTGTGCTGCCTGTAACCTCGACAACAGAAAGAGCCATGCCAGGCTCTTCATGAGGCGCTGGTATGGCTCTTTACTGTCTTTTGTCGCTACTTGTAGCGATATGCGGTGTTCGGGGTTGGTGGCGATGGTCAGTCAATCTCCTCGTCGGCCTCGTAGCCGCCCATCTCGCGGATGGCGTTCTTCAGCAACACATACTGGTCGTAGAGGTTGTTCACGGCCTCCTCGCCCTGGGTGTAGTCGTGCATGGGGCTCTTGAGGAAGAAGCTCAGGAACCGCTGTATGCCATAGCGTCCGGCGCGTGCGGCCAGGTCGCTCAGCAGGGTGAGGTCGAGCAGCAACGGTGCGGCGAGGATCGAGTCGCGGCAGAGGAAGTTGATCTTGATCTGCATGGGGTAGCCCATCCAGCCAAAAATGTCGATGTTGTCCCATCCCTCCTTGTTGTCGTTGCGCGGCGGATAGTAGTTGATGCGCACCTTGTGGTAGATGTCGCCGTAAAGGTCGGGCTGGTCTTCCTTGCGCAGAATGGTCTCCAGGGTAGAGAGCTTGCTCACCTCCTTGGTATGGAAGTTGGCGGGCTCGTCGAGCACCAGGCCGTCGCGGTTGCCCAGGATATTGGTCGAGAACCATCCGCTCAGGCCCAGGTTGCGCACCTTGAGGATGGGAGCGAAGCCCGACTTGACGAGTGTCTGGCCCGTCTTGAAGTCCTTGCCCGAGATGGGCATCTTGGTCTTCTCGGCCAGTTCCCACATGGCGGGAATGTCGACCGTGGTGTTGGGGGCACCCATGATGAAGGGGCAGCCCTCGGTCAGGGCGGCATAGGCGTAGCACATCGAGGGTGCCACGTGAGCGCGGTCGTCGGCCTTCATGGCAGCCTCCAGGCTGGCCAGCGTGCCGTGAACCTGCTCGTCTACAGGCACATAAATCTCGGTCGAGGCGGCCCAGATCACCACCACGCGGCTCACGCCGCTCTTGGCCTTAAAGTCGCGGATGTCTTGTTGCAGGGCCTCCACCATCTCCCAGCGGGTCTTGCAGTCTTTCACGTTGTCGCCGTCGAGACGCTTGGCGTAGTTTTTGTCGAAGGCAGCCTTCAGCGGAACGATTTTCTCGAGCTCGTCGCGCACGGGCTCAATGTCCTTGGCCTTGAGCACTTCGGCATACACTGCAGCCTGGTAGGCATTCTGGGGATACACATCCCAGCACGCAAATTCAATGTCTTCGAGCTTAGCCAGTGGCACGATTTCAGCGTAGTGCAGATACTGTTTCTCACTGCCTTTGCCTACTCGTATCTTGTCATACTGAGTCACAGAGCCTACGGGTTTGGCAAGTCCCTTGCGTGCCATGAGCACACCGGTAATGAATGTTGTTGACACAGCACCGCATCCGACAACCATGATACCTAGTTTGCCGTCAGCTGGTTTCACATTTGTTTGTTTCATTTCTTTGGATTAGAATTAAATTTTGGCCCCAAAAGTAATGTATTTTTGCTTATTTTATTACTTTTTTAAATATAGTTTAATGGATTTAACAATAGTTACACTCTTGTTACATCCTTTTTTTGCATTTAGATGCATTTTCCCCTGCAAGTGCTGCGATGGGCCATCCGGGGCTGGGGTGGGGGCGGCAGCCATGAGTACGGAGCCGCCGCCTTGCGGCGTGACCTCATCCCCCGCGCCCCTGCGACGAGAGCCTCACCGCCACATAGGCGCTTATATTATAATAGGTGTAAGGTGTTGCCCGCTTCCAATATATCTTCCGTAGAGTACGGTAAACTTACTTTTTCTCACTTTTTTCTTAAAAAAGATTACTTATTGTTTGTTTTTTCGCTAAAAAGGTTTACCTTTGCAACGGTTTTCGGAAAACAGAGAGATAATCTCCATAAGCAAACAACGACGACAAATTAACAACATCAATAAAGTAATAGATTTATGAAAGCAACCGAAGTATTAGCTAAGTTACAGCAGCGTTTTCCCAATCAGCCGGAGTATTTCCAGGCCGTAGAGGAGGTTCTCGAGTCTATCGAGGAGGAGTACAACAAGCATCCCGAGTTCGACAGTGTCAACCTGATCGAGCGCCTCTGCATCCCCGACCGTATCGTGAAATTCCGCGTCAACTGGGTAGACGACAAGGGTAACGTGCAGACCAACATGGGTTATCGTGTGCAGCACAACAACGCCATCGGCCCCTACAAAGGCGGTCTCCGTTTCCATGCCTCTGTGAACGAGAGCATCCTGAAGTTCCTCGCCTTCGAGCAGACCTTCAAAAACTCGCTCACCACGCTCCCCATGGGTGGCGGCAAGGGTGGTTCCGACTTCTCGCCCCGCGGCAAGTCGAACGCCGAGGTGATGCGCTTCTGCCAGGCTTTCATGCGCGAACTGTGGAACTATATCGGTCCCGACTGTGACGTTCCTGCCGGCGACATCGGCGTGGGCGGACGTGAGGTAGGCTTCATGTTCGGCCAGTACAAGGCCCTCACCCATCAGTTTGTGGGCATCCTCACCGGCAAGGGACAGGAGTTCGGCGGTTCAAACATCCGTCCCGAGGCCACGGGCTACGGCAATGTCTACTTCCTGCAGAGCATGCTCAAGACCCGCAACATCGACCTCAAGGGCAAGAAGGTGCTCGTGTCGGGTGCCGGTAACGTGGCTCAGTACACCATCGAGAAACTGCTGCAGCTGGGTGCCATCCCCATGTCGGTGTCCGACTCCGACGGTTATGTGTACGACCCCGACGGCATCGACGAGAAGAAGCTCGCCTACATCATGGAGCTCAAGAACGTGGAGCGCGGCCGTATCAGCGAGTATGTGGAGGAGTATCCCAACGCCAAATACGTGGCCGGTGCCAAGCCTTGGTTTGAGAAGGCCGACATTGCCACACCCTGCGCCACGCAGAACGAGATCAACGAGGAGGCTGCCAAGGCCCTGGTGGCCAACGGTGTCATTGCCGTGAGCGAGGGTGCCAACATGCCTTCCACGCCCGAGGCCATCAAGGTGTTCCAGGACAACAAGCTGCTCTACTGCCCGGGCAAGGCCAGCAACGCCGGTGGTGTGGCTGTGTCGGGTCTGGAGATGAGCCAGAACTCAGAGCGCCTGAAGTGGAGCCGCGAGGAGGTAGACCAGAAGCTGCAGTTCATCATGAACGACATCCACGAGAACTGCGTGAAGTATGGCACACAGCCCGACGGTTACATCAACTACGTGAAGGGTGCCAACGTGGCCGGTTTCCTCAAGGTGGCCAAGGCCATGATGGCTCAGGGTGTGATCTAAGACCTTATTTGTTAAGATATTGAATATTGTTCACGGGAGACGGTCGGAAGGCGGTTTCCCGTGACTTTTTTTGTTGTCGCGAAACGGGGACTCTGTCATCGGGTGGCACAGAGGGATAGCGCCCCTTTTAAAGACAGAGTAACATAATAACATTTTTGTTGAACAACGGATGACAGCGGATGGCACAGAAAAGCTCTGGCACGTTTCGATTGCATGAAGCATCGCTGCGCGATGGGCGGATGATACGGGAAATGCAACAAGTGCAAATCCCCCAGCCCGTACAATGTCAGGACAGATGCTGTCTCCGTTTTGTCCACCGCCGCATAGCGGCCTCCGTGTCATGGCGCCAGCCTTCTGTGTTTCCGTGTCTTCCGTTGTTCACCAAAGTGCCAGCTGTCATGAGGCTGTGTTCATGCACGATAGAACACCTTTTGTCCTGTAGAACGGCCGTTCAGCAACACAAGCACTGCCGTTGCCGCTATGGGGGCAGGCCATAACCGTTCCGTGCTTCGAGTCGAAGCACAGTCTACTTCGAGTCGAAGCACGGTCTGTTTCGAGTCGAAGCACGGTCTACTTCGAGTCGAACCACAGTCTGCTTCGAGTAGAAGTGCAACGTCGTTCTACCCGAAACACGCTACGGCCCGGCCACTGTCAGCTAGCGGTCGGGCCGTAACCCTAAGATGATAACATAGCAATGGGGTTATTGTTCGAACCGCTTGCCCACGACCTTCCAGTCTACAATGTTCCACAGCGCCTTGAGATGGTCGGCGCGGCGGTTCTGGTAGTCGAGGTAATAGGCATGTTCCCACACGTCGAAGCCGAGGATGGGCTTCAGGCCGTCTTTCACCGGGTTGCCGCCGTTGGCATAGTTGCGGATGAGCAGCTCGCCGTTGGCGTCCTTGGCCAGCCATGTCCATCCCGAGCCGAAGAGTGCTGTGGCCTGCTTCACAAACTCATCCTTGAAAGCCTCCACCGAACCCCATTTGGCGATGATGGCCTTGGCCAGACTGCCCTTGGGTTCGCCGCCGCCCTTGGGTGAGAAGCCGGTGAAGTAAAGGTTGTGGTTGAGCAGCTGTCCGGCGTTGTTGTAAAGCGCACCGTCCGACCCAGCGACAATCTCCTCAAGCGTCTTGCCTTCCCATTGGGTGCCAGGCACCAGCTTGTTGACGTTGGCAGCATAGCCCTGCAGATGCTTGCCATAATGCAATTCTACGGTCTGCTTGCTGATCACCGGTTCCAGGGCATCGGTGGCGTAGGGTAGGGGAACGGAAGCATACCGCGGTGCGGCATCCTGTGCGTTGACACTCAGTGCGGCTATTGCCATGAACAGTATAGATAATATTTTCTTCATTTTTTGATATTTTTAAATGGTTCCTGCAGCATCATTGCGATACGGCTATGCAATGATAGGAAATATTTTCTTACTATCCAAGAAACTTCATATTGTTTTATATATTATTATGTAATTATTGCAAATATTCTGTAACAAGGTCTGACTATACGTCCGGGCTTTCCCGGCAGTCTGTCAGGCTATTACACCGCTGTGCATCTTTTAACCATACTATTTTTAAGAACAAAAGATGACTCGGATGATGCAGAAGCCGAGACCGGTATAATTTGAAGACAACAACATCGCTGCGCGGTGGACGGAGGGTGCGGGCATAGACACGGTAGGCACATCATGTCTCCCTTCGGTCGACATGTGCCAATTAACAATCGGCGGCCGAAGGGAAAGCCAATTATCAATCGGCGGCCGAAGGGAAAGCCAATGCGTTTACATTTGCTTTTCATTGGTACATTAGAACTTCTGCTGAGTTCAACTATTCGCCATCAAACCAGCCCATCATCAAAAACAAGAAATCCCGGCGACTGCATCAGTCCCGGGATTCTCTGTTTAGTGGTCTTTTACTCTATTGAAGATCAGAAGCGATATACAACGAATGCCTT
>CAZBQA010000006.1:0-65241 GCA_964493905.1 uncultured Prevotella sp.
ATCGACAGGCTCACCTGTTGCTCCACGGCATAGCGCATGGCATTGGCAATCTCGACGAGCGGCACATCCGTGATGTCACGATCAGAGTCGACACGGTACTTGTCGTAGCCGACAGCGGCGTCGCGGTTCATCCAGTAATAGGGGTTGTCGAGGTCGTGGGTGTCGACGAACACAAAGTTAAGTTGCTGGCGCACCATGGTCTGCAGGCGCGGCGTGACGCGCGTCAGTCCCCAGGTCTGCACCACGCGCTTGCAGAGATAGCCCAGGGTGACGGGCTGCTCCACCTCCACCACCTTCTGCAAGAAGGCCTTGACCCTGTCGCCCTGCGTGAGCACATACTCCAGGTCGCCCAGTCGGGTGATGCGTGGCGCCGGCGCGGCCTCGTAGGGAATGGCGTGCGGGTTGACGGCCTCGACGGGTTTCATGTCTGCCGCCACAAACTTGGCCAGCTTGGGCGCAGGCTCCTCGGCAGCCTCCTTGCCGGCCTCCAGGTCCTTGAGCACGCTCACGATGCGGTCGACCACGCGCTGGCGGTTCTCGAACCAATCTACCGACCACACCCGCATGATGTTCCAGCTCAGCATCTTGAGCACGCTGGGCTGGCAGATCTCGCGGTCGCGCTGGGTCTTGGTCTCGTAGTAGCCCTTGCCATCGGTCATGATACCCATGATGTAGGTCTGCTGGTTGCGTGGGTCGAGCACGGCCAGGTCGATCTTGAAGTGCGATCGTCCCACCTGCTTGTCGGTCTTGTAGCCCTGACGCTCGAGCTCCACGGCCAGGTCGTCAATGAGCTCGCTCTCCTGCGCCACCTTCATCTGCTGGGCGTTGACGGCCAGTCGGCCACGGTCGGCAAACTCGAGGAACGCCTTGAGGCCTTCCACACCCTTGGCCTTCGAACGGCTCAGGTCGATCTGCTCGGGCTTGAGCGTCGAGAACACCACCATCTCGTAGCGTGCCCTCGACACCGCCACGTTGAGGCGTCGCTCACCGCCGGCATTGTTGAGCGGACCGAAGTTCATGCTCACCTTGCCGGTCTTGTCGGGGCCGTAGCCCACCGAGAAGAGGATGATGTCGCGCTCGTCGCCCTGCACATTCTCCAGGTTCTTGATGAAGATGGGCTCCTCCACGTCGTAGGCCAGCTTCTCCAGTTCGGGGTGCTTGGCCAGTTCCTCGGTGAGCATATCCTCGATGAGGTTCTGCTGCACCTTCGAGAAGGCCACCACGCCCAGGCTGTGCTGCTGGTCTTGCGGCAGCTGCAGGCGGCGTATCACCTCGGCTGTGATGGCCTCGGCCTCGGCTTTGTTGCTGCGTGTGCGGCCGTAGTCGTAGGTGCCGTCCACGGGTCTGAGCGTCACCTTCGACACACGGTCGTCGACCGATGGGAAGGTATAGAGCTTGCCCTCGTAATACTCCTGGTTGGAGAAGGCGATGAGCGACTCGTGCTTGGAGCGGTAGTGCCAGGTGAGGTAGCGGCTGGGCATCGACAGGGTGATGCAGTCGTCGAGGATGCTCTCCATGTCCTCATTCTCCATCTCGTCGTCGCTGGTGGCCGTGTTGCTGAAGAAGCTGGTGGGCGGCATCTGCTTGGGGTCGCCCACCACGATGAGTGCCTTGCCGCGTGCGATGGCTCCCACGGCCTCGGAGGTGGGCATCTGCGAGGCCTCGTCGAAGATCACGAGGTCGAACTTCTCCTGCTCGAGGTCGATATACTGTGCCACGCTGAGCGGCGACATCAGCATACAGGGACACAGCTTGGGCAGCAAGGTGGGTATCTGGTCGATGATTTTGCGGATGGTGGCGGCACGTCCCTTCGAGGCGATGTAGCGTTTGAGTATGCCGATCTCCGACGAGTTGGCGGCCTCGATGGTGAGCGAGGGGATCTTGGATGCCAGGTGGTAGTAGAGCATCTTCTTGGTGAGCTCGCTGAACTCGGCTGCCAGCTGTCTGTATTTCTTGATCTGGTCTTCGAAGAGCAGGCCGTTGAACAGCTGCAGCTGGGGCTCAGCGTCGATACCCTGCATGGCCAGCTGGTGGTAGATGCCTTTCTGCATGGCCAACGAGGCCTCGCTGCCGGGCGCGCCGTTGTCGAGGATATAGGCGATGACCGCCTCGGCGTGCTGCTTCTTGAGCTCGTCCTTGCGCAGGCTCCACTGGTACCAGTCGCGCAGCTTGTCGGTGTTGGCGAGGTATCCGGGCAGACGGTCGGCCAGCTCTTGCAAGTCATCGATGTCGAAGGCAAAGGCTGCGGTGTCGGCATCGAGCAGCGTCAGCAGGGCCTTCAGCCTTGTGCCCGTGGTCTCGATCTCAGCCTGCTGCTGCTCTGAGACGCTCAGCAGCTGGGCGGCGGAGATGCGGCAGGTCTTCGAGAAAGCCTTGGCCTCCTCGTCTACCGCCGTGCCCTCGGCCTCGTATTTCTCCAGGTTGGCAATGAGCTCGGGCACGCTCTCCTTTTTCACATAGGGGTTGAACTGTTTGAGGTCGCCCACGAACGAACGGCGCGCAAAGAAGCGTGGCAGGAACCATTTGTCCTCCACCTCTTTCCAGGCCTGTTTCATCTGCGCCACGTTGCGGGTGAAGATGTTCTCGGTGTACTGCCCCGCAATCTGCTGATGCAGCTGCCGGTTGCGCCGGTCGCGGCCGAGCAGGGCCAGCCAGCGGTCGATGAGGGCGGCAAGGCTGCGCACCCCGCCTACGGTCTGCGGCACGTCGAGGGCATACTGCGCGGCAAAGCCACTGGCCGCATCTTTGGCCTGGGGCAGGGCCGTCTGCAGCGCCTTGACTGTCTGGCTGAGCTTCGCGGCGGCCTCGCCCGACACCTGCCGCACGGTGAGCCCGCGCAGCGGACTGTTGGAGGGATGGCCCGTGATGGCAAACACGGTGTCGAGACCGGTCACGCCCTCGGCCATCGCAGCCACCGACTGGGCATTGAGCTTGCCCACCTGGTCGGCCGGCAGCTGCACCTCGTCGCCGTCGATGTCGATGTAACGGGTGATGCAATCGTAGAGCGACAGGCCGTTGGCGTGCTTGCGGTGCAGGGCATCCATGTAGCCGATGAGTTTCTTGCGCTGCTCGAAGAGTTCCTTCGATGCCACGGCAAACTCCTCGGGCTTCTGGTAGTGGGTGACGTTGAGCGCCATGTCGAGCTGGTCGAGCAGGTGTGTCTTGGTGGCCTTGTTGGAGTGCATCTCCAGGCAAAACGGCTCCAGTCCTACCTTCTTCAGTCGTTTCTGCACCACCGACAATGCCGCCATCTTCTCGGCCACGAAGAGCACCCGCTTGTCGTGGTAGAGCGCGTTGGCAATCATGTTGGTGATGGTCTGGCTCTTGCCCGTTCCGGGAGGGCCGTAGAGGATGAAGCTCTGGCCTTTGCCCGAGTCGATGACGGCCTCCATCTGCGAGGAGTCGACATCCATGGGGATGGCGAAGTCGCCAGGCTCCTCCACGCGGTCGATAGCTGCGGCATCGGCCTGGGCCCCTTCGGCAGGTACCAGACCCACGATCCTCTTCTCGATGAGCGACTCGATGACGGGATTCTTGCGCAGGGCATCGGCATTGTTGTGGATGTCGTTCCACATCACAAACTTGTTGAACGAGAACAGGCCGAGCAGCGATTCCTCGAGCACGTCCCAGCCCTTGTGGTCCTTGAGCGTCGAGCGCACCACGGTCAGTATCTTCTTCACATCCACGCCATGCTCGTCCTCGGGCAGAGGGTCGAGCAGGCCGAGGTTGATGCCATACTGCTGCTTGAGCATCTCCACCAGGGTGGTGTTGAGGATGAGGTCCTCATCCCTGCGGCGCAGCACATAGCCGTTGGAGCCCTTGCGCACGATGTCGATGGGCATGAGCAGGATGGGGGCGTAGCGCGGCCGCACGCTCTTCTCGGTCTCAAACCATTTCATCAGTCCCATCACGAGGAACAGCGAGTTGGCACCGTTCTCCTCGAGGGCGGTGCGCGAGGCGCGGAAGAGATTTTTCTGCACGTTCGACAGTTCGGTGTCGGTGAGGTATGAGATGAGCGTCTTGCTCTGCAGGCCGTCGATGACCTGCTTCTCGAGCTTGTCCTTATAGAGCGAAGAGTCGTAGATGCCCCACTCGCCGGGCTCCTGCTTGGCAATGGGCGAAGGCATGACGGTGAACTCCTCGTCCTGCTGCAGATGGTCTTCGAGCGTCTCCAGCTGGAAGGAGACGAAGGGGATGATGCGCGACGACACGCGGATGTTGATGAGGGCGTTGCGCAGCGAGATGTCGAGCAGCTTGCGCTCCCATATCTGCTGGCGCGTGAGCGATGCCGTATCGTCGGTCATGGCGATGTCGATGGTCTGCTGTTCCTTCACCTCGAGCTGGGCCTTGTCGTGCTTCAAGCCCTCGGCGGGCACCACCCACTGTCCGCCGCTGAGCTGCAGGGGGATGGGACGAATGCCGTTGAGCCTGCACCGCGCCACGTCGACGAAGAGCCTGAACGACTGCTCGTCGGCACGCAGCGAGGCCTCGGCCTTCTGTACGGCTTGCTCGAAACCGATGGCCTCGGAGCTGCAGATGCAGGTCGTCTCTACGAGCACCACCTCGTTGATGCCGTCGGCCGAGGCCTTGAGCAGGAACGAGGCGTCATCGCCCACCATCTGCGGGTAGCGGTTGTTGGTGAGCCAGGCGCCCACGAAGATATGCCCCTTGAACAGCACCAGCAACGGGTGGATGCCTGCCGCCTCCATGCACGAGGCAAAAAGCAGGGTGGAGTCGAGGCAGGTGGCGAGCTTCTCGGCCAGCACGCGGTCGGCCAGGCGCACACGCTGGCCGTCTTTCTCGAACGAGGCCGGGGGTGTGCTGTAGACGATGCCCTCGGCACGCAGGGCCTCGTAGATGGCGGCCACCTGCGCCCGCACCCGGTTGGGGTCCTGCGTCTGATACTCGTCAAGGGCACTCGAACCCGTGAGTTGCTCCAGGTATTTGGCTGCACTGACGTTGACGCGCGGCACCGCGGTGGCATTGGGGGTGACGAAGGCCGCCAGCATCTCGGGCAGCACGCCGGCACCGGGCCACTCGTCGAAGGCCAGCAGGCGCAGGGCATAGCTCTGCGAGAAGAGCTGCGCGTCGGCTGTGCCCACCTGCAACAGCACCTGGGTCTCGATGCTCTCGGTCAGCGCCGACAGCTTGTCGATGTCGGGTTTGATCTGAAGGTTGGTCACGTGGACGGTCTCGCCTGCGGGCAACACCTCAAGCATGGTCTCGGCAGTCTCTACCATCTCGCCGGTGAGCGTTACCCTGATGTTGTGCAACGGCCCGTCGCCGGTGTTCTTTAAGTCGATAAAGTCAAAATACCGCACACCGTTCAGCGACATGGCATAGTTCACCTTCGGCGTGTACTCCATTCTTACATCCAGCAACTGTCCAGCTGCCTGCTTATTATCATTCTCGGGCATAGTGTTGATTGTTGTTTACTTGCAAAAATAAGGAAAAAGATGATTGATAATGGCTTTTCATGCAAAATATTACGCTGAAAAGCCAAAAAAAAACATACAGTCGCAGGGCCTGCCTCCTATCTGCACATTCCTGCAGGCACACCGGACGACCATGACGACGATGCCCTGCCGCAGTCCTACTCGCGCTGGTTGGCTGGCCAGTTGACCAGGAAGAGCTTGTCGGTGGCACGCGTGAAGGCTGTGTAGAGCCAGTGGATATAGTCGGGCGTGAGCATGTCGTCGGTCATATAGCCCTGGTCGACGTACACATGCTGCCACTGTCCGCCCTGTGCCTTGTGACAGGTGACGGCGTAGGCAAACTTCACCTGCAGGGCGTTGAAATAGGTGTCCTGCCGCAGCGCCCTCAACCGCTCGGCCTTGGTGGGGATGTCGGCATAGTCTTCCATGACCTGCTGGTACAGCTGCTCGTTCTGCTCGCGGGTGAGGGCGGGGGCATCGGTGGTCAGCGAGTCCATGATAAGGGTGGTCTGCACCTCGTAGTCGTCGTAGTCGGGGAACTGCAGCCACACGTCGGCGAAGTGGAAACCATAGAGTTCCCTGAAGTTGCGGGCACGCTGCACGCGGGCACGGTCGCCATTGGCCAAGAAGGTGAAGGGTGGCGCCTCGCCCCCACCCGCTCCTTTCGGCGAGGCCGCGGCGAGGGCGGCGACGCTGTAGTTGTTGCGCACCACCATGAGCATATCGCCCGTACAGAGCTGCTCCTCGCGGTCGAGCACCATGTTGCGGATGCCCTGGTTGTAGACGTTGGCACGCTTGTTGGAACGTGTCACCACCAGTGTCTCGTCAAGCCCCACCTGCGCATAGCTTGAGGCCAGGCTCTCGATGAGCTCGTCGCCGGGCACCATCACCACGTCGGCAAAGCCCTGGAACCTGATGCGCGGCAAGGCCGTGGCCTCGTCGTGGGTAATCATCTGCCTGATGATGGTGGCATTATAGAGTATGCCCGAGTCGCCGCTCTGGCGCAGCACCTCGTTCAGGTCACACTGGTAGACGCGCAGCCCGTAGCCCATCAGCACGTCGCCGGCCAGCGCCGGGGCCTCGGCCTCGCCCACGGGTGGCAGCTGTGCCTTGTCGCCGATGAGCAACAGGCGACAGTTCTCGCCGCTGTACACATATTTGATGAGGTCGTCGAGCAGGCTCCCCGAACCGAAGGCCGACTCCCCGAAGGCTGCCTGGCTGCTGACCATCGAGGCCTCGTCGACAATGAAAAGCATGTCGTGATAACGGTTGTCGTTGAGGTTGAACTGCCCGTCGAGGCCCTGGTAGGCCCGCTCACGGTAGATGCGGCGATGGATGGTGTGTGCCGTCATGCCGCTATTGAGCGAGAACACCTTGGCAGCACGGCCGGTGGGGGCCATGAGGGTGAGCTTCTGGCCCAGCCGGACCAGGGTGCGCACCATGGCTCCGGCCAGCGAGGTCTTGCCCGTACCGGCCGAGCCACGTAGCACCATGACGCTCTGCGGATGCCTGTCGGCCAGAAACGTGGCGAAGGTCTGCAAGGCGTGCTGCTGGTCGGAGGTTGGTACGAAACCGAAATCCTGGATGATGCGGTATATGAATTCTGTCTTGTTCAATGTGCCTGAGATAAAGGGTGAACGCCGAAGCGGTCATGCAAATATATGGTTTTTCTGTGAGGCCGTCAAGCAATCAGGCCACAAAATATACAACGCACATCCACTTTTCAGCCAGCCCCGGCCATCTGCCGTTATCGCGGCGGCCTGCAAAGATGCTGTGGAACGGGTGCTGCAACTTTCTTTTCAAATAAAGCCCACACTTTCATTTCTTTGTTGTACCTTTGCATGAAACTTGGTTATTGTTGTGCCAAGGACAAGAAAAGACTGAGGATAGGATGATAAAAGTCGGCTTCAAACAAAATTATCTGCTCGTGGCATGTGTCCTGCTGCTTACGCTGGTCTGCTTCCTGAGCATCAACGCACCCGTGCGCTTCGACCGCGAGCGCGCCAAGCGTGAGCAGGTGGTGAAGCAGCGACTGGTGGCGATACGCACTGCCGAGGAACGCTACAAGGCCCGCAACGGCACCTATACCGCCGACTTCGGACGACTCACCAAGGCCGGACTGCTGGCCGACTCGCTGAGATACATCCCCTACTCCGACCGGAAACCCTTCGCACTCACCGTCACAACCATCATCGGCAAGAGTGGACAGCAGATACCGCTCATGGAGTGCGGGGCACGCTATGAGCTGTTTCTCGGCGACCTCGATGCCAACTCGGTGGCCAACCTCATTGAGGAGGCCTCGGCGGCAGGACGCTATCCAGGACTGAAAATCGGTGACCTTGCACAACCTAACAACAACGCCGGCAACTGGGAATGAAAACCTAACAAACGACGCGCATCATGACACACAGAATGACTATCCGCGTGAGCAAAGGCTCGCTGGCCTTTGCCATCGCCAACAAAGAGACCGACGAGCAGGTCGAATTCCAGCCGTTCACCACCAAGAGTGGCATATCGATGGCAGCCAACCTGCGTGAGGCTTTCAAGACAGTAGACCTCCTGCGCCATGACACCCATCGCGCCCAGGTGCTCATCGACTCGCCCGTGCTGCTCATTCCCATCGAGGAATACAATGAGGCGGACATCGAGCTGCTCTATATGCACAGCTTCCCAAGCACCGAAGGGAGTGTGGTCATGGCCAATATCTTGCCCGACCTCAATGCCGTGGCAATCTTTGCCGTCAACAAAGACCTGAAGCTGGTGGTCGAAGACCATTACGACGACGTGAAGTTCATCACGATGATGCGGCCCGTATGGGCATACCTCCACCGCCGCAGCTTCATCGGCAACCGCCGGAAACTGTATGCCCACTTCCACGACAACCTGCTTGAGATCTTCAGCTTCGAGCGCAACAGGTTTATCTTCAGCAACCGGTTCGAGGCCAAACACACGCAGGACGCCGTTTATTTCATCCTCTTCGTGTGGCAGCAACTGGTGCTCGACCAGAAGAAAGACGAGCTCTACCTCTCGGGCAACATTCCCGACAAGGAGCAACTCGTCAAAGAACTGAAGGCCTACGTGGAGAAGGTAAGCACCATCAACCCTGCCGCCGACTTCAACCGGGCACCCATGACCGCCATCAAAGGCATCACCCTCGACTTAATGACATTATATCTGACCTGAAGCCACATGAGAATCATTACCGGAATATACAAAGGCAGGCATTTCGACATTCCCCGCACCTTCAAGGCGCGGCCTACCACCGACTTTGCCAAGGAGAATATCTTCAACGTGATGAACCGCTACCTCGACTTCGAGGGGGCTGTGGCGCTCGACCTCTTTGCCGGCACAGGGAGCATTTCGCTGGAGCTGCTCTCGCGCGGCTGCAGCCAGGTGGTGAGCGTGGAGGCCGACCGCGACCATGTGAGGTTCATTGGCCAGTGCATGCAGAAGATCGGCACCGACCGCAACATCCTCATCCGGGGCGACGTGTTCAGGTTCCTGAAGTCGTGCCACCAGCAGTTCGACTTCATCTTTGCCGACCCTCCCTACGCCCTCGAACAACTTGCCACATTGCCCGACCTCATCTTTGAGCACCAACTGCTCAAGACCGACGGCGTTCTGGTCTTTGAGCATGGCAAGTCGAACGACTACTCCGCTCATCCTCATTTTGTGGAGCATCGCAACTACGGCAGTGTCAATTTCAGCATCTTCGGCAACGCCGTCAACGAGCCATCCGCGGCACCAGAACAAGACTGATGCCCTCAATCCGGTGACCTGAGCACTTTAGCGCTCAAGCCGCCCTTCTCTTTTCATTTGATTATGAGACCGCTCAAAGGCCGCTCAAAGCAGCGGACTGAGCAGCCGGATGACGCTCTCTCCCAGCCGTTGCAGGAAGGGGCGCTTGCCTACCTTGCGTACTTCGTGGATGGGTACGCAGTGCTTCAGGTCGTTCATAAACAGCGCCTTCATGCGCAAAGCCATTCCTTCGTCGTAGAAAAAGATGTTCGACTCAAAGTCGTGCTCAAAGCTGCGGAAGTCGACATTCGTGCTTCCGCAGGTTGAGACGCTGTCGTCGCTCACCATCAGCTTGGAGTGGTTGAATCCTGCCTTGTAGAAATATACCTTCACGCCTGCTTCGCGCGTCTCCATGACGTAAGAGCGGCCGGCCCACTCCACCACCTTTGAGTCGCCCTTCAGCGGCAGCATCAACCGCACGTCGACGCCAGCCAGCGCCGCCGTGCGCATGGCGAAGAGAATCTGTTCGGTAGGCAGGAAATAGGGGCTCTCCATGTACACATAGCGCTTGGCCTCCAGCAACACGCGCACATAGCCCTGCATGATGTCGGGCCAGGGCGACACCGGACTGCTCGTCACCACCTGCGCCAGGCAGTTGTTGCTGATGCGTGGGTCGATGTCGGGATAGTACTTGCGGTCGGAGAGACGCGTGCGGTCTACAAAGTACCAGTCGACCAGAAAGGCGCGCTGTATGCCGTACACAGCGCCGCCCCTCACCAGCAGGTGGGTGTCGCGCCATGCCTGACGGCCCGTGCCCTTGACATAACGGGTGGCGAAGTTCATGCCGCCGATGAATCCCACCGTGCCGTCGATGATGATCAGCTTGCGGTGGTTGCGATAGTTGACCTTTGAGGTGAAGGCCGGAAACTTCACCGGCATGAACGCATGCACCTCGATGCCCGCATCGCGCATCCGCTCGAAGAAGGCATTGCCCACACGCCAGCAGCCCACATCGTCGTAGATGACCCTCACCTCCACGCCCTGTCGGGCCTTGTCGATGAGCGCATCGGCGATGAGTCTGCCCAGTTCGTCGTCGTTAAAGATAAAGATGTCGATGTGGATATGGTCCTCGGCCTTGCTGATCTCGCGCATCAGGGCCGGGAAGAAGGCATAGCCGTCGGTGAAAATCTCCACCGTGTTGTCTTTGAAGGGCAACGCCATGTTCTGGTTTTGGAACAGGCGCATCAGTGGCTGGTGGGCTGCGGGCAGTCGCAGGTCGCGCTGTTCGGCAAACTCCGTCATCTCCCGCTTGGTCAACTGGTCTAGCGACCGCTGACTGATGAGCCGTTCTTTCCGGGTGTTCTGGCCAAAGAAGAAATAGAGCACGATGCCCAACAGGGGCAGGAACCACAATACCAGCAGCCAGGCCATGGTCTTGGAGGGCTGACGGTTGTCCATCAGCACTTTCAGCATGACGCCTATGGTGACAATCGCATAGGCAAAGACCCATATCCAATGCAGGTATATCATGGCTATCTCTTGTTGTCTCCGTGCCCGGCACCGCTACTTGAAGTGGGCCAGCTTGTGTGTCTGCAGCGAGAGGCGCCAGCGCGGATGCGTCTTGATGTAGGCCACGCAGGCCTCGGTGATCTGCGCGTTGCGGCTGTTGTCGCCCACGTCACAAGGCTGCAGATAGTAGTAGTCGGCCTGTATACCACGGTCGCTGACCTCGCCCTGGCCGTCGAAGAGCACCTTGAGCTCGTGGCAACGCGTTACCACCGTGCGCTCCTTCGGCGACACGGTAAGCCAGTCGACATTGGCCGGCGGCTCCTTGGTGCCGTTGCTCTCCATCGCCACCTCGTAGCCAGCCTCGTGCAGGCAACTCACCAAGGCCTCGTCGACCTGCAATGTAGGCTCCCCCCCGGTGAGCACGCAGAGCAGCCGCCCCGCAGCGGGCTCGGCAGCGGCATGCTGTCGCAGTTGCGCCACAATCTCATCGGCGGTCATCTCACGGTAGGCCGCGAAGTCGGTGTCGCAGAACGAGCACCGCAGGTTGCACCCGCTGAAGCGCACAAACACTGCCGCGCGCCCGGCGTTATGGCCTTCACCCTGCAGGCTGTAGAAGATATCGTTTACCTTGTAAGCCATAGCCTTGCCACCGTCACTCATCGACCTCATACCATGCCACGTTGCCGTCGCTCTCCTGCACGCGCGCCTTGTAGCACGTGGGCACCTGGTCTACAATCCACCGCGCAATGTTCTCAGCCGTGGGATTGAAGGGCAGCACCGCGTTGAGGTCGGCATGGTCGAGCAGTCCGTGGATCTGCTGCTTGATGTGCCCGAAGTCGGCCACCATGCCGTCCTGGTTGAGTTCTCGCGCCTTGCAGTACACCGTGACATGCCAGTTGTGGCCATGCACACGCGCACACTTGCTCTCATACGACAGGGTGAGGCGGTGACTGGCCGAGATCTCAAAATGTTTCTCGATATAATACATACGTTTATTTCTCCTTTTTCTTTTGTATATACGCCAGTTCCTTCAGCGCGAAATAGCTGTTCTCCGGGTCGTCGAGCAGTTGCTTGAGCAACTTCTCGGCCTCGTCGTAGCTGCCCTGCCTCACCAGCAGGAAGGCCTTGCGGCGCTTGAGGAAACTGACAAATGAATGCTGTGGCTGCTTCTGGGCGAGTGCAGCATCACCGCCTCCCTCCTCCTCCATGAGTTGGAAGTCGAAGAGCAACTCGTTGATGATGGACATCGCCCTGAAGTCGTTGCCGTTGACCAGGCAATTGATATAGGCCTCGGTATAGGTAATGCGCCGCAGGGGCAGGGTGAGCTGCAGGTAGTAGCAGGCCCGCTGATACTGGCGCAGAAAGACGTAGCACGAGCCCACGAGGTAGCATATCTCGTAGAACGCCTGTTGCGCTTGATGGTTGCGGCCGTCGAGCATCGCCTGCATAGCAGCGAAGGCATCTTCGAGCAGCAGAGCCGCCTCATAGAACCGCTTTTGCTCGTACAGTGCCTTTCCGCGCAGCACCTTCACGGCCAGGTGTGGACTCTGCACCTCGCAGAGCAGCCGCTCGTCGTCGCTCATCTCCTGGGTGTTGCCTGTCTTCTGCTTGGCCAGTGCTTCCTTCCAGAGGTAGTGGAAGGCCTTGAGGCGCTGGTCAGAGGGCGTGAGGTCGTAGCCCACGAGCACGCTACTCATCATGCGCTGCGTCTCTGAGCCGTCAGCCGAGTGGTCGATGTCGATGGCCAGGGGTGCCAGGGCCAGCGTGACACGATAGTAGAGCGTATCGGAGGTCTGGGCATCCTGCTCGAAGAGCAAGGCCAGCCGCCTCAGCCTCACCGGGTTGCGCGGGTCGTAGAAGTCGAGCTGCGCCATGGCAGAGGGGTATGCAAAGGTGTCTCCCTCCACCAGCACACTGCTGATGTCGTAGTTGAGAATGTCGTCGGCATCGTCTATCACATGCGTCTCGGTGCCGCGGGTAAGGGTGAGAGCTGCCGGCACAATGTTGGTAAGTCCCATGGCCGTGGCCAGCAGACGGCTCAGGCGCACAGGGTCGGCCTGGCTCTCGTGCCACTCTGGACCGGCATCCTGGTGCATCATCTCCTGTTCGCGCAGCAGGAAAACCTCGCGCAGCCACGAGGCCGAGCTCTTCTCCAGGTCGCGGTTCAGCACATTCTTGCCCTCTGTCTCCAGTTCGTTGAACTTCCGCACAAAGATGTTCTGCCATTTGAAGGCATTGCGCATGGCGCGCTCGAGCACCTCCTTGACGGTGCTGTCGGAGATGAGCAGGGCGCTGACGATATGCACATTGACCACGCCCGACTTCTCGTTGACGGAGTAGACCAGCCTGCTGGTCTCGGTATAGAGGTTACACTGGTTAATGACATTGCGCACGAGCTCCAGGTTGTCGAGGTCGGTCTCGAAGATAAACGAGTAAGTCAACCGCACATAGGGTGAGCCTTTCTCCAGCGTGATACGGTAGAAACCGCTCTGATATTCGTACCGCGCGATGAGGTCGTCGTGGTCGTTCTCCCACCGCACCTTGCAGTTGAGCTGCTTGAGGGCATAGTTCACGCTCAGCTTGTTGTCGTCCTGACTACGCACATAGAGCCCTGCACCCGCATCGTGACGCCTGCGCCACAAGGGGATGAAGACAAAGGCTATGATGAACAGCGTAGCCCAAAAGAGGATGATGAACGCCAGGTCTGCCATTCTTTCTGTTTACATGTCATGCTTTCAATTCACAAAAATAATAATAATAGGTGTAACGGGAAAGAAAATCAAGCTAAATTTAACGAATACCTCCTATTCACACAATGATATTATTGCCCAGCTGCCGGGCGATGCTGTTGCGTATGGTCTGCATATCCTGGTATTCTGCCATCAGTTTCCTGAGCTGCTCCATGTCGTTGGCCACCTGCCTCATCTGCATCTGCAGGTCCTTGAGGTGCTGCTCCACATAGTCCATCCTGAAGTCGAGCAGCATGTGTACGGTCTGGTTGCGCAGCTCCTCTCGCTCGGCGGCCTCTTTGAGCCTGAGGTCCTCGGGGCTCATGGGCTCGCCGGCCTTGAGCCTGGAGAGGTGATACCGGTCAGCCGAGAGGTCGGTGGCCACCTGGCTCACGGCGATGTCGTCGTGGTGCAGGAAGTAGGGCTCGGCCTTGAAGTCAGGCCGCAGGCTCTGCTCGGCCGCCTCGGCCAGTATGCGGTTGTACACGTCGTTGTGGAACGACAGCCTGTCGGCCCCCAGGCTGTAACTGACATATTGGGCGATGGTGAGGTTGTGCAGCTGTCCGTCCTCGTCCTCCACGTTCTCAAAGATCACCTTCTCGCCATGGCGCACCAGCATCTGCGCTATCATGCGCTCCACCTTCTTGTCTGGCTGCATGGCCGCTGCCGCGGGCCCCGCGGGCTGGGCCCCGGTGTTGGGCTGGGGTGCCGGCCCCACGCTGATGCCGGCCTGTGCGGCACCTGGCGTGGCACTGTTGCGGCTGCGTATGAAGTTGTTCATCTGGTTGATGAGCGTGCCCTCGTTGATGCCGATGCGCTGGGCGCAGTCGTGGATGTAGGTGTCGCGGAGAATCTGGTTGGGGATGACCGATACAGACTGCACAATAGAGTTGATGCCGTCGGCCCGCTTCTTGGGGTCGGTCTCGCCCTTGAGCAGCAGGTTGGTCTTAAACTGGATGAAGTCTTGCTGATGGTCGTCGATATACTGGCGGAAGTCGGCCGCCGTGTGGCTGCGGGCAAACTCGTCGGGATCCTGGCCGTCGGGCAGCAGCAGTATCTTGAGGTTCATGCCCTCGGAGAGGAGCATGTCGGTACCCCGCAGGGCGGCATGTATGCCTGCGGCGTCGCCGTCGTAGATGAGCGTGATGTTCGAGGTGAAGCGGTGCAGCGTATGGATCTGGTGCAGGCTCAGCGCCGTGCCCGAGTTGGCCACGACGTTCTCCACCCCGCACTGGTACATCGAGATGACGTCGGCCTGCCCCTCCACCATATACACCCGGTCTTCTTTGGCAATGGCCTTCTTGGCCTGCCAGATGCCATAGAGCTCGTGGTCTTTGTGGTAGATGTCGCTGTCGGGCGAGTTGACATACTTCTGATTCACCCCCTTGGTGCGGCTGTCGAGCACGCGGGCGGTGAACCCCACCACCTTGCCGCTCACGCCCACCCACGGAAACACCACGCGCCCGGCATAGCGGTCGATGAGCTCGCCGCGGTCGGTCTTGTAACAGATGCCGGTCTTGAGCAGAAACTCCTCCTTGTAGCCCTTCTGCTGAGCTGTCCGGGCCAGGGCCAGCTTGTCGGGGAGGTCGTAGCCCAACTGGAACTTGCGGATGACGTCGTCGCGGAAGCCGCGGCTGCGGAAATACTGCATGCCGATGGCGATGCCGTCGGCATGGTTGTGCAGCAGGTCCTCGAAATAAGTTGCGGCCCAGCCGTTGACGATGAACATCGACTCGCGCTGGCTCTGTTCCTCTTTCTCACGGTCGCTCAGCTCGCGCTCGTGAATCTCGATATGATACTTGTTGGCCAGCCAGCGCAGGGCCTCGGGATAGGTCATCTGCTCGTGCTCCATGATGAAGTTGACGGCATTGCCGCCCTTGCCACAGCCGAAGCAATGGCAGGTGCCGCGTGCCGGCGACACGATGAACGAGGGTGTCTTCTCGTTGTGGAAGGGGCACAAGCCCTTATAGTTGGCCCCTGCCTTCCTCAGGGTCACAAACTCCGACACCACGTCCACGATGTTGGCGGCGTCTTTGATCTTCTCTACGGTCTGTCTGTCTATCATAATGCGAGCGTCTATGCTGCCACCCACCGGGTGCCGCTAGCCGCGGCCCTGTGGGTTGGCGAAGGCAAAGATAACATTTTATCTGCGAATGGCAAGGCCGCGCCCAACGTTTTTGTGCACCTTCACTCCTGGGCCGGACATTCGGGGCAGCGTGCAGCGAAGCGAAAGTGCCTTGAAACCTAACCGCCCCCCTACCCACCTTATCATATTACAGCGGGCACCGCCTCACTTGCCCTTCGGCGCGCGTTCTCTGGCCTTGAGCAACTTGTCGAGGGCCGACACGATGATGCGGGCATTGGTGCGGGCACCCTTGAGCGAGGTGTGGGTGTGGTCGCGGTTGAAATATTCGGCAGCGTCGGCCTTACCCTTGTAGTGCTTGTCGAGATAGTCGGCAATGAGGTTGTGGGCATCGATGAAGTCGACCCCCGTCTGGGCCACCACCTCCCTGTACCACTTTCCATAGCTGTCGTTGCGCCGCTCCACCTTGCCGCCGGGCCATTCGTTGCGCGTGGTGAGCGAGACGAGCACCGGCGTGGCACCCTTCTCGCGTGCGTCGTCGATCATCTTGCGCAGGTACCAGCCGAAGCTGTAGACCACCTCGTAGCGCCCGTCTTTCTCCATGCGGTACACATGGCAGGTGTCGGCCGTGCCGGGAATGACACCACGCTCCTTGGCATCGTCGATGGGACAGATGTCGTTGTGGCCAAACTGGATGAGCACCACGTCGCCGGGCCGCAGGGCGTTGTACACCTTCTCCCAACGACCCTCACGAATATAGCTGCGGGTGGAACGTCCGGCCATGGCGGCGTTGTAGAGCGTGAGGTGCTTGGTGTCGATAAACTGCGGGGCCAGGGCACCCCATCCCCACATGCCGTCTTTGTCGCTGTCGGCATTCTTCACCGTCGAGTCGCCCGTGATCCACACCACGGGCTTGCCCTGCTGCCGCTCCACCGGCCACACGGGCAGGTCTACGCCCACCATCATGCGCTGCAGGGGCAGCAGGTCGGGGTTGTGGCTGGCCATGATGCCCTCGGCGGCCGAACGGGCGTTGAGCTGCGCACCCCAGTAGCTGGTATGGATATGGTCGCCAAAGAACATGTATTTCTTCTTCCACCCGCTGTAGCTATCGAGCTTGGCACCGCTGATCTCGTTGAGGTCGACAAAGGGCACACCCTCCTCGGCCGCCACCAGCGCCGCCCACTGCGTCTGGGGCTTGCGCACGGTCTTGCCCGTGGCCTCGTCGACGGCATCGCGCGGCGTGAGGCTCATGAGGATGGGATGGGCTCCGGCCGCACGACACTCGGCGATGTAGCGGCGCAGGTATCCGCCGTAGGTGTACACCGTCTCGTGGGCGCCCGTCTCCTTGATAGTGACCTCCAGACTGTCAGAGGCCGTGCCCGGCAGCACGGCGCGGGCACGCCCCGAGTCGAAGGGGCCGTTGTCGTTGTGGCCGATGGAGATCACCACCCAGTCGCCGGGCCTGAGCGCCTGGCGCACGTCGGGCCACAGCTGTCGGTAGAACGTGCGCGTGGACATGCCGCCCAGGGCCTGGTTCTCGACGCTGATGAGGTTGCCGTTGAAATACTGGCTGGCATAGTAGCCCCACCCCCACTGTCCGTTGCTGCCGTCGCCCTTGGTGCCGTTGCGCATGGTGGAGTTGCCGATGAGAAACAGCACGGGGTTGCCGCCCTTGCGGGTGGAGCCGGGGGCGGGGCGCGACATCAGCGCCTTGGCGATGGAGTCGGGGGTGTTGTCCACCACCTTGTTGACATCTTCAATGGGGTTGGGCAGGTTGTCGAAGTGCTGGCCTAGAGCCGGCAAGGCTGCCACGGCCAGCAGTGAAATCGTTGAGATTAGTCTACTTTTCATATTGTTTTTTGTTCAGGATTGCATGTAGCTTATAGGATGGGGGTGGATGGTCGTCAACCCAGGCCACGGTCATGCCGGCAGGGCGACAATGGTATGACCGTGGGCTGACGCATGCAAAATTAGGCAAAAAAAATGAGAGGGGCACCTATTGGGGTCCGTAAACTGTGATTTTCTGGTCTACAAGTACAGTCGGCACAACCGTGGTGGGCCGTGGGCCACTAGCTGCACGGCGCGCCTGGGCCATGTGCGGCAACGGCCATACTGCCGCTAAAGCATCCCCATGGCAATGTCGACTGTGGCTGATTCGACTGGAAACAAACCCTGCTTCGACTCGAAGGAGGGCGTGCTTCTACTCGAAGCAGACTTTGTTTCTACTCGAATCACCACACGCGCCCTCTCAACACGCCACACCAGCAACGCCAGAAGGCCAGTGGATAAGGCACATCACAGGTGCACAGACCATGGCTATCGCCCGGAGGGCATTGTCAACAGACCTTTGGGGCAGCAGGGTGAAGACATGCCTCTAGCATGGCCGAAGTCTTGCTCAAAGCCCATCAGACTACGACCACACTCCTGCAACAACACGCCGGTACCTCTTTTGAACCCTCTTGGGAAGGAACATGAGAGGTTGGCAAAGGTAGGTCGTATGGTCATATAAATTGGTCTTTTATTCCATAAAACTAGTCCTGCGAATCCACGCCAACGGGCCAACCACAATCGTAACCATCTGACCGTCAACATCCTACAGAATGTAATGTGTCAACCAAAAAGTCGACCAGAATTTGCACAAACGGCAGCATTTGTGCACAAAAGGTTTGTTTTCGTGCATTTTGTTTGGTCAAGAAGTAAAAACTTCGTATTTTTGCGCCGCATTTCGAACATCATAATTATAAACCTATTATAATGAAATTGAAAATTGTTGTACTTGCCAAGCAAGTGCCAGACACAAGAAATGTGGGTAAGGATGCCATAACAGCGGAAGGAACCGTGAATCGTGCTGCGCTGCCCGCAATCTTCAACCCAGAAGACTTGAACGCCCTGGAACAGGCTCTTCGTATCAAGGACCAGAATCCAGGCTCCACCGTAGGCATTCTTACCATGGGTCCTCCGCGCGCCGGAGAAATCATCCGTCAGGGACTGTACAGGGGTGCAGACACGGGCTGGCTGCTCACCGACCGTAAGTTTGCTGGTGCCGACACCTTGGCCACTTCGTATGCGCTGGCCATGGCCATCAAGAAGATTGGTGACGTGGACATCATCCTCGGCGGCCGGCAGGCCATCGACGGCGACACGGCACAGGTGGGTCCGCAGGTGGCCGAGAAGCTCGGCCTCAACCAGGTGACCTACGCCGAGGAGATTCTGAGCATCGAGAACAACAAGGCCACCATCCGCCGACACATCGACGGCGGCGTGGAGACCGTGGTGGCCCCGCTGCCCGTGCTCATCACCGTCAACGGTTCGGCAGCACCGGCACGCCCCTGCAACGCCAAGCTTGTGATGAAATACAAATACGCCTCATGCCCCATGGAGCGCAAGGGCGACGAGCCCTGGAGCGCCCTCTATGAGAGCCGTCCCTACCTCAACCTCAACCAGTGGAGCGTGGCCGACGTCGACGGCGACGAGGCACAGTGCGGACTCTCGGGCTCGCCCACCAAGGTGAAGTCGGTGCAGAACATCGTGTTCCAGGCCAAGGAGAGCAAGACGCTCACCGGCAGCGACGCTGACGTGGAGGGACTGGTAAAAGAATTGTTGGACGAAAAGATTATTGGCTAAAGATGAACAACGTATTTGTATATTGCGAAATAGAAGGAACCAACGTACAGGAGGTATCGCAGGAACTGCTGACCAAGGGTCGCAAGCTGGCCAATGAGCTGGGCGTGGAGCTACACGCCATCGCTGCCGGCAGCGGCATCAAGGGCAAGGTGGAAGACCAGATCCTGCCATACGGCGTAGACAAGCTCTTTGTCTTCGACGCCGAGGGGCTCTTCCCCTATACCTCGGCACCACATACCGACATCCTGGTGAACCTCTTCAAGGAGGAGAAACCGCAGATCTGCCTCATGGGTGCCACCGTCATCGGACGCGACCTCGGTCCCCGTGTGTCGTCGTCGCTGACCTCGGGTCTCACAGCCGACTGCACGCAGCTCGAGATCGGACGCTATGAGGACAAGAAGGCCGGCAAGGTGTACGAGAACCTGCTCTACCAGATCCGTCCGGCCTTCGGCGGAAACATCGTGGCCACCATCGTCAACCCCGACCATCGTCCGCAGATGGCCACCGTGCGCTCCGGCGTGATGCAGAAGGCCATCTATGAGGGCCAGGCCAAGGGCGAGGTGGTCTACCCAGAGGTGGCCAAGTATGTGCCCGAGGTCGACTATGTGGTGAAGGTGCTCGACCGTCACGTGGAGGCTGCCAAGCACAACCTCAAGGGTGCCTCGATCGTGGTCTCGGGCGGTTATGGCGTAGGCTCGAAAGAGGGCTTCGACATGCTCTTCGAACTGGCCAAGGAACTGCACGGCGAGGTGGGTGCCAGCCGCGCCGCCGTGGATGCCGGATGGATAGACAACGACCGACAGGTGGGACAGACGGGCGTGACCGTACACCCGAAGGTGTATATCGCCTGTGGCATCTCGGGCCAAATCCAGCATATAGCAGGTATGCAGGACGCCGGCATCATCATCTCGATCAACAATGATCCGGACGCGCCTATCAATGCCATTGCCGACTATGTCATCAACGGCAACGTAGAAGAGGTGGTGCCCAAGATCATCAAATACTACAAGCAGAACAGCAAGTAACAGGCACAATCATTTATTCAACAACAACGAATTATGGCAAACTATTATACAGAACATCCAGAGATTGAGTTCCACCTGGACAATCCTCTGATGAGACGTATCGTTGAGCTCAAGGAGCGCAGCTACGTAGACAAAGACGAGTTTGATGATGCGCCGGTCAACTATGAGGACGCCATCGAGAACTACAAGCGTATACTCGATATCACCGGCGATGTGGCAGGCAACATCATCGAGCCCAACTCTGAGAGCGTGGACCAGGAAGGCCCGCATCTGGTGGACGGCCGCATGGTGTATGCCGAGAAGACCAAGGAGAACATCGAGGCCACACGCCAGGCGGGTCTGTGGGGCGTGTCGATGCCCCGTCGCTTCGGCGGACTGAACCTCCCCATCACGGTGTTCTCGATGCTCTCTGAGCTGGTGTCGGCAGCCGACTCGGGTTTCCAGAACATCTGGAGCCTGCAGAGCTGTATCGACACACTCTATGAGTTTGGCTCTGAGGAGCAGAAAGAGAAGTATATCCCGCGCATCTCGGCCGGCGAGACCATGTCGATGGACCTCACCGAGCCCGACGCCGGTTCCGACCTGCAGCGCGTGATGCTCAAGGCCACCCAGGACGAGGACGGCACCTGGCGCCTGAACGGTGTGAAGCGATTCATCACCAACGGCGACTCTGACATCCACCTGGTGCTGGCACGCTCGGAGGCCGGCACGAAGGACGGCCGCGGACTGTCGATGTTTATCTACGACAAGCGCGACGGTGGCGTCGACGTGCGTCACATCGAGCACAAGCTCGGCATACACGGCAGCCCCACCTGCGAGCTGGTGTACAAGAACGCCAAGGCCGAGCTCTGCGGCGACCGCCGCATGGGCCTCATCAAGTATGTGATGAGCCTGATGAACGGTGCCCGACTGGGCATTGCCGCACAGAGCGTGGGACTGGAGCAGGAGGCTTACAACGAGGCCTTGGCCTACGCCAAAGACCGCGCACAGTTTGGCAAGAAGATCATTACCTTCCCGGCTGTCTACGACATGCTCTCGCGCATGAAGGCACGCCTCGACGCCAGCCGCTCGATTCTCTACCAGACCGCCCGCTACGTGGACATCTACAAGGCGCTGGAGGACATCGCCAAGGAGCGTAAACTCACTCCCGAGGAGCGCGCCGAAATGAAGACCTACAATCGTCTGGCCGATGCCTTCACGCCGCTGGCCAAGGGTATGGCATCGGAGTATGCCAACCAGAACGCCTACGACTGTATCTCCATCCACGGCGGGTCGGGCTTCATCATGGAGTATAAGTGTCAGCGCCTCTACCGCGACGCCCGTATCTTCTCGATCTACGAGGGTACCACGCAGCTGCAGGTGGTGGCTGCCATCCGCTACATCACCAACGGCACCTACCTCAACATCATCAAAGACATGCTCAACGAGGAGGTGTCGGCCGAGATGCAGCCGCTGAAAGACCGCATGGCCAAGTGCGTGGAGGCCTACGAGGAGGCCCTGGAGAAGGTGAAGGCCGACAACAACCAGGACGAGCACGACTTCCTGGGCCGTCGCCTCTACAACATGACCGGCGACATCATCATGTCGCTTCACCTCATCGCCGATGCCTCGAAGGCTCCCGAGCTCTTTGCCAAGAGTGCGCAGGTCTTCGCCCGCATGACCGAGGAAGAGGTGGCCGGACACGCCACCTACATCAAGGCTTTCCAGGCTGACGACCTGAAGAACTTCGCCTTCGAAGCCCCCGCCCAGGAAGCATGAAGCGCGTAGCATTCGTCAGCAACCAACCCTGATATACCAGCCTCACCCGCCAGATCGGTGGGTGGGGCTTCTCTACTTCCATCAACAGCCGGACAAGCCGGACTCATCATCCCAAACACATCATCCAAATGAAATCACTCCGTTACCTCTACCGCATCGGCAAAGGCCCCTCGTCGAGCCATACCATGGGCCCGCAGAAGGCCGCCAAACTCTATCTGTCAAAGCATCCGGACGCCAAGCACTTCCGTGTGACCCTCTACGGCAGTCTGGCTGCCACTGGCAAGGGACACATGACCGACACCGCCATCACCGAGATTCTCCAGCAGGTGGCACCTGTGGAGATTGTGTGGAAACCCGAGGTGTTTCTCGACTTCCACCCCAACGCCATGCTGTTCGAGACCGAGCAAGGCGAAGGATGGACGGTCTACAGCATCGGTGGCGGCGCGCTCTCTGAAGGCGACAAGCCATCGGGGGTGCTGCCACCGGCACCCGACATCTACGACCTTACCCACCTCAGCGACATCCAGCACTGGTGTCAGGACAACGGCAGGGCCTACTGGGAGTATGTCGACCACTGCGAGGATGCATCAATCTGGGACTATCTGCGCGAGGTATGGGAGGCCATGAAGGCCGCCGTGGAGCACGGCATCGAGCGCGAGGGACGGTTGCCTGGTCCACTGAACCTGCAACGCAAGGCTGCGGTCTACTTCACCAAGGCCAAAGGCTACAAACAGAGCCTGCAGACACGGGCGCTGGTGTATGCCTACGCGCTGGCCGTGAGCGAGGAGAACGCCTCGGGAGGCGACATCGTCACGGCTCCCACCTGCGGCAGCTGCGGCGTCATACCCGGCGTGCTCTACCACTTGTCCAAGGGGCACGACTTCTCTGACACCAAGATTCTGCATGCGCTGGCCACTGCCGGACTCATCGGCAACATCGTCAAGGAGAACGCCTCTATCTCGGGAGCCGACGTAGGGTGTCAGGGCGAGGTGGGTGTGGCCTGCGCCATGGCATCGGCAGCCGCCTGCCAACTCTTCGGGGGCAGTCCGGCACAGATTGAGTATGCTGCCGAGATGGGACTTGAGCATCATCTGGGCATGACCTGTGACCCGGTATGCGGACTGGTGCAGATTCCCTGCATCGAGCGCAATGCCTTTGCCGCCACGCGTGCCCTCGACTCTAACCTCTATGCCGCCTTCAGCGACGGCAGGCACCGCGTGAGCTTCGACCGTGTGATCGAGGTGATGAAACAGACCGGTCACGACATTCCCTCACTCTACAAGGAGACCTCTGAGGGCGGATTGGCAAAGATCATGTAAGATGAAAAGACTATTCCTTCCCGCGTTGGCCTTCATGGCCGCCACCTTCGCCGCCACCTCATGCCGCATGGCCACGAAGCCCCAGCTGGGCGATACCGTCGACGCCAAGGTCTTCGAACCCGAAGACACGGCAGCCATCAACAAGGCTGCCCGCGCCAAGGCCAAGGCACTGGCGGCCGCCAAAGACAGTGTGGATATCTATTACATCGGCACAGGCTCCACCGCCACAACGGTGCAACTGGTGAGCTATCCCTCACGACGCGACACCGCTCTCTATGCCAAGGGCCGCCATATCAAGGTGGATGGCAATGCCGACTTCGGGCACGTGGTACGCGCCCGCTTCTGGGTGAGCGACCGCGGCGACACACTCGTCACGCGGCTCGAGGAAATCAAAACTGAGGAACCACGACAGCAATAACATGCCGCCATCAAGTGCCGACTGCCAAAAGCACGGCACTTGATGAATCTTTGGGCAAGACCGTTTGCCTTGACCGGCAGGATTTTCGGGTTCAGGAAATACAAAACGCTAACTCTTCCGGTTAGCGCAATAGATATGATATAGTCCGCTGAGCAGCAGGTGTTCGTCGTAGATCACTTGCTCGCGGCACAGCGGCACGACCAGCGAGGCCAAGCCACCGGTAAGGATGACAATGGGGCGGGTGTTCATTTCCTTGCCGATGCGCACAATTAACCCGTCCACCATGGCCGCATAGCCATAGAGCAGACCGCTCTGCATACAGGCCGTGGTGTTGCGGCCGATCAGTTGATCGGGCACCTGCAACGGCACAGGCTCCAATTGTGCGGCGCGGCTCCACAAAGCATCGAGTGCCGTCTTCATGCCCGGGATGATCATCCCACCGGCAAAACGCCCCTCTCCATCTACCACATTCACCGTGGTGGCCGTACCCATGTCGACCACCATCAACGGGTAGCCGTATTTCATCTTGCCCCCTACGGCATCGGCAAGGCGGTCGTGTCCCAGCCGCGTGGGCTCGTCGACCAGCAGCGGCATATCCACCACCACGTTGGCATCTCCCATCCGCAGCATCTCGATGCCGGTGAGTTGGGCGACGTTGTCGCACACCACGGCCGTCAACGCAGGCACCACCGAGGCCACGATACCGCCCGTGAAACCCTGCCGGTCGGCATCCAGGGCTTCGAGCACCGTGCGCAGCCGCGACAGGTTCTCAGCCTTCGGCTCCTCGTGGATGGTGTCGATGCGCTCGGCACGCACCACCCTACCCTCGCCCATCATGCCGATGACGATGTTAGAATTGCCGATATCGATGACCAGAATCTGTTCCATAGCGTATGCTTGCTCTTGGCTAAAGGTGTGGCAGGATGGCATCGAGGATAGCGTTGGCCGTCTGTTCCTTGCTGCACAAGGGCAGCTGCCGCGTGTCCTCCCCAGTGATGACCCACACCTGATTGGTGTCGGTTCCAAAGCCCGTACCCTCGGTGACGATCGAGTTGGCACAGATCATGTCGACGTTTTTCCTCAGTAGTTTCTCACGCGAATTGTCGAGCAGGTGCTCCGTCTCCATCGAGAAGCCCACGATATACTGTCCCTGGCGCTTGTGGGCACCGAGGTGCTGCAGGATATCGCGGGTGCGGGTCAGGGGCAACGAGAGGTCGTCGCCGTTCTTCTTCACCTTCTGCTCGCTATATTGCGCCGGCGTATAGTCGGCCACGGCACTGCACATCACCACCACGTCGAAGCCGTCACTGATGGATGTCACGGCATCGAACATCTCGGCCGCCGACGTCACCGACACTCGCTCCACACCGAGGAAGGGCTCCAGGGCCACAGGTCCCGACACCAGCGTGACCTCTGCCCCACGCAGCCTTGCCATCTTGGCGAGGGCGTAGCCCATCTTGCCCGACGAATGATTGGTGATGAACCGCACGGGGTCGAGGGCCTCGCGCGTGGGCCCCGCCGTCACCAGCACCCGCTTGCCCTGCATGTCGTGCGGCAGGGCGATGTGCGTAAGGATGTGCTGCACCAACAGTTCCTCGGCGGGCAGCTTGCCGCTTCCGATGTCGCCACAGGCCAGCCGACCAGCATCGGGCTGTATCACCTCCACGCCATAGTGCTTCAACCGAGCGACATTGTCTTGCAGCAGGGCGTTGGTCCACATCCGCGTGTTCATCGCCGGCGCCACCAATATAGGGCACTGGCAGGCCATGAAGGTGGTGGTGAGCATATCGTCGCAGATGCCATTGGCCATCTTGCCGATGACATTGGCCGTGGCCGGCGCCACGAGCAGCACGTCGGCCTTGGCCGCCAACGACACATGCTCCACGGCATAGTTGAAGTTGCGGTCGAAGGTATCGACCATGCAGCGCCTCGATGTCAGCGTTTCGAAGGTGAGGGGAGCAATGAACTGGGTGGCGTTACGCGTCATCACCACGTCCACCCCCGCATGTAGCTTCACCAGCATCGATGCCACATTGGCCATCTTGTAGGCCGCAATGCTCCCCGACACACCCAGCACGACATTCTTTCCTGTCAGCATAGCGGGTCCTCCTTAGTATTGGTCGCTGAGCAGCCCATGCTTCTCGTAGCTGGCCTGACGGGTCACGCGGTTGTCGTCGTCGACAAACACCACCTTCGGCCTGTGCTGCTTCGCCTCCTCGAGCGTCACCTCGGCATAGGCCATGATGATGACCTTGTCGCCCACATTCACACAGTGGGCCGCCGCGCCGTTCAAGCACACGATGCCCGAGCCCTTGCTTCCGGCAATGACATACGTGGCAAAGCGGTTACCGTTGTCCACGTCGGCAATCTCCACCCGTTCATACTCGATGATGCCCGCAGCCTCCATCAGCGCACTGTCGATGGTGATGCTGCCCACATAGTCGAGGTCGGCCTGTGTCACCACGGCCCGGTGGATCTTCGATTTCAGCAGTGTTATTTCCATATAAAATTATCTATCAGGCGCGTCTTGCCGATGTAAACGGCAATAGCCACCAGTGTCTCACCTTCTATCTTATCCACGCGTTGCACGTTCTCAAGGTCAACCACCTCCACATAGTCGACCTTTGCCATTGGCTCGGTGAGCAGACTGTCGGAGATGATGGCGGTCACCTTCTTGGCGTCTCTCTCGCCGCGCTCCACGGCGTCGCGGCCCAGGCGCAGGCTCTTCGAGAGGATGAGGGCTGCCTTGCGCTCCTCGGCATTGAGATATGTGTTGCGGCTCGACTTGGCCAGACCATCTTCCTCGCGAATGATGGGACAAGGCACAATCTCCACGTCCATGTCCAGGTCGCGCACCATACGGCGCACCGTAGACAGCTGCTGCGCATCTTTCTGTCCAAAGTATGCCCTGTCGGGCTTGACGATGTTCAGCAGTTTGGTGACCACCGTGCACACCCCCCGGAAATGCCCTGCCCTGCGCGCGCCGCACAGCAGCTCAGTGGTCTCGGTGGTATCTACGAACGTCGTGAAGTGGGGTGGATACATCTCCTGCGGCTCAGGGTTGAACACCAGGTCGCCTCCGGTGCGCTCCACCAGTGCCTTGTCGCGCTCCAGGTCGCGGGGGTAGGCCTCCAGGTCCTCGGTGGGACCGAACTGTATGGGGTTGACAAACACCGACACCACCGTGCGGTCGTTCTCGGCCACCGAGCGGGCAATGAGGCTCTGGTGCCCCTCATGCAGGTACCCCATCGTCGGCACCAGGCCAACGGTGAGCCCCTCGCGGCGCCATGCCTTCACGATGTCGCGCACTTCCTGAATCGTTTTTACTACTTGCATCTTGTATTTATCTTTTAATGGTCTCGCCGTTACCCGGCGATAAGTCTTTGAAAAGTCAATAGAGCTTGTCCAGTATGTCCTCATCGATGGTGAACGTATGCTCCGCGGCGGGGAATGTCTGGGCCTCGCAGTCGCTCTTATACTGCCTGAAGGCCTCGAGCATCACATCGTGGAGGTTGGCATATTTCTTCACAAACTTGGGTGTGAACCCTTTGGTATAGCCCAGCATGTCCTGGTACACCAGCACCTGCGCATCACACTGCTTGCCTGCGCCGATGCCTATGGTCAAGGCAGAGACCTCCTGGGTAATCCTGGCGGCCAGTGCCTCGGGCACACACTCCAGGGTGATGGCGAAGGCCCCACTGGCGCTCAGCGCCCTTGCATCGTCGAGCAGGCGCTGTGCCGACTGTTCCGACTTGCCCTGCACCTTATAGCCGCTGAGCGTGTTGACCGACTGCGGCGTGAGTCCGATATGCCCCACCACGGGAATGCCGGCCTGCACGATGGCCGCCACGCGGTCGGCATACAGCTCTCCGCCCTCCAGCTTCACCGCCTGGCAGTTGGTCTCCTTCATGATACGTCCGGCGTTCTTCACCGCGTCGTAGACCGATGTCTGGTACGACATGAACGGCATATCCACCACCACGAAGGCCTCTCCGGCTCCCCGGCACACAGCCTTGGCGTGGTGTATCATGTCGTCTACGGTCACAGCCAGCGTGTTGTCGTAGCCCAGCATCACGTTGCCCAACGAGTCGCCCACCAGTATCATGTCGATGTCGGCCTCGCTCATGGTGCAGGCCGTATGGTAGTCGTAGGCTGTGAGCATGCTGAGGCGTCGCACGCCTTTCTGCGACAACAGATAATCAACGGTTCTCTTCATTTCAACTTAGTTTTTATCGTGTCAATTTGAATATATATCCGCCATGAGGTAACTTATTGACGTGCAAAGGTATAAAAAAACGCTGGAATAGTCCCCCTATTCCAGCGTCTTTTTGTCGGCAAAGCACAATTAGGGGCACCCCGCATCCCCTCCCCACTGCTGGTAGACGCGCAGTCCATGCTCGGCGGCGAGCACATAGACATGCTCCATGATGGTGGCCAGGCAGTGCTCATAGTGCACCCACTCCTTGTTTTTAAGAAAGAAATAAAACTCCAGCGGCAGTCCGCCTTGCGTGGCTTCGAGCTGTCGCACCATAAGCGTCATGTCGGTGTTGACCCACGGACAATCCTTCAGATACTGCTCCACGGCCCCGCGGTAGCGCGCCATGTTGGTGTCTTGGCGACTCTCGTCGGTAAAGGCCAGACTGCGGAAGTCGAAGTACACCCTGCGCTTCACCCGCCGCCCTTCGGAGGCCTGCATCCCCTTCCAGTTCTGGAACGAGCCATTGACGAGCGCCGTGGGCGACACCGTGACAATGGTATTGTCGAAGTTGCGCACCTTGACGGTGGTGAGGCTCATCTCGATGACGGTGCCGTCGGCCTGCGTCGAGGGCACGGTGATCCAGTCTCCCACGTGCAGCATCTCGGCCGAGGTGAGCCTGATGCCGGCCACCAGTCCCTCGATGGTGTCTTTGAACACCAGCATGAGGATGGCCGAGGTGGCGCCCAGTCCGGCCAGCAGCGTCATGGGGTTGCGCCCCAGGATGATGGCAATGACCACGATCACGGCGACGAAGATCACCACCACGCGCAGCAAGCCACAGAACGACAGCACATACTGTCTCAGGTTGGTACGGTTGCCGTTGTCGAGCTGCTTCAGGCTGTCGATGAAGACGATGAACAGATGCACCGTGGCCAGGGTGATGTAGATGCTCGTGAGCCTGACGAGCACCTCGCGCACCATGGGAAACTGGTAGAACACCATGGGCAGCAACTGCCACACCACCAGTGCCGGCACGATGCGGCAGGCGGCCAGCAGCACGGGGCGTCCCAGCAACACGTCGTCCCACGAGGCCGATGTGTGGCGGGTGATGCGCCCCACCACAGGAATGACGATTCTCCGGCCCAGCAGATAGGCCCCTGCGGCCAGCACCGCCACCACCACCACCAGCACGATGTGGCGCACCAGCGCGATGTTGCTCCCCTCCAGTCCGAAGTGCTGGATGATGTTCTCTACAAATATCCTGATTTCTTCCATATCCTTTGTTGTTAGTTGATAAATGGGCTTTCTCCTTCACCCCCCCTCCGCGGGCATCGCCCCCCTTACCGCCATGCTGCGGTGGCGGGGCTGCGGCTCAGGGCTTGCCATAGACCACCAGCCGTATGTCGTCCCAGCTGATGTCGTCCCTGCACGCTGCCTTGATGTCTGCGGTGGTCGCCCCCTCAGGCAGCTGTCCCATGGCATGGCGTATGGCCCTTACCTTCGCGGCCCCAATGACCTTGTCGGCCGTGATGCGACCCTCTCTCACAAACCGAGCCAGATGACCGTATATGGTGCCGAGGCTGAGCCCGCGCTCCCGGGCAATGTCGTCGGGACTGCGGCCGTCGAGAAACAGCTGCAGCGTGGTGTCGTAGGTGGCCCCCTTCTTAGGTTTCTCGGCCTTCGGCTTTTCGGCAGGCAGCTCGTCGGCGGTGCCGAAGGGTGCTTGTGCCGTCCCCCTGGCCTTACGCCTGCGCTCGCGGGTGCTGCCCGGCATCACCACATCCATGGCATCGAGCAGTGTCTCCTGCTTGGCCGACATATATACCGGCACCTCGAAGGGCACCTCCTCCATGCGGCGCAGCAGCCGGTCTTTCGACAGATAGGCCAGCCGCAGCTCCCGGTAGCGTTCCTCCAGCTGTTCCAGCCCTTTCTTGTTCTGCCCCGAGGCCAGCCTTGTCTTCTCGATGACATCGCCCAGCACCTCTTCGAGGGTGGTGACAAAATATCCCGTGGAACGCCTCACGCGGTCGAGAAAGGCGGCCTCGTGCAACGCCTGGGCCGACATGCCACGTATCACGCCCTGCCACTTGTAGGCCACGTCGGCCACCTTGGCCTTGAGGTCCTGCACGGCCCGTGCGTGCATGGCGGTGAGGGCCGGCATGGCGCGAAAAAACTCGAGCAGCGTGCGGTGTACCATCTGCTCGGCCTCGCTGAGGCCGCTGAAGTCGAAGAGGTCGAGCAGCTGGTACCTGAAGTATTCTTCCTTGAGGCCGGGCAGCGCCGCCACGCTCTGCTCGGCGGCCTCCTGCTGACGCACGATATAGTCGGCCACGCGGCGGTCGCTGATGATGCTTCGCTCGGCGATGGGCGAGGCCAGCACCAGTCCCTCCAGACTCTTGCAGCGGCTCAGCGCCACATACACCTGCCCGGGGGCGAACGAGAGTGCGGCATCGATGATGGCGCGGTCGAAGGTCAGACCCTGACTCTTATGGATGGTGATGGCCCATGCCAGGCGCAGCGGATACTGCCTGAAGGTGCCCTGCACCTGCGCCTCGATGGTCTTGGTATCTCGGTTGATGGCATACTTGGTGTTCTCCCACACCTGCCGCTCCACCTTGATGGGCTCGCTGTCGCCCGGGCACTTCACGGCCACGGTCTCCTCGTCGATGTCTACCACATGACCTATGCGACCGTTATAATAGAGGTGGCCGGCCGAAGCATCGTTCTTCACAAACATCACCTGCGCGCCCAGCTTGAGCTCGAGGTTCACGTCGGTGGGATAGTTGTACTCGGGAAACTCGCCCTTCACCTCGGCGCGGTAGGTGTAACGCTGCCCGCCGAGCTTGGCCAGTTCGGAGTCGTTATAGCTGTCGGCCATGCGGTTGTGGGTGGTGAGGCGTATGTAGCCCTCGTCGGCCTTCGGGAAGAAGGCCGGCTTGTGGCGCGCGTTGAGCTGCCGGAGGTCGTCCGTCGTGGCGTGTCCGTCGCGTATGTGGTTGAGGATGTCGATGAACGTCTGGTCTTGCTGGCGATAGACGTGGGTGAGCTGTATGGTGACGTAGCTGACCTGCTGCAGGGCCTTCGAGCCAAAGAAATAAGGCGTGTCGTAGTGGGGGCGCAGTATCTCCTCGTCCTGAGGCGTCACCACGGGTGTGAGCTGCTGCAGGTCGCCGATCATGAGCAGCTGCACGCCGCCGAAGGGGCGCGTGCGGTCGCGGTAACGACGCAGCACAAAGTCGATGGCATCGAGCAGGTCGCTGCGCACCATCGACACCTCGTCGATGACAAGCATGTCGAGCGTGCGTATGATACGCCGCTTCTCCTTGCTGAAGTCGTACCTGTCGCGGATGGCTGTTCCGGGCACGTAGGGCGACAGGGGCAGCTGGAAGAACGAGTGTATGGTCACCCCACCCGCATTGACGGCCGCCACGCCGGTGGGCGCCACCACGACCATGCGTTTGGAGGAATGTTCTTTCACGGCCTTGAGAAAGGTGGTCTTGCCGGTGCCGGCCTTGCCCGTGAGAAAGATGCTCGTACCCGTATGCTCCACAAAGTCCCACGCCTGCCTCAACTCTTTGTTCTGTTCCATGCTGATTGTTGCTGATGATTCTACTTTCGCTGCCCTTCCGGCATTTTCACAAAGTTACGGTATTTTTTCCATAAACGGCCCTGTTCGGAAAAAATAATCTACAAAAAAACAAGCCTACACCTTGTCGCTGCACGCCCCGAGCGGTACGGGCGTCCAGCCTGCAAGCCTCTTGCCGCCGGTCCGCAAGGTTGTTTTGCATGGTCGTGGGCTATGTACGGGCAGCGCGAGTCAGGGCCTACCAAGTTCTGGTTCGAGTCGAAACAGCATGTGATTCGACTCGAAGCAGAACCTACTTCGAGTGGAAACAGCGCCTGCTTCGACCCGAACCAGTAAGCGGCAACAGGCAGCAGGGTGTGCCACAACGGCCGGGCGGCGATGCGAGAAGGGTGCCGCGGGGGTGTCAGCGGGCCTCTTCGGCCAGAGCGTCGCGCCTCGATTTCGACTTGACCACGAGCCACACGCCCGAGAACACCAGGATGATGGCCACGCCTTGCATCCACGTAAACACACCCAGGCCGGTGAGCACGCTCACCGTGACCGAGACAATGGGCTGCACATAGTTGTACACGCTGATGACCGTGGGGCGCAGCACACGCTGGCTGACGATGGAGAGCAGATAGCTCACGAAGGTGCCGAAGACCACCACATAGCCCGTCTCGAGCCACGTCTTCAGGGGCACGGCGGCCCAGGGAAGGGCGGCCAGATGCGAGGAGGTGAAGGGGATGACCATCACTGCGGCCCAGGCGAACATCCATTTGTTGACCGTCACCACATGGTAACGCTTGATGAGGCGGTTGTACAACGACAGGTAGAGGGCAAAAGAGAGCTGGGCACCCATACACATCAGGTCGCCGCGCACGTCGCCCACCTTGTCGCTGGTGGCGGCCATGCTGGTGAGGATGAGGATGACGGCACCGCTGCAGCCTATGGCCACGCCGCCCGCCTTGCGCAGCGTGATGGGTTCACGGAGGATGAAGAACGAGAGCACCATGGCGAAGATGGGCATCGAGGTGGTGACGATGCTGGCGTTGATGGGCGAGGTGAAGCTCAGCCCTACGGTGTAGAGACACTGGTTGCATACGATGCCCAGCACGGCGGCCCCGGCAAAGAGCAGGATGTCGCGCACCGGCACATGCTCTCGCTTGGCAAAGAGCGAGGCCGCCCAGAACAGCAGGGCGGCGCCTGCCACGCGGAACGACACCAGCGAGATGCCGTCGATGCCATGTGTCATGGCATCCTTGCCCAAGGGTGCCATGAGCCCCCAGATGGCCTCGGCCGTGAGCATGCTGGCATGGGCCATCAGTGGTTTCTTGTTGTCCATATCGGCTATGACCTTAAAAAAAACAATGCAAAGTTACAAATAAAAAGAACACAGGACTGCCAGGTATCAACAAAATTTGCTATATTTGCCACAAACAACAATACTGTTGACCATGCAGAAATACGCAGACTACATCAAGCAGATAGAAATCGACTCGCTGTGGAGCGGTCGCAAGCACATCGTGTGGAACCTCGACCGTCAGATCAACGTGCTGAGCGGCATCAACGGCGTGGGCAAGTCGACCATCCTCACCAAGGTGGTGAAAGGGCTGTCGGCCGGTGGCGAGTTTCCCAGCCACCTGCTCAAGGGCGTGCGCCTGAAGGTGGAGCCCGAGGATGCCAAGTGGATACGCTACGACCTCATACGCGGTTTCGACCGGCCGCTGATGAACTACGACATGGTGGCCAAGATGGATGCCACGCTCACCACCGAGCTCGACTGGCAGCTGTTCCAGCTCCAGCGCAAGTATCTCGACTACCAGGTCAACATCGGCAACCGCATCATCGAGGTGCTGCAGAGCGGCCAGCCCGACGCCGCCCAGCGCGCCCAGCAGCTGTCGGCACCCAAGAAGCTCTTCCAAGACATCATCGACAACCTCTATGCCGACACCGGCAAGAAGATCATACGCACCGAGAACGAGATACGCTTCACGCAGATCGGCGAGACGCTCGTGCCCTACCAGCTGTCGAGCGGCGAGAAGCAGATCCTGGCCATCCTGCTCACCGTGCTCGTCGAAGACCAGCAAAACTATGTGCTCTTCATGGACGAGCCCGAGGTGAGCCTGCACATCGACTGGCAGCAACAGCTCATCGACCTCATCCTCCAGCTCAACCCCAACGTGCAGATCATACTCACCACCCACAGTCCGGCGGTCATCATGAACGGCTGGATGGACAAGGTGACCGAGGTGAGCGACATCACCGACCAGGGCAGAGAGGTGTCTGGCGACGACGAATAACGTGAACGAGCAAGGCTATGGGCAGACGATTACGCGACCATCTCACATCCTCTTATCTCGAAGCGGCCAACTGGCTCAACTCCAAGCAGTCGCGGCGCAAGGTCATCGCCTACGTCGAGAGCTACGACGATGTGTTCTTCTGGCGGTCTATTCTCAGCCAGTATGAGAACGACAAGCTATACTTCGAGGTGATGCTGCCGTCGCGCATGGACCGGCTGGAACGCGGCAAGAAGGCCGTGCTCATGAACCTGTTATCGGGCAAGGTAGGCCAGGGCATGATTGCCTGCGTAGATGCCGACTACGACTATCTGGAACAGGGTGTCACGCCCACGTCGCAGGAGATCAACACCAACCCCTACATCTTCCACACCTACGCCTATGCCATCGAGAACATGCAGTGTTATGCGCCCTCGCTGCACGACGTGTGCGTGGCGGTGACGCTCAACGACCACGTCATCTTCGACATCGAGCGCTACCTCACCGACATCTCCGAGAGCATCTATCCGCTCTTTGTGTGGAGCATCTGGTACTACCGCACACCCAACTATGCACAGTTCACCATCACCGATTTCCTGCGGGTGATCGAGGTGGGCAACTTCTCGTTTGCCAACGTGGGCGACCTGATACGCAACCTGCGACGCAAGGTGGGCAAGAAGGTGGAGCAGCTGCAACGCCTCAACCCCAATGCCCGCGAGAGCTATGCGCGGGTGAAGGACGACCTGACGCGGCTGGGCGTCACACCCGCCAATACGTATATGTATATACAGGGTCACCACTTATTTAATAAGGTGGTGCTGCCCATGCTCGACAAGATCTGCGAAAAGCTGGTGCGCGAGCGCGAGAACCAGATTGCCCGGCAGAGCGTGCATGGCACCCAGCGGCGCAACGAGCTGTCATCGTACTCCAACAGTCTGGAAGACATCGTGCCCATGCTCAAGAAGAACATCGGTTTCATGCGCTCGGAGCAGTATGCCCGCATCAGGGCCGACCTCGACCGTTACATGCAGCTGACGACAGGCCAGGAAACGCCGCAGCCATGACCAAGCCCGGCGCAACGGCCATGCCGACGGCGGGCATAAAAAGATGTGTTGATTTGAAAACAAGGATGTTTTTTCCTGACCATGCTGCTGTTTTTTGGGCATGGCACAGAAAAAAACATTTTTTTTGTAGTTTATCTGGATGCTCTAGCGTCTAATGGGTGTCATTAACTTCTAGAAAGATGGAAATCAAAGAAAGTGAACAACAATTCGCCGAACTCGTCAAGGCACACAAGAGCACCATCTACACCGTGTGCTACATGTTCTCGAAAGACGAGGATGAGGTGAACGACCTCTTTCAGGAGGTGCTGGTGAACCTGTGGAAGGGTTTCGGCTCATTCGAAGGACGCAGCGACGCGCGCACCTGGGTCTACCGGGTGAGTCTGAACACCTGCATCTCTGACGACCGTAAGAAGAAGCGGCGCAAGACCGTGCCGCTGTCGATGGACATCAATCTCTTTGAAGACCGCGACGCCGACAGCCGGCAGGTGCAGATGCTCAACAAGCGCATCAGCCGACTGGGGGCCTTCGACCGCGCCATCATCCTACTCTGGCTCGAGAACATGAGCTACGAAGAGATTGGCCAGGTGGTGGGTATCACGGCCAAGAACGTATCGGTGAGGCTCTACCGCATCAAAGAGCAGCTCAAGCAAATGTCTAACGATTAAACTACAGAAACAATGGAAAATCAGTATAATGAATTGGAGGAGATGCGCCGACAGATGGCCATCCTCAAGGAGAAACTCGACGGACAGGAGATTGTCAACGAACGGCTCATCCGCCGGTCGATGCTCTCGAAGATGTCGTTCTTTAAGAAATACACCTGGGTATCGTTCGTCGCCCTGGCCTTTATCTACGTAGCCTTCCTGGGCATCCGCGCCGCCTTCGGACTGTCGTGGTGGTTTTACGGCTTCACGGTCATCATCATGACGGCCGACGTGGTGTTCGACTGGTACATCAACCGGTTCAGCAAAGAGGAGTTTATGGAGGGCGACTTGCTGGAGGCCGCCGAACACATGACCCGCATGAGGCGGCTGCGCAAGTGGTCGATGGGGCTGGGACTGACGATGCTCGTGCCCTGGCTGGCATGGCTTTACTACGAGGTGAACCACTGCCCGGCTGCCGGAACGCCCATGGTGGAAGGCTTCAGCACAGGGTTCTGCGTCGGCGGTGTCATCGGGGTGTGTATCGGACTGGGCATCTATTTCAAGATGCAGCGCATCAACCGCGACATCATACGCCAGATTGAGGACCTCAAAAACAACAGTGACCAATAATTCAATATTAACCCATAAAAAAACAAAAACTATGAAGAAGAAAGTGATGACCCTGCTGCTGGTGTGCGCCTGCGCCATCGGAGCTCATGCACAACTGCTGTATCGCATCTCGGGCAACGGCCTCGACAAGCCCTCGTACATCGTCGGCACACACCACCTGGCCAGCACGCAGTTTGTGGACAAGATTGTCGGTGTGAAAGAGGCCTTGGCCGCCACCGACCAGGTGTACGGCGAGCTGACATTCGAGACACTGGCAAATCCCGACAGCATGGCCTACCTGCAGCGTGCCATGATGCTGCCCGATGGCAAGCACCTGAAGGACGTCCTCACCGAGGCGCAGTACCAGAAGCTCAATGCGCTGCTGACGAAAACCATCGGCGCAGACCTCACCAACCCGCAACTGGAGGCCCAGCTCGGGCAGGTGTCGCCCATGGGCATCGTCACCCAGCTCACGCTCATTTCTTACATGATGCGCCATCCCGGTGAGTTCGACCCCACCAATGGCTTCGACCAGTATTTCCAGACTGAGGCCAAGAATAACGGCAAGCCCAGCCTCGGACTCGAGACCATAGCCTTCCAGGCACAGGTGCTGTTCAACGGCAGCAGCCTCGAAAGGCAGGTCGAGCGGTTGGAATGTTATATCGACAACAAGGATTTCTCGGATACGATGACCGAAGAAATGACCAAGGCGTTCTTTGCACAAGACCTCGCGGGCATCAAGAAAGCCATGGACGAGAAACTCAACAACAGCTGTGACGACACGCCCGAGGAAGAGGCCGCACTCATCAGCAACCGCAACGCCGACTGGCTGAAGAAGATGCCGGCCATCATAGCGGCCAAGCCCACCTTCTTTGCCGTGGGTGCAGCCCACCTGCCAGGCGACAAAGGCGTGCTCGATGGCCTGCGAAAGCTGGGCTATACGGTAGAGGGCGTGAAATAACAGGGGTACGCATGTGCCACCAGTTCAGCGAAGGGCGGCTCACCAGACGGTGTGGCCGCCCTTCGTCCGCAAGGAGGGCCTAGTGCCATAGGCAGATGATGGGGTGGACGGTGATCGATAGTGAGGGGGCCAATGTCTGGTGATTTTTTAGCTTTGTATGGTGCCCACCCCATATTTTTTAATTACTTTTGCAAGCTGAACGACATATATACATCTTACAATTATGGATCACTTACCACAACACGATATTCCCATGCTGGTGTCGGCCATCAACTTCCTGCTCCGCGATGAGGAGTTTGACGACCTAGACCAGATTTGTTTCCATTATCACCTCGACCGCTCCGAACTGGAGAAGAAGATGGGCGCAGCCGGGTTCCAGTATTCTGAGACAGAAAAAAGATTCTGGTGAGGTGGTGGGGTGATTTGTTGGCGGGATGGTTGGTGGTTAGCAGGAGGAATCGCTACGAACTAACAAGACCTGCCGACAAGCCAACCCACCAACATACCGGCCTAACAACAAACCAACCCACCAGATGACCAAAGACGGCATAGAATTGGCATACAGTTTCCTGCATCAGAAATGGCGGGTATACCAGTATTCCACCGACGAGCAGCAAAAGGATGCGATAGAATATGCCATCAGCTCCTTTGCAGAAACAATAAGTCCCGACCTTTACGAGCATATCTCGCAAGGCCAGGACGACTATCTCATGTCACACCGCCGCTTTGCCACCGACCTCGAAGAGGCCGTAGGGCGGCTCGAAACACTCATGAACACCTAGCAGAGGCTCAGCCCAGCACCACGTCCATCACCATCATCAGCACAAAACCGATGGCAAAGCCGATGGTGGAGAGGTTGGAGTGTTCGCCCTCAGAGGCCTCGGGGATGAGCTCCTCGATCACCACATAGAGCATGGCACCGGCGGCAAAGGCCAGCAGATAAGGCAACACGGGCTCCATGATCGAGGCCAGCAGGATGACGAGGATGGCACCCAGAGGCTCCACCGCACCGCTCAGCGTGCCCATGGTAAACGACTTGAGCCTGCTGCCGCCGGCCGCCTTCATGGGCATGGAGATGATGGCACCCTCGGGGATGTTCTGGATGGCGATACCCAGCGACATGGCCATGGCCCCGGCCGCCGAGATCCACTCACCGCCTTGCATGGCTCCGGCCACCACCACACCCACGGCCATGCCCTCGGGAAAATTGTGGATGGTGACAGCCAGCGACAGCATGGCTACCTTAGAGAGGTGGGCACGCGGGCCTTCGGGGCGGTCGTTGCCCATGTGGAGGTGAGGTGTGAGGGTGTCGATGAGCAGCAGGAAGCCCATGCCGCACAAGATGCCCACAGTGGCGGGCAGCACACTGAGTTTGCCCATCGGTGCCGACATGTCTATGCTGGGGATGATGAGCGACCACACAGAGGCGGCCACCATCACACCCGAAGCAAACCCCAGCAGGGCCTTCTGCACGCGCTGGGGCATCTCGTCTTTCATGAAGAAGACGAAGGCCGAGCCGAGCATGGTGCCCAGAAAGGGAATCAACAGGGCTAGATATATTCCGTTCATAAGCTATTATTTCGTTGTTTGTATGCAAAATTAGTCATTATAATCGACACCCACAACACATTATTCTATAAAACATCACACCCCATGGGGATGGATGACAAAATAACGGTGGCAGTTGTGCGTTATTGAGTAAGTAATCCAAGCATTGCCTATGCGTCGTTTTCTACACCTCCTCCTGTTGCTCGCGCTCACCATCCCCCTTGGCGCGCAACGTCCTGCCTATCATAAGATGTCGTCTATGTTGCGCAAGTTGGCCGCCAAGCAGCGGTCGCAGTGGTCAGCCGACACCCTGCAGGCGGCGGCCTCGCGCAGCCTGCCCATGCGCCACGCCGCCGCAAGAGGCGGGTCGCCCATGGTATGCGCCTTTGTAAGGCTCACCCCACCCTACCTCGCTGAGGGTCGAGTGGCCCCACTCGCCGACAGAGGCTGCCGGGTGCTGGCGCGCTTCGGCGATATCTTCATCGCCTCGGTGCCGCTCGACCAACTGGCAGCCCTGTCGCTCGACCCTCGCGTGACGCGCATCGAGGCAGGACGCGGCACACAGTCGCTCACCGACTCGGTGGCCCTCCAGGTACATGCGCTGCCCGCCTACCAAGGGCTTGCGCTGCCCCAGGCCTATACCGGCGGAGGTGTCGTGGTGGGCGTGATGGACATCGGCTTTGACCTCACCCACCCCACCTTCTACGACTCCACGGCCACCACCTACCGCATCAAGCGGCTATGGGACCACCTCTCGCGCGACACCGTGGGCAGTACGCTCTATGTGGGGGCCGACTACAGCGGCCGCGAGGCGCTGCTGGCCTACGTCCACTCGCGCGACGGCCTCGACCAGACGCACGGCACCCATACGGCAGGCATCGCGGCGGGCAGCGGCTACAACAGCCACTACCGGGGACTGGCCTACGAGAGTGACCTCTGCCTGGTGAGCAACGCCGTGACCGAGGACATCGCCCTGATCGACAGTGCCGACTACTACAAATACACCTATGCCACCGATGCCCTGGGGTTCAAATACATCTTCGACTATGCCCAGTCGGTGGGCAAGCCATGCGTCATCAACTTCAGTGAGGGGTCGCTGCAAGACTTCAGGGGCGACGACCAGCTCTACTATGCCATCCTCGACAGCATCACGGGGCCGGGGCGCATCCTTGTGGTGGCAGCCGGAAACACGGGCCAAACGGTAAACTATATCCACAAGCCGGTGGGCGTGGAACGGGCAGGAAGGTTTCATGCCGGCAGCGGGCGGTACATGATGCACACGCTCAAATCGGCCGACCCGTTTACCATCCGACTGCGGTTCTATCCCCCGGGGCAACCCTCCAGCGTCATCGACATCGCCACCAACGATGTGCTGACGGCCGCCGACTCCACGCTGCTGCTTTCGCCCACCGTGGCCGGCAAGACGTGGACCGTCAGCGTGCTGGCCTACGCCTCATGCTACCAACCCGCCGAGACGGCCTACGATCTGATGGTCCAGGGGCCCAACGACATCGGCACCACCATGCCGCTGTCGGTGGAGATGGTGGGCGCGCAAGCCGACGTGGAGCTCTACCGCGGCTCGGGGAGTCTCGTCACCTCGACCTTCGACCCCACGCTGACCGACGGCGAGGCCTCCTACGGCATCCTCTCGCCGGGAAGCGCGCCCGGCGTCATCTGCGTGGGGGCCAACAGCTATCGCCAGCAGGTGACCAACTACAACGGCATGGTGAAGCACTACGACATGGGAACGGGTGGCCAGCGCGGCCCTTACTCGGCGGTGGGACCTACCTTCGACCGGCGCATCAAGCCCGATGTCATGGCACCGGGCACCAACATCATCTCCTCGTACAGCAGTTATTATCTGGAAAACCATCCCACGGCCAACGACATCGACTGGGACGTGCAGCATTTCTACTTCAACGGCAGGACCTACGCCTGGAACTGCAATAGCGGCACCTCGATGGCCTCGCCCGTCGTGGCGGGCGCACTAGCCCTCTGGCTCGAGGCCGACCCCACGCTCTCGGCAGCCGACTGCCTCGACATCTTCGCCCGCACCTGCGTGCGGCTCGACAGCATCTCGCCCACGCCCAACAACCTCTGGGGCTACGGACAGATCGACGTGTACGCCGGACTGCTGGAGGTGCTGCGTCTTAAGTCTACGGGGCTGGCCTCGGTGCTCACCTCCCCGAAGGTGTCGCAGCTGACCTGCCGCGTCGCAGGCACACAGCTCGAGCTCAGTGCCGCACAGCCTGTGGCCGCCGACTTCAAGGTGAGCATCTACACCACCCAAGGCATCCGTATGCAGCAGTGGCGCGAGCCGGCCGGCCGCACCACCTACCGTCTCGACATCTCACGTCTGCCCAAGGGCGTGTATGTATTGCGCATCGACGGCCCGGCAAATATAAGCGGCGGGCTGGTCTTCACTAATAGAAACCTTCCAGCTTCTCCTGTTCCCATACCTTCCGCACATAATCTGCAACAACCGTGAACGAGGCGATCACCACGTAGATAAGCACCAACTGCAGAGTGCTGACCTGCAGATTGCTGATGTCGGCACCGGGTAGCGTGGTGGTCCAGGCCAATGCGCTGTTCATGCCCTCGGCCACGAAGGCCAACGCCTTGGCAATATACTGCTGCAAAGCCAGCACAGGCATGGCCAGCACCATGGCCACGGCACCATAGAGGATGATGGTGGCGGCAGGGATGACGATGAAGTTGGTAAGCAGGAAATAGCTGGAGAACCGTCCGAAATAATACATCACCAGGGGTGCCGTGCCCAGCTGCGCGGCTATCGACACCGAGGCCATTCCCCAGGCCCAGCGCGTCAGGCGATGACGCAGGGGCAGCAGGTAATAGATGCTGCGATAATAGACCATGATAGCCAGCACGGCCATGAACGACATCTGAAAGCCCACATCCCATAGGTTGAGCGGATTGGCCAGGAGCATGACGATGGCCGCAAAGGCCAGCGTGTTGACCGATGCTTGTTGGCGCTGGAGCACCAGACACACCGAACAGATGGTGAGCATGGTGGCCGACCTGATGACGCTGGCTGGCATGCCCACCAGCACGACGTAGGTCCAGATGGCGGTGAGGATGATGCCCTGGGCCAGCCAACGCCAGCGCCTGCTGCCACCCATGAGCAGGGTGAGGATGGCATAGATGATGCCCAGATGAAGGCCCGAGAGAGCCAGCACATGCGATGCACCTGCCGTGGCATAGAGATCCTTGGTATGACGGCTCAGACTGCTCTTGTCGCCCAGGGTCATGGCAGCCACCACGGCATACTGCTGATGGCCGAGCCCCAGGCTGCGATACATGTCCAGCATACGGTGGCGCCAGCGCAGGGCCTGCAAGCGGGCACGGTCGAACACCGACAGCCCCGTGATGTCGATGGCCGACTGCTGCCAGTGGCTATGGTAGACGAAGGTGCGGGCCACCACACCATGAACATGCAGCCAGCGCACATAGTCGAAGTGCGAGCCCGTGGTGATGCCCGTCAGCGGCTCCATGAAAGAGTGGGCCCTGATGCCGTCGCCCACCCGGAGCTGTCGCCAGCGGTGCCGTATGGTGTCGCGCAGGATGGCCGCCTGCACCCGTATGGGACGCACTAACAGTGTGCTGCCGATGCGCGTGACCGTCAGTTCGCATTGCAGCGTCTTGCCCCGCACCTGCGGCTCGCCCGACACCACCGCCTCATACCTCAGGGCATGGTCGGGGAAGTTGAAACGCAGCATACTGTTGCGGTGGCTCACCAGCGCAGCCCCCATGAGCATGACGGTGAGCAGGATGCCCGCGCCCTGCATCGTTGGTCGACGTGGCCCGCTGGCCAATGCCCCCGCCAGCACCGCCCCTGCAACACACAGCCACAGCCAGGCTGCCACGCCGGCACCACAGTGGTCGCCGACGGCGATGCCGAGCACCAGCATGAAGGCAATGCGCAGCAATGGCGTGTTGTTCAGAATCTTGTTATGTTGCACAATGCAAAAATAGGGGTTTTGGGCCATCGCTCCAACGATTCCCCTGCACTTTCTGCCAGCCTACCACATAAAAAGCCTTCGTTGACGCATACATGCCTGTGCCTCGACACCTTATTATATATGGCAGCCTGCCTCCCTGTCTTGGATAGGGAGAGACAGCAGGGGCATATACCACAAACGTGGTATCCAATATGCCCCAAACGTGCTATTTCTTGGTACTGATAATTGCCGTACCTTTGCAATGTAAAATATAAATAAATGTATTCACCACGCTGGCCGCCCTCTCATTAAGGTCCACGGATGGCAAAAACGATTAAGATTATGAGTAGCGAAAAGAAACTTCACTTCGAGACATTGCAACTTCATGTAGGTCAGGAACAGGCCGACCCCACCACCGACGCTCGCGCCGTGCCTATCTACCAGACTACCTCATACGTTTTCCATAACTCACAGCACGCCTCCGACCGTTTCCACCTCAAAGACGCTGGAAACATCTATGGTCGTCTGACCAACTCCACACAAGGCGTATTGGAGGACCGTGTGGCCGCTCTCGAAGGTGGTGTGGCCGGCCTGGCTGTCGCCTCGGGTGCCGCTGCCGTGACCTACGCCATTACCAATGTGGCCTATGCCGGCGACCATGTGGTGGCAACGAAGACCATCTACGGTGGTACATATAATCTGCTGGCCCACACGCTCACCAAGTATGGCATCGAGTCGACATTCGTAGACCCCGATAACTATGAGGAGCTGGAGGCCGCCATCCGCCCCAACACCAAGCTGGTGTTTATCGAAACCTTGGGCAACCCCAACTCGAACATCTCTGACATCGAGCGCACGGCAGAGATTGCCCACCGCCACGGCATCCCCGTCATCATCGACAACACCTTCGGCACACCATTCCTCATCCGCCCCATCGAGCACGGTGCCGACATCGTGGTACACTCTGCCACCAAGTTTATCGGCGGACACGGCAGCTCACTGGGTGGCGTCATCGTAGACGGAGGTACGTTCGACTGGCTGCAGAACGACAAGTTCCCCGGCTTCTCGCAGCCCGATGCATCATACCACGGACTGAAGTTTGGCGAGATACCTGCACCTTTTGCAACCCGTGTGCGTGCCTTGCTGCTGCGCGACGAGGGTGCCGCCATCTCTCCGTTCAACGCCTGGGTGCTGCTCCAGGGCCTCGAGACACTGTCGCTGCGTGTAGAGCGCCACGTGTTCAACACGCTGAAGGTCATCGAGTATCTCAACTCGCAGCCTCTGGTGAAGAAGGTCAACCACCCCTCGCTGGCCAGCCACCCCAACCACGACCTGTATGAGCGCTACTTTGCCAACGGCGCAGGCTCGATATTTACCTTCGAGATCGACGGTGGCGAGCAGGAGGCATGGAAGTTTATCGACAACCTCAAGATATTCTCGCTGCTGGCCAACGTGGCCGACGTGAAGTCGCTCGTCATCCATCCCAAGAGCACCACACACTCGGAGCTGAGCGACGAGGAGGCTTCAGACCAGGGCATCTACGACAGCACCATCCGTCTGAGCATCGGCACCGAGCATTACGAAGACCTCATCGCCGACCTCGACCAGGCGTTCAGGGCAATCAAGAATTCATAATTCAAAATTCAAAATTCAAAATTCAAAATTGGCTGCGCCGCGGGTGCAGCATAATTTCAACAAAGCAACATATCAGACCAATAATAAAAAAAGGAGACCATATCATGGCTAAGATTTATAAACAAGTGACCGACCTGATCGGCAAGACACCATTGGTAGAACTGTCTAAGTTTTCTGCCCAGAACGGACTGGCCCAGCCCATTATCGCTAAAGTGGAGTATTACAACCCCGGTGGCAGCGTGAAAGACCGTATTGCACTGGCCATGATAGAGGCGGCTGAGCGAGACGGCACGTTGAAGCCCGGTGCAACCATCATCGAGCCCACCAGCGGCAACACCGGTGTGGGTCTGGCCTTGGTGGCTGCCGTGAAAGGCTACAAGCTCATCCTCACCATGCCCGAGACCATGAGCGTGGAGCGTCGCAACCTGGTGAAGGCCTACGGCGCACAGGTGAAGCTCACCAGCGGCAAGGACGGTATGCCCGGCGCCATCAGGGCTGCCGAGGAGCTGCGCGACTCGATCCCCGGCTCGGTGATCCTCGAACAGTTTGAGAATCCGGCCAACCCGCAGAAGCACTACGACACCACCGCCCAAGAAATCTGGAACGACACCGACGGCAAGATTGACATCTTCGTGGCCGGCGTGGGCACAGGTGGAACGATATCGGGCATCGGCCGACTGCTGAAGGAGAAGAACCCCAACATCAAGATTGTGGCCGTGGAGCCCTCTGCCTCGCCCGTGCTCAACGGTGGTGCCTCGGGACCGCACAAGATCCAGGGCATCGGCGCTGGCTTCGTGCCCAAGACTTATAACGGTGGCGTGGTAGACGAGGTGCTCGATGTTGACAACGACGACGCCATTCGCACCGGCCGACTGCTGGCCCAGCAAGACGGCTTGCTGGTGGGCATCTCATCGGGTGCAGCAGCCTTTGCCGCCGCACAGCTGGCCAAGCGTCCCGAAAACTCGGGCAAGACCATCGTCACCCTGCTGCCCGATACGGGTGAGCGTTATCTCTCGACGGTGCTCTACGCCTTCGACGAGTATCCCCTTTAACAGACTAAGATATTACAGTTTTGAACGGTTGGGAGAGTGAGAGTCCTACGCCTCGACAAGTTTGTCAGGCGAGGGATTCTTACTCTCCTCATCGTTTGATGACCATCGTGCTGGGGGCGAACGCAACGGCTCTTGTCTCATAACCATTCAGAAAATGGCTCAGTCGCCCCCTGGTGGGAGCCGATGCTTGCCATTCAGGTCTCTTCGGCAACGTGTACCGGCAGCATCGCATATCTCTCACCTTTGCTGACGTGCATGCCGCGCATGCTTCCCGAAGTGTGGTTCGACTCGAAGCAGACTGTGGTTCTACTCGAAGCAGACCGTGGTTCGACTCGAAGCAGACCGTGGTTCTACTCGAAGTACGACAGCCCTACGGCCATCCCTTTGTGGCATCACGGCGCTCTGGAGGCAGGAGAACTGTCGTGCAGCTGCCCCAAAGCGGGCGAATGATATGCCCGAATGACAGGCTATGGCTGCCCATTTTCGGCGACTACACCTACCGGGTTATCTGACAGCCCCTAGAAAATGACCACAAAACTTTGAATATTGGCATTTCTTTCGTACTTTTGCGAAACAAATCATTACTATCAACCTGGTCATCATGCAGACAAGCAAATATTTGGTAGCCAACGCCCATGACAGCCTCTGGGGGCTCACCATCAGTACGGTGGGCTACGATGAGATTGGTCCCGATGAGGACTATCCCACCCACGGTCACGCCGATGGCTACTATTTCAATATCGAGAATGGTAGGGTGCTCAACGAGTACCAGCTGCTCTACGTCACCGAAGGCATGGGTATCTTCCATTCGGCCTCGGTACCCGAGGCACTACTCAAGGCCGGCGACCTGTTCCTGCTCTTCCCCGGCGAGTGGCACAGCTACCACCCGCTGAAGAAAACGGGATGGAAGAGCTACTGGATAGGGTTCAGGGGCAAGAACATGGACGACCGGGTGCGCGCCGGATTCCTGTCGCCCCAGAAGCCCATCTATCATGTGGGCTATTCTGCCATGGTCAACGATATGTACCAGTTTGGGCTGAAGACAGCCAAGGAAGAGGCGGCCTACGTGCAGCAGACCCTGGCCGGCGTGGTGAACCTGCTCATCGGACTGATGTATTCGCTCGAGCGCAACATCGTATTGAACACCAACCACGAACATGTAGATATGGTGAACAAGGCCCGTCTGCGCATACGCGAGTCGCTGGAGGCCGACCTCACCATCCAGCAGATTGCTGCCGAGATGGGTGTGAGCTACAGCAACTTTCGCAAACTCTTCAAGGAGTATACAGGTATCTCGCCCTCTCTCTACCAGCAAGACCTGCGCCTGCAGCGCGCCAAGGAACTGCTCACCACCACCGACCTGAGCATCAAGCAGATTGCCTACCAGCTCCGCTTCGACTCTCCCGACTATTTCTCCTCAAAATTCAAGGCCAAGACGGGAATGAAGCCTAGTGCCTTCAGACCAATCATCAACAAGGCCTCATCCGCTGACAGCGAATGAGGCCTTGCCTTCTTCTGTAGTGAGGGGTCACGCTGCCGTTAGAGCGGTGTAGCGAAGATAAAGGTGCGGATGACCCAATAGCTGAGGATGCCGGCGAGGTAGCCCACCAGCGCAATCCAGCTGACATGCTTCATGTACCATCCAAAGGTAATCTTCTCGAGGCCCATCACCACCACACCGGCAGCAGAACCGATGATGAGCAGCGAGCCGCCCACGCCGGCACAGTAGGCCAGCAACTGCCAGAAGATGCCATCCACGGCCATGTCGCCTGTGGCAGCAACGGGATACATACCCATGCAGCCGGCCACCAGAGGCACATTGTCGATAATGCTCGAGAGCACACCGATGATGCCGGTCACGGCATAGTGGTTACCATCGAACGCTACGTTCAAGCCCTGGCCTAGAGCGGTGAGTACACCAACCTCCTCGAGACAGGCCACGGCCATGAGGATGCCGAGGAAGAAGAGAATGGTAGACATGTCGATATTGTGGAGCAGGGAGGCCACACGTTTCTTAGTGCCACCCTGGTCGTTGCTACGGTGCAGACGGCGGTAGAACACCTCGGTAACGGTCCACAGCACACCCAGCACGAGCAAGATGCCCACAAAGGGAGGCAGATGGGTGATACCCTTGAACACCGGTACGAAGATCAGACCGCCCACACCGACAAAGAACACCACCTTGCGCTGGGTGCTCGAGAAGTCGAGCACCTCGTAGTCGCTCTTCATCTTCATGTCAACCTCTTCGAGGTTTCCCTTGAGGGCATACTGCAAAATAATCACCGGGATGATCATCGAAACGATAGAGGGGACTAATATCTCGGAGATCACGCCGAGGGCCGTGATGACGCCCTTGTTCCAGAGCATGATGGTCGTCACGTCGCCGATGGGCGAGAAGGCACCGCCCGAATTGGCTGCGATAATCACCAGCGAGGCATAGATGATACGGTCGTTGTGGTCTTGCACCAGCTTGCGCAGAATCATAATCATCACGATACTCGTGGTAAGGTTGTCGAGGATGGCTGAGAGAAAGAACGTGATGAAGGCGATGCGCCATAGCAGGGCGCGCTTGCTCTTGGTCTTCATCACGTCGCGTACCCAGTTGAAGCCACCGTTTTGATCCACGATCTCTACGATGGTCATGGCGCCCATGAGGAAGAAGAGCGTGGTGGAGGTGCTGCCCAGATGATGCTCAATGGCCGAGCTCACTACGGAAGCGAGGTCTTGGCCGGCCATGCCTTCGATGTAACTCCCGGGGTCGAGCATGAAAAGGGTCCAACACGCCACAAACATAAGTAAGGCCACAGCAGCCTTGTTGACCTTGGTAACACTCTCCAGGGCGATAAACAGATAGCCCACGCAGAATGTAAGGACGATTGCAATAGTTAACGTTGACATTTTTTTTATTTGGTTTTTAATGGATTTACGTTGATAACTGTCAGTCGCACAAATACTTTTTAAAATGCTTGCAAAGATACTCAAAATCTCAAAACTTTAGGCTAAAAAATCAAATAATTGTGCTGGCCGAGGTCATTTTAGCGTAACTTTGCGCCAACTTAAAACAATTATACTAATAACCTTTCTATGGACCAAAAGAGATACTTCTTTGCCGTCGACCTGGGAGCTACCAGTGGACGAACCATCATCGGAACACTGTCGGGGGGCAAGGTAGGGCTGCAGGAGCTTACTCGCTTTGACAATCATCTCATCGAGGCCACGGGGCATTTCTACTGGGATGTCCTTGCACTCTACCACGAAATCATCAACGGACTGCGACTGGCACACCAGCGCAACATCCCTGTGCAGAGCATCGGCATCGATACCTGGGGCTGCGACTTCGTGTTCGTGGCCGATGATGGACAGATGCTGCGCAACCCTATGGCCTATCGCGACCCACATACCGTTGGTACGATGGACCGTTATTTCAAAGAGGCCCTGCCCAAAGAGAAGGTGTATGAGAAGACGGGCATACAGTTCATGAACTTCAACTCGCTCTTCCAACTCTATCAGATGCACCGCGACAACAACGTGGCCCTGGAGCATGCGCGCCACATTCTCTTCATGCCCGACGCCCTGAGCTACATGCTCACCGGCAAGGCCGTGTGCGAATACACCGTCGCCTCGACCTCGCAAATACTCAATCCCAAGACCAAGGACCTCGATGCCGAACTGGTGAAGAGCCTCGGGCTGCGCCGCAACCAGTTTGGAGCCATGACCACCCCAGGCACCGTCATCGGCACGCTGACGCCGGAGGTGCAGAAAATCACGGGGCTGGGTGCCGTGCCGGTCATTGCCGTGGCGGGCCACGACACTGCCAGCGCCGTGGCAGCCGTGCCGGCCGCCAACAAGAATTTTGCCTATCTGAGCTCAGGCACCTGGAGCCTGATGGGCATCGAGACTGGCGAGGCTATCATCAATGACCGTAGCTTCGGCCTCAACTTCACCAACGAAGGCGGCATCGATGGCACCACGCGGTTCCTCAAAAACATTTGTGGCATGTGGATCTACGAGCGTTGCCGCAAGGAATGGCCCGACTCCGAGCGCAAGGGGCACGCCGAAATGTTGGAGGCAGCACGCGCCTGCGAGGCCTTCCGCAGCATCCTCGACCCCGACGACGCCTCGTTTGCTAATCCCGACTCGATGCTTGGTGCCATCGATGCCTACTGTAAGCGTACTGACCAACCCTGTCCACGCACTCCGGCCGAATATTGCCGCTGCATCTTCGACTCGCTGGCCCTGCGCTACCGTCAGGTGTTCGGATGGCTCAGGGAGTTCTCGGATGTCGACCTCGACGTGCTGCACATCATCGGCGGCGGCTCGAAAAACGAACTGCTCAATCAGTTTACGGCCAACGCCTGCGGTGTGACGGTGCTGGCCGGTCCGCAGGAAGGCACGGCCATCGGCAACATCATGCTGCAGGCCAAGGCAGGCGGCGACGTGACTGATATATGGCAGATGCGCAGCATCATCGCACGGTCGGTGGAGCTGAAACGCTTCGAACCTCAAGATGCCGACATCTGGGACGTAGCCTACCAGCGCTACCTCGCCATCACCAAACAGGCATGACCATGGGTCTGCCCAACAAGAAGAAACCTATAACATCTTAAAGATAAAACAACTGTTATGAAATCAGAACTGATCGAAAAGAGCTATGCGCTCGCCAAAGAGCGTTATGCCATGCTCGGCGTAGACACCGACAAGGCACTAGAGACCCTGGCCAAGACCCCCATCTCGCTACATTGCTGGCAGGCCGACGACGTGGTGGGCTTCGAGCGCAACGAGGCAGCCTCGGGCGGCATACAGACCACCGGCAACTTCCCCGGCAAAGCCCGCAACATTGATGAGCTGCGTCAGGACATCGAGAAAGTGACCTCGCTGCTCGGCGGCACCTACCGCCTGAACCTCCACGAGACCTACGGCGACTTCGGCGGACAGTTTGTAGACCGCGACCAGGTGGAAGCCAAACACTTTGAAAGTTGGATGCAATGGGCCAAGGAGCACAACCTCAAGCTCGACTTCAACTCCACCAGCTTCTCACATCCCAAGAGCGGCAGCCTGACCCTGGCCAACCCCGACAAGGGCATCCGCGACTTCTGGATCGAGCACACCAAGCGCTGCCGCCACATTGCCGAGGCCATGGGCCAATACCAGGACGACCCCTGCATCATGAACATCTGGGTACACGACGGCTCAAAAGACTACACCGTGGAGAAGTACCGCTACCGTCAGATCCTGAAGGAGAGCCTCGACAAGATCCTGGCCGAGCAGCTGCCTCACATGAAACCCTGCCTGGAGGCCAAGCTCTTCGGCATCGGACTGGAGGCCTACACCGTGGGTTCGCACGACTTCTACGCCGGTTACTGCGCCAAGAACAACGTCATCTACACCCTCGACACCGGTCACTACGAGCCCACCGAGAACGTGAGCGACGCCGTGTCGGCCCTGCTGCTCTACGTGCCTGAGCTGATGCTCCATGTGTCGAGGCCCATGCACTGGGACTCCGACCATGTGACCCTCTTCGACGACAACACCCGCAACCTCTTCAGCGAGCTGGTGCGCACCGGCGAGCTGCACCGCGCGCACATCGGCCTCGACTACTTCGATGCCTCCATCGACCGTATCGGTGCCTACCTCATCGGCATCAGGGCCACTCAGAAGAGCCTGCTCCAGGCCTTCCTCGAGCCGCTCGACCTGCTGCGCAAGTATGAGGACGAGGGCAAGCACTTCCAGCGCCTGGCCCTCCTCGAAGAGGCCAAGACGCTGCCCCTTGGTGCCGTCTACGACTATTTCAACCTCACACACAATGTGCCTGTGGGCGAGGAATATCTGGCCGACGTCGAGAAATACGAGCAGGAAGTGACCTTCAAGAGAAAGTAAGCACCAGCCACACCTACCCTGCGAAAGCCTGACCCCGAACTTCCTGCGGGAAGTCGGGACCAGGCTTTCGACCTTACAGGGCAGGACGGCACATCCACTTACAGACCATGGATATCATCATCGGACTACTCATCATTGCCGTGGGTGCCTTCTGCCAGAGCAGCTGCTACGTGCCCATCAACAAAATCAAGGCGTGGAGCTGGGAAAGCTACTGGCTCGTGCAGGGTGTCTTCGCCTGGCTGGTGCTGCCGCTGCTGGGAGCACAGCTCGCCATACCCCAGGGGCACAGCCTGGGAGAACTGCTGGCCGGAGCCCCGTCGTTCAACGTATGGATGACCATCTTCTTCGGCGTGCTGTGGGGCGTGGGCGGCCTGACCTTCGGCCTGTCGATGCGCTATCTGGGCGTGGCCCTGGGCCAGTCGATCGCCCTTGGCACCTGTGCCGGCCTGGGCACCATCATGGGGCCCGTGCTGCTCAATGTCTTCTTTCCCGAGCTCGACGCCCTCAGCTCGCTGACCTTCGCCGTCATCCTCGGCGTGGTGGTCACCCTCGTGGGCATCGCCATCATCGGCGTGGCTGGCTCGATGAAGGCCAGTATGCTCTCTGAAGAAGAGAAGAAGGCCGCAGTGAAAGACTTCAACTTCCCCAAGGGGCTGGCCATCGCCTTGCTCGCCGGATTCATGAGCGGCTGCTTCAACGTAGGCCTGGAGTTTGGCAAGGACATCCACTTCGGCGACCTCACCAACCCCATGTTCCGCACGCTGCCTGCCACACTGCTGGTGACGCTGGGCGGCCTCGCCACCAATGCCCTCTATTGTTTTGCCCAGAACCAGAAGAACCACACCTGGGGCGACTATCGCAAATGGGATGTCATGGGCAACAACCTGCTGTTCTGCCTGCTGGCCGGAGCCCTCTGGTACAGCCAGTTCTTCGGGCTCTCGCTGGGCAAGGGCTTCCTCACCTCCTCGCCCACGCTCATGACGCTGGCCTTCTGCATCCTCATGGCCCTCAACGTGGTGTTCTCCAACGTGTGGGGCATCATCCTCAAGGAGTGGAAGGGATGCTCGCCCAAGACCATCGCTGTGCTCCTCGTGGGCATCGTGGTGCTCATCATCTCATCCTTCCTGCCACAGCTCATCGGATAACACGATAAAAGAAGGGGGCGCAGACCTCTGTCCAGGCATCTCATCGCACACGGTGACAACCGTTGCTACGATACCTGGGCAGCCGTCTGCGCCCCCTTTTTCATGTTCTTTCGTCCGGCTCTATCTGGGCAGGTTGAACTCGCGGGTGAGCTCACTCATCTGCTCATCGCTCATGCCTTCGGGCTCGAAGCCCATAGCCTTGGCATTGACGTAGATCTTGGCACTCTTCGAGAGCACATCGATCTGGTCGAAGGCATCCATCACGTCAAGACCCTTGGCAAAGGCACCATGCTTCTCCCACATCACCACGTCATATTCCTCCAGTTGCTCGAGCGTGGCCTGTGCCATGGCATTGCTGCCGGGCAGGGTGTAGGGCACGATGCCCAGGCCGAGCGGACAGAAGGCCTTGGTCTCAGGAATCATGCTCCACAGCAGACGGCTGAGCACATCCTTGCCCAAGAACGCCTTGTTGTGCGACATGGCAATGAGCTCGATGGGATGGGTGTGCACGGTGGCGGTATAGCCCGACCCGAGTTCGATCTGACGAGCATGTACAGCCAGGTGCGAGGGCAGCTCAGAGGTGGGCTGCACAGGCTGGTCAGCAATGATCACATAGCTGGCGCAGTCGTCGAGAATGCGTATTACCGAACCGTTGTCCATGGGCCATCGGGCCAGGTCGCGCATGCGCTTGCCCGTGCCTTTGCAGAAGAAATACTGGCCTTTGAGCTGCGGCAGCGTCTCGCCAATGGCCTTCACCTCAGAGATGGCCGGCAGGGCGCGTATCTCGTCGTCGACGTGTGCCGTGATGTTCACCGTGATGTTGCCGCCGTTGCGTTCGGCCCAGCCATTTTGCCACAGATAGCCTGCTACCTCGGCCACCTTATACACTTCTTGCTTCAGGGCAGGACGCCCCTCCAGGATACTCTTCATTGTTGTCAATGGTTTGTTTTGAATGGTTTTGATCGTTGTAGTGTCTCATGTCATGCCACAACACATACCTTGGGGATGTGGCGTGGCATGGTGCAAAGTTACGTAATATCTTGACTGAGGGGGTAGTAAGAATTGATTTTTGAGCCTAAAGATTTGACCCGCCATGGCATGCCACACCACATTGCCCTACTCGCCGTCCCACCTGAACACCGCCACCAGCGGCAGGTGGTCGCTCACACCATCGAGATAGCGTGGTCCCTGGTAATTGCGGCGTGGTTTCTTGCCGCCATATTTCTCATCGTCGACCAGCAGGAAGGGTGCATCGTTGACATGGCAATCCACCAGCCGGGCTGCCGTCTCCTCGTCGCAGAAGATATGGTCCAGACTGCCCCACTCGCCCTGGTAGCGGTAGGTGCCACGCGCACCATGCGTGCCGCGTGCCGTAGCCGATACATGCACCAGGCCATGGTTGCGGAGCATACGGAGCGATGCGTCACGCGTATAGTCGTTGAAGTCGCCGGCCACAATGATGCGTGGATGGGGTGTGAGCCGTCGAAGCGAGTCGACGGCGGCACATAGTTGACGCGCCACATGCAATCGGTGGGGACGCGTGGCCGCCTCGCCCTCCGACCGACTAGGGGCATGCACCACAAAGACATGGAGCGTGTCGCCGCTGATCACCTCTCCCGCGGCATAGAGAATGTCGCGGGTAGGCTGAAATCCGCGCAAGGGCGGAATGCGTATGGCGTGGTGGTGAAGGAGCCGGAAGGCAAAGGGAGAGTAGACCAGTGCCACGTCGATGCCTCGCCGGTCGGGACTGGAGGTCATCACATAGTCATAGCTTGCCTGGCGGAGCAGCGAGCGACGCGTCAGGTCGCGCATCACCGAATCGTTCTCGACCTCGGTCAGCACCATCATGTCGGGCAACACCTGCCGTTCGCCCAGCACGCCGCACGAGAGCAGCGCCTGGCCGATGCGGTCGAGTTTGCGCCAGTAGCGATAGGGAGTCCAATGATGGCTCGAAGCCGGGAGAAACTCCTCGTCCTGCTTCAGGCTGTCGTCTACGGTGTCAAAAAGATTCTCACAGTTGAACTCGACAAACGTAAAAAGTGAGACCAGCAACAGAGAGATGCTCATAGGCCGAGAAATGTGTCGCCCCCCGGCCTGCTAACGAGGCTGGAGGGCGGACAAGGGTTTTACATATCGTCGAGGAAGAGGGGATCCTCGGGCATCACCATCGTGGGCTTCTGGTCAAACTGCTTCAGCGTGGTCTCGGGCACAAACTGCTTGTCGATTACCAGTCGGAACATATACTCGTTGAACCAGTTGTTGGTCATGATGAGGTAGCCGTTCTGCCCATAGGAGAAGCCCCAGCTGTTCTCCACCTTCCACTTCAGCGGGTTGCCCTCAGCGTCGAGGTCTACGGCGGTGAGCGTCATGGCGTGGGTGGAGCCGCTGTCGAAGGTCTCGATGCGCTGGGCCTTGTTCATGCCGAAGGTAGTGCCGAAAAGCGAGGCATAGTCGTAGTTCTCGGTGTCGAGATAGCCGCGCTTGCGGTCGATCTGCTTGCCCACGTCGTAGCTCGTATAGAGCTTGTGGCCGCCCTTGAGCGAGGCGATGGCGAGCTTGGCAATATCGGCCATGGGAAGGTTGAGGTAACGCCAGTTGTGACCGTCGTACACGTGGCGGTCATACTCCACCTCGAAGGTCTTGTAGTAAGGCCGACGAGGGTCGTTCATCACCATCACAAAACTGTTTTCGAGGGGCTGTCCCACCGTGGCAGCATAAAATTCTTTAGGAGTGTATTTATGGGCCTTGCCCACCATCTTGCCGTCTTTGTCGCGGAAGGCATAGCTGAACTCCTTCACCGGCTCGCCCACGGTGAGCGTCAGCATGTGGTAGATGGTGCCGAGCATCTCGGTCTTGCGCTGCCGCACGGCCGCAGGCTTCTTGCCATCGGCCACCATCTTGCGCAGCTCCAACCCAAACTCGCGTAACTTCGAAGAGATCATCTTCTGCATCTGCGAGGTGTTGTCGCTCGAGAAGGTCTCGGGCATCACGCTCATGGGCACAAGTCCGTACTTGTCGGCCAGGTCGGCCACGCCGCAGAAGGTGCCGCCGTCGCCAATGGGGTTGCGGAAGAAGAACTGCACCCGCGTGTCGTCCATGGGCTTCTTGGCACAGTCGATGACGCCCTGAAGCATGAGGTTGGCCTTCTCGAGCTGGTCGTAAAAGAAGAGGTACGACTGCGAGAACTCCACGCGCAGGGTGTCGTTGTGCTGTTTGGCAAAGTTGCCGCGGAGCACGTTGAGGCCCGAGAACAGCCAGCACCGGCCGGAGCTCTGCTGGTCGTGGATGTTCTGCTTGACGGTCTCCACACTGAAGTAGGTGTCTACCTGTCCCAGGTTCTTGTAGTTTTTGGCCAGGTCATCAATCTTGTTGGAGGCAATGGCATTGGCAATGGCCTTGTAGGCGGGGTTCTGGCTCTGGGCCTTCTCGATCTGGTCGAGCATCTGCGCCGAGATGCCGCCGTCACGCGTCTGTGCCACTAAGGTGGCAGAAGCCATGAGGAAAATGGTCAATAAGAGTTTCTTTCGATTCATCATCTTTGATGGATTAAAAATGTAGATTGTATGAATGTTCAAGTTGCAAAGGTAACAAAAAACTGTTTCCTTTCAACACTTTTATCGATATATTATCGTAACTTTGCATGGTTATTCCCAACTATTGAGTGATGGACAAAGAGAAATTCAGACTGTTAAGTCAAATCAAATATCCTGCTGACCTGCGCCGCCTGTCACTCGACCAGTTGCCACAGGTATGCCAGGAGCTGCGGCAGGACATCATCGAGGAGGTGTCGGTCAACCCCGGACACTTTGCCTCGAGCCTCGGCGTGGTAGAGCTGACGGTAGCCCTGCATTATGCTCTCGACACGCCCAACGACCGCATTGTGTGGGACGTGGGCCACCAGGCCTACGGCCATAAGATACTGACGGGCCGCCGCGACTGCTTCTGCACCAACCGTAAGCTGGGCGGCATCTATCCCTTCCCCACCCCTGAGGAGAGCCAATACGACACCTTCACCTGCGGACATGCCTCCAACAGCATATCGGCAGCACTGGGCATGGCCGTGGCCGCCAAGAAGACGGGCCACGACGAACGCCATGTGGTGGCTGTCATCGGCGATGGGGCCATGAGTGGCGGTCTGGCCTTCGAGGGCCTCAACAATGTGAGTTCCACCCCCAACGACCTGCTCATCATACTCAACGACAACGACATGTCTATCGACCGGGCCGTGGGCGGCATGGAGCAGTATCTGCTGAACCTCGATACCAACGAGACTTACAACAAGATACGCTTCAAGGCCTCGCAGTGGCTGCATGCCAAGGGCTACCTCAACGACAACCGTCGCAAGGGCATCATCAGGCTCAACAACGCCATCAAGAGTGCCATCAGCCATCAGCAGAACATCTTCGAGGGTATGAACATCCGCTACTTCGGACCCTTCGACGGGCACGACGTCAAGGAGGTGGTGCGCCTGCTCAGGCAGCTCAAGGACATGAAGGGCCCCAAGCTGCTGCATCTGCACACGGTGAAGGGCAAGGGCTACGAACCGGCCGAGAAGGCGGCCACCATCTGGCACGCTCCGGGTAAGTTCGACCCCACCACCGGCGAGCGTATCCTGGATGACACCACAGGGGTGCCGCCCAAGTTTCAGGATGTCTTCGGCCATACGTTGCTCGAACTGGCTGAGCAAAATCCCAAGATTGTGGGGGTGACGCCCGCCATGCCCACCGGCTGCTCGATGAACATCATGATGAAGGCCATGCCCGACCGATGCTTCGACGTGGGCATTGCCGAGGGGCATGCCGTAACCTTCTCGGGCGGCATGGCCAAAGACGGGCTCCTGCCCTTCTGCAATATCTACAGCGCGTTCTCTCAGCGTGCCTACGACCATATCATCCACGACCTGGCCATCCTCAACCTGCCTGTGGTGCTCTGTCTCGACAGGGCCGGACTGGTGGGCGAAGACGGCCCCACCCACCACGGTGCCTTCGACCTTGCGGCCCTGCGCACCGTTCCCAACATCACCATCTCCTCGCCGATGGACGAGCATGAGCTCCGTCGGCTGATGTACACCGGCCAGCTCGAAGGCAAGGGGGTGTTCGTCATACGCTATCCCCGCGGCCGTGGCGTGCTGGTCGACTGGCACTGTCCGCTGGAGGAGGTTAAGGTGGGCACTGGCCGCAGACTCAGGCCTGGGCGCGACGTGGCCGTGCTGAGCCTCGGCCCGCTGGGCAACACCGTGGCCAAGGCCATCGACGAGATTGAGGCCGAGGCCCGCGAGCGCCACAGATTAACGTCGCTGCTCTCGGCTGCGCCATCGGTGGCCCACTACGACATGCGCTTTGTGAAACCCCTCGACGAGAGCATCCTCGACGAAGTGGGCCGGCAGTTCAAGCGCATCATCACCATCGAGGATGGCGCCCGACAGGGTGGCATGGGCTCGGCGGTGCTCGAATGGATGGCCGACCACGGCTACCACCCCGACGTGGTGCGCCTGGGCCTGCCCGACAAGTTTATAGAACCGGGCACGGTGCAGCAGCAATACGAGATCTGCGGCATCGACCTGCAGTCGGTCAAAGACACCATCCTGAAGGTCATCAACGCATAACCATTGCGCCGGCACCTGCTCTCGGGCCTGCCGGCAACACAAAATATGAAGATTGTCATTATCGGCGCTTATGCCATCGGTACGTACCTGGCCCGCCTGCTCTCGCGCAACCAGGAGGAAATCACCATCATCGACGACGACGAGGAGCGACTGCAGAAGATTGGATCCGACTACGACCTGCTCACCTATCACGGCTCGCCGTCGAGCGTGAAAGCCCTCAAGGAGGCCGGCACCACCAATGCCGACCTCTTCATCGCGGTGACACCCGACGAGAGCGAGAACATCAACAGTTGTATTCTGGCCCATGCACTGCACGCCCACAAGACGGTGGCGCAGGTCAACAACTCGGAGTATATGGAGCCCGAGATACAGGAGTTCTACAAGAACATCGGTGTCGACGAGCTCATCTACCCGGAGATACTGGCTGCCCGCGACATCAACAACGGACTCAAGATGTCGTGGGTACGGCAGCGCTGGGATGTTCACGATGGTGCCCTGGTGATGCTGGCCATCAAGCTGCGCGAGGACTGCGAGATCCTGAACCAGCCCCTGAAAGACCTCTGCGGACCCGAAGACCCCTACCACGTGGTGGCCATCAAGCGCGGCGACGACACCATCATTCCCGGCGGCAACGATGAGCTGAAGTGCTCCGACCTGGCTTATTTCATGACCACCCGCCAGTATATCCCCTACGTGCGCAAGATTGTGGGCAAGGAACACTACGTCGACGTCAAGGACGTGATGTTCATGGGAGGCGGTGCCACGGCCGTGAGGGCCATCCAGTCGATGCCCAAATACATGAACGCCAAGATCTTCGAGGTAGACCCCGACCGTTGCGAGCAACTCAACCAGCTGCTCGACGACAAGACGCTCGTCATCAACGGCGACGCCCGCGACACGTCGCTGCTCACCGAGGAAGACATCCGCGACACGCAGGCCTTCGTAGCCCTCACCGGCAATGCCGAGACAAACATCCTGGCCTGCCTCACGGCCAAGCGCATGGGGGTGAGGAAGACGGTGGCCATGGTCGAGAATATCGATTATATCAACATGGCCGAGAGCCTCGACATCGGTACCATCATCAACAAGAAGGCCATCGCGGCCAGCCGCATCTACCAGCTCATGCTCGACGCCGACGTGATGAACGTCACCTTCCTCATGTCGGCCAACGCCGACGTGGCAGAGTTTATACCCAAGGAGGGATCGAAGGTGACACGCAAGGCCGTCAAAGACCTCGGGCTGCCGGCAGGCATCACCATAGGTGGCCTGGTGCGCGAGGGCGAGGGCATGCTGGTGTCGGGCAACACGCAGATACAGGCCGGCGACTCGGTGGTGGTGTTCTGTCACGACGTGAACATGAAGAAAATCGAAAAGTTCTTTAACTAGTGATTAATTTCAAAATCATTTACAAGATCCTGGGGTCGCTGCTCTTTCTGGAGGCGACACTCATGCTATGGTGCCTCTTCATGGCCCTGTGGTTCCAGGAAGACGACACCTTTGCCTTCCTGGTGTCGGTCATCGTCACCACCTTCTGCGGCTTCGTGTGCAAGTATCTGGGACGCTCGGCAGACAACTACCTGTCGCGCCGCGACTCCTTCCTGGTGGTGACGCTCACCTGGGTGGTATTCTCGCTCTTCGGCACCATGCCCTTTCTGCTGGGCGGCTACCTGAGCAGCTTCACCGACGCCTACTTCGAGACCATGTCAGGCTTCACCACCACGGGTGCGACAATCATCGACGACGTGGAGTCGCTGCCCCACGGCATCCTCTTCTGGCGGTCGCTCACGCAGTGGATCGGCGGCCTGGGTATCGTGTTCTTCACCGTGGCCCTGCTGCCCTCGCTGGTGGGTGGCGGCGTGAAGGTGTTTGCCGCCGAGTCGACAGGCCCCATCAAGACCAAACTCCACCCCAAGCTCTCGATGAGCGCGCGCTGGATCTGGATTGTGTATTTCTTCATCACCTTCGCCTGCATGGGCAGCTACATGTTCTTTGGCATGGACTGGTTCCAAGGCATCAACTACGCCATGTCGACGGCTGCCACCGGCGGTTTCTCAATCCATAATAACAGCACAGAGTTCTTCCACTCGCCTGTCATGGAATATACCACCACGCTCTTCTGCTTCCTCTCGGGCACCAATTTCACCCTTCTATATTTCTCGGCGGCCAAGTTCAAGGTGCGCGACCTGTGGCGCGACTCAGAGTTTCAGCTCTATGTCATGCTGGTGGCAGGCTTCACCGCGTTTATCATGGCCGAGCTCATCATCCGCAACCACTACCCCCTGGAGCACGCCTTCCGGTCGGCTATCTTCGAGGTGGTGTCGTTTATGACCACCACCGGCCTCTACAACGACGATGCCGGCAAATGGCCGCACGTCACCTGGGTGATCCTGGCCCTATGTATGTTTATCGGGGCCTGCTCAGGCAGCACCAGCGGCGGACTGAAATGCGTGCGCGGGTCGATGCTCCTGAAGGTGCTCAAGAACGAGATGCGCCAGCGCCTGCACCCCAACGCCGTGTTGCCGCTGAAGATCAACGACCAGAACATCTCCAACTCGCAGCGGGTGTCGCTGCTGGCTTTCATCACCGCCTACCTAGTGCTGGTGTTCATCACGGCCTTCATCATGATAGCCGCGGGCATCGACAACACCAATGCCATCACCATCAGCCTCAGCAGCATCGGCAACGTGGGGCCCACGCTGGGCATAGAGATCGGCCCCACCATGTCGTGGGCCAGCCTGCCCGACTTTGCTAAATGGATGTGCTCGGCCATGATGCTCATCGGCCGTCTGGAGGTCTTCACCGTGCTGGTCATCCTGGCACCGTCGTTCTGGAAGAAGAACTAACCAACAAGCCTGTGCCGTCCTTGCAAAAGCCACGCTGCACAGACGCATGGTATATGTACAGCGTAGATCGGGCGTGGAGACATGGCGACGTAAGACAAATGAGTATATCATCCAATCATTATCAATAACAACAACAACTTATCAACATGAGACCATTAAGATTCAAACCATTACTCAAGGAGACCCTCTGGGGCGGCAACAAGATTGTAGCGTTCAAGCAAATCGACTCCGACCTGCAGCAGGTGGGTGAGAGTTGGGAAATATCGGGTGTGCCGGGCAACGAGACCATCGTGAGCGGAGGCAAATACGACGGGCAGCCCCTCAGCGAGGTGGTGGCCAAGCTCAAGGGCGAACTGGTGGGCATGGCCAACTATGAGCGCTTCGGCAATGAGTTTCCGCTGCTCATCAAGTTTATCGATGCCCGCGAGCCCCTGTCCATCCAGGTACACCCCACGGATGAGATAGCCAGAAAGCAAGGCAAGGAACGCGGCAAGACCGAGATGTGGTATGTCATGAAGTCGGACCCCGATGCCAATATGCTGGTGGGCCTGAAGAAGCAAATCACGCCCGAGGAATACAAGGCCATGGTGGCCAACGACACCATCACCGAGGCCATCGACAGCTACCAGGTGAAAGAGGGCGACTGCTTCTTCCTGCCTGCCGGGCGCATACACAGCATCGGCAAGGGCTGCTTCCTGGCCGAAATCCAGCAGACCAGCGACGTGACCTACCGCATCTACGACTTCAAACGCAAAGACAAGGATGGCAACGAGCGCCAGCTGCACACCAAGGAGGCCGCCGAGAGCATCGACTACCATGTGGAAAGCAACTACCGCACCAACTATGTGCCTGCACGCAACGAGGGTGTGTCGCTGGTGCAGTGCCCCTACTTCCACACCTTCCTCTACGACATCACCGAGCCTACGCTCATCGACATTGCATCGCTCGACAGCTTCATCATCACCATCGTGACTGAGGGCGAAGGCACCGTCACCGACAACGAAGGCAACACCGAGCAAGTGAAGGCGGGCGACACGCTTCTCTTCCCGGCCTCGACCCAGCACATCAGGTTCACCGGTAACCTGAAGTTCCTGGAGACTTACGTGTAACGCCACCGTCGTAGACGGCACCACACGCGAAGAGCGCGAAACGCAAGACAGCATCGGCACAGGGCGGCACACCTCAATGGCTGCCCTTCCTGCCGATGCTGTCTTGCATTTCGCGCTCCTTGGTATATCGTGACAGAGCGTCGGGTACTAACTCTCCATCTTAGCCTTGATGGCCTGCATGATAAGTCCTTCGAGTTCCTCGCAGAGCTCAGGGTTGTCGTGCAGCAAGGCCATGCTGGCGTCGCGTCCCTGTGCCAGCTTGGAGCCGTTGTAGCTGAACCAGCTGCCGCTCTTCTGCACAATGCCGTGCTCCACGCCAAGGTCGAGGATCTCGCCCACCTTGTTGATGCCCACGCCGAAGGTGACATCAAACTCCGCCTTGCGGAAGGGCGGCGCCACCTTGTTCTTCACCACCTTCACACGCACGTGGTTGCCGATGACGTTGTCGCCATCCTTCAGGCTGTTCACGCGGCGGATGTCGAGGCGCACGCTGGAGTAGAACTTCAGCGCGTTACCGCCGGTGGTGGTCTCGGGGTTGCCGAACATCACGCCGATCTTCTCGCGCAGCTGGTTGATGAAGATGCAACACGTGTTGGTCTTCGAGATGGTGGCCGTGAGCTTGCGCAAGGCCTGCGACATCAGGCGGGCCTGCAGGCCTACGGCAGAGTCACCCATCTCGCCCTCGATCTCCTTCTTGGGTGTGAGGGCAGCCACCGAGTCGACCACCAGAATGTCGATGGCCGAGCTACTGATGAGCTGGTCGGCAATCTGCAAGGCCTGCTCACCGTTGTCGGGCTGCGAGATCCAGAGGTTGTCGACATCCACGCCGAGCTTCTCGGCATAGAAACGGTCGAAGGCGTGCTCGGCATCGATGAATGCGGCAATGCCCCCCTGCTTCTGACACTCGGCAATGGCATGGATGGCCAGCGTGGTCTTACCCGACGATTCCGGACCGTAGATCTCGATGATGCGGCCGCGCGGATAGCCACCCACGCCCAGCGCCACGTCGAGCCCGATAGACCCTGTGGGGATGACCTCCACGTTCTCCACCTGCTCATCGCCCATGCGCATGATGGAGCCCTTGCCAAAGTCTTTCTCTATCTTAGACATCGCAGCCTGCAACGCCTTGAGCTTGGCGTCTTTCTCTGCTTTCTGCTGTGCAGCCTTCTCTGCTGCCAGTTCTTCTTCTGTTTTTGCCATTATCAATATAGGATTAAATAATCAATGTCGGTCTGCCGGCTTATTGCCGACAGACGATGGTAAGTGTCAGAACTCGAGGTCGAGGTCGAACACCTCGTGCCAGGGCAGTCCCTGGGCACCCACAACCTCCAGGAACGGATCGGGGTCGAAGTCTTCTACGTTCCACACGCCCGGCTTGTTCCACAGTCCTTTGACAAACATCATGGCACCGGCCATGGCAGGCACGCCCGTGGTGTAGCTCACGCCCTGCATGCCTGTCTCCTGATAGGCAGCCTGGTGCAGGCAGTTGTTGTAGATATAATAGGTGCGCTCCTTGCCGTCTTTCACGCCACGGATGCGACAGCCAATGCTGGTCTCGCCGTCGTAGTTCTCGCCGAGGTCCTGCGGGTTGGGCAGCACGGCCTTGAGAAACTGAAGCGGCACGATGTTCACCTTCACCGTCTTGCCGGAGCCGTCGGCCAGCGGGGCCTCATACTCCACCTCGTCGATGCGGCTCATGCCCAGGTTCTGGATGCAGTCGAGATAGGTGAGATACTGCTGTCCGAAGGTCATCCAGAAGCGCGCGCGCTTGATGGTGGGATAGTTCTTCACCAGGCTCTCCAGCTCCTCGTGGTGCATGAGGTAGCTCTCGCGCGGCCCGATGTTGGGGTAGCTGATGGGCTGGTGTACCTCCAGCGGCTCGGTCTCCACCCACTTGCCGTCCTCGTAGAACAGGCCTTTCTGGGTAATCTCGCGGATGTTGATCTCGGGATTGAAATTGGTGGCAAACGCTTTGTGGTGGTTGCCGGCATTGCAGTCGACGATGTCGAGGTAGTGTATCTCGTCGAAGTGGTGCTTGGCGGCGTAGGCCGTGTAGGCCTGCGACACGCCCGGGTCGAAGCCGCAGCCCAGGATGGCCGTCAGTCCGGCCTTCTCGAAGCGGTCTTTGTAGGCCCACTGCCAGCTGTATTCGAAGTGTGCCTCGTCTTTGGGCTCGTAGTTGGCCGTGTCGAGGTAGTTGCAGCCGCAGGCCAGACAGGCCTCCATGATGGTGAGGTCCTGGTAGGGCAAGGCCAGGTTGATGACCAGCTCGGGCTTGTAGCTTCCGAGCAGGGCCTTGAGCTGCTCCACGTCGTCGGCATCCACCTCGGCCGTCTTGATGTCCATCTGGTAGCCCTTGTCGTGGATGGCCTGCACCAGCTGGTCGCATTTCTCCTTGCGTCGGCTGGCAATCATCAACTCGGAGAACACATCCTGGTTCTGCACAATCTTGAAGGCGCACACCGTGGCCACGCCACCGGCTCCTATCATGAGCACCCTGCCCTTGCCGTTGCCGGCGTTGGGGGCACCTGCTGCTGCCGCGTTGTGGGCAGCGCTGTCATTCCGCAAATCGTTCATTGTCGTATCTTTTTTGTTTTGTTGTTATTGTTCTTGGTTGTCGCGGCGCTCCCTTACAGTTCCTCGCCCTTGATACCCAAGGCGTTCATGAGCGAGTAGCCCAGAATCTCCTGCCTGAAGTTGCCACCCGCCATGGGCTGCATGGCAAAGACGGTGATGCGCTTGTCGTCGGGGGCATCGCGCAATGCCCGCCGCACCTCGTCGTAGCTGTCGCCCTGCTCGCCGTTGGGGATGACCATCAGCCGCCGCACCTCCTGGTGCTCACACACAGCCTTGATGGCATCGACGAGGTATTGGGGCTTGTCGACCACCTCGCCCGCAGCGTAGGCGTTGACCAGAAACTCGCCCAGCTGTTCGTCGGTGAACGCCTGGGCGCTGAGCTCGGTGGCGTAGACCGAGGGCACGAAGTTGTCGAGCCGGGTGTGCTGCTTGTCGTGTACGAGCACCACCTGCGTCTCGTGCGGCTGACCGTCGGGACGCAGCCCGCCGTCGAGGGCCACGTTCACGGCCCACCGGCTGAGGTCGGCCTTGGGGATTCGCCGACCCAGCATCCGTTCAAACTGCACGCTCAACTGGAAGGCCACATAGTCGATGTAATCGGCATCGGCGATGATGACATTCTCGCTCATCTTGATTTTGCTGGTATCCTGTAAGTTCATATTGCAAAGATAGTGCTTTATTTCCTAAGCAACAAGCAAATGCAGGGCCAAAGATGCAAAAATAAAACAATAGCGCGGCTCTGCCCCACCCTCCCGGTCGCTTCAGGTGGGCCACAAGGCCGTGGGGGTGGCGGCAACAGGGCCTGCACGCTAGCCAAAAGCAGCCATGTCGCCCGACGGACGATGCCTTGCCGCAGGATGATTCGACTGGAAACAGAGGCTGCTTCGACTGGAAACAGAAGCTGCTTCGACTGGAAACAGAAGCTGCTTCGAC